>NZ_JAXQNT010000004.1:0-637591 GCF_034427795.1 Janthinobacterium sp. GMG1
TCGCAGTAGAGAAAAACCCGTCAAGCAATTGACGGGTTTTTTTTCGTCTGCTGGTTTGTCTTGTCAGGCAGACAGGCGTAAAAAAGCAGCGCTGTGCGCTGCATTTTTGGCTTAACGTCGCTTAACTCCCGCGATAAGTCGAATACGACCATGGCGACACCACCAGCGGCACGTGGTAATTCTCATCGGTATGCGCAATGCCGAAGGCCAGGGTGACCAGGTCGATGAAACGGGGCGAAGGCAGTTCCACCCCCTGGGCAGCGAAATAGTCGCCTGCATTGAACACCAGCTCATACTGGCCCGCCTTCATGCTCTCGCCTTCCAGTAATGGCGTGCTGCAGCGGCCATCGCTATTGGTCATATCCATCTTCAATAGCACTTTTCCTTCCGGCGCAACTGAAAACAAGGCCACTTTGACGCCGGCTCCCGGCCTGCCGTGGGCGATATCGAGTACATGCGTGCTGAGTTTTCCCATTTGCTATCCTGTATATAGGGTGAGTGAATGTGCTTATCGTGCAAATCATATACCGGTGACTGCGCCTGGCTATATGATTGGGCATATAGCCAACATTGTCCTCCTATAGGCGCGCCTCCGCATGAACAATTACGAAGATTATCCACGCGACTTGATCGGCTATGGCCGCACGCCACCCCATCCACAATGGCCGGGCAAGGCCCGCATCGCGCTGCAATTCGTCCTTAATTACGAGGAGGGGGCGGAAAACAGCGTGCTGCATGGCGATCCTGCTTCGGAAACGTTTTTATCGGAAATGATCGGGGCGGCCGCTTTTCCCGCACGCCACCTGAGCATGGAGTCGATTTATGAATATGGCTCGCGTGCCGGATTATGGCGCTTGCTGCGCATGTTCGAGGAGCGGCGCTTGCCATTGACGGTGTTTGGCGTCTCGATGGCCTTGAAACGCAATCCGGAGGCAGTGGCTGCGTTCCAGCAACTGGGGCATGAAATCGCTTGCCACGGCTTGCGCTGGATTTCCTATCAGAACATGGATGAAGCAACGGAACGCGAACACATGCGCGAAGCGGTGCAGATCATCCGCGAATTGACGGGTGCCGCCCCGCAAGGCTGGTATACGGGGCGCGATTCTCCGAATACGCGCAAACTGGTGGTCGAGCATGGCGGTTTCCGCTACGACGCGGATTATTACGGCGACGATCTGCCATTCTGGGAAAAAGTGGCGTACACGGATGCCGCCGGCATGCTGGCCGTGCAGCCGCAGCTGATCGTGCCCTACACCCTGGACACGAACGACATGCGCTTTGCCGCCATGCAAGGCTTTAATTCGGGTACGCAGTTTTTCGACTATCTGAAGGATGCTTTCGACGTGCTGTACGCGGAAGGCGATCCGAACGGCTTGAATCAGCCCAAGATGCTATCGGTGGGCTTGCATTGCCGCCTGGTGGGGCGCCCTGGCCGTGCGGCCGCACTGGCGCGCTTCCTCGACTATGTGCAGGGCCATGAGCAAGTGTGGATCACGCGCCGCATCGATATCGCCGAGCACTGGCATGCGAACCATCCCTATGCTGTTTGAAGGGTATTGATATTGGATGATAAGTAAAATCAGTCTTTGCATATAGTTGTCCCATATGCCGGTGTTAATCTCCTATACTGGGACTATACCGAGGCCAGCATGTCAGAACCGATCCGCTTTTATTACCGTGGTGCCGTACAGGAAGTACGCAACGCCGCCCCTACGCAGACTGTGTTGCAGCACCTGCGCGAGGACTTGCATTGCACAGGTACCAAGGAAGGCTGCGCCGAAGGCGATTGCGGCGCCTGCACCGTCGTCATCGGCAGCCTGGTGGATGGCCAGGTCGAAATGAAGGCCGTCAACGCCTGCATCCAGCTTACGCCCACCCTCGATGGCAAGGCCCTGTTTTCTGTGGAAGACTTGCAACAGCCCGACGGCGCCTTGCACCCGGTGCAGCAGGCGATGGTCGAGTGCCACGGTTCCCAGTGCGGTTTTTGCACGCCCGGCTTCGTCATGTCGCTGTGGGGCATGTATCTGGCAAAAAACGGCGAGACTCCCACGCGCTGTGAAATCGACGACACCCTGTCGGGCAATCTGTGCCGTTGCACCGGTTACCGGCCCATCATCGATGCGGCCAAACGCATGGGTGAATTGCCGCACGTCACGTTTGATCGCGATGCCCTGGCGCAGCAATTGCGGGCGTTGCAGCGCACTAGCTTGACCACGTATGAACATGGCGGCCAGTACTTCCACGCGCCGCGCAGCATCGCCGAACTGGTGGCGTTGCGCGTGGAAAAGCCGCAAGCGTGTCTGCTGGCAGGCTCCACCGATGTGGGCTTGTGGGTGACCAAGCAACTGCGCGACCTGGGCGACATTATTTATCTTGGTAACGTGACGGCCCTGAAAACCATCGCCATCGTTGATGGCAAGCTGCAGATTGGTGCCGGCGCCAGCCTGAACGACGCCTATGCGGCGCTGTGCGGACATTACTCGGAAGAATTGTCGGAACTGTGGCAGCGCTTTGCCTCCTTGCCAATTCGCAACGCCGGCACCCTGGGTGGCAATGTGGCCAATGGTTCGCCCATCGGCGACTCGATGCCGTGGCTGATTGCGCTGGGCAGCGAGATTGTGCTGCGCGGTCCAGGCGGCCAGCGGATCATGCCGCTGGAAAACTTCTATCTGGCTTACCAAAAGAAAGATTTGCAGCCTGGCGAATTTGTCGAAGCCGTGCACGTGCCCTTACCGCGTGCCGACGTGCAATTTCGCACGTATAAACTGGCCAAGCGCTTCGACCAGGATATTTCGGCCGTATGCGCCGCGTTTGCCTTCCAGCTCGACGGCGAGCGCATTATCGATGCGCGCATCGCCTTTGGCGGCATGGCCGCCACGCCGCAACGGGCCGCGCAAGCGGAAGCGTTTTTGCTAGGACAGGCGTGGACGGAAGACAATCTGCTCATCGCCATGCGCTTGCTGGCTGACGATTATGCACCGCTATCCGACATGCGCGCGTCGAATACTTACCGCATGACGACGGCGCAAAACCTGTTGCGCCGCTTCTGGCTGGAAACACGCCCTGGTGCGCCTTTGCAGCGCACTGCCGTCAACGCCTACGCTTGCCGCGCCTGAAAGGACCAGCATGAACCATCCTGCCACGCCCGAATTGCAAGCGGCCGCCTGGGCCGCCGTGGGCAAGCCCAGCCCGCATGAGTCGGCGCAATTGCATGTGCTGGGGCAAGCGACGTATACGGACGATATCGCCGAATTACAGGGTACCTTGCATGCGGCCCTGGGCCTGTCGCAAAAGCCCCACGCGCGCATCACGGCCATGGATTTGTCGGCCGTGCGCAGTGCGCAAGGGGTTGTCGCCGTCTACACGGCGCAGGACATTCCCGGCACCAATGATTGCGGTCCCATTATCCACGACGATCCCATCCTGGCTTTTGATCTGGTGCAATACGTGGGCCAGCCCATCTTCATCGTGGTAGCCGATACGCACGACCATGCGCGCCGCGCCGCCCGCCTGGCACAGGTGTCGTACGAGGAATTGCCCGCGATCATGACACCGCAAGCGGCCAAGGCCGCACAATCGTACGTGCTGCCGCCGATGCAACTGACGCGCGGCAACTACCAGGCCGCGTTCGAGGGTGCGCCGCATGTGGTCAAGGGCCAGTTGTATGTGGGCGGACAGGAACAGTTTTATCTGGAAGGACAGATTTCCTACGCCATCCCGAAGGAAGCGCAGGGCATGCTGGTACTGTGCTCGACCCAGCATCCGAGCGAGATGCAGCACGTGGTGGCGCATGCGCTGGGTGTGCATTCGCATAACATCACCGTGGAATGCCGACGCATGGGCGGCGGTTTCGGCGGCAAGGAATCGCAGTCTGCCCTGTGGGCGGCGGCGGCGTCGATTGCGGCGGCCAAATTGAAGCGTCCCGTGAAATTGCGTGCCGACCGCGACGACGACATGCTGGTGACGGGCAAGCGCCACTGTTTCTACTATGAATACGAGGTGGGCTACGACGACGAGGGCCGGATACTTGCCGCCAAGGTAGACATGACCACGCGCGCCGGCTACTCGGCCGACCTGTCCGGCCCGGTCGCCACGCGCGCCGTCTGCCACTTCGACAACACGTATTACCTGTCGGACGTGGATATCCGCGCCGCCTGCGGCAAGACGAATACCCAGTCGAACACGGCTTTCCGCGGCTTTGGCGGGCCGCAAGGCGCCATTGCCATCGAGTACGTGATCGATGAAATCGCCCGCCACTTGCAACGCGATGCGCTCGATATCCGCCTGCTCAATTTCTATGGGCGCAACGATGCGGAAGGGCGTAACGTCACGCCGTACGGGCAGACCATCGTCGACAACGTCATTCATGAGCTAGTTGCTGAACTGGAAGAGAGCAGCGATTACCGCGCGCGCCGCCGCGCCATCGACGCCTTCAACGAGGCCAGTCCCGTGTTGAAGAAGGGTCTGGCATTCACGCCCTTGAAATTCGGCATCGCCTTCAACGTCACGCATCTGAACCAGGCGGGCGCGCTCGTGCACGTGTATGTGGATGGCTCCGTACTGGTCAACCATGGCGGCACGGAAATGGGGCAGGGCATCAATACCAAGGTCATGCAGGTGGTGGCGCACGAGCTGGGGCTGGACCTGGATCGCGTGCGGGCCACGGCCACCGACACCAGCAAGGTGGCGAACACGTCGGCCACGGCGGCCTCCACCGGTGCCGACCTGAACGGCAAGGCGGCGCAGGATGCGGCGCGCCAGATCCGTGAACGCCTGGCTGATTACGCGGTCAAACTGTATGGCGGCGAGGCAGCTTGCGTGCGCTTCTTCGATAACCATCTCCACGTGAAGGGTCACGTCGTTGCGTTTGCCGAACTGGTGCAGAAGGCGTATCTGGCTCGTGTGCAACTGTGGTCGGACGGTTTTTATGCCACGCCCGGCTTGTCGTGGGATGCGAAGACGATGACGGGTCATCCGTTTTCGTATTACGCGTATGGCGCGGCCGTGGCCGAAGTGGTGGTCGATACCCTGACCGGTGAATGGAAATTGCTGCGCGCCGATGCCTTGTACGATGCGGGCCAGTCGCTCAATCCCGCGATTGATCTGGGTCAAGTGGAAGGCGCATTTATCCAGGGCATGGGTTGGCTGACGACGGAGCAGCTGTGGTGGAATGCGGCGGGCAAGCTGATGACGCACGCGCCATCGACGTATAAAATTCCCGGCATTTCCGACTGCCCAGAAGATTTTCGTGTGAAACTGTTCCAGAACCGCAACGTGGAAGACAGCATCCATCGTTCGAAAGCCGTGGGCGAGCCACCATTGCTGCTGCCGTTTTCCGTGTTCTTTGCCATCCGCGACGCCATTTCCAGCGTCGGCCATCATGCCGTGCAGCCACCGCTGAACGCGCCCGCCACCAGCGAGGAAATCCTCAAGGCGGTCATGGCCGTGCAAGCGGTTTGCGCTAGCGCATAGGAGCAGAGGATGAGCGACTGGCTGACAGCAATCGAGAATGACACGCAGGCATCCGTACTGGTGACGGTGGCCCTGGTGGAAGGTTCCGGACCGCGCGAGGCAGGGGCGAAGATGCGCGTCACCCTCGAAGGCCAGGTGGATACCATCGGTGGCGGCCACCTGGAATTGCGCGCCGTGGAAATCGCCAAGACCATGCTGGCGACACGAGACACGCATGCGCGGCTCGAACGTTTTGCGCTGGGCCCCAGCCTGGGGCAATGCTGCGGTGGCGTCGTCCACCTGGCGTTCGAGTATATCGATGCCAGTCTGAATGCATTGCTGGCCGCCTTGCGCGAACGCCGCCAGCACGATAGCTGGAAAGTCACGGCACTCGACGGCGACGCCGCGTCGGCGCTGTTCGATGCGGCGGGCACGTTGATCGCCGGCATGCCAGCCCAGGCGCCCGACACGTTTTCACGCGAACGTAGTACTCATGTCGCTCAGGATGGCAAGGGCCGGCGCTGGCTGGTTGACCCTTGCCTGGCGCCGCGCGCGCACCTGACCTTGTTTGGCGCCGGTCATGTGGGCGCCGCCATCGTGCGCGCGCTGGCCCACTTGCCCTGCAATATCACCTGGGTCGATGAGCGCGAAGACATGTTTCCTGCGCAACTACCCGATAATGTGCGCATCGCCGCCACCGATACGCCCGAGGAATTTGTCGCCATGGCGCCGTCGGGCGGCAGTTTTCTTGTCATGACGCATAGCCATGCGCTGGATCAACGTTTGACGCAAGCCATCATGGAGCGCGAGGATGCAGGCTGGTTCGGCTTGATCGGTTCGCACACGAAACGCAAGCAGTTCGAGCACCGCCTGCAGGCGCGCGGCGTGCCGGACGAGCGCATTGCCGCCATGGTGTGCCCGATCGGCATGCCTGGCATCCGCAACAAGGCGCCGGCCGTGATCGCCGCGTCCGTTGCCTGTCAATTACTGATGGTATGGGAGGAAGCGGCTGCCGCCGCCCTGGCCGCACCGCTGCGGCTGGCCTCTGCCAGCGCGCCACTGCGGCGCCCAGCACGCGCCGCCATTCACCCGTTATAGAAAGAAGTCATGCCGATTGTTCCTGCCACATTGCAAGCTTACCGAGCCAGCTTGCTGCACTTCCACGCCGATCCCGCCTTTAGCGAGGACGCGCACGCCTGGCATGCCGATGGCTTGCTGATCGTGGCCGATGGCAAGGTCGTGGCAGCCGGCGATTATGCGCAACTGCAGCCGACTTTGCCGCCCGGCACGCAGATCGTCGATTACCGGGGCAAGCTGATCGTACCCGGTTTCATCGATACGCATCTGCATTTCCCGCAGACGGAAATGATCGCTTCGCCCGCGCCGGGCCTGCTGCCGTGGCTGGAAACGTACACATTCCCCACCGAGCGCGCGTTTGAGAATCCCGAGCATGCGCGCAACGTGGCCGAGTTTTTCCTCGATGAACTGCTACGCTGCGGCACCACCACGGCCATGGTGTATGGCAGCGTGCATCCGCAATCGGTCGATGCCTTCTTCAGCGCCAGCGAGGCGCGCGGCTTGCGCATGGTGGCGGGTAAGGTCATGATGGACCGCAATTGCCCAGAGTTCCTACGCGATACAGCCGAGTCCGGCGCGCGCGAAAGCGAGGAGCTGATCCAGCGCTGGCACAAGCACGGCCGCTCGCTGTACGCGATCACGCCTCGTTTCGTGCCGACATCGACGAATGAACAGATGCACCTGGCGGGCGAGCTGGCGCGCGCCTACCCGGATACCTATTTGCAGACGCATGTATCGGAAAACGAGGATGAATGCCGCTGGGTGCGCGAACTGCATCCGCAGTCGCGCAGTTACCTCGATGTGTATGACCAGTACGGCATGCTGCGCCCGCGCGCCATGTTTGGCCACTGCATCTGGCTCGACGAGCGCGACCGCGCACGTATGGCGGAAACGTCTTCGGCGGCCGCCATTTGTCCTACGTCAAACCTCTTCCTCGGTAGCGGGCTGTTCGATTTCGAGCGGGCCGATGCGGCGAAAGTGCTGCTGTCGCTGGCGACCGATGTGGGCGGCGGCACCTCGTTCTCGATGTTGCAAACCATGAACGAAGCCTATAAAGTAGCACGCTTGAAAGGCAGCTATCTGCCCGCCTTGCGCATGTTTTACCTGGCGACCCTGGGCGCCGCACGGGCCATGCAGCTGGAAGGCACCCTCGGCAATTTTACGGCAGGCACGGAAGCGGACTTCATCGTGCTCGACAAGCAGTCGACGCCGTTGCTCGAGCGCCGCACGGCCGGCTGTCAAAGCCTGGAGGAATTGCTGTTTGCCTTTGCGCTGCTAGGTGACGACCGCGCCGTGGCCGCCACCTATTCAGGCGGGCAATGCGTGCATGTGCGGGGGCAGGGCTGATCTACCCGTTGTTCAACACGAATTATCCTGAGCGAGAATGCGAATGCACAAGAAACTCACTGGCCTGGCGCTTGGCGCCGCGCTGGCATTGACTGGAACGGCGCAGGCCGCCCCGTCTTCCAATGAAGCGGCCACCGCGCGCCACTTTGCCGCCCTGGTTGCCGGTGCGCAGCCGAAGACAGCCGAGTTGAGCCTGTTCTTCTCCATGATGCCCAAGGGCGGTGATCTGCATCATCATTACTCGGGCGCCATTTACGCCGAGCAATTCCTCGACTGGGTCGACAAGGAAAACTATTGCGTCAACAAGACGACGTACCGCATCGAAAGCAACAAGGACGTCGTGGCGGCCGAGCGCGTCAAGCCGGCCGCGCAGCGTGGATGCCTGTCGTCTACGGAAGTGTTTGCCGATGCGGGCCTGTATGCGGAATTGCTGCAGCGCTGGTCGACCAAGGATTTCTATAACCATGGCGCCATCCAGACGCCGCCGGACCGCACTTTTTTTGACACCTTCGGCTACTTCGGCCCCGTGGCGTCGAGCAACACGGCTGACGGCTTGAAAACCCTGAAGCAGCGCGCCATCGCGGAAAACCTCAGCTACATCGAGACGATTTTCGAGCTGTCGCCATTCGTGCAAAACACGCAGTTCGACCAGCAGGTGCTGACGCCGGGCTTGCCGCCGGCAGCGTTGCAAGCCGTGCTGGCCAACTGGACGCAGAGCCTCGAGCAGGATGCCAGCTTCCAGAAAAGCATCACCGCCTACAACGACAACGTCAACGCCAGCAGCGCCGGCATCGACGATGCGAACTTCACCATGCGCTACCAGGCGTACGTGCTGCGATTCCTGTCGCCATCGCAAGTGTTCTCGTCCATGGTGGCCGCGTTCAAGGCGGCCAGCCTGAATCCGCTGCTGGTGGGCGTGAACATCGTGGGCCAGGAAAGCGTGAATGTGTCGATGCGCGATTACAGCCTGCACATGGAAATGTTCAAGTTCCTCAAGGCAAAATACCCGAACGTCAAGATCGCCCTGCACGCCGGCGAGCTGGCGCTGGGCATGGTGCCGCCGGAAGGCATGGCGTTCCATATCGCCGAAGCCGTCGATGTGGCGGGCGCCGACCGTATCGGCCACGGCATGGATATCGCGTACGAGCACAATGCGCTGGCGACCATGCAGAAGATGCGCGAACGTAATATTCCCGTGGAAGTGAACCTGACCAGCAACGATTACATTCTCGGCATCAAGGGCCAGGCCCATCCGATCACCCTGTACCGCAAGTATGGCGTGCCGTTCGTGATTTCCACCGATGACGCGGGCGTCTCGCGCAATACCTTGTCGAATGAATACGTGCTGTTTGCCAGCCAGTACAAGACAGATTATGCGGAAATCAAAAAACTGTCGTACAACAGCCTGCGGTATTCCTTCCTGGCTGATGCGGACAAGCAACGTCTGCTGAAGGCGCTCGATACCCGTTTCGCCCGCTTTGAAGCGCAAATTGCCGCCGCCGACAAGGCAGGCAAGAGTATGAAACCGTAAGTTGCACGACGTTAGCAACTGATACTCTTTGAGCGGCCGGATCTTCCGGCCGTTTTTCATTTGTCCCCTCAACTCACATCAATGTTCTTTTGTTAATTTTGTGGCGGCCATGCGACACAAATGACGGCAGATGCACGACTTTATCTAATTTCCTGGATGAATCAATTTCAAGTACATATTGCTCATTTATAATCTCGCGCCATAAGCCCGGACGCTGTCAGCACGATATCAATCCAGCTAGTTACCCCATGCTATTTATACTTAAAATATATAAATATGTAAAAAAAAACGTATTTGTCATCCATTTTTTGATGATGCATAGTGGGATGAGTGTGATATTAAAAAGTCACAATTCGTATGGCTGATAGCGTATGAAGATGGGTATTTGCAGTAAATACAGGTGAGATGCAGAGTGAAACAAATAGTCGCGCAACTAAATGACGACATTCCTCTGCATTTTGCCGCCGTGTCACAGTCTTGAAATATTTAACAATTACACTCGCGGCTTGCCATGTTAGCCGGGTAAGCATGTCGGGTGAATGACACAGGTGCTAGCGCCCTGGGTCGTACGGATCGGTCGCAGTTTTTTCCGCCGTTATTGTCTGAATATGAATGGTTGTGATGTGTGGAGCGGCGTTTTGTGATGGTCTTGTCAGGACCGCAGCCAGTCCAGCCGGCGTAACAGTTGCAGCATCGTAAAGAGGAGATCTTGTGTTTGTGTTGCTGTGCGGCGCAGCCGGATGGTGGGGCAATCCAGGATTTTCAAAAAATAATAGTCTTTTCTGGGGTTAAAGATGATCAATCACAAACGGCTTCGGCTAACGCAAATCGCGTTCAGTCTGTCTATTGCACTGGCGACGATACCATCGATCGCACAGAACACGACCTCGGCCATCAGCGGACGTATTTCGTCCAATGACGGCAAGCCTGCAGCTGGCGCACAGGTCAATATCGTTCACGTTGAATCTGGCTCGGTCAGCAATGTAACCACCGATGCCGAAGGCCGCTATGTTGCACGTGGCTTGCGCGCAGGCGGTCCTTACACGATCACCATCACCAAGAATGGCGAAGTGGAAAAACGCGAAGGCGTCTTCATCCAGCTGGCGGAAACGGCCAGCGTCGATGCGACTCTGGGCGCGCAGATGCAAGTGGTGAATGTCAGCACGAACGCCATCCGCAACCAGGTTTTTAACCGCAACAACATGGGCGCCGGCACCAATATCAGCCCGACCGAACTGGCAACCCAGGCATCGATCTCGCGCAGCTTGCAAGATTACGCCCGCGCCGACCCGCGCCTGTCGCAGACTGACAAGGAACGCGGCGAAATTTCCGTCGCTGGCCAGAACTCGCGCTACAACTCGATGACGATTGACGGCGTGGCCGTGAACGACACCTTCGGCCTGGAAGCTTCCGGTACCGCCACTGGCAAGCAACCGATCTCGATCGAAGCGATCCAGTCGGTGCAAGTGAACGTGGCCAACTATGACGTGACGCAAAAAGGCTATACCGGCGCCAACATCAACGCCGTGACCAAATCCGGTACCAACAAGGTCAAGGGCAGCGTTTACTACGTGTTCCGCAATGACAGCACCGCTGGCGACCGCTACAACGATACCACCGGCCAATACTACGCCCCGCCAAAATCGAAAGACACCACCAAGGGTATCACCCTGGGCGGCCCACTGATCGAAGACAAACTTTTCCTGTTTGCCAACTACGAAGAAACCAAGAGTTCGCGCGGCGCCCCGGCCTTCGGTCCTGTCGGTAGTGCGCAGACCAACGTCGCGATTACCCAATCGGCCATCGATGGCGCTATCGCCATCGCCAAGGACAAGTACGGTATGGATATCGGCAGCTTGGCGATTCCTGGTGGCTCGGCATTCACGGCCAAGGAAAAGCTGCTGAAACTGGACTGGAACTTGACCGATACCCAACGCATCATGTTGCGTTATGCCAAGACCGAGCAAGCTGAACCGATCTACACCGGCTTCTCGCCGACGGGCCTGTCGCTGAGCTCTTACTGGTACAACCAGGAAAAGAACCTGGAAACGCTGGTTGGCCAATGGACGGCCGAATGGACCCCAACGTTCTCGACCGAAGTCAAGGTATCGTCGCGTAAATATGACAGCGTGCCTAAAAATAATGCTTACCTGCCAGCCATGGGTTTGCAGTTCTCTGGCGCGCTGCCGGATGGTGCGCCAGCCAGCCTGGCGACCGGTAACCGCTTCCTGAACTTTGGTACGGAACAAAGCCGTCAGATGAACGTGCTGGGCACCAAGACCAAAGATTTCTACGCTGCCGGTACCTGGGCGCTGGGCGATCACGAAGTCAAGTTCGGTACGGATTACAGCAAGAACGATGTCTATAATGCATTCTTGCAAAACGTTAACGGTAACTACACCTTTGGCTGTATCAACAGCAGCGCCAAGGTCACGTACTCGTTCGGTACTATCGATTGCGGCAACAAGGCCACGACCGCAGCGCAGATCCAAGCTGCCGTACTGGAAAACTTCCGCCTGGGCCGACCAAGCTCGTATAGCTATCAGGTTCCGCAGCCTGGCCGCACGTTGGCTGACGCCACTGCAACGTTCTCGCTGAAAAACATCGGCCTGTTCGTGCAAGATACCTGGGACGTCAGCAAGCAGCTGACCATTAGCGCCGGCTTGCGCATTGACGGTACCCGTATCGGCGAAAAGCCCATCTACAATCCGACCGCGGCGCTGCCAACGGTCGCACGTACCAGCCAGTTCGGTCGTCAAACCGGCGGTTTCGGTGTGGATAATACGCGTACCATCGACGGTGAAAATCTGTATCAGCCGCGCGTCGGCTTCAATTACAAGTTTGACTCGGCACGTCCGACGCAAGTGCGCGGCGGCTTCGGCTTGTTCCAGGGCGCGGCAGCCAGTGTCTGGCTGGGCAATCCATACCAGAACACCGGCATGGCCACGCAAAACTACACCTGCTCGTCTTCGGCTGGTACCTGCCTGGATACGCCTGGCTTCTTCAATCCTGATCCAACCAAGCAGCCTACCAATCTGGGTCCGGTGATCCCTGCAATGAAAGTAGACTTGCTGAGTTCCGATCTGGCGCAACCTTCGGTGTGGAAAGCCAATCTGGCATTTGAACATGAATTGCCATGGATGGGGCTGATCGTAGGTGCTGAGTACCTGCGTCTGCAAACCAAGAACTCGATCTACTACCAGGAGCTGAACCTGGGTGCGCCAACGGCAACCGGTAGCGACGGCCGTCCGCTGTACTATGGCGCGAACGCGTACAAAGCGTCGTGCTGGAACGCTTCGGGCAGCTTGATTGGCGGTGCATCTTGCAGCGCCTTGACCAAGGCAGGCAGCAATGCTGCGTTTGGTCAAGTTCTGATGGCCACGAACACCGACAAGGGTGCATCGAACGTGCTGACCTTGTCGCTGCGTAGCCCGCTGCGCGAAGGCCTGTCGTGGGGTTCGTCGTACACCTACAGCGATGCCACTGAAGTGTCGCCGCTGACGTCGTCGACCTCGAGCTCGAACTGGGGCGGCCGTGCCGTCTTCAACCCGAACGAAAACGTCGCGTCGAACTCGAACTACATGGTCAAGGACCGCTTCACGGCGAACGTCAACTGGCAAAAACGCTTCTTCGGCGAGTACAAGACCACCTTCGGTCTGTTCTATGAAGGCCGTAGCGGCAAGCCATACAGCTGGACCATCAACAATGACTTGAACGGTGACGGCCTGGCCGGCAATGACTTGATGTACATTCCTAAAGCCCCAGGTTCGGGTGAAGTGGTGTTCGCCGGTGCCACGCCAGCGGCACGTGCCGCCAACGAAGCGGCGTTCTGGAGCGTCGTCAACGCGAATGGCGACCTGCGTAAGGCCAAGGGCGGCGTGATTGGCCGTAACGAAAGCTTTGCACCATGGACCAACAGCTTCGACGTGCGTCTGAGCCAGGAAGTGCCAGGCTTCTTTAAAGGTAACAAGGGTATCTTCACCTTCGACATCCTGAACGTCGGTAACATGATCAACCGTAAATGGGGCCGTATCAATGAAGTGGCCTTCCAATCGGCTGGTGGTCAGGTGCGCAGCTTCGTCGACTACGTTGGTATGGAAAACGGCAAGTATGTGTACAACACCCGTCCTGTGGTGGAAAGCCTGGAAACGCGCCAAGCCAAGGGCGAATCGCAATGGGCACTGCAAGCGACGATCAAGTACGAGTTCTAATCTCGTCTTTGCCCCGTAGCTTGGCAAACTAAAAAACGGCTGGTGGCGACACCAGCCGTTTTTTTATAGACAAGATGGTTTACCCTTTCTCTTTTTTGACATATCGATTCCATGGCTCACTTCCTACGCACTCCGGTCGCTACTGCGGCCCTGATCCTCATCCTGTCCGGTTGCAGCAATTTTTCTTCCGCGCCGCAGGCTGCGCTGAGCGGCCCGATTGAAGTGAACCTGGTTGCCTTGAACGACTTCCATGGCAATCTCGACCGCAGCAAATTTAGCTACACGAGCGTTGCCGATGCCGAGCGCAAGACGGTGCAGGCTGGCGGCATCGATACCTTGTCCGGCGCCCTGACGGCCTGGCGGCGCGAAGACGCGCAGCTGATCTTTGTCGGCAATGGCGACCTGGTCGGCGCCAGCCCCGCCATGTCGGCGCTGTGGGCGGACGAGCCGAGCATCGTCGCCATGAACATGCTGGGCATGAAGGCCAGTTCCGTCGGCAACCATGAATTTGACCAGGGCAAGGCGGAATTGCTGCGCCAGCAGCGCGGCGGCTGTGAATCATCGCGCGCCGACAAGGCGTGCAAGTTCACGCCCGACTTCAAGGGCGCCAGCTACACTTATATGGCGGCCAATGTCATCGACACGCAAACGGGCAAGTCCCTGTTGCCCGCCTACCGCATCGAAGAGGCGCATGGCGTCAAGGTGGGCCTGATCGGCGCCGTGCTGAAGGATACGCCGTCCGTGGTGACGGCCGCCGGCATTGCCGGCCTGCAGTTTGGCGATGAAGCGGACGCCATTAACGCCACCTTGCCGCAGCTGCGGGCGCAAGGCGTGGGCGTGTTCGTGGTGCTGCTGCACCAGGGCGGCGAGACCAAGGAAGCTGTCGACCAGCCCGACTGCAGCCACCTGAAGGGCGAAGTGGTCGACGTGGTTAAACGCCTCGACCCGGCTATTCAACTGGTCATCAGCGGCCATTCGCACCAGGGTTATCTGTGCCGTGTCGATGGCCGCCTGGTGACGCAGGCGCAGATGGGCGGACACATGTTGACGCGCATCAAGCTCAAGGTCGATCCCGTCAAGAATGCCGTCGTCGATGCCAGCGCGCAAAACGTCGTCATGCTGCCAGGCATGTATGAGCCGGACCCGGCCGTCGCAGCCTACCTGGAATCGGTTAAGCAGCGCAGCGCGGCGGAATTGTCGCGTCCCGTGGCCGCCATCGCCGTGCCGAACGTGGGCCGCAGCACCAAGGGCGGCGGCGCTTCCCCGCTGGGCGACCTGGTGGCCGATAGCACCCTGTTCGGCGCGCGCGCCGCCGGCGCGCAAATCGGTTTGATGAACAATGGCGGCATCCGCAAGGACCTGGAAGCGGGCGCCGACCTGATGACGAACGTGGGCCAGAATCAGGCAGTTGTACCGTTCGGCAATACCCTGATCGTTGTGAGTCTTTCCGGCGCGCAAATCCGTACCTTGCTCGAGCAGCAATGGCCGGGTGCAGAGGCCGGCGAGGGCAATCTGCTGCAAGTGTCCGACGGTTTTACTTATCGCTGGGACAGCACGCAACCGCAAGGCAAGCGTGTGCTGCCAGGCAGCATCATGCTCAATGGCATTCCCCTTGACGACAATCAACAATACAGAGTCGCCGCCAACAGTTTCCTGGCCGGCGGCGGCGACCGCTTCACCGTGCTGGCGGCCGGCACGCGCCGGCTCGACACGGGTGTGCGCGACATCGACGCCTTCAGCAATTACCTGATCGACCGCGCGCGTGCCGGCAAGCCGGCCGGCAGCGCCACGGCGGCCGGCCGCATCGTGCGCGTCCAATAATCTTTACAAGGAAAAACCATGCGTCGTTTATTTGTTTCCCTGCTCGTCACTACCCTGTTCGCGGGCACGGCCCACGCCGATTTCACCATTCCCGGCTTTGAGCTCGTGCACACCTCGCCCGTGGAAACCACCCTGACGAATCCCGACCTGCGCGAGCCTGTTGCCGTGTGGACCGAGCTGTTCGACGGGGCAAAAAAAGAGATCGTCATCGCGCAGTTCTATGCCGTCAGCAAGCCGGGCACGGCTTTTGAAAAAGTGCTGGCCAGCCTGACGGCCGCCGGCCAGCGTGGCGTGAAAATCCGCTTCCTGCTGGACCAGAAGGGCGTGGGCCTGTCGGAAGCGGCCACCATCGCGCAGATCAAGGCGATTCCGAACCTGGACTTGCGCCTCATCGATTTCAATAAAATCACGGGCAACGGCATCGTGCACGCGAAATACCTGGCCGTCGATGGTGAGGTCGCGTACATCGGCAGCCAGAATTTCGACTGGCGCTCGTTCGAGCACATCCATGAAACGGGCTTGAAGATCACGGAAGCCGCCATGGTTGGCCAAGTGCAGGCGATCTTCGAACAGGATTGGCAAGCCCAGGCATTGACGTCGCAAGGCAGCCGCGCCACGGTACTCAACAGCAAGGTGGTGCCGGCCAATTACGCGCAAAACGCTTTCCTGCTGGCCAGCCCGAATGCCTACAACCCGGCCGGCGTGGGCGACTCGGAAACGGGCTTGCCGGCCTTGCTGGCGGAAGCGAAAAACGAAGTGCGCATCCAGTTGCTGGACTACGCGCCGCTGTCGTATGGCCCAAACCGCACGCGGCCGTACTACGCCGTGATCGACAATGCCGTGCGCGCCGCTGCTCAGCGCGGCGTGAAAATCAAGCTGATGGTATCAAGCTGGAACACGGAAGCGCCCGCCATTGCCTACCTGAAAAGCCTGGCCCTGATGCCGAACGTGGAAATTCGCATCGTCACCTTGCCGACGGCATCGACCGGCTTCATCCCGTTTGCGCGCGTGATCCACAGCAAGACCATGAGCATCGATGGCAAGCTGGCCTGGGTCGGCACGAGCAACTGGGCGGGCGGCTATTTCGACTTGTCGCGCAACCTGGAAGTGGTGCTGCGCAACGACGCCATGGCGCAGCGCATTGCCGCGCTGCATGAGCAGACGTGGAGCTCGGCGTATGCGCAGCCCATCGACATCAACAAGCAGTATCCGAAGCCGGCCAAGGCTGCGCCGCAAGCAAAGGAGTAAGCGTGAAAAAATTGATGACCGTACTGGCGCTGGGCGCCGCTTTTGCGTCCGGCAATGTGCTGGCCTGGGGCAATGACGGCCACCGCGCCGTGGGCGCCATCGCCGATCAATTGCTCAAGGGGAGCGCTGCCCAAGTGCACATCGCCAAGTTGCTGTTGCCTGGCGAAAGTCTGGAAAAGATCGCCAACTGGCCCGATTGCGTGAAGGGCACGTATTGCGGCCCGCAATCGCCGGAGATGTTGACCTATGTCGCGGCGAACCCCAAGCATGGCGAATACCATTATACGAACGTGCCATTCCAGAATGAGCACTATCACGACCATGGCGTGGGCACGGCTGACGACGATATTGTGCAGACACTCAAGCAGGCGATCCTGGTGCTGCAAGGCAAGGCTGATGCGGCCAGCAATCCGCACGGCTTCAGCCAGCGCGAAGCGTTGATTTTGATCACGCACCTGGTGGGCGATATCCACCAGCCATTGCATGTGGGCAATGCGTTTGTCGGCAAGGATGGTCAGTTCTTCGTGCCCGCCACGCAGGCGCAGATTGACGACGTCACCATTTTCAATGCACGCGGCGGCAATGATTTGCTGCTCGACGATGCGAAGATGACGGCGCTGTCGGACGCCGTGATCCCCGCGCCGCTGCCGGCCGAGGATGGCGGGGTCAAGCCGGCCAGCAGTTATCCGAAATCGCCCACGAAGCCCCTGCATTCGTATTGGGACACCACCGTGGTCGATTACGCCATGCGCCGCCTGAGCACGCGCACGCCACAGCAGTTCGCCCGCACCGTGATCGCCAGCACGCCACAAGTGAGCGGCAATAGCGGCGACCCTGCTACCTGGCCGTATCAGTGGGCCGATGCCTCGCTGGCGGCGTCAAAAATTGCCTTCACGGACGTGGTGGCGGGACCGGCCACGCAGCAGACCAGCCGCAAGGGCGAGGTCTACAACGTGTGGAATTTAAACGTGCCGGACAATTATCCCGTGCCCAGCTCGGCGCTGGCGAAGCAGCAGCTGATCGCGGGCGGTTATCACTTGGCCGCTGTGCTGCAGGCGATCTGGCCACAGTAAAAATGTTATTCGAAAGCGGCCTGCGGGCCGCTTTTTTCATGCCAGGGTGATGCCAATCCCCATCTCGCGGTAGGGGGCGACCAGGGCGTCGTCCACGTCGCGGTGCACGATGATGTCGTTGACCTGGCTCAAGGGCGCGATTTGAAACGGCGAAGCCGTATTGAACTTTTCCGGCGAGGCCAGCACGACGGTGCGGCTCGACGCCTCGCTCAGGGCGCGTTTCACGCACGCTTCTTCATAATCCCCGGTGGTGATGCCCGCTTGCGGATGCAGGCTGGACACACCCATGAAATACAGGTCGGCGCGGATGCGGCCGATGGCTTCCACGGTCGCGGCGCCGACGCCGACGATCGAATGCTTGTACAGGCGCCCGCCCAGCATCAGCACGTCGATCGATGGGTGATTCACCAGTTCGACGGCAATCGAGGGGCTGTGCGTGACAATGGTGGCATGCAAGTCGCGCGGCAGCTGGCGTGCCAGCTGCACGGCGGTCGTGCCGCCATCGAGGAACACCACTTGCCCCGTTTGTATCATGGCGCCCGCCGCGCGGCCGATGGCGGGCTTGGCTTCGGGAAAAATCTGTTCGCGTCCCGCAAACGGCGCCAGTGCGGGCGAGCGCGGCAGCAAGGGCAGGGCGCCGCCATGCACGCGCTCCAATAAACCCTCTTTCGCCAGTTCGCGCAGGTCGCGCCGTATCGTGTCTTCCGACAAGCCCAGGCTATCGCTGACGGCCCTGGCGACGATCTGGCCTTCGCGCTGGAGCAAGTCCAGCAGGTATTGTTTGCGTTGATGTGTGAGCATGGTTTTTCTTGTATTTTCTTGATATTGCACGAGTTTGCATGATAAAGTCGATCCGTGCAAGCACAAGGAGACACTATGCGCGAAGAAAACAGCAAGCAGGAACGGGTCCGTATCCAGGGCGTGCAGACCCTGTCGCACGACTGGTATCTGCTGCAAAAGACCACGTTCGACTACCTGCGTCATGATGGTGAATGGCAGACGCAGACGCGGGAAACCTATGACCGCGGCCATGGCGCCACCATCCTGCTCTACAACAAAATCAAGCGCACGGTGATCCTGATCCGCCAGTTCCGCTTTCCCACCTACCGCGAAGGCCACGATGGTTTCCTCATCGAAGCGGCGGCCGGCTTGCTGGAAGAGGCCAGCGCGGAACAGCGCATCCGCGCCGAGGTGGAAGAGGAAACCGGTTACCGGGTGGGGCAGGTGCAAAAGATATTCCAGGCTTTCATGAGCCCCGGCTCCGTGACGGAGCGCCTGCATTTCTTTGTTGCCGAATACGATCCGTCCAGCCGTATCGGCGACGGCGGCGGCCTGGCGCACGAGGGCGAAGACATCGAAGTGCTGGAACTGCCGCTGGCGCAGGCCATGCGCATGGTGGCCGATGGCCGCATCTGCGACGGCAAGACCATCATGCTGCTGCAGCATGCGCAATTGCAACTGATGCCGGTGAAGCGGGGCATGCAGATCCTCGTTGCCGGCCCGTATCGCTCCGGCACGGGCGACGATCCCGCCCTGATGGCGGCGAATGTGGCAGCCATGCAAGCCGTCTGCCTGCCCCTGTATGCCAGAGGACACATGCCCGTGCTCGGTGAATGGCTGGCCTTGCCCATGCTGGCGCTGGCCGGCTCCACCGGGGTTGGCGATGTAGTGTATGAGGAATTATTTCACGCGCATGCGACGCGTTTATTGAGCCATTGCGATGCCGTGCTGCGCCTCGGCGGCGCGTCGCAGGGCGCCGACCAGATGGTGGAAGTGGCGCGCAGCCTGGGGCTGCCCGTGTTTTTCTCGCTGGACGCAATTCTTTCGGCGTAAAAAAAGCGAAGCCCGCGGGCTTCGCTTTTTGTCAGCGCTCGCTGAAACTTAGCGCGATTTGACGAACGGAATGCCGATAGCTTTTGGCGCGATGGATTTCGCCATCAAGCCTGCCAGCACGATCACGGTGACCACGTACGGCACCATCTGGATCAAGGAGCCTGGGATGCGGCCCACGACGGGCAAGTCCACGCCTTCAATTTGAATCTGGATGGCCGCGAAGAAGCCGAACATCAGACAGCCGAGGAAGGTGTAGACGGGGCGCCAGTTGCCGAACACCATGGCCGTCAGGGCCAGGTAGCCGGCGCCGGCCGACATGTCGCGCAGGAAGAAGCCGCTTTGCACGATGGCAAGATATGCACCCGAGAACGAGCACAGGATGCCGGCCACCAGCATGGCCAGGTAGCGCGTCGCTTCTACGCTCACGCCGGCCGAGTCCGCCGCATGCGGGTTTTCGCCGCAGGCGCGCAGGCGCAGGCCGAAGCGCGTGTGGTACAGCAACCAGTGCACGAGCGGGATCAACAGGAAAGCCACGTAGACGAGGATGGAATGGCCGCCGATCAAATGGGCATACACCCAGCCGATGAACGGGATATGTTCCACGTACTGCGTGCCCGGCAAGACCACGTCGAACAGCCGCGCCGAACCGAGGTCGGGCGTGCGGCCGCCTTGCTGGAAGAAGAATTGCGCCAGCACAAACGTCAGTCCGCTCATGGCGATGTTGATCGCCATGCCGGCCACCAGCTGGTTGCCCTTTTGCGTGATGCTGACGTACGCCTGCAGCAGGGCCAGAGCGACGCACACGAGCATGCCGGCAGCCATGCCGTAATACGGGTTTTGCGTCGTGTAGGCCACGGCGGCGGAAGCGAAGGCGCTGGCCAGGATCTTGCCTTCCAGGCCGATGTCGATCATGCCGCTGCGTTCGGCAAACAGGCCGGCCATGGCGGCAAAGATCAGGACGGGCGCATTGCGCACGGTCGATACCAGGATGCTGGCGAATTGAAAGTCGTCGAGTGTCATGGTGTTAGCCTTTGGTGCGCTTGAGCAGGGCGGAAATGGCCGGTGCGTAGAAGTTTTCCATGGCGCCGCAGAACAGAATGATCAAGCCCTGGATGAAAATGAAAGTTTCCGTCGGGATATTCGGTTTTTCCAGCGACAAGTCGAAGCCACCCTGGATCAGCGCGCCGAACAGCACGGCCGACAGGAAGATACCGACCGGATGCTGGCGACCCATCAGGGCAATGGCGATGCCGATGAAGCCGGCGCCGCCCACAAAGTTGAGCGACAGATAATGCGTCGAACCCATGATGGAATTGACGGAACCGAGGCCCGCCAGCGCGCCGGAGATCAGCATGACGATGATGATCATCTTGCTGATCGACACGCCCGCATAGTGGGCCGCGTGCTTGTTCAGGCCCGTGGCACGCAGCTTGAAGCCCCACGACGAGCGCCAGACCATCACGCCGTAAATCACCAGTGCGGCGATCGCCAGGATAAAACTGATGTTCAGCGGCGTGTCGCCCAAGGATGGGAACCAGGTGGAGAGGCGCGGCATTTCGCCGCTTTCCGCAAACACGCGGCTGGCCGTGTTCTGTTCGCCCGGCGGAATCAGGTACTTCACGATCACGAAGTTCATCAGGCTGGCGGCGATGAAGTTGAACATGATGGTGGTGACGACGATGTGGCTGCCGCGCTTGGCTTGCAGGTAGCCGGGCAGGAAACCCCACAGCGCGCCGAACAGGGCCGCGCCGATCATGGCCGCTGGAATCAATAGCCAGGCGGGCAGGGTCTGGTCGAAGGCCAGCATGGCCACCGTCAAGCCCAGGCCACCGATATACATCTGGCCTTCGGAACCGATATTGAACAGCCCGGCCTGCATCGCCACGGAGACCGACAGGCCCGTGAAGATGAAGGTGCTGGCGTAAAACAGGGTGTAGCTCAAGCCTTCCGGATTGAGGATGGCGCTGTGGACGAGGATCGACAGCGATTCGGCCGGGTCTTCGCCCAGCATATAAATCACCAGGGCTGCGACCAGCAAGGCCGACAGCAGGTTTAACATGGGCATGACAAAGGCTGTCGCCCAGCGTGGCAAGTCGTTATTCATGATTTATGCATTCCCCCCATCAACAGACCGATGCGGGTGGTATCGAATTCTTCAATTTTCAGTTCGCCGGTGATGCGTCCGCCGCACATGACGAGAATGCGGTCGGCCAGCGCCCGCACTTCTTCCAGTTCGACGGACACCAGCAGGATCGCCACGCCTGCGTCGCGCAGGGCCAGCAATTGCGTATGGATGCTTTCGATGGTGCCGATGTCGACGCCGCGCGTGGGCTGGCCCACCAGCATCAGTTTCGGCTTGGCCAGCACTTCGCGCGCGATCACCACCTTTTGCTGGTTGCCGCCGGACAACAAACCGATGCGCAAGTCCGGATTGGCCGGGCGCACATCGAAGGTTTTCAGCAGTTCCGCGCAGCGCGCGCCGATGGCCTTGAAGTTGAACAGGCCCCAGCGGTTTTTCAGGTGATCCTGGTAACCGAGGATGGTGTTTTGCATGACGGAGAAATTCTTTACCACGCCATCGCGCAAGCGGTCTTCTGGAATGTGGGCGATGCCCAGCTCGCGGAAGGCCAGCGGCAAGCCGTCGGCGTCGTGGCGCTTGGCAAACGGCAAGTCCTTGTCGAGGAAGCGCAGCTTGCCGGACGTCGGCAGGCGCATGCCCGAGAGGATTTCCAGCAGTTCGCTCTGGCCATTGCCCGAGACCCCCGCGATGGCGACGATTTCGCCGGCGCGCAAGTTGAAACCGATGTCGGCCAGCAGTTTGATCTGTTGCTCGTCGGCCAGTTGCAGACCGTCCACTTCCAGCACCGTGGCGCCCGGATTGTACGGTGCACGCGGCAAGTGGCTCTGGATGGGGCGGCCGACCATCATGTTGGCCAGTTCCTCTTTCGAGGTGCCGGCGGTCGCCACGGCGCCCACCACCGTGCCGCCGCGCATGACGGTGACGTTGTCGGTGATTTCCAGGATCTCTTGCAGCTTGTGCGTGATCAGGATGATGGTCTTGCCTTGCTCCTTGAACAGGCGCAGGATTTCAAACAGCGACGCCGTTTCCTGGGCCGTCAGCACGGCCGTCGGCTCGTCGAGGATCAGGATATTGGCGCTGCGGTAAATCTGCTTGAGGATTTCCACCCGCTGCTGTGCGCCCACGGAGAGGTCTTCGATCTTTGCCAGCGGGTCGACGTCGAGGCGGTAGCGCGCGCAAATCTCGCGCAATTTCGCTTCCGCTTCCGTGCGGTGGCTGGCCAGGCGAAAACCGCCTTCCGTGCCCAGCATGATATTGTCGAGAACGGTGAAGTTCTCGACCAGCATGAAGTGCTGGTGCACCATGCCGATGCCGAGGTTGATCGCTTCCTGGCTGTTGCGGATAGGCTGTACTTTTCCGTCGAGCAAGATTTCTCCGCCGTCGGCACGGTAATACCCGTACAGGATGCTCATCAAGGTCGATTTGCCGGCGCCGTTTTCCCCCACCAAGCCATGGATACTGCCCTTGGCGATGGAGAAACTGACGTCGGCGTTCGCCTTCACATGTCCAAACTGCTTGGAAATGCTGCGAAATTCTACTGCTGGCTGCATAGGTTCATAACTGGATAGTTTCATGGAAACGCGCCGCGCGGAGACTGGCCCCGGCGGCGCGCTAAAAGATACGGAGAAAAATTAAACCGGGCAGCTGCTGCCGACGCGGTAATCGATCACTTTGATCTTGCCATCGATAATGTCCTTACGCGCACCCAACACGCGCTTTTCGATTTCCGGCGTAATCAGCTTGCGGTTGTTCGCATCGAGCGCCCAATCCACGCCGCCTTCTTTCAAGCCTTTATAGCTGACGCCGCCCTTCCAGGTGCCGTTCTTGACTTGCATGAAGCTGTCGTAGACCGTGTTGTCGACGCGCTTGACCATCGAGGTCAGGATGCTGCCTGGATACAGATGATTCTGGTTCGAATCGACGCCGATGGCCAGCTTGCCTTTTTCCTTGGCCATTTGCAGGGTGCCCATGCCGCTGCCGCCAGCGACGGCGAAGACGACATCGACGCCGCGCTCGAATTGCGAGCGGGCCAGTTCGCCACCCTTGGCCGGGTCATTCCAGGCGCCGGACGTGGTGCCGACCATGTTTTGCGTGATTTCCGTCTTCGGATTGACGGCCTTCGCGCCTTGCGCGTAGCCGCAGGCGAAGTTGCGGATCAATGGAATATCGATGCCGCCGATGAAGCCGACTTTCTTGCTCTTGCTGGCCATGGCTGCAGCCACGCCCACCAGGTAGGAGCCTTCTTCTTCCTTGAAGACGACGGAATTGACATTGCTGCCGGCGGCCTGGCCGTCGATCAGCACGAATTTCACGTTCGGGAATTCCTTGGCGACCTTTTGCACGGCTTGCGTTTGCGCAAAACCGATGGCCGCGATCATGTCGAGTTTCTTGCGGGCCAGGCCACGCATGACTTGCTCGGCTTGCGTATCGCTCGAGGCTTGTACTTCGATGAAGGAAATGCCCGTGTCTTTTTTGAAGCGCGATGCGCCTTCGAAAGCGGATTGGTTGAACGACTTGTCGAACTTGCCGCCCGCGTCATACACGACACCCAGTTTTGGGGTAGCCGCGGACGCTTGAGCAGTCAGAAATACGGCTGCGATCGTCAAACTAAATTGTGTAAGTTTCATGAATTGGCTCCTGGAAGATCGATATTGTATATTTTTTATAGGTGAAACATATAATTTGGGGCTGATTTAGCCTGTTTTTGATGCATGAGGTGATAATTCCTTATCAACATTGCACGGTATTGCACAAGATCATTGCTGGCCTCGGATGCTTTTATGTCGACAATGTGATGCTCATGCAACAGTCGGCCCCGTCTCTTTTATAGGTACAACATCGAAGGGGGCTGCCGGAGCGGGCTGGGATGCGCCGTCAATTGACGGGCAGGGCAAGCACGGAACCGGCGCCACGATGGGCGTCCGAATCACTATGCATCATGCCAGATATGTATGACAAATACGTTTTTGTTTATGTATTTATATGTGGGGCATATAAATAGGTGGCGTAGCAGATCAGGCGGCCGGGGGATTCAAAATATTTAAGAAGGCGCGCACGACGGGCGCGTCGTCCAGCGTGGTGTAGCTGATGTACAGGTTGGCCGACGGTGGATTGGTCTTGATCGGCAGAAACACGACGCCGGGCCAGCCGATACGGCTCGTCGTTTCCGGCACCAGGGTCACGCCCAGCCCCGCGCCGACCATGGCCAGCAGGGTTTGCGGTTCGCTCGCTTCCTGGAAAATCACGGGTTCGAAACCAGCGTTGATGCAGCATTGCACCAGGTAGCGTGGGAACGCGGATTTGTCGAGGTTCAGGGTGAGCATGGGCTCGTGGGCGATGTCGATCAGCTCGATGGACGTGTTTTTCGCCAGCGGATGGTGTTCATTGACGGCCACGCAGACGTTTTCGCGGAAGCACAGTTCCTGGCGCAGATTGTCGTGACGCAAGTCGTCGTCGTTGAGCTTGGGTTCGCGCCAGAAACCGACATCGATTTGCTTGGCGCGCAAGGCTTCGTATTGCACCGTGGGACCGAATTCATGGATGGTCCAGCTGACGCGGGGAAATTTGGTCTGGAATTCTTCCAGCAGGCTGGGGATGGGACCCCACATGGCCGAGCCGACGATGCCCACGCGCAAGCGGCCCACTTCGCCGCGGTCGATCTGGCGGATGGTGTCGATGGTCATGCGCATCTTGGCCAGCAGGTCAGCCGCCTCGTTCATCAGCGCCTTGCCCGCCACGGTCAGCTCGAACGTGCGCGTGGTGCGCGCAAACAGGCGTACGCCGAGTTCGCTTTCCAGTTTCATGATCTGCTGGCTCAAGGGCGGCTGCGAGATATGCAGGCGCTCGGCGGCGCGGCTGAAGCTTTTCTCCTCGGCAACGGCAAGAAAATACTTTAACTGTTTCAGATCGATGGACATGCTTTCCTTGGCGTTGCGTGTTGCTTGGCGATGGAACGGCGGCGGACCCGTGAAGGCGCGCGCGCTTTCTTTACAGCAGTCCTATTATCGTGCCACGACTGCCTGCATGGCAATGGCCAGCGCCGTGCCGACTTGGGCATTGTGCTTGACCAGCGCGATATTCGTCGCCAGGCTGCGGCCATCCGTCAGTTGCTTGATGCGTGACAACAGGAATGGCGTGACTTGCTTGCCCTTCACGCCGCCCGCGTCCGCTTCCTGCAGCGCCTGCGCGGTGATCGCATCGATCTCCTCCTTGGGCATGGCTTGCGCGGCCGGCACGGGGTTGCTGACGATCACGCCGCCCTTCAAGCCCAGTTGCCACTTGGTGCCGATGAAGGCAGCCTGTTCTGCGGCCGTATCGAGGCGGAAATCGGCCTTGAAGCCGCTTTCGCGCGTGAAGAAGGCCGGGAAACCTTCCTGGCCCACGCTGATGACGGGCACGCCATGGGTTTCCAGGTATTCCAGGGTCAGGCCGATGTCGAGGATGGATTTCACGCCCGCGCAGACGACGGCCACCGACGTTTGCGCCAGTTCCTGCAAGTCGGCGGAAATGTCGAAGCTGGTTTCCGCGCCGCGGTGCACGCCGCCGATGCCGCCCGTAACAAATACGGAAATACCTGCCAGTTCCGCGCAAATCATGGTGGCGGCCACGGTGGTGGCGCCCAGCTTGCCTTGTGACAGGACGAACGGCAAGTCGCGGCGGCTGACCTTCATGGCGTCGGGCGAGGTGCCCAGCAATTCCAGTTGTTCGGGCGACAGGCCCACGCAGATCTTGCCGCCGATGATGGCGATGGTGGCTGGCACGGCGCCGCCGTCACGGATGATCTGTTCCACTTCGCGCGCCATTTCCACGTTTTGCGGATACGGCATGCCGTGCGAAATGATGGTCGATTCCAGCGCCACGATGGGCTTGCCGGCGGCGCGTGCGTCGAGCACTTCTTGCGAGAACAAGAGGAAATTCTGTAATTGGGTCATGGTTCAGTCCTGTTGAAAGAGGGTAGGGGGAGGCGGCGCCAGGTCGGCGTCGTCAATGTTGTCGAGCGCGCCGGCGGAAATATGGGGGGAGACGGTGGCAGCCGATTCCAGGGTCATGGCGGCCAGCTTCAGGCCGCGCCGGCACGCCAGTTTCAAATCGCTGCTGTCGTGGTACAGCGACCAGCAGACCGCGGCGGAAAACGCGTCGCCGGCGCCCGTCACGTCGACGGCGTCCACTTCGCGCGCGGCCAGGTGCACGACAGGCGCGTCCGGGCTGTCGCCATCCGTGAAGTACACGCCTTCGCCGCCGCAGGTGACGATCACCTGGCGCGCGCCTTGGCGCTGCACTTCGCGGCAGGCGGCGCGCACCTCGAAGGCCGTGGGCAAGGCCCGCGCCACGCGCGTTTCCAGTTCGCCCCGGTTCAGTATCAGCAAATGCAAGCCCGTCAAGTCTTGCGGCAGGTGCGCCATCTTCGGCTGCGAGACGGCGACGATGACGAGCGGCGTCGCGTGGGCCGCGTCCTGGCGCGCATCGGCCAGCAGAGCCTGCACGCTGTCGTGGCCCAGGTTCAGGTCGCAGACGGTGAGGGCGGCAGCGGCGCGCTGTGGCTGGCGGCTGTGCAAAAAGGCGGGGGTCAGTTGTTCGTACAGTTGCATGTTGGCCATCGCCAGCAGCATTTCACCATGTTCGTCGAGCACGGCAGTGTAAGTGCCGCTGCTGGTGTTGCTCAGATGTAAGCTGCCGCGCATGTCGATGCCCGCGTCTTCCGCGTGCGTCTGCAGGGCGTGGCCGGCCGCATCGTCGCCCAGCGCCGTCAGCAGGGCCACGGGGATAGCCAGGCGTGCCAGGTTTTCCGCAATGTTGCGGCCCACGCCGCCAAACACTTCTTCCGAACGCACGGGATTCGATGTGCCCATCTGCAAGGTCGCCAGGGTGCGCATCTTGCGGTCGAGGTTGGCAGCGCCTATGCACAGCACGGGGCGGCTGTCGGGCAGCACGTAGGCGCGTCCCAGCAGGCGCCGCTCGCGTATCAATCCGGCAATGTGGCCGGCGACGGCCGAGCGCGACAAGCCCAGCTCGCTCGCCAGGTCTTGCTGCGAGATGAAGGGGTTGTTGCGGATCAGCGTGTACAGCTGGTCTTTTTTATTGGTATCGGTCACAAGGTTTTCGCTGATGGTTAAACATTTGTCTGCGACTGTAAACATTTGTCTTGTTGGTGTCAAGCGTGTGTGAAGTGCGTGTCTGGCGTGCGCGGAAAGTGCTCGTATGGAGCTTGTATGCACGGATTTCCCGGGCATGGCGGGCCTGGGCTTGCCTCGACTATAATATCGGCCATTTATATTTGAATTGTATAAATGGGCAAGAAAAATGGTATTTGCCATACATATTCCGTTTGATGCATAGTGGCGGCAAATAGTGGCAATACGCATCTGGATATACCAGCAGCACCCATATACATACCCGTAACCTGGGCCGTACTTCTTCACCGGGCACGGCCGTGCAGGCAGCAACCCATCATCATTAGTCAATCAGAGGATAACCATGTCGAACAACACCCCTTTCCACGCCGCCGAAATCATCCGTGCCCGCGCTCCTGAAAATTTCAAGCCGCGCGTGGCGATGATCCTCGGCTCCGGCCTGGGCGTGTTGGCCGAGCAGATGACGGACGCCGTCAGCATCAGCTTTGACGAATTGCCAGGCTTCCCGATCAGCACCGTGCACGGCCATGCCGGCGAACTGGTGATCGGCACCCTGTCGGGCGTCGCCGTCGTCTGCATGAAGGGCCGTGGCCACTTCTACGAAGGCTATGGCATGGGCGTCATGACGAGCGCCATCCGCACCCTGAAATTGCTGGGCTGCGAAATGCTGTTCGTCACCAACGCCGCTGGCTCCCTGCGCCCTGAAGTGGACGCCGGCAGCCTGGTGGCCATCAGCGACCACATCAACCTGCTGCCAGGCACGCCGATGGTCGGCCCGAACGACGACCGCTTCGGTCCGCGCTTCTTCAGCATGGCCAATGCCTACGATGCGGACCTGCGCAATCTGGTCAAGGACACGGCTGCCGCGAACGGCATCACCCTGCACGAAGGCGTGTTCGTCGCCTACCCTGGTCCGAACTTCGAGACTGCTGCCGAAATCCGCATGATGGCCCGCCTGGGCGCCGACACGGTCGGCATGTCCGTGGTGCCGGAAGTGGTCTCGGCCCGCCATTGCGACCTGAAAGTGGTGGGCGTATCGGTCATTACCAACCTGGCCGAAGGCATGTCGCCTTTCGCCCTGTCGCACGAACAAACCCTGAAATACGCGGCCATCGGCGCGAAAGACCTGGTCAAGCTGATCCTGGCTTTCCTGGCGACCGTATCGGCTACGCCGCAAGCCTAAGCACTTTTTTTAAGCAGTAGCGGCGCGCCGGCCACCGGCGCTGCCGCGCGGCAGGCCGGAAAAATCCGGCCTACACTGTCCGCATCATCTTTGCATCAATCCATAAAGCGAGCCTTATCATGTCACGCGCATTTATCCTCCTGCTTGATTCCTTCGGCCTTGGCGCGACGCCAGACGCCGCCAAGTATGGCGACGCAGGTGCCAATACCTTTGGCCACATTGCCAGCACTGTCGCCAAAAGCGGCAAGACCTTGAAACTCCCGAACATGGAACGCCTGGGACTGGGCGCCGCGGCGCACCTGGCCAGCGGCGAATGGGCCACGGGCTTCGACCAGCGCGACGGTTTCACCGGCGCCTACGGTGCGGCACGCGAGCGCTCCACCGGCAAGGACACGCAGAGCGGCCACTGGGAAATCGCCGGCGTGCCCGTCGAATTTGACTGGGGCTACTTCCCCCGCACCACGCCATCGTTCCCCGCCGACCTGACCGACAAGCTGAAAGCCCTGTCGGGCGTGCCCGGCTTCCTCGGAGACTGCCATGCCTCGGGCACGGACATCATCAACAAGCATGGCGATGAACACGTCGCCACCGGCAAGTTGATTATCTATACCTCGGGCGACTCGGTGATGCAGATCGCCGCGCACGAAGAGTCGTTCGGCCTCGAGCGCCTGTACCAGGTGTGCGAAATGGCCTTCAAGCTGGTCGAGCCGTACAACATCGGCCGCGTCATCGCCCGCCCGTTCACGGGCAGCAATGGCAACTACACGCGCACGTCGAACCGCCACGATTACGCCGTCGCGCCGCCAAGCAAGACCCTGCTCGATCACGTGAAGGATGCTGGCGGCGAAGTCGTCGGCCTGGGCAAGATCAGCGACATTTTCGCTACCCAGGGCATCTCGCGCGTCGTCAAGGGCGTCGACAACATGGCGCTGTTCGAAGCGTTGTTGAAGACGACCGATGAAGTGCAGGACAAGTCGCTCACTTTTGTGAATTTCGTCGATTTCGACCAGGCTTTCGGCCACCGCCGCAACGTCGAGGGCTATGCTGACGCGTTGCGCGAAATGGATGCGCGCCTGCCGGAATTCATGGCCAAGCTCAAGGAAGGCGACCTGGTCGTGATTACCGCCGACCATGGCTGCGACCCGACCTGGCACGGCTCCGACCACACCCGCGAACACATTCCGATGATCTTCTTCGGCCCCGGCGTCGCCCCGCGCGCACTGGGTATTTCCGAGACCTTCTCCGATATTGGCCAAACCCTCGCCAAGCACCTTGGCGTACCACCACTTGCTAATGGAACCAGCTTGTTATGACACTCATGCACCCCGAATTCAAGCGTAATGAGGCCGTTGGCCTCGACCTGGGCTGGATCAACCAGATCCGCGTCAACCGCGCCGCGACGGACCGCCGCGCAGCCAGCCTGGCGAACCGCCGTACGGTGAAAAAGGAATACCAGGCCGCCTGGCTGGTGAAAGCCATCCAGATGATCGACCTGACCACCCTGGGCGGCGACGATACGCCGGGCCGCGTGGAACGCCTGTGCATGAAGGCCATGCGCCCGCTGCGCGCCGACCTGATGGACGCCTTGGGCCTGACGCAATTGAGCACCGGCGCCGTATGCGTGTACCACGAGATGATTCAGCCGGCCGTGAAGGTCATCCAGGGCCGCTTGCCCATCGCCGCCGTGTCGACGGGTTTCCCGGCCGGCCTGACGAGCATGGAAACGAAGCTGCGTGAGATCGAATTGTCGGTCGCAGCCGGCGCCTCGGAAATCGATATCGTCATCACGCGCCAGCACGTCCTGAACGGCAACTGGCAAGTGCTGTACGACGAAATGCTGGCCTACCGCAAGGCGTGCGGCGAAGCGCACGTGAAGGCGATTCTCGCCACGGGCGACTTGCTGACGATGGAAAACGTGGCCAAGGCATCGTGGGTCTGCATGATGGCCGGTGCCGATTTCATCAAGACCTCCACCGGCAAGGAGGGCGTGAACGCCACCATTCCCGTGGCCCTGACGATGGTGCGCACGATCCGCGAATACCACGAGCAGACGGGCTTCCAGGTGGGCTTCAAGCCGGCCGGCGGCGTCAGCTCGGCCAAGAGCGCGCTGCAATACCTGACCCTGATGAAGGAAGAACTGGGTAACGAATGGCTGCAGCCGCACCTGTTCCGCATCGGCGCTTCCAGCCTGCTGACCGACATCGAGCGCCAGCTCGAGCACTACGTCACCGGCAGCTACTCGGCCAATCATCGTCACGCACAACCTTAAAGAACAATCGTCATGCCAACAATTAACGAGATTCTCAATACTATGGACTACGGCCCTGCTCCCGAAAGTCAAAAAGAAGCGCAAGCGTGGCTCGACGGCCACCAGCGCACATTCGGTCTGTTCATCGACAATGCCTGGAGCGCGCCGGCGGAACTGTTCGCCTCGACCAATCCTGCCGACGGCACGCGACTGGCCGAACTGACGCAAGCGACCGACCTTGATGTGGAACGCGCCGTGGAAGCGGCGCGCCGCGCGCTGCCCGTATGGCAGGGCATGGGTGGCCACGGCCGCGCGAAAGTCATGTATGCGCTGGCACGTTTGCTGCAAAAGCATTCGCGCCTGTTCGCCGTGCTCGAAACCCTGGACAACGGCAAGACCATCCGCGAAACGCGCGATATCGACTTGCCGCTGGCCGCGCGCCACTTCTATCATCACGCCGGCTGGGCGCAGCTGCAGTCGGAAGAATTCGCCGACTACCGCGCCGTGGGCGTGGTGGGCCAGATCGTGCCGTGGAATTTCCCGCTGCTGATGCTGTCGTGGAAAATCGCCCCGGCCCTGGCGGCCGGCAACACGGTCGTCTTCAAGCCAGCTGAATTCACGTCGCTGACCGCCATGCTGTTCGCCGAACTGTGCGTGCAGGCGGGCGTACCGGCTGGCGTGGTCAATATCGTCACCGGCGACGGCAGAGTGGGCTCGGCCATCGTCAACCATCCTGGCGTCGACAAGATCGCGTTTACGGGTTCCACGGAAGTGGGCCGCCTCATTCGCGAAGCGACGGCCGGCAGCGGCAAGAAGCTGTCCCTCGAATTGGGCGGCAAGTCGCCGTTCATCGTCTTCGAAGACGCGGACCTCGATGGCGCCGTGGAAGGCCTGGTCGATTCGATCTGGTTCAACCAGGGCCAGGTGTGCTGCGCCGGTTCGCGCCTGCTGGTGCAGGAATCGATCCAGGAGCGCTTCCTGAACAAGGTACGCGCCCGCATGGAAAACCTGCGCCTTGGTTCGCCGCTGGACAAATCGATGGACGTGGGCGCGCTGGTCGACCCCGTGCAGCGCCAGCGCATCGCCGCGCTGGTCGATTCGGCGCGTGCCGAAGGCTGCGACGTCTGGCAGCCGGCGTGCGAATTGCCTGCCGACGGCTCGTGGTTCCCGCCGACCCTGATCACGGGCGCGTCGACCTCGGCCGCTGTGGCACAGGCTGAAATCTTCGGCCCCGTGCTGGTGGCCATGAGCTTCCGCACGCCACCAGAAGCGGTGCAGCTGGCGAACAACACGGTATACGGCCTGGCCGCCAGCGTGTGGACCGAGTCGATCAGCCTGGCACTCGATATCGCTCCCGCCATCAAGGCAGGCGTGGTGTGGATCAACAGCGCCAACCAGTTCGATGCGGCGTGCGGCTTCGGCGGCTACCGCGAATCGGGCTTTGGCCGTGAAGGCGGCCGCGAAGGCATGCTGGAATACATGACTGCCCTGGCCGAAGATGCGCGCCCGGCCTTGCCCGTGGTGGAAGCGAAAGCCAAGGGCAATGTGAAGCCGGCGGCAGCCGATCCGTTTGCCATCGACCGCACGGCAAAGATGTACATCGGCGGCAAGCAGGCGCGCCCCGACAGCGCCTACAGCACCCCGGTGTTTGGCGCGAACGGCGCCCTGCTGGCCGAAGTGGGCGTGGGCAGCCGCAAGGACATCCGCAACGCCGTCGAAGCGGCCCATAAGGCGTCTGGCTGGACCGGCGCCACGGCGCACAACCGCGCGCAAGTGCTGTATTACATCGCCGAAAACCTGGCAGCGCGCGCCGACGAATTCGCCGTCCGCATCGCCGCCATGACGGGCAGTAAAAATCCCGAGAAGGAAGTGCAGGCATCGATCGAACGCCTGTTCTACTACGCCGCCTGGGCCGACAAGTACGACGGCCTGGCGCACCAGCCGCCAACGAAAGGCATCACCGTGGCGCTGAACGAAGCGGTTGGCGTGATCGGCATCGTCTGCCCGAACGAAGCGCCTTTGCTCGGCTTCATTTCGCTGGTGGCGCCGGCCATCGCGCTGGGCAACCGCGTGGTGGTGGTGCCGTCGGAAGCGCATCCGCTCTCCGCGCTGGACCTGTACCAGGTCTTCGATACGTCCGACTTGCCAGGCGGCGTCGTCAATATCATCAGCGGCAACGCCGATGAACTGGCGCGCACCCTGGCCACGCACGCCGACATCGACGCCGTCTGGCGCCATGACGGATCCGCTGAAGGTTGCGCGGAAGTCGAGCGCCTGTCGGCCGGCACCCTGAAGCGCACCTGGGTCGGCGGCGCCAAGGGCCGCGACTGGTACAGCGCCGCGCAAAGCGGTGGCCGCGCCGTGCTGGCGCATGCGTCGCAAGTGAAAAACGTGTGGATTCCTTACGGCGTCTGATGAGCAACTAGCGTTACAAAGCTGGGGTCAGATCCGCAGGGACTGACCCCAGATCTCATGATTGGAGTTATTCCATGTTGTTAACCCAGGAAATCATTCGCAAGAAGCGCGACAAGGGCGTGCTGAGCGCCGAAGAAATCCAGTTTTTCGTGCGTGGCATCACCGACGGCAGCGTCAGCGAAGGCCAGATCGCGGCGCTGGGCATGGCCGTCTATTTCAACGACATGAACATGGACGAGCGCGTGGCGTTCACCCTGGCCATGCGCGATTCCGGCCAGGTGCTGGACTGGCGCTCGCTGAACCTGCCGGGCCCCATCGTTGACAAGCATTCGACGGGCGGCGTGGGCGACGTCGTCTCCCTGCTGCTCGGTCCCATGGTCGCCGCGTGTGGCGGCTACGTGCCGATGATCTCGGGCCGCGGCCTGGGCCACACGGGCGGCACGCTGGACAAGTTCGACGCGATTCCCGGCTATTGCACGGTGCCGGACAATGCACTGTTCCGCAAGGTGGTGCAGGACATCGGCGTGGCCATCATCGGCCAGACGGCGCAGCTGGCGCCGGCCGACAAGCGTTTTTACAGCATCCGCGACGTCACCGCCACGGTGGAATCCGTGGCCATGATCACCGGCTCCATCCTGTCGAAGAAATTGTCGGCCGGCCTGGACGCGCTGGTGATGGACGTCAAAGTGGGCTCGGGCGCCTTCATGCCGACCTATGACAAGTCGGTGGAACTGGCCGAGAGTATCGTCGCCGTCGGCAATGGCGCGGGCATGCAGACGTCGGCGATTTTGACGGACATGAACGAGTCGCTGGCGCCGTATGCGGGCAATGCGCTGGAAGTGCGCGGCGCCATGGATTACCTGACGGGCCGTTCGCGTCCCGCGCGCCTGCACGAAGTCACTTTGGCGCTGTGCGCCGAGATGCTGGTGCTGGGCGGCTTGGCCGCCACCGAAGAGGAGGCGCGCGTGAAATTGATGGCGGCCCTCGACTCGGGTGACGCAGCCGAGCGCTTTTTGCGCATGGTGTCGGCCCTGGGCGGCCCGGCCGACCTGGTCGAACATCCGGACAAGCACCTGGAACAGGCGCCATTCATCATGCCGGCGCCCGCGCTGTCAGCCGGTTTTGCCAACGTGCGCGATTGCCGCGCCATCGGCCTGGCCGTGGTGGCCTTGGGCGGTGGCCGCCGCCGTCCGACGGACAGCATCGATTTCGCTGTCGGCCTGACGGACCTCGTTGGCCTGGGCGAGCAAGTGGCCATCGGCCAGCCGCTGGGCATGGTGCACGCGCGCACGGAAGCGGCGGCGCAGCAAGCCGTCAGGGAAATCCAGCAAGCGTATGCCATCAGCGCGGTGGCGCTGGCGGCCAATCCGGTGATTTACCGTACCATTCGTCCGTAAAGTAACACTGGGGTCAGACCCCCGTTTGTGATGGCGCTGAGCCATGTGTCAGCGGTGTTGAGGGTCTGACCCCGGCTGTAATGAATTCAAAGGTAATACAGAAAAAATGAACAACCAAGAACTGATCGCCGAAGCCAATGCCGGCCGTGAACTGGCCTACGCGCCATACTCGCGTTTCAAGGTGGGCGCGGCGCTGCTGTGCAAGGATGGCCGCGTCTTCCGTGGCTGTAACGTGGAAAATGCCGCCTATGGCCTGTGCAACTGCGCCGAGCGCACGGCGTTTTTCAGCGCCATCGCGCATGGCTGCAAGCCGGGCGACTTTGCCAAGCTGGCCGTCACGGGCGACACGGCCGAACCAATATCTCCGTGCGGCGCCTGCCGCCAGGTGATCTTCGAGATGGGGGGCGCCGACCTGCCGGTCATCCTGACGAACCTGAAAAACGACATCATGGAAGTGACGGCCGGCTGGCTGCTGCCGCACGGCTTCGGCAATTCCGACCTGGACATGAAGTAACAGGATTCGCTTGAACAAGACGATCGACATCCAGGCCGCCGTGGCGATTGCCGCGGCCGAAGCCATGGCAGCCAAGACGCAGGGAACCTTCGGCGTGGGCGGCGTGCTGCTCGATGGCGCCGGCAACGTGCTGCAATCGATGCACAACAACGTCGTGCGCCAGGGCCTGGTGTTCGACCCCACCGCGCATGGCGAACGCCAACTGGTGGACTGGTATTTCGCCGAGCGCGCCAAGGGCACGTCCTTGCCGCCGCCGGGCGAACTGACCATCGTCACCTCGCTCGACCCCTGCTGCATGTGCACGGGGGCGATTCTGGCAGCCGGTTTCAACGTGGTGGTGGCCGCGCCGGACGTCAAGGCGGGCATCAATTACGATGGCAGCGCCAGTTTTACCGCCTTGCCTGCGCCGCTGCAGGCGCAGGCCGGCCGTAGCTTTTGCTATCCGGCCGTACGCGGCGCCACCGAGTATGCGCGCCTGCCTTCCGGCGCCGCACCCAAATCTTTTTTCATCGGCAAGAGCATCCATGAGGCGACGCAGGCACTGTGTTCGCTCGTGTTCGAGTCGACATCGGCGCAGGTGATGCAGCTGCTGAACGCCGGCGACGACGTGCACTTGCGCGATCCCGCCACCTTGCCGTCCGAGCATGCCGTGGTGCGCGCCCTGCGCCGCCGCTATCCCGATGCGTTGACTTACCGCTGCAAGCCGCATGCGCCCGATGCGGGCCTGGCGCCATTCCTGCAGGCGGCCATGGAGCAGGATGTGCGCGATGGCGGCCAGGGCGACGCGGCCGCCTTGCTCGATTCCTTCGGCAACCTGCTGCTGTGCATGCCGGGGAAATTGTCGCAATCGGCCATCCGCACGCCGTTCATGGAGTGCACGCGCCAGTACGCGCAGCTGCGCTTTGAATTGATGGCGAATGCGGCGCCGGCGCTGCAGGAGGAGATCAAAAGCTACCTGGGCCACCCCAAGCACGGCACCTTCGTGCTGGCCATCGGCCCGGACGACAGTGCCGCCAGTTTCATGACCCTGGGCGCCTACGGCTCCACCATGGAAGGGGCGCTGCCAGAGAATAATCCCGCGCAATTCCAGTACGTGCGCCGCTGCATGGGAGAAGACGCGCTGCTGGTGCTGTGCGAGTCGATGCCGCCGCTGTACCGCAAGCTGATACGCATCCGCCCGCGCCAGGTGGCGGACCAGGCCTTGATCAGCGCACTGGGCTAGGCGTCATCGTCCGGCAGATTTTTCAGCAAGAAGTCGCGCACGTTTTCGCCCGCCACGCGGCGGATCTGCGCTTCCGACAGTCCCGCGTCGAGCAGGGCTTGCGTCAATCGAGGCAAGCCCGTCGCATCGATGGCCGTGGTGACGGCGCCGTCGAAGTCCGAGCCATATGCCACGTGGTCCGCGCCGATCAGTTTTACCGTGTACTTGATGGCGCGCGCGATGGACGCCACGTCCTTGCCGCAGACGGCCGTATTCCAGAAACCGATACCCACCAGGCCACCCTGGGCGGCGATGCGTTTCAATTGCGCATCGCTCAGGTTGCGCCCATTGGCGCAGGTGCCGCGCACGCCCGTGTGCGACACCATCACGGGGCGTTTCGCCAGGGTTAACACGTCGTCGATGGTGGCCGGCGAGGCATGCGCCAGGTCGACGATCATCTTGCGCTGTTCCATGGCGCGCAGCCATTGCTTGCCCAGCGGCGTCAGGCCGCCTTTTTTCAGGCCGTGCTGGGAGCCGGACAGTTCCGTGTCGAAGAAATGCGTGGGCGCGGCCATGCGGTAGCCGGCCTGATACAGGGTATCGAGGTTGTCCAGCTTGCCTTCGAGCGCATGCGCGCCTTCCAGTGTCAGCCAGCCGGCCAGCAGGTCCGGATTTTTTTCGCGCGCGGCGATGAAGCTGCGCAGCTGGGCGCGGCTGCCGATCACGCGCACCTTGCCATCGCTCCTGGCTGCTTGCTGGCGCAGCTCGTCGGCCTGGTAGGTAGCGCGCGCCAGCAGGCTGTTCCAGGTGGCGGGCGGCAAGCCTTGTGCCACCACCAGGGCCGTGATGTTGTCCGTGTCGCTGCCATTGCGCTCGATATTCATCTTGCGCGGCGTCTTGGTGACGACGGAAAAGGCTTGCAGCGCCACGTTGGCCCGCTGCAGGCGGGGGAAGTCGACATGCCCGCGCTGGCTGTCGAGGTTCAGATTGCGTTGCCACAGCAGGCTGTCGGCGTGCAGGTCCGCGATCCACAGGCTCTGGTGCAGGGCCACGGTGGCTGCCGACGGCGCCTTGCCGGACGGCGGGTGGACACGATTGAGGTGCTCGTCGACGAGGACGGGAGCGGACAGGAAACCGCCGATCAGCGCAAGGCTGGCGGCGGCGAGGGTACTGATAATCATTGTTCTCCGTTTTACCATGGATCGTAGGTGCCCAGGCTCCAGATATGGCCTTCCGGGTCGCGGCAGGTAAAGCCCCGTCCGCCGTAATCTTCGTCCTTGATGTCGAGCACGATTTCGGCGCCGGCTTCGCGCGCGCTGCGGTAGACGGCGTCGGCGTCATTGACGACCAGGTAGCAGTTCTGCGTGTTCGCGCCGCCGACGTCGCCGGGCAGTTTCATCAGGCGGCCATAGTCGCTGTCGATGGCTGGCGCCACCATGACCATGCCATTACCAAAGCTCAATTGCGCATGGGCGACGCCGCCGTTGCCGTCAGGCACAATCAATTGTTTTTCAAAGCCGAGTGCCTTGCACAGCCATTCGATGGCGGCGGGCGCGTCGCGGTAGCGCAGGCAGGGAATGGTTGTCGCTGCTGTAGCTTTTGCTGTCGTGGTCATCAGAAAACTCCTATGGCTGTGGGGGAGTAGCTTCGATCATGGATACTGCGCAGCGTTCCGTATCAAACCCATCCATCGGGATGGGTTTGATGCCCGTCAGTGCCGCTCCCGTCCATAGTGCCATAGAACAATCCTTGCACTCTTGCCGCGACGCAAATTTTTATTGCGGCGACTGCGAGGAATTCGCTGCCTTCGTGTCCGTATCCGTGCCCATGTCGTCGCTGTTGCTTGCCCATCTGAGCAGCATGACGAGGGCAAACAGCATGATGGCCAGCGGCAAGATGGTGATCAGGAACGCCAGGCCCAGGCAGCACGCCAGCAGCATGGGCCAGGACATGGCGCGCAGGGCGGCCAGGCCCTGGCGCGTGTATGCGCACAGTTCGTTCCAGAAAGCGCTGAAGGAAGTGCTGCCCGGTGCCGAATTGAGGTCTTTCATGCCGTTCTCCTGTCGTGTGGGTGCCGCTGCGTCTGCAAGCTGGCGATGAATCCACTATAGGCAAAACCTTGCTGCCAGACATCACGTATGCGACGAATGGCAGGAATGGCGGACCGAACGGCGACAGGCAGTGACAAACGGCTATTCGAAGACCTTGAGTTTCAGCTGGAAACTGAGGGCGCCATACAGGCGGTCCTTGTAGGACGGCACGATGGCGATATTCACGCCCACGCGCTGGTACTCATAGCTGATGGTGGGTACCAGGGCCGGGAACCAGCCGCCGTCGCGCATCTTCGGATAGCCGCTGAAGCCGCCAACGACGGCGCCGACGCGCAGCGGGCCCACCTTGATGGGCTGGTAGTACACGCCCAGGTAGTTCGAGTAGGCGCGGTCGCTATTGTAGAAGCGGCCAGCCGTGACCGAGGCGACCGTGGAAAAGCGGTATTCGGCGCCCAGGCCCGGATTGCTGTCGTTCAAGTTTTTGTCGCGCTGAAAGTGATACGAATAAAAGCCCGCGTTGAGCCAGGTTTCGCTCAGCGGCTGATTCTCTATCATGCCGACTGTCTGCGCCTGTGCCGCGCACGCCACTGCCAGCAGCGCCGCGCAGGCAGCTTTGCCCAGCAATGACGCCGTGCGCGCCGATGACCATTGTTTCATGCCTATTCCTTATCCTGTGGGTATCGCGCCGCCAATGCAAACGCTCCAGCGCGCCATGCTATCACTGCCAGATTGTTCATTGGAAATTTCATCACGCGCCGGGCAGGGCAATAGCCGCCTGTACCATGTGCGTGAGCAGGATTTCGGCGTCCTCGTAATCCTTGCGCGTGAGCTGCTTGCGCTCCAGCACCAGGGCCATCTGCGCCGAAAAATCCGCATACGATTGCGTCATGGCCCAGATGGCGAACATCAGGTGCGTGGCGTTGACGGGCGCGATCCTGCCGGCGGCGATCCAGGCTTCGAAGACGGCGATATCCTTGCGCAGCAGGGGCACGACCCTTTCTCGTATCTGCGCGCCGTACAGGGGCGCGCCATTGATCACTTCCAGCGCATACACGCGCGAGGCCCACGGCTGTTCGCGCGAAAAACGCAGCTTGGCGCCGATATACGCGCGCAGCACGTCGCGCGGCTCGTCGTGTTCATTGGCCAGCATGTCCATGCGCGCCAGCCAGTCGTCGAGCACATCGTCGAGCACGCGCTGGTACAGCAACTGCTTGGACGGGAAGTAGTACATCAGGTTCTGCTTCGACAGGCCTGCCCGCTCGGCGATGGTGGCGATCGATGCGCCCTCATAGCCGCTTTCCGCGAATGCGCGCACGGCTTGTGCCAGGATGTCCGCCTCCAGGCGATCGCGGTTCTGCAGGCGCCGGCCGCCGGCATTTTTCACGGGAAGGGCAGGGGATTTGTCGCTGGCCATGGCGGATTCTTTAGCGTGGGCGTATCGATTGCAGGAATGCCTGCAGCACGGGGGTGTCGGTGTAGGCCACGTTGAAGCGGAACCACACCGTCTCGGGCGTGCGCAGCATGAAAAATTCGTTCGGCGACAGCAGGATGCCCGCCTTCAAGGCCATGTCGGCGATGATCTTGCCATTCCACTCCGGCGTCTGGACGTCGGGCCAGCCGGCGCTGACGAACATGCCGCCACGCGGACGCGCCACGGGCGCCATGCCTGCCTGCGCCAGGCAATCGATGCTGCGTTCGCGGGCCGCGTCGAGCTGCGCCACCAGCCGTTCCACCATGCGCTTGTAGGGCCGCGCGGAGATGGCATGGTAGACGGCGCGCTCGTTGATTTCCGACGTCGTCAGTCCCGCCAGCATTTTCACGCGCACCAGTTCAGCCACCAGCGACGGCGAGGCGCAAATCGACCCCACGCGCAGCACGGGAGACAGGGTCTTGGAAAAACTGCCGACGCGGATCACGCGGCGCAAGCCGTCCATGGCCGCCAGCGACGCATCGCCGCGCGCCGCCAGTTCGCGATAGATATCGTCTTCCACCAGCCAGAAATCGAATTGCTCGGCCAGTGCCAGCAGGCGGTGCGTCTGCGCCTGGCTCAAGGATGTGCCAAGCGGATTTTGCAGCACCGTGTTGACGAACATCAGCTTGGGCTGCGTGCGCGCGGCTTCGCTGGCCAGCGCATCGAGGTCGAGGCCCGTCTCGCCGCGCGCAATGCCCACGGGGATGCAGCCGTGGTGGCGGATCAGCGACTGCAAATTGCTGTAGCCGGGGTCTTCCACCAGCACCGTGTCGCCCGGCTTGGTCAGGCTGCGCAGGATCAGATCGAAAGCATGCGTGGCGCCGTGCGTCAGCAAGACCTGGTCCGGCTCCACCTGGAACAGCTCTTCCGACAGGCTGGCGGCCAGGTGCTGGCGCAGCGAGGGAAAGCCGAGAGGATGGCCATAGCCGCGCAGCCGGCTGGCGGGAATGCGCATGGCCTGACGCACGGCATCGAGCACGGTCGCTTCGCCATACATCTCGGGCGGCAGCCACCCGGCGCCCACGGGCAGGGCGTCGGACACGCCCGAATACAGGTCCGGCGTGAGGGCATCGATGGCGGTGGGACTCGCGTGTACGGCGGCCTGCGGCGAGGCAGCGATATCGTGGCGCGCGACAAAATAGCCGGAGCCGCGGCGCGACGACAGCAAGCCGAGGTTGACCAGGCGATCGTACGATTCGACGACGGTAAACGTCGACACGCCATTGCAGCGGGCGAACTGGCGCACGGACGGCATGCGCGTGCCGATGCGCAGGGCACGGCTGCCCACCATGACGCTGATGGCGATGACGATCTGCTCGACGAGGCCGCCCTTTTTCTGGCGGTCGATGTCCAGCACGGGCCAGCCGCTTGCTTGCTCGGGGGCATCGTCTGTGCTGTCGCTGTGCTTCACGGTGGCTCCTTATGCTGCCTTGCACAAAACTGTAGTGGTATTTCGACCTGTACGGTTGGGGTACTTTGCCGTTTGTGTATCTGTGCCATTGGAGGTGGCCTGTCTATTATTACATCAGCTTTTTGCCAACTGGTAAATTATTTTACGCTTCGTCAAAAACGATCCTGGCCCCGCGCCAGCCCCCATCCCAAGGAGAAGGTCATGAACGAAACAAGGCCGGAATCGATGTCGGCATTCTGGATGCCGTTTACGAACAACCGTGATTTCAAGGCCAACCCGCGCTTGCTGGTGTCGGCCGAAGGCATGTATTACAAGGACGTCGATGGCAATGCCATCCTCGATGGTACGGCCGGCCTGTGGTGCGTGCCGTGCGGTCATGCGCAGCCGAAAATCGTCGGCGCCATCCGCGAGATGGTGGGCCAGCTCGATTTCGCTCCTACCTTCCAGATGGGCCATCCGGCCGCCTTCGAGCTGGCGGAAAAACTGATGGACTACACGGGGCATAAATTTGGCCACGTCTTCTACACCAATTCCGGTTCCGAAGCCGTCGACACGGCGTTGAAGATCGCGCTGGCCTACCATCGGGCGCGCGGCGAGGGCGCGCGCACGCGCCTGATCGGCCGCGAACGCGGCTACCACGGCGTGGGCTTCGGCGGCATTTCCGTGGGCGGCATCGGCGGCAACCGCAAGACCTTCGGCCCCCTGCTGCCCGGCGTGGACCACCTGCCGCACACGCACAACCTGGACAAGAACGCCTACACGGTGGGTGAGCCCGAATACGGCACCCACCTGGCCGATGAACTGGAACGCATCGTCGCCCTGCACGACGCCTCGACGATTGCCGCCGTCATCGTCGAACCGGTGGCCGGTTCCACGGGCGTGCTGATACCGCCGAAAGGCTATCTGAAACGCTTGCGCGAGCTGTGCACCAAGCACGGCATCCTGCTCATCTTCGATGAAGTCATCACGGGTTTCGGCCGCATGACGACGCCATTTGCAGCCGACTATTTCGACGTCGAGCCGGATCTGATGACGACGGCCAAGGGCCTGACTAACGGCATGGTGCCGATGGGCGCCGTGTTCAGCAAAAAGTATATCCACGACGCTTTCATGGATGCGCCGCCCGGCATTGAACTGTTCCACGGCTACACGTATTCCGGCCACCCGCTCGCGTGCGCCGCTTCGCTGGCGACCCTGCAAGTGTTCGAGGAACAGGACATTCTCGGTCACGCTAAAGCGATGCAGGCGTATTGGAGCGACGCCGTGCATTCGCTCAAGGGGCTGCCGCACGTGATCGACCTGCGCAGCATCGGCCTGATCGCCGGCATTGAACTCGATCCCATCGTCGGCAAACCGGGCACGCGTGCCTTCAACGCCTTCAAGCAAGCCTTCGCCGACGGCGTGCTGATACGCACGACGGGCGACATCATCGCCCTGTCGCCGCCGCTGGTGCTGGAAAAACAGCATGTCGATGAGCTGTTTGGCAAGCTGGCCAAGGTATTAAAAAATCTCGACTAAGGAACACCATGAACGATCTCGATACGATTACCCACTTTATCAACGGCGCCAAGGTCGATACCCGGAGTGGCCGCTACGGCGACGTCTACAACCCCGCCCTGGGCGAGCCCGTGGCCCGGGTGGCGCTGGGCACCGTGGAAGACGTGGACGCGGCCGTGCAGGCGGCCGCCGCCGCCTTTCCCTCCTGGTCGGCCACGCCGCCCCTGACGCGTGCCCGTGTCCTGTTCCGCTACCTGCAGCTATGCCAGCAGCACACGGACGACTTTGCCGCCATGCTCACGCGCGAGCATGGCAAGACCTTTGCCGACGCGCAGGGCGAGGTGGCGCGCGGCATCGAGATGGTGGAGTTTGCCGTCGGTATTCCGCAACTGCTGAAGGGTGAATTCACGGACCAGATCTCGCGCGGCATCGACGCCTGGTCCATGCGTCAGGCGCTCGGTGTGGTGGCTGGCATCACGCCATTCAATTTCCCCGTGATGGTGCCGATGTGGATGTTCCCCGTCGCGATTGCCTGCGGCAATACCTTTGTATTAAAGCCGTCCGAGCGCGATCCGTCGGCCTCCCTGCTGCACGCGAAACTGCTGAAAGAAGCGGGCTTGCCAGACGGCGTCTTCAACGTGGTGCAGGGAGATAAAGTGACGGTCGACGCCTTGCTCGACCACCCCGTCGTGCAGGCGATCAGCTTTGTCGGCTCGACGCCAATCGCGGAATATATCTATGCGCGCGGCAGCGCCAGTGGTAAGCGCGTGCAAGCGCTGGGCGGCGCGAAGAATCACATGGTGGTAATGCCCGACGCGGACATGGACATGACGGTCGATGCGCTGATCGGCGCGGCCTACGGTTCGGCAGGAGAGCGCTGCATGGCCATCTCCGTCGTGGTGGCTGTGGGCGACGCGGGCGACAAATTGATCGACGCACTGGCAACGCGCACGGCCGCACTGAAAGTGCGCGACGGCATGGAAGATGGTGCGGAAATGGGACCGGTCGTGTCGCTGGCCGCCAAGCAGCGCATCGAAAAACTCATCGCCTCCGGCGTGGAGCAGGGCGCGACGTTGGTGGTCGATGGCCGCAACCACGTGGTGGCGGGACGCGAGAACGGCTTCTTTGTCGGCGGCACCTTGTTCGACCACGTCACGCGCGACATGAGCATCTACAAGGAAGAGATTTTCGGCCCCGTCCTGTGCGTGCTCCGGTGTCCTGACGTGGTGCATGCGGTGGAACTGATCAACGCCAACGAGTACGGCAACGGCGTGGCCATCTACACGCGCGACGGCGGCGTGGCGCGCGAATTCGTGCGCCAGATACAGGTCGGCATGGTGGGCGTCAACATCCCCTTGCCCGTGCCGATGGCCTTCAACAGTTTCGGCGGCTGGAAGCGCAGCATGTTCGGCGACCACCACGCATATGGTCCCGAGGGCGTGCGTTTCTACACGCGCCACAAGGCCGTGATGCAGCGTTGGCCGAACACGGCAAGCGCTGGTGTGGAATTTGCTTTTCCCCAGATGAAGTAAGGGTTTCAAATCACAAGCCGGCCGCACATAACAAGAGGAATACGCGATGATCGAGTCTTTGAACTATTTGCCCCACCCCGCCCTGCCCAACGAGGAATTGGCGGGCCATTTCACGGACCTGGCGCCACCTTTGAGCGCGCGCCAGGCGGCCATCGAAAGCGCCCGCTGCCTGTACTGCTACGACGCGCCGTGCAGCCGCATCTGTCCGTCGGAAATCGACGTGGCCAGCTTCATCCGCAACATCCACGACAAGAACATCAACGGCGCCGCCGCCGGCATCCTGAAGCAGAATATCCTGGGCGGCAGCTGCGCCAGAGTCTGCCCGACGGAAATCCTCTGCGAAGACGTCTGCGTGCGCAACCACGACGCGGAAGGCCAGCCCGTCAAGATTGGCCTCTTGCAGCGCTATGCCGTCGACCACATGCACTTCACCCGCCATCCGTTCCAGCGGGCTGCAAGCACAGGCAAGACGATTGCCATCGTCGGCGCGGGTCCCGCCGGCCTGTCGTGCGCGCATCGCCTGGCCATGCTGGGCCACGACGTGGTGATCTTTGAAAAGGAAGGCAAGGCAGGTGGCCTGAATGAATACGGCATCGCCAAGTACAAGCTGACGGACGATTTTGCGCAAAAGGAAATCGACTTCCTGCTGGGCATCGGCGGCATAGAGATCCGATGTCGCCAGGCGCTGGGCGAGAGCCTGCAGCTGCGCGACTTGCATGCGCAGTACGACGCCGTGTTCCTGGGACTGGGCCTGGGCGCCAGCCGCAAGCTTGGACTGACGGGCGAAGATGCTCCTGGCTTGCTGGCCGCCGTCGATTACATCGCCGCGCTGCGCCAGGCGGACGACCTGGCCGCGCTGCCCGTGCCTAAACGCGCCATCGTGATTGGCGCCGGCAATACGGCCATCGACATGGCGGTGCAGATTCAAAGGCTCGGCGCCGAGGAAGTCACCCTCGTCTACAGGCGCGGCTTCGACGCCATGACGGCCACCCACCATGAACAGGAGATCGCCAAGGCCAACCAGGTGCGCATGCTGACGTGGGCCCAGCCGCAGCAGGTGCTGCTCGACGCGGCTGGCAAGGTGGCGGGCATGCGTTTCGAAAAAACAAGCATGCAGGGCGTGCGCCTGGCGGGCACGGGCGAAACGTTCGACGTGGCGGCTGACGCCATCTTCAAGGCCATCGGCCAGAGCCTCGACACCGGCGTGCTGCATGACCCGATGGCGTCGCTGCTGCAGCGCGAAGGCGACAAGATCGCCGTTGATGCGCTCTTTCGCACGGTGCTGCCGGGGATCTATGCGGGCGGCGATTGCGTGGCACCGGGGCAGGACTTGACGGTGCAAGCCGTCCAGCATGGCAAGCTGGCCGCACTGGCCATCCATTCCGATTTGTTCAATAAAGTGGAGGCTGCATAATGGCTGATCTCAGCATCGAATTTTGCGGCATCAAGGCGCCGAATCCCTTCTGGCTGGCGTCTGCACCGCCGACCGACAAGGCCTATAACGTGGTGCGCGCCTTTGAGGCAGGGTGGGGCGGCGTCGTGTGGAAAACGCTCGGTGAAGACCCTGCCGCCGTCAACGTCTCGTCGCGCTACTCCGCCCTGTACGGCAAGAACCGCGAAGTGGTCGGCTTCAATAACATCGAGCTGATTACCGACCGCTCTCTGGCAATCAACCTGCGCGAAATCACGCAGGTGAAAAAGGACTGGCCCGACCGCGCCATGATCGTCTCGCTGATGCTGCCCTGCGAAGAGCACTACTGGGCCGACATCCTGCCCAAGGTCGAGGCGACGGGAGCGGACGGTGTCGAGCTCAATTTCGGCTGCCCGCACGGCATGCCCGAGCGGGGCATGGGCGCGGCCGTGGGCCAGGTGCCCGAGTATGTGCAGATGGTGACCGCCTGGTGCAAGAAGCACAGCCGCTTGCCCGTCATCGTCAAGCTCACGCCCAACATCACGGATGTGCGCATGCCGGCGCGCGCGGCCAAGGCGGGCGGCGCGGATGCCGTTTCGCTGATCAACACCATCAATTCCATCACCTCGCTGGACCTGGACCGCATGGTGGCCTTGCCCATCGTCGGCGGCGCCAGCACGCATGGCGGCTATTGCGGTTCTGCCGTCAAACCGATCGCCCTGAACATGGTGGCGGAAATCGCCCGCGATCCGCAGACGCGCGGCCTGCCCATCTCCGGCATCGGCGGCATCGGCAACTGGCGCGACGCGGCCGAATTCCTTGCCCTGGGCGCCGGCTGCGTGCAGGTTTGCACGGCCGCCATGCTGCATGGTTTTCGCATCGTCGACGAGATGAAGGATGGCCTGTCGCGCTGGATGGACGAGAAGGGCTATGAACGCATCAGCGACTTTTCCGGCAAGGCCGTGGCCAACACGACGGACTGGAAATACCTGGACATGAATTACCAGGTGATTGCGCAGATCAACCAGGACGACTGCATCAAATGCGGCAAGTGCTACGTGGCTTGCGAAGACACCTCGCACCAGTCGATTGCGCAGCTGATCGACGCCGCCGGCACGCGCACATATGAAGTGATCAAGGAGGAATGCGTGGGCTGCAATCTGTGCGAAATCACCTGTCCGGTGCAGGGCTGCATCACGATGGTGCCGCAGACGACAGGCAAGCCATACATGAACTGGACACAGGACCCCAGGAATCCACGGGCATTGGCGGAGACGGCATAGGGCACGGTTATTGCGTGCGTTTTATTTGTAAACAGCGGCTGGCCTTTGCGGTAAGCTAGATTGACTTAAAAGTCGAGCCGTTTCTATAAAACCGATCCCCTCCCAACCGATGGAGCATACCTGTGAACCACGACTATTCAGGCAATACGCAACTCTGGAATGAAGACCTGGCGCCCACCACGGCGGCGCAGCGCACCTGGCGCTGGTATCACTTCGCCGCGCTGTGGGTGGGTATGGTGATGTGCATTCCCGCCTACACCCTGTCGGCCAGCCTGATCGACAGCGGCATGTCCGGTTACCAGGCCGTGCTCACGGTATTTCTCGCCAACGCCATCGTGCTCTTGCCGATGCTGCTGATCGGCCATGCGGGCACCAAGTACGGCATTCCATATGCCGTGCTGGCGCGCGCCTCGTTCGGCACCATGGGCGCGCGCCTGCCCGCCCTGATGCGCGCCATCGTCGCCTGCGGCTGGTACGGCATCCAGACCTGGTTCGGCGGGCAGATGATCTACACCCTGATGGGCGTGCTGGTGGGCCATGAACTGGGCGGCGAGAAGATCGCGGGCCTGGGCATCAACGGCAGCCAGTTGCTGTGCTTTTTGGCTTTCTGGGCCATCCAGTTTTATTACATCCTGCATGGCATGGAGTCGATCCGCAAGCTCGAAACCTACACGGCGCCGCTGAAAATCCTGATCTGCTTCGTGCTGCTGTACTGGGTGCACAGCAAGGCCGGCGGCGTGGCCAGCCTGCTGGACCAGCCATCGCAATTCATCCCTGGCGGTAAAAAGGCGGGCCAGTTCTGGAGCGTCTTCTGGCCATCGCTGACGGCCATGGTGGGTTTCTGGGCCACCCTGGCATTGAATATCCCCGACTTCACGCGCTTCGCCAAGACGCAGCGCGACCAGGTGATCGGCCAGTCGATCGGCTTGCCGGTGCCGATGGGCCTCCTGGCCATGCTGGCCGTGATCGTCACGGCAGGCTCCGTCGTCATGTACGGCAAGGCCATATGGGATCCCGTCGATCTGGCCAGCCGCATGACGGGCGCCGCCGTGCTGATCGCCCTGATCATCCTCCTGATCGACACGGTCAGCGTCAACCTGGCCGCCAACCTGGTGGGCCCCGCGTATGACTTTTCCTCGCTGGCGCCGAAGCAGATTTCGTACAAGATGGGCGGCTACATCACGGCTTTCATCGCCATCGTCATGATGCCGTGGAAGGTGCTCGAATCGACGCAGGGCTATATCTTCACGTGGCTGATCGGCTACTCGGCCCTGCTGGGACCCATCGCCGGTATCCTCATCGTCGACTATTATTTTGTGCGCAAGACGCAGCTCGACGTCAAACAGCTGTACCGCGACGACGGCGTCTACTCGTATGGCAATGGCTGGAACATGGCGGCCCTGATCGCCTTTGTCATCGCCGTGCTGCCGAACATCCCCGGCTTTTTGAATGCGGCCTTTCCCGCGGCGTTTCCCGACGTGGCCGAAGGCTTTAAAACCATCTACACCTACGCCTGGTTCGTGGGCGTGGCCATCGCCGCCGTCGTGTACGGCGTCATGATGAAGGGCAAGGCCGTGGCGCACGTGCAGCAGGCGCCGCAGTCGTAATCACTCAAGGAGACAAGATGACTACACTGATACGTGGCGGTACCGTCGTCAACGCCGACCGCGCGTTTCGCGCCGATGTGCTGATCGAGGGCGACATCATCGCCGCCGTCGGCGAGAACCTGCCGGTTCCGGCTGGCGCCACGGTGATCGACGCGGGCGGCCTGTACGTGATGCCGGGCGGGATAGACACGCACACGCACATGAATCTGCCCTTCATGGGCACCGTGACGTCCGACGATTTTTTCACGGGCACGGCGGCGGGTCTGGCGGGCGGTACCACCACCATCATGGACTTCGTCATTCCCGCGCCGAAGCAGTCGCTGATCGAGGCATATCACCAGTGGCGCGCGTGGTCGGCCAAGGCGGCCGGCGACTATACCTTCCACGTGGCGATCACCTGGTGGAGCGAGCAGGTACATGAAGAAATGGGCATCCTCGTGCGCGAGCATGGCGTGAACAGCTTCAAGCACTTCATGGCCTATAAAAACGCCATCATGGCCGACGATGAAACACTGGTAAAAAGCTTTACCCGTTCCCTGGAGCTGGGCGCGCTGCCCACCGTGCACGCGGAAAACGGCGAGCTGGTTTTTCAATTGCAGCAAGCCTTGCTGAAGAAGGGGATTACCGGACCGCAGGCGCACCCGCTGTCGCGCCCACCGGCCGTGGAAGTGGAGGCGGCCAACCGCGCCATCGCCATTGCCAACGTCCTCAATACTCCCGTGTACATTGTGCACGTCTCGTGCGCGGAATCGCTTGACGCCATCACGCGGGCGCGCGCCAACGGTCAGCGCGTGTATGGCGAGGCGCTGGCGGGCCATCTGGTGATCGACGACCGCGTCTACCAGAGCGACGATTTCGACTACGTGGCGGGCCACGTCATGAGTCCTCCGTTTCGCGGCAAGCACCATCAGGCAGCTTTGTGGCACGGCCTGCAAAGCGGCAACCTGCACACGACAGCCACCGACCACTGTACCTTTTGCGCCGAGCAGAAGGCGGCCGGCAAGGACGACTTCACGCGCATCCCGAACGGTTGCGGCGGCGTCGAGGAACGCATGGCCGTGGTGTGGGACGCTGGCGTCAATTCCGGCATGCTGACGCCTTCCGAATTCGTCAAGGTGAGTTCCACCAATGCGGCGCAAATTTTCAATATGTATCCGCGCAAGGGCGTCATCGCCGCGGGCAGCGATGCCGACATCGTACTATGGGATCCGCAGGGCACGCGCACCATTTCCGCCGCTACGCAGTTCGCCAAGGGAGGCTTCAACGTCTTCGAAGGGCGCACCGTGCGCGGCATCCCCAGCACCACGATTGCCGCTGGCAAGGTGGTGTTCCACAAGGGCGAGCTGATGGCCGTCGAAGGGGCAGGGCGCTATGTCGAACGGCCCGCGTTTTCCGCCACCACCGCATAAGGAGTTGACGATGGATGCATTGCGTATCAATGGTGAGCGCCTGTGGGCGGCCCTGATGGAACTGGCGCAGATCGGCGCGACAGCGAAGGGCGGCGTCAAGCGCTTGGCTCTGACGGACCTCGACAAAGAAGGCCGCGACCTGGTGGTAGGCTGGGGCCGCGAAGCGGGCATGAGCATCACGATCGACCAGATCGGCAATGTCTTCATGCGCCGCGACGGCACCGACAATAGCCTGCCGCCCGTGATGACGGGCAGCCATATCGACACGCAGCCCACGGGCGGCAAGTTCGATGGCAATTACGGCGTGCTGGCCGGCCTGGAAGTGGTGCGTACCTTGAACGATTTACAGATCAAGACGCTGGCGCCCATCGAGGTGGCCTTCTGGACCAATGAGGAAGGCTCGCGCTTCGTGCCCGTGATGATGGGTTCCGGCGTGTTCTGCGGCGCCTTCTCGCTGGAGACGGCGTATGCGGCGAAAGACACGGAAGGAAAAACCGTGGGCGAGGAGCTGGCGCGCATCGGATACAAGGGCGAGCAGGTGCCGGGCGACCATCCCATCGGCGCCTATTTTGAAACGCATATCGAACAGGGCCCCGTGCTGGAAGATGCCGATAAAGTCATCGGCGTGGTGCCTGCCGTGATGGGCCTGTCGTGGTATGACTGCGTGGTCACGGGCATGGAAGCGCATGCGGGTCCCACGCCCATGGGATTGCGCAAGGATGCGCTGCAGGTGGCCACCAGCATCATGCAGGAGGTGGTGGCGATTGCCAACCGCTACCCGCCATATGGACGCGGCACGGTGGGCATGGTGCAGGTGTTCCCGAACAGCCGCAACGTGATCCCCGGCGAAGTCACATTCAGCATCGACCTGCGCAACGTGAACGACGAACTGCTCAACACCATGCATGGCGAGATCACGGCCTTCATCGACGCCACGCGCGAGAAGTCAGGCTTGGGCATTTCACTGGAAAGAGTGTCCTACTACCCGCCATGCCCGTTCCACCCCGATTGTGTGGGTGCCGTGCGCAACGCAACTGAAAAGCTGGGCTACTCGGTGATGGACGTGGTCTCCGGCGCCGGCCACGACGCCATCTACGCGGCCCGTCTGGCGCCGGCGGGCATGATCTTCGTGCCGTGCAAGGACGGCATCAGCCACAATGAAATCGAAGACGCCAAGCCCGAGCACCTGGAAGCGGGCTGCAACGTGCTGCTGCACGCGATGCTGGAGCGGGCCGTGGCTGTGTAAGCTCAGGGCTTGGGCTGGAAGCTGCGCAAAAACGCCAGCAGCGCGCGCGCCGCGATGTCGGCGTCGTCTGCCGTCATGGTTTCCAGCGGGTTGTGGCTGATGCCGCCATTGCCGCAGCGGGTAAACAGCATGGCTACGTCGGTGATGGCGGCCATGGCCATGGCGTCGTGGCCGGCGCCCGACAACAGCGCATACGGTTCGATGCCGACCGATTCCACGGCTTGCGCCAGCTGCGCCATCAGCCACGGCGCGCACGGCGCCGCACGCGCCGACAGCAGCAGTTCCAGATGATAGTCGATCTGGCGCCGTGCGCAGATAGCGGCGATGCCATCAAGGATATCGTCGACGGCCGCCTGGCGCACGGTGTCGCTGGCTGCGCGGATATCGAGCGACAGGGTGCAGGCGCCGGCGATCACGTTGACGGAACCGTTGGGCACGTGCAGCTGGCCCACGGTACCCACCAGCGCCTCGCCCTGGTTGCAGCGCTGTTCCACCAGCAGGATGATTTCGGCGGCCGCGCTGGCCGCATCCTTGCGCATGGTCATGGGCGTGGTGCCCGCGTGGCTGGCCACGCCGCCAAGATTGACCAGGTAGCGCGAGCTGCCGGCAATCGCCGTGACGATTCCCAGCGGCAGGTCGCGTTCCAGCAGTACGGGACCCTGCTCGATATGCACTTCCACATAACCGAGCAAGTCGGCGGGATCGCGCGCGATGGCGCCGATGGCGCTCGCCTCGTGGCCGGCGGCGGCCAGCGCGTCGCGCATGCTCACGCCATCCGCATCGAGTTGCTCCAGCAGCGAGACGTCGAACTTGCCCGTGACAGCCGTGCTGCCCAAAAACGTGCTCTTGAAACGCACGCCTTCTTCCTCGGCGAAGCCGACAATCTCGAAGTGAAACGGCAGCTTTTCGCCCCGCTCATGCAGGTGGCGCACGACGGCGATCGGCAGCACGATGCCCAGCCGGCCATCGTACTTGCCGCCGTTGCGCACCGTATCGTAATGGGATCCCGTCATCAGGGTTTTCGCGCCTGGCGCGTTGGACAGATAGCGGCCGACGACATTGCCGACGGCGTCGATGTGCACCTGCATGCCGGCATCCCGCATCCAGTCGGCCAGCTGCGCGGCCGTCTTCTGGTGCGCCGGCGTCAGATAGGCGCAGGTCAGGTTGTAATCGCTGTCGCTCCAGCCGGCCAAGGTTTCCGCCTGCTGCATGATGGCCGGGCCGAAGTCCAGGCGCACGTCGAACAGCTCGTTCAGGCGCAGTTCGGCGATGCGCTTGATCTGCCGCAGCGATTCGGCCAGTTCATCGGCGCGCCGGTTCTTCAGGCGCCGCGCAAACGTGGCGATGATGTCCTGGCGCGTCAAGCCTTCGCCCGTCGGGCCCTTGACGGCCAGGATGAAGGGAAAGCCGAACTTGGCGTTGTAGTCGCTATTCAGGCGCTGCAAGATGGAAAACTCCTCGGCGCTGCACAGGTTCAGGCCGGACTTGGCCTGCTCGCGCGTTGATTCCGCCGTCAGCTGTCCTGCGATGGCAGCCTTGCCGGCCAGCTCCGGGTGAGCGCGTATCAGCCCCAGTTGCTCTTCGGGCGAGGCTTGCGCCAGCACGCGCTGCAGCACCGTCTTGAGTGCTGTCAGGCTGGCAAACGGCCGGGCCGGTGCCGCACGCTGGGCGATCCAGGGCGAGTGTTCATAGATGCCATGCAGCCGTGCGATAAAGTCTGCCGGGCTGCCGGCGTTCAGGTCTGAAAGGGTGGTCATGGTTTTCCGATCATGCAAGCGGTGATGATAGCGCCCCGTTCCTGTCTCTATTATATGCGCGTGCTGATAGCGGCTATCGCTGCACCAGCGCCTTGGCGGCCGCGCTGACCTGGTCGCGCAGCCATTTGTGCTCGGGCGCCTGGTGCACGCGCTGGTGCCACAACTGGTAAAAGCGCATCGGCGGGAATTTCAGAGGCACGGTATACGTTTTCAGCGGCAGGGTTTTTTCATAGAAACGCATGAATTGCCGGCCCGTGGTGAGCACCAGGTCCGTCTGCGTCAGCATGTAGGGGATCAGGCCGAAGTACGCCGATTCCACCACCACGTTGCGCTGCAGATTTTGCCGTTCGAGGAAGGAGTCGATCACGCCGTGGTAGCCGGGCATCATCTGCGACGGCGCCACGTGGGGCAGGCTCAGATAGTCGTCGAGGGTCATGGCGTCGCTGGCCGTGCGGCGCGCATAGGCGTTTTCCGCATGCATGGCGCAGATGATAGGGTCTTCGAACAGCTTCGAAATGTGCAGGTGGGCGGGCGGCTCGTCCCAGTTGGCGATCACCAGGTCCAGGCCCCCATCGGAGAGTTGGCGGATATGGTCGATGCCCGGTCCCAGGCTATGCAGCACGACGCGGCTTTTCGGTGAGCCGCGGCGCAGCAGCGCCACCACGTTGGGCAGGAACTGGCTGTCCAGGTAGTCGGGTGCGGCGATATGGAAGGTGCGCGCCTCTTCCTGCGCCACGAACGGCGTCTTCTTGACGAACAGGCTCTCCGTCTGGTCGAGGATGCGCTTGGCCGGATTGAGCAGGCTTTCGCCATGCTGGGTCGGCACCATGCCGCGCGCGCCGCGCACGAGCAGCGGGTCGCCCGTCAGTTCGCGCAGCTTGCGCAGGGAGGCGGAAATCGAAGGCTGCGGCTGATTGAGTTTGAGTGCCACGCGCGAGACATTCTTTTCCACCAGTAGCAGGTAGAGGATGCGGATCAGGTGCAGGTCGAGGTGTTGCGGCAGGCTGGACATGTGGCGGCGGCTTTGTTGTATATCGATTTGAATATGTCAAATATACGATATTTTTCATGTGATGGGCGGTAAATCCGTTTATCTTGTGTAGATTGGCACGAATATTGGTTCGGTCTGACTAGAGGAAATTTATGGAAGTATTTGCCTACCTGATCCCGTACGGCCTTGAGTGGCTGAACCTGATCGTCCGCTGGCTGCACGTCATCACGGGCATCGCCTGGATCGGTGCTTCCTTTTATTTTGTCTGGCTCGATAACTCGATCCGCCCGCCCGCGCCCGGCTCCGAGCTGGCGAAGAAGGGCGTGTCGGGAGAACTGTGGGCCGTGCATGGCGGCGGCTTCTACAATCCGCAAAAATACCTGGTGGCGCCCGCCGAATTGCCGAAGGAGCTGCACTGGTTCAAGTGGGAGGCGTATTCCACGTGGCTGTCCGGTTTCGCGCTGCTGACCATCGCGTATTACTTCAATGCTCAGGCCATGATGATCGACAAGGCCGTGGCGGACATCTCCAGCGGGCAGGCCGTCGGCATCGGCATCGCCACCCTCGTCATCGGCTGGACCGTGTACGACCTGCTGTGCAGGTCAAAATTGGCGCAGTATGAATTGTGGTTCGGCGTGACGGTGTTCGCGCTGATCGTCGGCGCCGCCTACGTGCTCACTCATTTGCTCAGCGGGCGCGCCGCCTACATCCACGTGGGCGCCATGATTGGCACCATCATGGTGGCCAATGTGCTGATGCTGATCATTCCCGGCCAGCGCAAGATGGTCGAGGCCATGGCGGCCGGCAAGCTGCCCGATCCCAAGCACGGCTTGAAGGCCAAGCAGCGCAGCGTGCATAACAATTATTTTACGTTGCCGGTGCTGTTCATCATGATCAGCAACCATTACGCGATGACTTACCGCAACGACCACGCGTGGCTGGTGCTGGCACTGATCATGGCGGCCGGCGTCTTCATCCGCCACTTCTTCAACCTGCGCCACAAGGGAAGAGTCGAGTGGCGCTATCCGGCCATCGGCGTGGCACTGCTGCTGGCCGTGGCTATCGCCATCGCGCCGAAAGCACCGGTGGCCGTGGCGGCCGCGCCGGCGGTGGATCCTGTCGCGCAGTTCAAGAGCGTGCATGCCATCATCGCCCAGCGCTGCGCCACCTGCCATTCGGCCCAGCCCACGCAAGCTGGTTTTGCCACGGCGCCGGCCGGCATGATGCTCGATAATGAAACCCAAATCCGCCAGCACGCGGCGCAAATCTACAAGCAGGCCATTGAATTGAAGGCCATGCCGATCGGGAACCTGACGAATATGACGGAGGCTGAGCGCAGTGAACTTGGCGCCTGGCTGCAACAGACCATGCAAGGAGAAAAATGACTACGCACGCAGAAAAAATCACGGCCTGGATCGACGAGCACTTCGACGAGGAAGTCGCCTTTTTACAGCAGGTGGTGCAGCAGCCGACGGATACGCCGCCCGGCAATAACGCGCCGCATGCGGATCTGGTGGCCCAATTGCTGCAGGCATATGGCTGGCACGCTGAAAAGCACGCTGTGCCTGCCGACCAGGTCGAGGCCTACGGCATGCAGAGCATCACCAATCTGATCGTGCGCCGGCCTTATGGTGCAGGCGGGCCGACCGTGGCCCTGAATGCGCATGGCGACGTGGTGCCGCCCGGCGACAACTGGACGTATCCGCCGTATGGCGGCCAGATCGACGGCGGCTATATCTACGGCCGCGCGACGGCCGTGTCGAAGGGCGATTTCGCCACCTATGTGTTTGCCGCGCGCGCCCTGGAGGCGCTGGGTATCCCACTCAAAGGCCGGCTGGAACTGCATTTTACGTACGACGAGGAATTCGGCGGCTTGCTGGGACCGGGCTGGCTGCTGGAACAGCAGCTGACGAAGCCCGATTTCGTCATCGCCGCCGGTTTCAGCTACGGTATCGTCACGGCGCACAACGCCTGCCTGCAGCTGGAAATCACCGTGCACGGCAAGTCCGGCCACGGCTCCATGCCGGAGACGGGGCACGACGCGCTGCAGGCGGCTAACAAGATCCTCAATGCCATCTATGGGCAGTTGCCGGAGCTGAAAAAGATCAAATCGAAAGTGGTCGGCATCGACTCGCCCACCATGCTGGTGGGGCGCATCGACGGCGGCACGAATACCAATGTGGTGCCGGGCAAGGTCGTCATGAAGATGGATCGCCGCATGATTCCGGAAGAAGATCCGGTGGCGGTGGAAGCGCAGGTGCGCGCGCTGATCGAGGACGCCGTGCACGGCGAGCCTGGCATCCGCATCGAGATCCGCCGCCTGCTGCTGTCGCACGCGCTGCGCCCCTTGCCCGGTTCCGAGCAGCTGGTCGGCAGTCTGCAAAAGAATGCGCAGGCGATTCTGGGCGAGACGATTCCCGCCGTCGGAACGCCCCTGTATGCGGATGCGCGCCTGTATGGCGAGCGGGGCATCCCCGCCGTGCTGTATGGCGCCGGCCCGCGCACGGTGCCAGAATCGAATGCGAAGAAGGCCGATGAACGCTTGGCATTGGACGACTTGCGCAAGGCCAGCAAGATCGTCGCCCTGACCTTGCTGGACTTCCTGGCGGAGAAATAGGACGGGGCGCTTTGGCTTACAATGGGGCGACCACACCTTATGTGAAGAAGAGCGCCATTGAATACCCGTTTTCTCGAAGCGTTTGTCTGGGCTGCACGGCTGGGCAGTTTTCGCACGGCGGCCGACAAGCTGCACATCACGCAGGCGGCCATTTCCAATCGCATCGCCTCGCTGGAGCAGGATTTCGGCACGCGTTTGTTCGACCGCGATGCGCGTGAAATCCGCCTGACCTTCGCCGGGCGTAACCTGCTCGTGTACGCCGAGCGCATGCTGGAACTGTGCCGCGACATGTATGCGGCCAATTCCTCGCCCGCGCTGATCACGGGCGAAGTGCGCATCGGGGTCATCGAAACCATCGTGCATACCTGGCTGATCCCGTTCCTGCAGCGCGTGCAGGAGCGCTATCCGGGCATCGAAATTCAATTGACGTCGGAATCGACGCGCCGTCTGCACGAACAGCTGCAACAGGGCGAGCTCGATATTGCGCTGCAGACGGACATGCTGACGGGCGACCATATCCGCAGTACGGGCAGCGGCGCCATCGCCATGGGCTGGGCCGGCAGGGCTGCCGACTGGCCCGACACGGGCAAGCCCTTCACGGTGGCGCAACTGGCGCAGCACCCGATCATCACCATGAACCGGGGCTCGCAGCCGCATTCCGCCTTGAAGGCGTTGTGCCAGGATGAGGGCGTGCAGTTGGGCCGCGTCCACTGCGTCAGCTCGATCTCCGCCATCGTGCGCCTGGTCAAAGCGGGTTTCGGCATCGCCGTGCTGCCGCTGGCACCTTTGCGCGAGGAAATCGAGCAGGGCCACATTGCCCTGATTCCCTGCACCAGCAGCCTTGCACCGCAGCGCATCGTCATCAGCTACAGCGAAGACCTCACGACGGAAGCGATCCAGTTGGTGGCCATGCTGGCGTGCGAGGAGGCGGCCAGGTTCACTCTGGGACTGGGTGAGGAATATGGCGCCGGTGCCCGGGCGTGACAATTAAATTGCTGTTATAAGTTGCTGCCACCTCGGCGACCCACAAGAAAAACTTATCAGTCGCGTTCAGAATAACCCGTTTGCCAAGTGATGGCGCGCCACCTATTCTGGGTTGGCACACCCCCCATAACGCAGAACGGAACCATCATGACGACGTCCCCCACCTTGCCAGGCATGCTGTTTGTCTGGACCAGCGCCGACCCCGAACACGAACGCGATTTCAACCGCTGGTACGACCGCGAACACGTGGAAGAGCGCGTGCGCATTCCCGGTTTTGTCAGCGGCACGCGCTACCAGAATGTGCGCGGTCCCCGCAAGTACCTGGGCCTGTACTGCACCGATTCGCTGGGCGCTTTCCAGACTCCCGACTATTTCAAGGCTTTCGGCCAGCAGACGCCATGGTCGCTGACGAATCTGCAGCGCATGGTTGACCCGATGCGCCGCGTCTGCGCCATCGAGGCGGAAACGGGCATGGGCACGGGCGCCTGGCTGGTCGTGCTGCGCCTGGGCGCGCCCGCCATTGGCCAGGATGCGCAAGCCGTGGCAGGCTTGGCGACGCTGGGAACAAAGCTGTTGCAGATCGACGGCGTCATTGCCACGCGCCTGCTGACACCTGACGCGAAGCTGTCCGGCCCCCTGCCTGCGGAGCAGAAGGAGGGCCGCGTGCTCGATCCGATTTTCCTGATCGACGCCTCGTCGGAAAGCGCCGCCGCGGCGGCCGCCGATGCCGCCAGCGCGGCGCTGGGCCTTGATGGCGCCGAGGCGGCCATCCTGCAACTGTCCTGGCAACTGCGCGAGGCCGACCTGCACGCGGCCTGACATCGCCGCGCGCATCTTGCCGGCACGGATAACACGAGACACGGGCCACGGCGCAGGGCAAAGCATCCTGCGCCGGGCCTGCAATAAAACTGACGAGAGAGGTAGGCAATGAGCACATATACGAACGCTGCGCATCCGGCGGCCCAGGCACCGGGCGAGAAGGCTACGACGGCCAAGACGGGCCGCCTGGCCACGGCCAGCATGGTCGGCACGACCCTGGAATGGTATGACTTCACCGTCTACAACACCATGGCCGCACTGATCTTCAACCACCTGTTCTTTCCCTCGTTCGACCCGCTGACGGGCACCATCCTGGCCTTTTCCACATATGCCGTCGGCTATATCTCGCGTCCCATCGGCGGCGTGATCTTCGGTCACCTGGGCGACAAGCTGGGACGTCGCTGGGTGCTGGTGGTGACCCTGATGCTGATGGGCGTGACAACGGGCCTGATGGGCCTCTTGCCGACTTATGCGACGGCCGGCATCTGGAGCCCCATCCTGCTGGTGGCGTTGCGCTTCGTCCAGGGCATCGCCTTGGGTGGCGAATGGGCGGGCGCCGTACTGATCTCCGTCGAACACGGCGCGCCGGACAAGCGGGGCCGCAACGCTTCGTGGACGCAGGTGGGACCATCGTTCGGCACCTTGCTGGCGACCGGCTGCATTGGCCTGATCACCTATCTGCTGCCGCATGAAGCATTCATGGACTGGGGCTGGCGCATGCCATTCATCGCCAGCCTGCTGCTGCTGGCGTTCGGCATGTGGATACGCAGCGGCATCGAGGAAACTCCGCTGTTCAAGGAACTCGATCAGCAGGATGCGAAGGCGGAAGCGCCGATCGGTGACGTGCTGCGCCTCTATTGGCGCCGTTTGCTGATCGCCGGCGGCGTGCGCATCGGCTCGGACGTGCTGTATGCACTGGTGGTGGTGTTCACCCTGACGTACGTGACGACGGTGCTGCACCTGTCGTCGACGCTGGCACTGACCGCCATCATGATCGGCACGGCCTGCAATGCATTGGCGGTGCCCGTGTTTGGCGCGCTGTCGGACAAGATCGGCCGCCGTCCCGTGTATGCGCTGGGCGCCATCCTGGGTCTCGTGTGGGCGTTTGCCTTCTTTACCTTGTTAGACACGGCCAGCCCGGCCGCCATCGTCACGGCCGTCGTCGTGGGCCTGGTCATCCACGCCATCATGTACGGTCCGCAGGCCGCCTTCGTCATCGAGCAGTTCCCTACCAAGGTACGCTATGCGGGGTCTTCGCTGGCCTACACCCTGGCCGGCGTCATCGGCGGCGGTTTCGCGCCGCTCGTCATCGCCAGCCTGTATCGCTCGTACAACAGCACCATGGCCGTCTCGCTGTATGTGGCGGCCGCCTTGCTGATCACCGGCGCCGCCGTCTTTGCGGCCAGAGAAACGGGCCGCGGCCCCCTTGAGGAATAAGAAAATCATGACCACCCATACCTTCAACCTGGCCGGCCACGGCCCCGTCACCTTCGACATCGATCACCTCATCATCGCCGGCTGGACGGGCCGCGACATGGCGATGGTGGAGCACCATATCGCCGAACTGGAAGCCATCGGCGTGGCGCGTCCGAAAAGCGTGCCGACGTTTTACCGGGTCTCTGCGGCCCTGCTCTCCAGCGACGCTGCCATCGAAGTGCCGGGCAGCGATTCGTCCGGTGAGGCGGAATTCGTGCTGTTTTCCACGGCATACGGCCTGCTGGTGGGCATCGGCTCCGATCATACGGACCGCAAGGTGGAAAGCTATGGCGTGACGGTGTCCAAGCAGATGTGCGGCAAGCCCGTAGGCGACACCCTGTGGCGCTATGCCGACGTGGCCGGCCACTGGGACCAGTTGCAGATGCGCTCCTGGCGCGAGCGCGCCGGCGTGCCGGCCCTGTACCAGGATGGTCCCGTGACGCGCATGCTGTCGCCGGAAGACCTGATCTTGCGCTACACGGGGCAGGCGACCCTGCCGGTGGGCAGCGCCATGTTCTGCGGCACGCAGCCCATCATCGGCGAGATGGGCCATGGCGACGCCTTCGAACTGGAGCTGTATGATCCAGCTTTGCAGCGCCGCCTGCAGCACCGCTATGCCGTGCAAACCCTGCCCGTGGAAGGATAAATGCAATGACCAAGACCATCCGTGAACTGGCCGCCGACCTGGCCGCCGGCCGCATCACCAGCGTGGAACTGACGCAACGCATGCTGGCACGCGCCGAGGCGCACCAGGCGCAGGGCGGCCATGCCTATGTCAGCCTTGATGGAGAGCAGGCGCTGGCCGAGGCCCGTGCCAGTGATGCGGCACGCGCCGCAGGCCTGGTGCCTTCGCCACTGGCCGGCGTGCCCATCTCGATCAAGGATCTGTTCGACGTCAGGGGGCAGGTCAGCAGCGCCGCCTCGCTGGCGCTGGCTGACGCCCCGCCCGCCGCTGCCGATGCGCTTGCCGTGGCGCGCCTGCGCGCGGCCGGCGCCATCCTGCTGGGCCGCACCAACATGAGCGAATTCGCGTTTTCTGGCCTGGGCTTGAATCCCCATTACGGCACGCCGCGCAATCCGCACGACCGCGAACGGGTCGCGGGCGGCTCCACCTCGGGCGGCGCCGTGACGGTGGCGTTGGCGATGGCGGCCGGTGCGCTGGGTACGGACACGGGCGGCTCGATCCGCATCCCGTCCGCCTTTTGCGGCCTGACGGGTTTCAAGCCGACGGCGGCTTCCGTGTCGCTGGCCGGCACGGTGCCTCTGTCGCGCTCCCTCGATTCGGTCGGCCCCATCGCGCACAGCGTCGACTGCTGCGCCATGTTGTACGCGGCCTTGTCTGGCCATGACATCGGCGCGCAGGCGCCAGCACTGAAAGGCTTGCGCTTCGGCTTTACCCTTGACTACGTCGGCACGCATGTGGCGCCGCAAGTACAGCAGGCTTTCGATGCCGCGCTGGACAAGCTGCGGCAAGCCGGCGCCCTGGTGGAGCAGTTCGACTTTCCCGAATTGCTGGAGCTACCGACGATCAATGGCGGCGGTGGGCTGGTGGCGGCGGAAGCCTGGCACTGGCACAAGGTGTTGCTGGAAGAGAAGGGCGCGCAGTACGACCAGCGCGTGGCGGCGCGCATCCGCCGTGGCCAGCAGCAGGGCGCGGCTGACTACATCGACTTGCTCGATGCGCGCGCGCGCCTGATCGCCATCGCGAAGCAGCGTCTGGCGCCATTCGACGCCTGGCTGATGCCCAGCGTGGCGATTCTCGCGCCGGAAGTCGCGCCGCTGGAAGCGGATGACGCCACCTTCTTTGCCACGAATGGCCTGGTGCTGCGCAACGCCAGCGTGATCAACTTCCTCGACGGCTGCGCGCTGTCCTTGCCATGCCATGCAGAGGGTGGGCTGCCCGTGGGCCTGGGCATCTGCGGCCTGGCGGGCGCCGACGATCGGGTACTGCAAATCGGCCGCGCCGTGGAGGCGCTGTTGCGGGGGAGTAAAAAAGAATAGTGCCGTAGTGCAGGAAAATGCCAACTCTGTCATGATGGCTGGCATTAACATGGGAAAGTCGCGCTTCGGGCGCCGGCAAACTTCATACTGTGCACCGATACGACCTGATTAGCTGTCATGACTGCGGCGTGCTGTACCGCAAACGTCCGCTGCGTCCACGCGAAAAGGCGCGCTGCATCCGTTGCCGCTCGGTGTTGTATCGCGGCGCCCACGCGCGGGGCGCATCGGCGGAATTGAGCAAGGTGGTGGCGCTGACCCTGGGCGCCGCCTTTGTCTTCCTGATCGCCCAGTTTTTCCCCATCGTCGAACTCGACGTCAACGGCCTCACTTCCAGCGCCACCTTGCTCGGTTCCATCCGCGTGCTGTGGTCCGAGCAGATGCACATCGTCGCGACGATGGTCTTCCTGTTTACCATCCTCTTTCCCGCCATCGAACTCGGTTCGCTGCTGTATGTGGCGCTGGGCTTGCGCGGCGGCGTCAAGGTGCCGGGCTTTAACCGCGTGCTGCGCGCCGTGCAGACGGCGCGCGAGTGGGGCATGACGGAGGTGCTGATGATCGGCATCCTGATCACCGTCGTCAAGATGACCAGCCTGGCCACGGTGCTGCCGCAACCGGGCTTGTTCGCGTTTGGCGCGCTGACCCTGATGCTGGCCATCGTCGTCTCGTTCGACCCCAAGGCCCTGTGGAACCTGGGCGACGACCTGACCCGCCAGGCGCTGCCCGGCATCCGCTACAAGGCCTTCGCACCGGGTGAAAAAGTGTTGCCCTGCCATGCCTGCGGGCTGGTGGCACCGCCCCGGAGCAAGGGCAAGCACCTGGCGTGCGTGCGCTGCGGCACGGCCCTGCACGTGCGCAAACCGGACAGCATCAACCGCACTTGGGCCCTGCTGATCGCCGCCATGATCCTCTACATTCCCGCCAACCTGCTGCCCGTGATGGTGACGCAATCGCTGTTCGGCGCGCAGGACGACACCATCATGAGCGGTGTGGTGCTGTTCTGGACCAGCGGCTCGAAAGGCCTGGCCATCATCATTTTCATCGCCAGCGTGGTCGTGCCGATGCTGAAACTGGGCGTGCTGGCGCTGCTGGCGTTTACGGCGCAGCGGCGCTCGCGGTGGCGGCCGCGCCAGCGCACCATCTTGTACCGCATGGTCGAATTCATCGGCCGCTGGTCCATGCTCGACATCTTTGTTGTCACCCTGACGGTGGCGCTGGTGCGCTTCAAGTCGCTGGCCGTGATCACGGCCGGACCCGGCGCGTTGGCCTTTGGCGCCGTGGTGGTGCTGACCATGCTGGCGGCGATGCAGTTCGACCCGCGCCTGATCTGGGACCCCGTCGACGACAAGGCGGCCGAGGATGAAAAACGCAGCAGTGCAGCAAATACCGGAAACAATACAGTGATTGGAGAACAGCATGGCTGACAAAGAAACGGGCGACCTTGCCGAAACCGGCGCGCGGCCTCTGCCCGAACCCGATGTGGACCCGGCCAGCCGCTGGCTGCCGTCGCTGGTATGGCTCATTCCGCTGCTGGCCGCGCTGATCGGCGCCGGCCTGGCCGCCAAGTCCATCCTCGACCAGGGACCCACGGTGACGGTCAGCTTCAAGAGCGCCGAAGGACTGGAGCCGGGCAAGACCAAGGTCAAATACAAGGATGTCGATATCGGCCAGGTGCGCGCCATCACCCTGGGCGAGGACTTGAGCAAGGTGCTGGTGACGATCGACATGAGCAAGGAAGCGCGCCGCTTCGCCACCGCCGATTCGCGCTTCTGGGTGGTGCGCCCGCAGATCGGCGCCAGCGGCGTGACGGGCCTGGGCACCTTGCTGTCGGGCGCCTACATCGGCGTCGATACGGGCAAGTCGGAAGCCAAAAAGGAGAATTTCCTCGGCATGGAGAGTCCGCCCGCCGTGGCCGGTGACCAGAAGGGCAAGCTGTACACCCTGCATGCGGACAGTCTCGGCTCCGTCGACGTGGGCTCGCCCCTGTTCTTCCACCGCCTGCGCGTGGGCAAGGTGGTCAGCTTCGCGCTGGACAAGGATGGCAACGGCATCACCATGTCCGTCTTCGTGAATGCGCCGTACGACCAGTTCGTCGGCAAGAATGCGCGCTGGTGGCATGCCAGCGGCGTCGACGTGCGCTTGGATTCCAACGGCTTCAAATTGAATACGCAGTCGCTGGCGGCGATGCTGGTGGGCGGCATCGCCTTCGAGGCGGAAAATGGCCGCAAGCCGGAGGAGCCGGCGCCGGCCAATACCAATTTCCGCCTGGCGGCCGACGAGGCCAGCGCCATGCGCGAACCCGATGGCGAGGCGATCACCACCGTGTTCTATTTCGACCAGTCGCTGCGCGGCTTGCAGCCTGGCGCCACGGTGGACTTCCGCGGGATCGTGCTGGGCGAGGTGCGTTCGGTGGGCATCGAGTTCGATCCTGTGAAGAAGAACTTCCGCATGCCCGTCACCGTCAATCTGTATCCGGCTCGCCTGGGCATGCGCTTCAAGGCCGCTGTCGACGATGAGGAAGGCTCGGCCGGTCACCAGCTGCTCGAACGCATGGTCAGCCGTGGCTTGCGCGCGCAGCTACGCACGGGCAACCTGCTGACCAGCCAGTTGTATATCGCGCTGGACTTCTTCCCGAAAGCGCCGAAGGTGACGCTGGAGTCGAACAAGTATCCGCTGGAAGTGCCGACCGTGCCGAATACCCTCGATGAATTGCAGACGCAGATCGCCAGCATCGCCCGCAAGCTGGACCAGGTGCCGTACGCGGAGATCGGCAGCAACCTGAACGCCACCATCAAGCAAGCCAATACCCTGTTCAAGCAGCTCGATGGCCAGGTGGTGCCGGAGATGCGCGATACCCTGACGGCGGCGAAACAGACCTTCGGTACGGCCGAACAGGTGCTGCAAAAGGATTCGCCGCTGCAGTCGGACGTGCGCCAGGCCTTGCAGCAGCTGACGCAAACCCTGCAATCGCTGAACGCGCTGTCGGACTACCTGGAACGTCATCCCGAGTCCCTGATCCGCGGTAAAAAAGGAGATGAAAAAAAATGATGAAGCCAATTTTTTCCGCGCTGCTGGCGGCCAGCCTGCTGGGCGCCTGCTCTACGCCACAGCCCGAGCATTTCTATACGCTCAGTGGCGGCGCCGACGCGCAGCCGGCCAAACCCGTCAAATACTATGTCGAGGTGCTGGCCGTCAGCGTGCCGCAGCAGGTGAGCCGCAACCAGTTTGTTGTGACGGCGCCATCGGGCCGCATCGAATTGCTGGAGCAGCAGCGCTGGGCGGGGCCGCTGGCCGGCGAGATCGGCCAGGCCCTGTCGACGGCGGTGACGAGCGATCTGGGCGCCATCGATGTATTCCGCACGCCGCATCCGGACAACTTGCCCGTGTACCGCATCAGTACCAACGTGCAGCGTTTTGAATCGGTGATGGGACAGTACGCGCTGATCGACGCCGTGTGGAGCGTGCGCCAGCTGGCCAGCAGCAAGGTAGTCACTTGCCGCACGATAGCCAATGAAAAAGTGGGTGCCGGCTACGATGAACTGGTGCTCGGTCATCGCCGCGCCGTGAGCCGCATCGCCGCCGATACGGCGAGCGTGGTGCGCGCTTTTGACAACGGCAACGCCGCCTGCCCGGCCGCCTGAGCCGCTTTCCGCTACCCAGTCCCGGCGGCCGCTGGTAAAATGCGGCCATGGGAATGACCTTGTTCACGCGCCGCTTCGCCGCCTGGATCGCCTGCTTTGCGATCCTGCTGGCGGCGCTCGCGCCATCGATTTCCCAGGCCGTCGCCAACGCCAAGCAGGAGTCCGGCTCCGGCTGGGCCGAAATCTGCTCGGTGGCCGGCATCCGCTTCGTTCAGCTTGTGCAGGCCGATGATGACGGCGCTGCCGACGAAAAATCCGGCGGCAAGGCCATGCAGATGGAGCATTGCGCCTTCTGTTCCACGCATGCGGGTTCCGTCGGCCTGCCGCCGACGAACCCCGTGCTGCCGCTGCCTGTGGCCAGCGGCACGGCCATTTTCCCGGCACTGTACTACCAGTCCCCATCCCCCCTGTTCATCTGGTCCACCGCGCAATCGCGCGCGCCGCCCGCCCTCGTTTAAGTTTTTGCATTTTCAATGTTGGCGCTGTCCACCTTGCGATGTGACGCGCCGCATCCGCACACTTAAACGAGAATCACATGAACAAGACATTATTGGTGCTGGCCGTCGCCATCACCGTGGCTTACCCCTGCGCGCGGGCGCAGCAAACTGATCAAGCCGACCACGCCATCGACACCGTCGTCGTTTCCGGCTCGCGCGCGCAATCGTGGCTGTCCGAGACGCCGCAGGCCATCGGCGTGGTCAACGCCAAAAACCTGGAACGCGACAAGCCCAAGACCATGGGCGATATCCTCAACCGCATCGCCGGCGTGTACTGGAATGACCTGGGCAACGAGCAGCACAGCATGAGCATCCGCCAGCCGATCGGCACGAATGCCGTCTATCAGTACCTGGAAGACGGCATTCCCATCCGCCCGCTGGGTGTCTTCAACCATAACTCGCTCAACGAGATGAACATGGCGGGCGCCAGCGGCGTGGAAGTGGTGAAGGGCGCCGCATCCTCGCTGTATGGCAGCAACGCCGTCGGTGGCGCCGTCAATTTTCTCACGGCCGGCGCCAGCGCGACGCCTACGGCCAAGGTCGGCGTGCGACGCGACAGCGTGGCTGGCTTTACCCGCTACGATACGTCCGCCAGCGATACCTGGGGGCCGCTGGGATTGCGCTTTTCCCACTACAGTTCGCGCCGCTCGCGCGACAACTGGCAAGAGTACAGCTATGGCGACAAGGATTCGTTCTCGCTGCGCGCCGACTATGCGCTCAGCCCCACCTCGCAGCTGCGCGCCACCATCGTCCACACGGATCTCGATGCGGCCATGACGGGCAGCCTGTTCGAGAATGATTACCGCAGCAATCCTGGCAAGAGCCTGAACACGTTCACCTACCGCAAGGACAAGACCACGCGCATGAATCTGGCGTGGGAAGGCGCGACGACGGCCAATGGCACGAGCACCGTCACCGTGTTTACGCGCAAGAACGACCATGGGCAGATTCCCGCGTACTCCATCGGCAGCTGCGCGGGCATGCTGTGCAAGGGCGTCATCAACAACAACCACGTCGATTCGCTGGGGCTGGACGTGAAACACCAGCAGGAATTCGCGTGGCTGCGTTCGCGCCTGATTGCCGGCGTGTATGTCGACAAGAGCGACAATCCCTTTGTCAGCGATAACCTGTCCATCGTGCGCGATGCGGCCACGGGCCGCTATCTGCGCTATTCGCTGGCCAATGCGAGCAACCCGCAGGGCGTGCGCGACTACCAGACGGATATCCTCAATACGGCCGTCTTCGCGCAATGGGAATTTACGCCGCTGGCCGGTACGCGCGTGGTGCTGGGCGGGCGCTCGGACGCCATCCGCTACGACTACCATAACAAGCTGGCGCCCGGCGGCAGCGTCAATTACGGTGCGCCCGACGAGTCGCGCAGCTTTTCGCATGTGAGCCCGAAGCTGGGCGCCACCTACGCCATTGGCCATGCGGGCAGCGCGTATGCGAACGTCAGCCAGGGCTTCACGCCGCCCGAGGTGAGCCAGCTGTATGGCAAGACGGGCATCGCCGATTTGCAGCCGTCCGTCTACAACAACTATGAACTGGGCTTGCGCTGGGCCTTTTTGCAGGGCCGCTTGAAACTCGACACGGCCCTGTACCGGCTCGACGGGCGCGACACCATCGTCAGCTACACGCTCTCGCCGGGCAACAGCGAAAACCGCAATGCGGGGCGCACGCGCAGCGAAGGCCTGGAGCTGGGCCTGAACTACGACAGCGGCCCGTTCGACGCGCGCTTCGCCACGGCCATCGCGCGCCACCGCTACCTGCGCTACCAGGTGTCGTCCACCCTCGATTACAGCGGCCGCACCATGCCGCAGGCGCCGCGCGACATCACTTCGATCGAGATCGGCTACAAGCCCGTGGCCGGCGCCCGTATCGCGCTCGAAGCCGTGCACCAGGGCCGCTACTGGATGAACAATGCCAACACGGTGGAGTACCAGGGCCACGCCTTGCTGAACCTGCGCGCCAGCTATCAGCTCGCGCGCGGGCTGGAAGCGTGGGCGCAGGTGCGCAACCTGGCAGATAAACGCTATGCCGATTCGGCCAGCAGCAGTTACGCGGGCACGGGCAGCTACGCGGCCAATACGCAGAACCAGTACACGCCCGGCGCGCCGCGCAGCGTGATGCTGGGCCTGGGCTATACCTTCAACGCACTGTGAGGATAGCCATGGACGATCACACCTTTCTTATCGCGCGGCGCAAAAGCCTGTACTGGCGCATCCACTTCTGGGCCGCGCTGATCGCCTCGCCGTTTGCCCTGGTGGCCACCCTGACGGGCATGTTGTATGTGTTCACGCCGCAGATCGAGGCAAGGCTGTACCAGCACCTCGATCATGTGGCGCCGCAGGACTCGATGCTGCCGCTGGACGCCGCCGTGGCGGCAGCGGAGCGGGCCGCGCCGCGCGGCTGGACGGTGCAGCACGTGGTGCCGCCGTTTCAACCGGATGACGCGGTGCAGGTGGCTTTTGCGCCGCCCGGCGGCGCGCAGGATGAACATGCGGGCCATGGCGGACATGCCGCGCCGGCCAAGCCGAAGTTTGGCCTGCCCGCGCAAGCCATCATCGTGTATGTGAATCCGTATGACGCGCGCGTGCTGGGCAGCCTGGCCAGCAGCGAGCGCTTTGGCAACTGGGCGAAAAAGCTGCATTCGCGCCTGCTGCAGAATGATGGCTGGCGCTGGATGATCGAGCTGGCGGCCAGCTGGCTGATGGTGATGCTGGTGACGGGTGTGGCCCTGTGGTGGCCGCGCGGCGCGCAATCGGGCTTGCCGAAGCGGGGCGCGCGGGGCCGCAATGGCTGGCGCCAGTGGCATGCTTTTCTTGGCGTGGCGCTCGGCATCGTCAGCGCCGTGATCCTGACGACAGGGCTGACGTGGAGCCAGCAGGCGGGCGGGCGCATCCGCGCGCTGCGCGATGTCAGCGGCCAGGCGCCGGCGCCCGCGCCGCGCGGTCTGCATTCGACCGAGGCGGGCGCTCCGCTCGACTGGCAGGATGCGTGGCAGGTAGCGCGCAGCCACGCGCCCGCCATCGCCGTGCAGCTGACGGCGCCGGCCAGCCAGGATGATGTGTGGCGCGCCACCATGGCCGACCGCAGCCAGCCCACCTTGCGCTTCGACCTGCAATTCGATGCCTACAGCGGCAAGCCTTTGTACTATGCAGGGTGGGAGGCGCAGACGGCGTTCGGCAAGGCGACGGCCATCGGCATTCCATTTCACCGCGGCGAATTTGGCTGGTGGAACCAGGCCTTGCTGCTGCTGTTCGGCGCCAGCGTGCTGTTCTCGCTGGTGTCGGGCTGGTTGATGTTTTTCAAGCGGCGCCTGCCAGGCTCGCTGGGTTTACCCAAGCTGCTGCCGGGCGCCTGGACCTCGCCTTCTGCGCTGGCCTGGCTGGCGGCGGCCGGCATGTGCGCGCTGATGCCGCTGCTGCTCGTCTCCGGCGGCATGCTGATGCTGCTCGAGCTGATCCTGGTGCGGCACGGCCGCTGGCGCCGGGCGGCAAGATGACGGGGCACATGGCAAATCGCTTGCTGGGCTAGAATGAAAGGGCGCGGCCAGGCTCGTTGCCATGGGCCGCCCCTTTGCATAGGCTGAACCATGGTATTCATCGACTTTCCCGCTTTGTCCGCACTGGCCGCCGCGTCGGCGCTGGTGACAAAAAAATGCAGCTGCTGCGCCGTCCCGCTGGACGCCTGGCAGCGCCTTCCCACTTCGCTGGAGCTGGACCGCTTTGAAGAAGTCGGCACCCTGCGCGAAGACCCGTACGAGGAACCGACGTTTGCCGAGTACCACCCGCACGGCACGCGCTACGACAGTGCGGATGCACCCATCGCCCCGCGCTACTATCCCGCCAATCTGAGCCAGGTGGCCCGCTGCCTGAACTGCGGCCGTTACTACCTGCGCTACAACGAGGCGGGCGGCTATTTCACGGAACTGCGCATTCGCGCGCTGCGCCCGACATTGCTGGCCGACGCGGCGTAGTCACTGCTACAGGCTTTCCTTGACGTGCGCGATGCCGTGTTCATCGTAGATCGAGTATACGGCGGCGAGGAGGTTTTCCAGTTCCGGCGAGCGGTCCATATGCCGCATGCTGAATAAAATGGGCGAGAACGCATGCTTGTCGTCCAGCTTGCGGTACACGACGTTCCGGTGGTGCATGGCTTGCACGCTTTCCGGCACGATGGAAATGCCTTGGCCGGCCGCCACCAGTCCCATGGAAATCTGCAGCTCGCGCACTTCCGTGACGGGGCCTGGCGTGACATTGCCTTCGCTGAACATGGCCAGCACCTGGTCGGCAAAGCTGGGACGGGGTGCTTTCGGATACACGAGCAGGGTTTCGTGCACCAGGTCAGTCAGGCGCAATCCGCCTTCCCCCTTGGCCAGCCGGTGGCCGGGCGGCAGCGCCACCACCAGGCGCTCTTCGCGCAGCAGGATGCGGCGGATACTGGGATCTTCGCTTTTCAATCGTCCGAATCCCACGTCGATGCGGCCTTCCTTCAGGGCCTTCAACTGCTGCACCGTCGTCATTTCATGCAGGCTCACGTCGACTTCGGGATGGCGCTCGCAAAAGCGGTGCACGATGTCGGGCAATTCCCCATACAGGGTCGAGGCGACGAAGCCGATCGACAGCGTGCGTTCCAGCTTGCCCACGCGCTGCGTCATCGCCTGCAGGTCGCGTACCTGATCGAGCAGGGGCCGCGCATGGGCGAGGAAAAACTCGCCCGCTTCCGTCAGCCGCAAGGGCCGTGACCCCTTTTCGATCAGCACCACGCCCAGGATTTCTTCCAGCTGCTGCATCTGTCGGCTCAGCGGCGGCTGCGCGATGTGCAGGCGCGCGGCGGCCCGCGTGAAGTTCCTTTCCTCCGCGACCGCAACGAAGTAGCGCAAGTGCCGTAATTCCATCTTCATACCTTTCAGGTATAGGTTTGATACCAACTCGGTGTTGGACGTGGGGAGATTCGGGGAATATCGTGTAACCACTCCACAGAATTATACGGAATAAATATGATTCAAAATATCGAGACCTACCTGGTCGATGTGCCAACCATTCGCCCGCACCGCATGTCCGTCGCGACCATGAATACGCAAACCCTGGTGCTGGTGCGGCTGCGCTGCGCCGATGGCATCACGGGCTGGGGCGAAGCGACCACCATCGGCGGCTTGGGCTACGGCGGCGAAAGCCCGGAAAGCATCAAGACGAATATCGACACCTATATCGCGCCGCTGCTGGTCGGCATGGAAGCGAGCGAAGTGGCCAAGGCCATGGCCAGGGTGCGCAAGCTCATCCAGGGCAACCGCTTCGCCAAGTGCGCGATCGAAACGGCCCTGCTGGACGCCCAGGCGCGCCGCCTGAATGTGCCGCTGTCGGAATTGCTGGGCGGCCGCGTGCGCGATGCGCTGCCCGTGGCCTGGGTGCTGGCCAGCGGCGACACGGCGCGCGATATCGCCGAAGGGGAAAAAATGCTGGAACTGCGCCGTCACCGCATCTTCAAGCTGAAGATCGGCTTGCGCGACGTGATGGATGACGTGGCCCACGTACTGGAGATCAAGCGGGCGCTGGGCGAACGGGCCAGCGTGCGCGTCGATGTCAACCAGGCCTGGAGCGAGACGGACGCCGTGCGCGGCATCGCCGCACTGGAAGCGGGCGGCATCGACCTGATCGAGCAGCCCGTGAAAGCCGGCAACCGCGCCGCGCTGGCGCGCCTGACGCGGCGCTTCGACGTGGCCATCATGGCCGACGAAGCCTTGCACGGTCCCGCCGACGCGCTGGCGCTGGCCCAGGCCGATGCGGCCGACGTGTTTGCGGTGAAAATCACCCAGTCGGGTGGCTTGCTGCCCGCGCTGGAAGTGGCCACCGTGGCGCGCCTGGCCGGCGTCGGCCTGTACGGCGGCACCATGCTCGAAGGCGGCGTCGGCACGGCCGCCACGGCCCACGTCTGCTCCACGTTTGCCGAACTGGCCTGGGGTACGGAACTGTTCGGGCCACTGCTGCTGACGCAGGAAGTCTTGCGCGAGCCGCTCGTGTACCGCGACTTCATGCTGCAGGTGCCGACGGGTCCGGGCCTGGGCGTCGAGATCGATACCGACAAGCTGCGTTCCATGCAGCGTCAATAAGGAGAAACCATGTTATTCCATGTACGCATGAACGTAAACCTGCCATTGAGCATGCCCACCGAGCAGGCGGCGCAGCTCAAGCAGACGGAAAAGGCACTGGCGCAGCGCCTGCAGCACGAGGGCAAGTGGCGCCACCTGTGGCGCATCGCCGGCCAGTACGCCAACATCAGCGTTTTCGATGTGGACAGCGTGGACGAGTTGCACAACTTGCTCACCTCCCTGCCTTTGTTCCCCTACATGCAGATCGACGTGATGCCGCTGTGCCGCCATCCTTCGTCCGTGCGCGACGACGATTCCTGAGGAGACATCTAATGATAGGCAACGACATTGTCGGGAAAACGTGCGCGGTGGATGGTATCGGCCTGCATTACCGCACGGATGGCGAGCGCCGCAAGCCTTGCCTGGTCCTGTCGAATTCCCTTGGCACGGACCTGTCCATGTGGGATGCGCAGGCGGCCGCGCTGGCCGGCGACTTTTTTGTCGTGCGCTACGATACGCGTGGCCATGGCCAGTCGGCGAGCGGCGGCGCGCCGTTCGGCATCGAGCGGTTGGGGCTGGACGTGGTGGCGCTGCTCGACCACCTCGATATCGAACGCGCTGCATTCTGCGGCATTTCCATGGGCGGCTTGACGGGCCAGTGGCTGGGCGTTCACCAGCCGCGACGTTTGACGCAGCTCGTGCTGGCGAATACGGCGGCGCGCATCGGCGGCGCCGCGCCATGGCAGTTGCGGGCGGAGCAAGTGCGCCGCGACGGCATGGCCGCGGTGGCCGATAGCGCCGCCGCGCGCTGGTTCACGCCGCAGTTTATCGCGCGTGAAGCGGACACGGTGGCGCGCCTGGTCGGCACCTTGCGCGGCCAGGATGCGGGCGGCTACGCGGCCTGCTGCGACGTGCTGGCCCAGGCCGACTTGCACGCTGGCGTCGGCACGATCACCGTGCCGACCCTGATCATCGCGGGCGAGCACGATCCCGTGACCACCATCGACGACGCGCGCTGGCTGCAGCAGCAGATCGCGGGCGCCCGCCTGGCAAGCCTGCCCGCCTCGCATATTTCGAACATCGAGGCGGCAGACCTGTTTACAGCGCAGTTGCGGAATTTTTTAGTGTGAGGCTTGCTGTACCGTATCGGTACGGCAGGAATGTAGTTTTTCCCTGAGCACCACCGCCGGCTGGTCCGGCATGCGGCAGGGGAAGCTTTCTTGAAAAATAATAATAAGAAAAGCAGACTTGGAGTAGACGGATGGAAAACAGATTGATCATTATCGCCGCGGTCACGGTGGGCTATTTCGCCCTCATGTCGTACATTACCTATAGCGTGCGCAAGCATGCCAACAGCGCCGAGGGCATGACGGCGGGCGGGCGCAACTATCCCGCCTACCTGATCGGCGCGTTGCTATTGTCGGAATTCATCGGCAGTTCCGTCAGCATCGGCACGGCCCAGAAGGGTTATGAACTGGGTATTTCCGCCGCCTGGAATCTGGTGGCGCTGTCGCTGGGCTTCTTGCTGCTGGCCATCGTGCTGGTGAAAAAATACAAGGAAAGCGGGCAGTCGACGATTTCCGGCATCCTTGCGCAAACCTACGGCGAACCCGTGCGCTATGCGGCCTCCATCCTCACCATCGTTGCGCTGAGCATCGTTGCCGTGGCCCTGTACGCGAGTGGCGGCGCCGTGCTGGCGGCCGTGCTGCACATCAACAAGACCGTGGCCATCTTGCTGGTGGGCGCCATCACCGTGATCTATGTCAGCCTGGGCGGCATGCGCTCGGTCGTGTACACCAATTTCGCCCACTCCATCGTCAAGTACCTGGGCGTGATCCTGGCGCTGGCGTATGCGCTGGAGGCAACGGGCGGCATCGGCGCGCTGCAGGCGCAGCTGCCGGCCAAGATGTTCAACTGGGTCGAGATCGGCTGGGGTCAGATCATCGCCTGGATGATCGGCGGCATCGGTTCCATCTTCGCCACGCAATACGTGATCCAGGCCCTGGTCAGCACGGACAACCCGGCCGTGGCCAAGCGCGCCTGCTATTACGTGTCGTCGCTGATGATCCCGTTCGGCCTGATGGCGGCCCTGATCGGCATGTGCAGCGCCGTGCTGTATCCGGGCATGAAGTCGATCGATGCCTTCCCGACCCTGATCGCCCACATGCCGGCGTTTTCCGCCAGCATCATGATCGTGGGACTGGCCGGCGCCCTGTTCGGCGGCATTTCCGCCACCACCCTGGCGTCGGCGACCCTGGCCATGAAGGATTTTTACGATCCCTGGTACAACAAGGCGAAGAATGACGCGAAATCGCTGATGTTCCTGCGCATCGCCATCGTCGTGGCGGGATTGCTGCCGCTGGTGCTGGCGCTGTATGCGGAAAAATTGCTGATGATCGCCTTCCTCGGCAAGGCCCTGCGCGCCACCCTGGCCGTGCTGGTGCTGATGGCCTTCTATGCGCCGAAATTCGGCACGCCGCGCGGCGCCTTTGTCGGCGTGATCGTCTCCGTGATCGCCACGATTGGCTGGTTCCTGGCGGGCAATCCGTACGGCGTGGACAGTTCCTACCTGGCGCTGGCCGGTCCGCTGCTGACCATGGGCATCAGCCATGTGTTCAAGCCGGCGCAGCCGGTGGGTACCGCGCCGGCCGTGAAATAGACTCAGGCGGGAGCCGCCTTCAGCCAGCGCATCAGGCGCGGCTGGAGGTAGGGCAGGAACACGAGGAAACACAGTCCAACGCACAGGTTGAAAATCAGGTGCGCGGCCGCCACGGCCGTGCCGGCCAGCGGCAGCAAGGCGTTCGACAGGGCGGGAATGAAGGGGAAGAAGGCCAACGCGCCAGCCAGGTTGAACAGGAAGTTGGCCTTGGCCGTGGCTTGCGCGTTGGCGCTCATCTGCAGGCTTGACAGCAGCGCCGTCGAGGTAGAGCCGACATTCGCGCCCACGACGATGGCGATGGCCGCTTCGGCCGGGATCAGCTGGTGCTGCGTCAGCACGATGGCCAGGCCGGTGGATACGCTGCTCGATTGCACCAGCGCCGTAAATAGCGCGCCCATCAGCAAGGCGATCCACGGTTCGCGCGCCTGCGCCAAGGTATCGACAAACCACGGTTGCGCCTGCAGCGGCTTGAGTTCGCTCGAGATCAGGTCCAGGGCGAAGAAGATCAAGCCAAAGTAAAACGCCGCCTTGCCCAGCGCCTGTATCTTGCTGGGCAGGCTGGAGACGAGGGCGCCGGCAATGATGAACAGCGGGCCGATGCCCGTCAGCTTCATCGACACCAGCCAGGCCGTGGCCGTCGTGCCGACATTCGCACCCAAGAGGATTGCCAAACTGCCCGCAAAGCTGATCACTTGTGCATCGACGAGGGCGACGGCCAGCGCCGTCGTGGCGCTGCTCGACTGCACCAGCGCCGTGGCGATGGCGCCGACGAGAAAGCCGTACCAGCGGTTGGTGGTGACTCGCGCCAGCCAGGCTTGCATGCCGGCGCCGCCCATCGCTTGCAGTTCACGGCTGAAAGCTTGCAAGCTGTACAAGAACAGCACCACGGCCGAGACCGCAGCGATCAATACCTGGAAATGATTCATGGAGCGGTGCGAGTGAGCGTCGGCGAAGACGCGATCATACCAGCCCTGTCAGGTAGTAAATACCGATCACTAAAAACACGGCCACCGTCTTGATGACGGTGATGCCGAAAATGTCGCGGTAGGACTGGCGGTGCGTGAGGCCTGTGACGGCCAGCAGGGTGATCACGGCGCCATTGTGCGGCAAGGTATCCATGCCGCCGCTGGCCATGGCCACCACGCGGTGCATCACTTCCAGCGGGATGTGCGCCTGCTGCGCGGCCTGGATAAAACTGTCTGACATGGCCGCCAGCGCGATGCTCATGCCGCCCGAGGCCGATCCCGTGATGCCGGCCAGGGTCGTCACGGACACGGCCGCGTTGACGAGCGGATCGGGCACGCTGCGCAAGGTGTTGCTGACGGCAAGGAAGCCGGGCAGGGCCGCGATGACGCCGCCAAAGCCATATTCGGACGCCGTATTCATGGCCGCCAGCAAGGCGCCGCCCACGGCCGCCTTGGTGCCTTCGGCAAAGGCGGCGCGGATGCGCCCGAAGGCCGTCGCGCAGACGAGCAAGATACCCAGCAGCAAGGCGCCTTCCACGGCCCAGATGCCTGTCACTGAGGCGATCGACGTCGACACGGGCGCGTGCAGTCCTGGCAACGCCTCGGCGGTGAGCATATAGCTGTCGCCATACCAGTGCGGGATCAGCTTGGTCAGCGCAAAGTTGGCCACGCCGACCAGCACCAGAGGCGCTACCGACAGCAGCGGATGGGGCAAGTCGCCCTCGTCGGCTGTGGCCTTGTCGGCCTCGGCCCCATAGCCCTCGCCCGTCGCCATGACGGAACGCCGGCGCCATTCGAGGAAAGCCAGTCCCATGATCACCGTCAGCACGGCGCCGATAGTGCCCAGCCACGGCGCGGCCCAGCCGGTCGTATTGAAAAAGGTGGTGGGGATGATGTTCTGGATTTGCGGCGTGCCGGGCAAGGTATCCATGGTGAAGGAAAACGCGCCCAGGGCGATGGCGCCCGGCATCAGCCGCTTGGGGATATTGCTCTGGCGGTACAGTTCAGCCGCAAACGGGTACACGGCAAACACCACCACGAACAGCGACACGCCGCCGTAAGTCAGGGCTGCGCACACGGCAACGATGACGGCATTCGCGCGCGCACTGCCGATATAGCGGATGGCGGCCACGACGATGGACTGGGAAAAGCCGGACAGCTCAATCAGCTTGCCGAACACGGCGCCCAGCAAAAAGACGGGGAAATACAGCTTGATAAAGCCGACCATCTTTTCCATGAAGATGCCGCTGAAGACAGCCGGCACGGCGGACGGATCGGTAAGCAGCACGGCGCCCAGTGCAGCGACAGGCGCAAACAGGATCACGCTGTAGCCGCGGTAGGCGGCCAGCATGAGGAAGGCCAGTGCGGCCAGAACTATCAGGAAAGACATCGGTCAAGCCCTTGCGCGAGAAGTGATTAGGAAATTAATGATGTAATTAATATCATATTTCCTGGCGGCACGCCAACGCGCAGGTCAAGGTGCAAGCAGTTCAAGCCGGCCCAGTGAGGGGAAAAGGCTGGTCGGGGTGAGAGGATTCGAACCTCCGGCCTCTGCGTCCCGAACGCAGCGCTCTACCAGGCTGAGCCACACCCCGCTCCTTCATTACAGCAGATGGCGGAGCGGCTTTCAAGCGGCTACATCAAGCCCTATTTCTTTTCCTGCTGGGCTTTCTTGATCTCCGCCTCGCTCACTTTCTTGGCGGGCGCATTTGTTGCCGGCGAAGTCGGGGCTTTGCGGGTGGCGTTGGCTTGCGCCATGACGGCGGCGCAGTCCGTGTCGGGGGCTTTGTCGACGTTGACCAGCGGCAGCAGGGCGGCCAGCGGCGTGACGACGGTGGCCAGGGCCACGGCGGCGCCGGCTTTCAGGGCCAGCGGGCCTTTTTGCGGGCCCACGTCCGGGTTCTTGAACGTGCCTTTCGCGTACAGCGGCGTGCGCAAGGTGATGATGCGGGCGCCCTTGGTACGGGGGCGCACGTCCAGGTCCAGGGTTTCGTGGGCCAGGTTGACGTTGCCCGTGACATTGACCACGGCCGTGTCCGTGTCGAGCACGAAGCGGCGCACGTCGGCCTGGCCATTCGTGACGGCGAAATCGCTGGCCAGGCAATTCAGGTGGACTTGCTTGTCGCCAAAGATTTTCACGAAGACGGCGTTGGCCAGGTTCAAGCCGGCCAGTTCCAGCATGAACTGGCTGACGGAGCCTTCGCTGACGGTGGCCGCCAGTTCGCCATTCGCGCTGGCCAGCATGGCGGAAACGGAATTGCCGTGGCCCGTGAGTGCCGCGTCGCCATACACTTCACCGAAACTCGCTTGCATCGATTGCAGCTTGGGAAACAGTTCGCGTATCTTGAGGTGGCGCGCTGCTACCTTGGCTTGCGCGGCGATGGTCTTTTGGCGGCCGTCGAGCGTGATGTTCGAGGTGATGTCGCCGCCGGCCATGCCGAAGTTGAGCGGCGTCAAACTCAGCACCTTGTCTTTCATGTGGATGTTGGCGACGATGTCGTTGAGCGGGATATCGTGCGTGCGCACGAGTTTTTTGCCCGTGAATTTCACGTCGGCATCGAGCGCATTCCATTTGGCCGTGTTGAACTGTTCCACGGGCAAGGCTTTGTTGTCCGGTTGCACGGGCGCCTTGCCGCGCGCCTGTTTTTGGGCATTGCTGTCGGCGCCGATGGTGGGACCCAGGTCTTCCAGGCGGAGTTGCTGCGACGTCACTTCGCCGCGCAGCAGGGGACGCGGCTGGCGCGGCAGGTATTGCAGGGTGCCGCCCAGGTCGCTCTGGCCCACCGTGCCCTTGAAGTTTTGATAGATCCAGTTCCAGGTGGCGCCGTCTTTCTTGCCCAGCAGGCGACCCTTGGTGGCGTAGTCCGGCGTTTCCGGCAGCAGCACGCCCGTCAGCGGATACAGATCCGCCATGCTGGCGCCGGCCAGGCTCAGCTGCAAATCGATGCCCGACAGCGAGCGTGGGTCCGTCAGTGTGCCGTCGATGCTGGCCTTGTTCTTGCCCAGCACGGCATGCGCCTGCACGGGATACACGGTATTGTTGTCAGTCAATGTCAGCACGGCGCCCGCCTTGCCGCCGCCCGTCACGGGTGCCTTGCGGTAGGTGCCGCCCAGGGTGAAGGCAATGCCGTATTTCTGCACGGGCGCATTGCCTGGCGCATCGCCCGGCGTGGCGTCGGGCGCGGTCGAGCTGACCTTGGCGTGCATGTCCAGCGCGATGCCCTCGTCGAGGTAGCGGATGAAGCCGTCACCGAAGGCCATGCGTTGGATTTCCACGTCCCATGCCGAAGGGCCATTGTCCTTCAAGGTCCAGCTGTTGCTGCCATCGGCGCGCCGCTGCAGGGCAATGTTGGGAGAGGCTAGGGCCAGATCCGTCAGCACCAGCCTGTGCTGCAGCAGGGGCAGCGGATGGATGGCCACGTCGATGCGTTTCGCGCTGGCCAGTTGCGGGCCGGCCGTCGCCCAGTCAGGGTTGCTCATGTGCACGTCCTGCGCGCTGATGATGGGGCGCGGCACGTAGCGGCGCCAGCCCGGCTCCGTTTTCAACCCTTGCTTCCATTTCACCTGTAAATCGCCGCCGATGACGAAGGTACGGCCCGTGCTTTCCGACACCTTTTCGTTGATGTAGGGGCGGGCGCGGTTCCAGTCGAAGGTCAGCACCAAGATGACCACGATGGCGACCAGGGCCAGCAGGGCGGCCAGGCTCCAGCCGAGGATTTTCAAGGGTGTCGAGCGTGTCATGGGAATGCCAATCGCAGTGATTTTTTCATCAAGGTAGACCGATTGATCATGACAGTCGGTGCGCTAGGTTACGTAAGATGGGTAGCCAAGACGTGTCGCTTGAAATGATTCAATAATTCGACTATTATTGAAATATGGAAAATACACAGACAATAGCGAGCGGGGCGGCGCCGCTGACGAATGTTGCCGCCATCGCGGCCTTGGCTGCGCTGGCACAGGAATCGCGGCTGGCCGTGTTCCGCCTGCTGGTGCAAGCGGGGCCGCAAGGCATGGCCGCGACGAAAATTGCCGAAGCGCTGGCGATTGCGCCTTCGTCCCTGTCGTTTCACTTGAAAGAACTGGCGCACGCCAATCTGGTGACGGCAAGCAAGGCGGGCCGTTCCATCATCTATGCGGCCAACTATGCGGGCATGAACGGCTTGCTGGCTTTCTTGACCGAGAACTGCTGCGCTGGCGCGCCTTGCTGCGTCACTGAATCTACTTTACCGAAGGACATCACGACATGACGATCACGATTTACCACAACACGGCGTGCGGCACCTCGCGCAATACCCTGGCCCTGATCCGCAACACGGGTGTCGAACCCGTCATCATCGATTACGTCAAACATCCGCCATCGCGCGAGGAACTGGTCGACCTGATCCAGCGTGCGGGCCTGTCCGTGCGCGCGGTGATGCGCGACAAGGGCGCCCTGTACGACGAGCTGGGCTTGGCCAATCCGGATTTGCCGGACGCAACCCTGCTCGACGCCATGCAAGCCCATCCTATCTTGATCAACCGCCCCATCGTCGTCACGGAACTGGGCGTGCGCCTGTGCCGGCCATCGGAAAAAGTGCTGGAGATCCTGCCGCTGCCGCAGCAAGGCGCGTTTGCCAAGGAAGACGGCCAGGCCGTGGTCGGCGCCGACGGCAAGCCGGTGGCATAAATGGAAGAGTTGCCGAATATCAGTGCCGCCCACCTGGACGTGCCCAGCCTGGATAAATTGGCGCCGGTCAATGTGTCCACGCATGCACCGCGTATCCTGTTGCTGTACGGTTCCTTGCGCGAGCGTTCGTACAGCAAGTTGCTGACCCTGGAAGCGGAGCGCATCCTGCGCCACTTTGGCGCCGACACGCGGGTGTTCGACCCGCATGGCTTGCCCATGGTCGACAGTGTGTCGCCCGAGCATCCGAAGGTGCAGGAGTTGCGTGAACTGTCGCTGTGGTCGGAAGGGCAAGTGTGGTGCAGCCCCGAGCGGCATGGCGCTGTCACGGGCGTGTTTAAATCGCAGATCGACTGGCTGCCGCTGGAAACGGGCAGCGTGCGGCCCACGCAGGGGCGGACCCTTGCCGTGATGCAAGTATCGGGCGGCTCGCAATCGTTCAATGCCGTCAATGGCTTGCGCGTGCTGGGACGCTGGATGCGCATGGTAACGATTCCGAACCAGTCTTCGGTGGCCAAGGCGTATCAGGAATTCGACGATGACGGCCGCATGAAGCCGTCGCCGTATTACGAGCGCCTGGTCGACGTGATGGAAGAGCTGTATAAATTCACCCTGCTGGTGCGCGACCGCCGCGAGTATCTGGGCAGCCGCTACAGCGAACGGCTGGAAGCGGCGCCGGCCATCGTGCAGGAGTTGGCGGGCGCGGCGATGGAGCATGAGCGCAAGTAGCAAAGCAATAAAAAAACGGCGCCATTGGCGCCGTTGTCTTTGCTCTAACCTAAACGCGATCAGTGATTGCGGTCCACGGCAAACGAGCACAGTTGCAGCATGGATTGCTTGTAGACGCTGTCCGGCCAGCCGGCGATGGCATCGGCGGCGCGCTGGCCGGCGATTTCCGCCTGCTTGCGCGTGTAGTCGAGGGCGCCACTATTGGTGATGGCGGCCAGGATGGCGTCGAAATGTTGTTCGTCGCCTTGCTCGATGCAGCTGCGCACCAGTTCGCGTTGCTCCGGCGTACCGTTTTCCATCAGCCAGATCAGCGGCATGGTCGGTTTGCCTTCGCGCAAGTCGTCGCCCACGTTCTTGCCGATTTCGGCGGCGTCGCCTGCATAGTCGAGCACGTCGTCGATCAGCTGGAAGGCCGTGCCCAGCGAGCGGCCGTATTCGGCAGCCGCTTCGATGTCGTCTTCGCTGGCGCCGGCGATCAGGGCGCCCAGTTGCGCCGACGCTTCGAACAGCTTGGCCGTTTTCGAGCGGATGACGTTCAGGTAGCTCTCTTGCGTCACGTCCGGATCGTGCATGTTCAGCAACTGCAGCACTTCGCCTTCGGCGATCACGTTGGTGGCGTCGGAGAGGATTTGCATGACGCGCATATTATTCAGCGACACCATCAGCTGGAACGAGCGCGAGTGCAGGAAGTCGCCCACCAGCACGGAGGCGGCATTGCCGAACAGGGCGTTGGCCGTCTGGCGTCCGCGGCGCATCGACGACTCATCGACGACGTCGTCGTGCAGCAGGGTGGCGGTGTGGATGAATTCGACCACGGCGGCCAGTTCATGGTGCGCCGTGCCGCGATAGGCGTGGGCATTGGCCACCAGCAAGATCAGCACGGGACGGATGCGTTTGCCGCCTGCGCTGATGATGTATTCAGCGATCTGGTTGATCAGAATTACATCGGAGTGCAATTTTTGGCGGATCACCGTATTGACTGCGTCCATATCGGCGGCAATCGTTTGCACGATGGTGTTTTGGTTAACGTGTTTGTTAGCGTCAGACAAGGCGAACCTGCATTAGATTGTGGGTGCCGCGATTATACGACAAGGCTTGCGCGTGCGTGACGTTTGCCTATGACTGTAGAGCAATTGATTGATCTTGTTGGCACTGGCGCGCGTTTTGCTGTCTGCCCGGCGCAAGCCTGACATGATGGTCAGGTTGTCGACATACCACGATCGTCAAGCTTTGTGAATACTTTTTGACGCAATTTATCAGTCCGTGTATAATCGCTGGTTCCCCCTGTTGTGCATGGCTTGCTTTTCATGGCAGTGGGACAAATTCTTTCAACATTTGATGAGGTTTCAAATCATGTACGCGGTCATAAAAACCGGTGGCAAACAATACAAAGTTGTCGCTGGCGAAAAACTTAAAGTAGAACAGATACCGGCAGACATTGGTTCCGAAATCACCATCGATCAAGTTCTCGCAGTAGGCGCGGGCGATAGCATCAAGTTTGGTGCTCCATTGGTCGAAGGTGCAACGGTACTGGTTACGGTTGTGGCGCATGGTCGCCATGATAAGGTCAAAATTTTCAAGATGCGTCGTCGTAAGCACTACCAAAAGCATCAAGGCCATCGCCAGAATTTTACCGAAATCCAAATCGTTTCGATCAACGGCTAATCGCCGCTGTTTGAATTAATCAGCTATCAAGGAGTCTTAAATGGCACATAAAAAAGGCGGCGGCACAACGCGAAACGGCCGTGATTCAGAATCAAAACGTCTGGGCGTTAAAGTCTACGGCGGCCAAGCTATCAATGCTGGCGGCATCATCATTCGTCAACGCGGCACCCCAGTGCGCGCCGGCGAAGGCGTAGGCATGGGCAAGGACCACACGTTGTTCGCGCTGATCGCGGGCAAAGTGAAGTTCGTTGTCAAAGGTGCTGGCTCGAAGCAATTCGTGACCGTTGTACCTAACGCAGCAGTACCAGCGTAATTCATCGCGGGGCGCCAGTTCGCTCCGCAATGATCGCATGATGTAAGGCGCAAGCCTTCAATCGAAAGGCTCTGCCCAAGGTAGAGCCTTTTTAGTTTTATGGCGGCAAAATTATGAAGTTTATCGACGAAGCAAAAATCGAAGTCATCGCGGGCGATGGCGGCAACGGCTGCGCCTCTTTCTGCCGTGAAAAATTCCGGCCTTTTGGCGGTCCCGATGGCGGCGATGGCGGCAAGGGCGGCACCATTTGGGCAGTCGCCGACCGCAATATCAACACGCTCGTCGATTTCCGCTTCTCCAAAATGCACAAGGCTCGCAATGGCGAGCCTGGCCGTGGCGCAGATTGCTATGGCAAGGGCGCCGATGATATCCACCTGCGCATGCCGGTTGGCACCTTGATCATCGACAACGCGAGCGGCGAAATCCTGGCTGATCTGACCGAGCACGGCCAGATCGAAATGCTGGCCAAGGGCGGCGAAGGCGGCTGGGGCAATATCCACTTCAAGTCCTCGACCAACCGCGCACCACGCCAGAAGGGCGAGGGCAAGGAAGGCGAACGCCGCGAACTGCGCCTGGAATTGAAAGTCCTGGCCGATGTTGGCCTGCTTGGCATGCCGAACGCCGGCAAGTCGACCTTCATTTCGGCCGTCTCGAACGCGCGTCCGAAAATTGCCGATTACCCATTTACCACCCTGCACCCGAACCTGGGCGTGGTGCGCGTATCGCACGAGAAGAGCTTTGTGATCGCCGATATTCCCGGCTTGATCGAAGGCGCTTCCGAAGGCGCGGGCCTGGGCCATCAATTCCTGCGTCACTTGCAGCGCACGGGTCTGCTGTTGCACATCGTCGACCTGGCGCCGTTTGAAACCAACGTCGATCCTGTCAAGGAAGCCAAGGCGCTGGTCAAGGAATTGAAGAAGTACGACGAGTCGCTGGTCGACAAGCCGCGCTGGCTGGTGTTGAACAAGCTCGACATGGTGCCGGAAGAAGAGCGCAAGAAGATCGTCAAGGACTTCCTCAAGCGTTTTGCCTGGAAAGGTCCCGTCTTCGAGATCTCCGCGCTGAACCATCAGGGTTGCCCGGAACTGGTGAATGCGATTTACCAGCATCTGGAAGAGAAGAAACACAGCGAAAGCCGTGCCGAAGAGACGCAGATGACCGAAGAAGCACGCGGTATCTCGTCGATCGACCCGGATGATCCGCGTTTCAAGATCCTCGACTAAGGCTTTACCCTGATGTCGGTACAGACGGCCGCTGCCGCGCCAGCGCGCAAGCAAGCGTGGCAGCGCCGTGTATTGCATCTGATCGCGTATGCTTACGGGCTGAGCGCGGTCGCCTGCCTGTTGTTCGCCGATGAAATGGCGGCCGGCATGGGCATCTTCCTCAATGGCGTCAATGGCTACAGCCAGTTCTACGCCACGCATGTCGGTGTCTGGGGTGCTACCGCGCTCCTGGCGCTGTTCGCGGCACGGCAGGGCGAACCGCCTGTCCTCGGCGATATCACAGCAATGTTGCTCCTGGCGCAGCCCGCCGGCCGTCTGTTCGCGGCCATCAGCTTCGGCTTGCCCCAGGGTTTTGTGTTGTTCATGTGCGCAATGGAGTTGACGGCGGGGCTGGCCTTGCTGCTGCTGCGTCCTGCGCGCTGACGTCTATTAAGTGAAGAGCGCCGCCCCATGGATTCCGTGATTCAAAAAGCTACCCGTATCATCATCAAAGTCGGCTCTTCGCTGGTCACCAACGATGGTCGCGGACTCGACCATGCCGCCATCGCGCGCTGGGCCGCGCAGATTTCAGGCTTGCGCGCCCTGGGCAAGGAAGTCGTGCTCGTCAGTTCCGGCGCCATCGCCGAAGGCATGCTGCGCCTCGGTTTCGAGCAGCGCCCCACCGATATCCACGAATTGCAGGCATGCGCCGCCGTCGGCCAGATGGGCCTGGCGCAAATCTATGAAAGCAGCTTCCGCGCCCACAGTCTCGGCACGGCGCAAGTGCTGCTGACGCACGCCGACCTGGCCGACCGCGAACGCTACCTGAATGCCCGCTCCACCCTGACGACCCTGCTGCGCCTGGGCGTGGTGCCGATCATCAATGAAAACGACACCGTCGTCACCGATGAAATCAAGTTCGGTGACAACGATACCCTGGGCGCGCTGGTGGCCAATCTGATCGAGGCCGACGCGCTCGTCATCCTGACGGACCAGCACGGCCTGTTCTCGGCCGACCCGCGCAAGGACCCGAACGCCTACCTGATCACGCAGGGCATCGCTGGCGATCCGGCCCTGGAAGCGATGGCCGGCGGCGCCGGCAGCAGCCTGGGACGTGGCGGCATGCTGACGAAAATCCTCGCCGCCAAGCGCGCCGCCAAGTCGGGCGCCCACACGATCATCGCCTGGGGCCGCGACAGCGACGTGCTCAGCCGCCTGGCCCAGGGCGAAGCGATCGGCACGGAGTTGCGGGCACAAACAGGGCAGTTGACGGCGCGTAAGCAGTGGATGGCCGATCATCTGCACACGGCCGGTGCCGTCGTGCTGGACGCGGGCGCCGTGCAAAAGCTGCGCCAGGAAGGCAAGTCGCTGTTGCCGATCGGCGTGACGGGCGTGAACGGCGAATTCGGCCGCGGCGCCGTGATCACCTGCGTCGATGCGGATGGCGTGTCAGTGGCGCGCGGCCTTTCCAATTACACGAGCGGCGAAGCGCGCCGCATCATGCGCAAGCCGTCCACCGAAATCGAGTCCATCCTCGGCTACATGGAAGGCCATGAGCTGATTCATCGCGATAATATGGTGTTGCTGTAGGTCGGATTAGGTGGGGCCACCGAGGCCCGAAGGGCCGTAATCCGACAACACCCCAGGCAGCAATAATGTGTCGGATTACGCGCGTAGCGCTAATCCGACCAACCACGCAACGACATCGGCCCACTCGGGCCGTTTTTTTTACCTACACCACGGCCGGCATCGGCGACTTGTCCTTGTAATCGCACAGGTCGGCAATCATGCAGTTCCAGCACTGCGGCTTGCGCGCCGTGCATGTGTAGCGGCCATGCAGGATGAGCCAGTGGTGGGCATCGTGCAGGAATTCCTTGGGTATGAATTTGAGCAGCTTTTGCTCGACGATATCGACATTCTTGCCTGGCGCGATGCCGGTGCGGTTCGAGACGCGGAAGATATGCGTGTCGACAGCCATCGTCGGTTCGCCAAACGCCGTGTTCATGACCACGTTCGCCGTCTTGCGGCCCACGCCGGGCAAGGCTTCCAGCGAGGCGCGGTCGCGCGGCACTTCGCCGCCGTGCTGCTCCAGCAGGATCTGGCAGGTGGCGATGACGTTCTTCGCCTTGGTGCGGAACAGGCCGATGGTGCGGATGTAGCTGGCCAGCTCGTCCACGCCCAGCGCCAGTATCGTGGCTGGCGTATTGGCGACCGGATACAGCAAGCGGGTCGCCTTGTTGACGGACACGTCCGTTGCCTGTGCCGACAGCAGCACGGCGATCAGCAGCTCGAACGGCGTCGTGTATTCGAGTTCCGTTTTCGGGGAGGGATTGGCGGCGCGAAAGCGCGTAAAGATTTCCAGGCGTTTGGCAGCGTTCATGCGTCTTTTTTCGGGGTGGTGGGGGCTGGCTGGGCAGTATCCGTGCTGGCGGCAGCAGCCTTGGCGCGCGCGCGCTCCATGGCGGCGGCGATGATGGCGCGCTTGCGCTCCTTTTCCGCCTGTTCATCGGGCGTGACGGGCACTTCCTGCGTCACTTCGCGCATCTTGGCGACAGCCTTGGCGGCCAGGCGCGCTTCGTTTTCCTCTGTTTCGCGGCGCAGGCGCTGCGTGCGGAAATCATGGCGCGCGCGCGCATCGTCGGCGTCCATCTGGCTCCAGGCGTCCCAGCCCGTGGCGTCGCCGCTGACCGGGTACATGACGATGCAGTCGACGGGGCAGGGCGCCACGCACAGGTCGCAGCCCGTGCACAGATCGGTGACCACTGTATGCATCTGCTTGGCGGCGCCGACGATGGCGTCCACCGGACAAGCCTGGATGCACAGGGTACAGCCAATACACAGCGATTCATCGATATAGGCGACAGATCGCGGACGTTCGAGGCCGTTGACGGGATTGAGCGGGATGACTTTTTTGCCCAGCAAGCCGGCCAGGCGCACGATGCCTTGCGCGCCGCCCGGCGGGCACTGGTTGATGTCGGCGCTGCTGGCGGCAATCGCTTCCGCATACGGGCGGCAGCCGTTGTAGCCGCATTTGGTGCATTGCGTTTGCGGCAGCAAGTCTTCGATCTGGTCGGCAAGTGAGGGAGGGGCAGGGTGCGGCACGGTCATCTTCCACGGTAAAACGCCATTATCGGCCATCCGGCGCGTGCACAAGTAAAAACCTGTTTCGTGAGAGGGGATAACCAGCGCCATGACAGGCCTGTTGCAGGCGCGCCGCAATCGTATTTTATTTCCTCTAGGAATGTCAAAGTGCAAATAAACAACTTTGCAATTTCTTTTTTTTGTGGGAGCATGATTTTTATCAAGCTAGTGATAAAAAAGCCGACCGCCAGTCCTGTTGCCGCCTGCATTGCATGGTGCGCCAGGCCATAGGAGCCAAACATGCGTTTCCTCCGGACAGTTGGTTTGCCCTTCTGTTTGTTCATGCACTCTGCACTTGCCCTTGCACACGGGCAGGCTGCAGCGCCCATGGCGGCGTCGGGCGCTGCCAGCTCGCGCATCGTCCGCTTCGCGGCGGAAGATTGGCCGCCCTTTATTTCCCGCAGCCTACCGGCCGATGGCATGTCGGGCGCCATGGTCAGCGCCGTCTTCGAGCGTCTCGGCTATGCGGTCAGATATGAATATTTCCCCTGGAAGCGCGCCATGCAGTTTGGCCTGGCCAGTTCCCGCTATGCCGGGTTCCTGGCCGTGTGGCGCACGCCCGAACGGGAAAAACTCTGCCACTTTTCTGTGCCGGTTGGCGGCACGCAGGGTGTGCTGGCCTACCTGAAGGAAGATGGCGTGCCGGGCGCCAGCCTGGCCGACCTGGGCCCGCTGCGCATCGGCACCGTGGCCGGCTACTCGAATGGGGAACAGTTCGATGGCATGGTGGCGCGTGGCGAGCTGAAGACGGAGGAGGGCTTGAACGACGCGACGAATCTGAAGAAACTGTTCATCAAGCGTTACCGTGTGATCGTCATCGAGCGCCATGTGCTGCAGCACTTGCTGATGGGACGCAACTTCAGCAAGGCCGATCGGGAACGTATCGCCATCATCGATACCGTCTTCAAGGAGCGCCCCGTGCATGTGTGCTTCCAGCGTGATGCTGAAGGTGCTGCGCAGCAAAAACGCTTCAACGACGCGGCACGCGATATCGATACGGCCCGGCTGGAACGCGATTACTGGAAGCGCCTCGACCAGAGCCTGGCGACCGCCCCGGCCGCTCCCTGACACGGCGCGTCGCTGTTGTTAGTTGCCAAAACGAAATATCTAAATACGAAACCATTCGTTCTTGTTTGTTTGTCCATCCTTTAGTCTGCAGCCACTGTGTTGACGACTTTGAAAGGATGTTTTCGTATGCTGGAATTGATTCACAAGCAAGACCCCGTCCCCCGTTTGCGGCAACTGGCACACGCCGTCTCGGCGGCCGTGCTCGTGCTGGGAGCTCCTGGCGTGGCGCATGCGCAAGCGGCGCCGGATGGCGCTGGCGCGTTGGTCGCCGCGCCGTTTGACACCGTCATCGTCACGGGCGCGCGCGGCACGGGCCGCACGGTGGCCAACAGCGCAGCGCCCATCGACGTGATCAGCGCGCAGCAATTGCAAGCCACGGGCAAGTTGAACTTGCTCGATGCGCTCGATACGGCCTTGCCATCGTTCAACTTGCCGGCCCGCGTGCAGCCCGACCTGGGCAGCATAGTGCGCGCGGGGCAGCTGCGCAACCTCGACCCCTCGCATACCCTGGTGCTGGTGAATGGCAAGCGCCGCCATACGACGGCCATCGTCAATGAGGATGGCTTTCCCGGTTCCGTCGCCACCGACCTGGCCCTGATTCCCACGGGCGCCATTGCTCGCGTGGAAATCCTGCGCGACGGCGCCTCGGCCATTTACGGTTCCGACGCCATCGCCGGCGTCATCAACATCATCCTGAAAGCGGATGACAAGGGCAGCTTCAGCACGCAACTCGGTTCCACCTACGCGGGTGACGGCACGAACGGTTCCGTGCGCATCAATGGCGGCACGCGCCTGGGCGAACACGGCTTTGCCCACTTCGGCGCCGAAGTCCAGCGCCAGGGCATCGCCGTGCGCAATTTCGGACTGAATCCCGCGTATCTGTCGTATCCGGCCGTGCGCAACAGCGATGGCCAGCCGGTGAAACTGGGAAGTAACAACAGCCTGCCGGCCGGCGCCTCGCCCAACCCGGCAGAAGCGAACCGCAACAGCAATCCGTGGCGCAATACGGGCGTGCCGCAAAGCACGACCGCCTCGCTCAGCGCCAACCTCGGCTATGACCTGTCGAACGAGGTGCAACTGTACGGCTTCGGCACGTATGCGCACCGCAATGCCCGCTCGGCGCAGAATTTCCGCCTGCCCAATACCATTTTCAATAACAACAAAGGCTTGCTGTCCGTGTATCCCGACGGCTTCACGCCGTATGAAACGACGAGTGAAAACGACTTTTCCTTGACGGGCGGCATCAAGGGCGAGACGGCGGGCTGGTCCTGGGACCTGAGCACGACGTATGGCCGCGACGATATCGACGTGGGCGTGGAGCACTCGGCCAATTACTCGCTCACTTATCCTGGCGGCAAGACGGATTTTGACATCGGCAATCAGCGCTACAGCCGCTCGACCACCAACGCCGATGTGCGCCGTCCCGTGCCGCTGGGCTTGAGCGAGCCGGCCGACCTGAGCCTGGGTCTCGAGTATTCGCATGAAACGCAGCAGCGCAGCCCGGGCGAACCCGCTTCCTGGCAGGGCAGCGGCTCATCGGCGCTGGCCGGCTACCTGCCCGTCGACGCGTCCGACACGGCGCGCCACAGCTATGCGGCGTACATCGGCCTGGGCGCGAAACTGACGCCGCAATTACTGCTCGACACGGCCTTGCGTGCCGAGAAATATTCAGATTTCGGCAGCAAGACGACGGGCCGTTTGTCCGCCCGCTATGACGTCACGCCCACGGTCGCCGTGCGCGGCACCGTCAGCAATGGTTTCCATGCACCGAGCCTGGTGACGCAATCGTATTCGAACACGTCCGACCATGCGGGCGTGCCGTATACCCTGGCGCAGCCGAACTCGGCCGCTGCGCGGGCACTGGGCGCGCAAGCATTAAAACCGGAAAAATCGACGAATCTGTCGGCCGGGCTGACCTTCAATCCTACGCCCACCTTGCGCCTGGGCGTTGACGCGTATCAAATCAAGGTCAGCGACCGCCTGGGTGTGTCGTCGAACATCGGCATCGACCGCAGTTCGGGCGTGGCGCTCGACGGCAGCGGCCGGCCGCTGACGGGGGCGCAAGCAACCGTCATTGAAAACCTGCTGCGTTCGGCGGGTTTGACGGTAGGCAATGGCCTCGTCGCGCATTACTTTGCCAACGTGGGCGACACGCGCACGCGTGGTATCGACTTGACGGCCGAAGATGTGCTGCACGTGGCCGAGGGCAAGCTGCGCTGGACGGCGGCCGCGAATCTCAACCACACGAGCCTAGTCGGCAAGGCGGCCCTGCCGGCCGTGCTGCAAGGCTTGCCGAATATCGGCACCCTGAGCAAGTCGGCCGAGTACGACCTGCTGTACCGGGCGCCGCGCGACAAGGAAATCGTCACCCTGGCGTATGAAAAAGCCGGTTGGACATTCAACCTGCGCGAGACGCGCTACGGCAAGCTCAAGCGCCTGAACGCCATCACGGGCGGCGATTACCAGTTGAAAGCCGCCTTCGTGACCGATGTCAGTCTCGGCTACGACGTCAGCAAGCACATCAACGTGACGGTGGGCGCCAACAATGTCTTCGACCAGAAACCGAGCCAGGTGCCGCGCGCAGCGCGCAGCGCCGCGAATCTGGCGCAATACACGGGCGCCTACGATAACTCGGGACCATTAGGCGTGCTGGGCGGCTATTACTACGCGCGCGCCACGGTGTCGTTCTGATTTTCCGTATCCCTCTATTGATCATCAACAACAGGAAATGCTATGCCTGACAACAATCAACACGCGGCCATCGACCTGGAATGGGCCAATCTCCTCTCGCCGCAGCGCCGCACGGTCTTGCGCGGCGGCGGCCTGGTGGCGGCATTGGCCGCATCGGGCCTGGCTGGCACAGCCTTGGCGCAGGAGGTAAAAACGGCGCGCGTAAAACCGGCACCCGGCAAGAGTCCGTGGGGCGAGCATACGGACACGGCGCCCACGCCGCGCCCCGCCAGCGTGCGGCCCGGCGAGGAAACCTTGCCGTCAAAACCGCGCGCCTACACGGATATCGAGAGCTATCACGCACATATCTATTTTGACGAAGACAGCTATCAAAAGGCGGCGCTGATACGTCGATGGGCTGCCGAGCGTTTCCAGATCGAGCTGGGCGACTGGAATCTGGAGCCGCGCGGCCCGCACGTGACGCCGTCGTTTTACTTTGGCTTCACGAATGATTTATTGCCCGTGATCGTGCCGTGGCTGCAGCTCAACAGCCTGGGCCTGACGATACTGATCCATCCGAACACGGAAGATCCGCGTGCCGACCACCTGTATTACGCGCTGTGGGTGAACCGTTCGCAACCCGTGAATGGCTATGCGATGAAGAAACCGGGGCCGGGCGAGCCGAGGGTCGAGCAGATCTTTGTCAATACGCGCCCGACGGTGAAAATCGAACGGGCATGAGCTGGGCATAAAAAAACGCCACGCCAGTGTGAGCTGGCGTGGCGTTTTGATGGATATACCGTGTATTAGCCGTGTTTCTGGATGAATTCACCGATTTTCGGGCAAATGATCTCGCGCCAGCGGCGGCCCGAGAAGATGCCGTAATGGCCACATTTTGGCGCCACGAAATCTTGTTGCATCTCGGCAGGGATGCCCGAGCACAGGTCATGCGCCGCCTGCGTCTGGCCAGCGCCGGAAATATCGTCCAGCTCACCTTCCACCGTGAACAGCGCCACATTCGTGATGTCTTGCGGACGCACCAGCTGGCCACCCACTTTCCACGTGCCCATCGGCAGGCTGAATTCCTGGAAAACCGTTTTAATGGTTTCCAGGTAGTACTCGGCCGGCATGTCCAGCACGGCGTTGTACTCGTTGTAGAACTGGCGGTGGCCTTCCGCCGGCTCGTCGTCGCCCGTCACCAGGTGCATATAGAACTCGCGGTGGCTTTGCGCGTGGCGGCCCGGGTTCATGGCGATGAAGCCGGCGTGCTGCAGGAAGCCCGGATACACCTTGCGGCCAAAGCCCGGGTAGTTCGGCGGCACCGCGTAGATCACGGTGTTTTCAAACCACGAGAATTTCTTTTCCGTCGCCAGGTTGTTCACTTGCGTGGGCGAACGGCGCGGGTCGATCGGGCCGCCCATCATCGTCATGGTTTTCGGCATGTGCGGATCTTTGGCCGTCGCCATCAGCGAGATGGCGGCCAGCACGGGCACGGTCGGTTGGCAGACGGAAATGACGTGCAAGTCAGGCGCCAGCAGGCGGATGAACTCTTGTACATAATAAATGTAGTCGTCCAGGTGGAACGGGCCTTCCGTCAGCGGTACCATGCGCGCGTCCGTCCAGTCGGTGATGTAGACATCGTGCTCGGCCAGCAAGCCGCGCACGGTATCGCGCAGCAGGGTCGAGTGGTGACCGGACAGGGGGGCAACCAGCAAAACTTTGGGCTGTTGCAAGCCAGTGGCTTCTTTTTTGAAGTGAATCAGGCGGCAAAACGGTTTTGTCACGACAACGTGTTCGCGGATGTCGACGCTCTCGCCTTGGACGAGAACGGATTGGATGTCGAATTGTGGTTTTTCGTAGTCTTTGCCAAGGCGGTACATCAGCTCGTAGCCGGCTGCGATGCGTTGCGAAAACGGGGTGTGGGCCAGTGGAGAAACCGGGTTGGTAAATAACTTGGAGGACATGTCTGCCCATTGCATCACCGGAGTGAGGAAGGAGCGTTGCAGTTCGTGCAGTTGGTAAAGCATATATAGTCCTTGTTTAATTCCAAGCGCCAATATCGGCTCAAATATCATAATCCAATTCTACGATATTTGTTGAGGACAAAATGTGCATTACCGCGCATAGGTCCACAGTTTGCGCTTTGGTGTGACAGCGCGCCACACTTGCGTGGATAGACCTGCAACGATGCTTTAAAAGCAAAAAAAGCAGCGTTTCCGCTGCTTTTTGTCTGTTTTTTTTGCCGCCACGCCCTGCGGAGAAGAGTCTCCCCGCCGGAACGGTCGCGGCATTGCCGTGCGTTTAGCGCACCAGCATGTCGAGCTTGTCCTTGACGTCCTTGAATTGCTCGGCTTCCGGCAAGGCCGCCTTCGTCTTGGTGATCGACGGCCAGTTACGGGCCAGGTCGACGTTGATCTTGATGAAGGCTTGCTGGTCGCCCGGCACGTCTTCTTCCGCGAAAATCGCGTTCACCGGGCACTCTGCCACGCAGACTGCGCAGTCAATACATTCGTCCGGATCGATCGCCAGGAAGTTCGGGCCTTCCCGGAAACAATCTACCGGGCAGACATCGACGCAGTCGGTATAGCGACAGGCGATGCAGGATTCGGTGACAACGTGGGTCATAACAGTCCTATCAATTTGGGGGGAGGTGCTGTAGCGCCTGCAGGAACCTCGGCGGCGCATACTAAAGCAAAGCATTGTATTTTAAGGCAATTCGCTATTTCTCACAAATCCCGCTTATATACAATACATATAAGCAAATTCATTTTTTGGCAGTGCCGTTGCCGCGCAGAGTGTGCAATTCAGCGACTATCCGGGACGTTGGCATGAAGAACGCGGCAAGAAAGCGACAGTCGCCCGATACTGCAAGGTGCAGGGCGGGCGAGGCAGGGGCTTGTCGTGTGGTGTTTTTGTTTTACCCAAATCAAGATCGGTAAAAATAAGTGCCAGAACAATCAGGCGCTGGCGCGTATTTGCGTCAGCAACTGTTGCCAACGTGCATTTTCAGCACTGCCATCCTCGGCAAACGTGATGGTGCGGCGCGTAGTGGGTGCCTCGACGGTGATCTGCCAATGGGGGATATCGGCGCCCACCTGTTCGCCCGTGCCCTGCGGGTGCGTAAAGAAGCCGCTGCTGGCCAGTGCTGCTTCCAGTCCGGGGCCGGCCGGGTGCGCCTGCGTATCGATGTCGTACTGTTCGCTGAGGCCGGCAAAGCCGCCGCTGCTGCGGGCTGAAATTTTCATGCTGCTCCTTCTTGAGGACGGTGGTGGGAACGTGATGCGGCAGCCGTCGCCTGCGGCTGACTGCTGGCGGGCCTGCGGCGTAGGGCGTAAGGTGTATCTATCGGGGCGCGTAACTGCGGCACCAGGCTGCCAGCGCTTCGCGCTCCGCTTCCAGCAATTGATCCGATTCGCTGTATTCCGCATGGTTCATGGTACCGCAGCAGGCGCGCCTGTCTTGCACTGCGCCCTCGTCATCGACGATGTCTGCGGCAAAGGTCATTTGCCCATCCTCCGTCATGGCATTGTCCTTGAGCACTTCGCGCACGGTAAAACTGTTGCGGATGAAATCGAGGTAGCTGGTAAAACCGTCGGCCTGCGCCAGGGTCAGCATCTGGCTGGCCACGTCGGCGTACGTGGCAGCATGGTCGGGAGACGCCACCAGGGCGCGCAAGACCAGGCTGCGCAGGTAGTCGCCGCAACGGTGCAGCACGGCCGCGTCATCTTCCAGCTGGGGCTGGCGTTCATGGGCAAAGATGTCGGCCAGGATGTCGTAGATGGCGCCGGTAAACACTTGCGAGATGGCGTGCACTTCCGTGCCAGCCTCCGACAATTTGATGTCATTGTCGGCATTGCGCAAACCGTTCGGCCGGCCCAGCGCCAGGCCGAACTGTTCCGCCAGGTCGGCCAGGAAGGTTTTATCGTGCAGGTCGGACTTGGTTTGCGCGATGACGGCTTCGACCTGGTCCAGCTGCGACAGGGCCAGGAAGATGGCCGTCAGGTCGCCGAACGATTCGTGCAAGCCGCCCGTCTGCGGTGGATTATTGTTGAGCAGCCAATTCGGCTTGAGGCCGTCGAGGATGGCGTGTCCTGTTTCATGCGAGACGATGTCGAGCGAACGGCAGGTGTAGACGCGCTCGGTGGCGCCGCTGGGAATGAAGTCGCCGAACTTGAGGGCCTTGTCGCTGCGGCTGTAATAGGCATTCATGACATTGGGCAAGCCGTGCGGGAACACGCGCAGCGGTGCCGTATTGCTGGCGCTATTCCATTGCCAGGGCAGGGGCGGCGCCGTGTCGTTACTGGCCATCGCGCGCTGGTACATGGTGAGCGTCATGCGCACGATGGCAAACGTGTGCACGGCGTCGAACTGGTCGGTGTTGGGCGAGACGATGAAGTCGCCAAAGGCGTTCGGGCTGACCTGGGCGATGCCCGGCTCGCCAAACGTGATGCGCGCGTCGCGCGGGCCTTGCAAAGTCAGGCCGGGCAAGAAGGTCTTGCGCGTGCCCAGTTCGCTGACGGACGGGTCTTGTTTCCAGATCAGCACGCGCGAACCGACGGGCACGGCGGCCAAGTCGCGGGCCGTTGCCTCGGTCAGGCGCGGCCGACCCGGCTGCAGGGTCAGTTGCGCATTCTTGCGGTGCACGCGGTAGGGCGCCGAGGGGGTAGGGACATAGCCGACGGGCAAGGACACGCATTTGGTCAGCACGGCTTCGACCGGCACGATGACTTTCTGGTCCATGGTAGCTCTCCAACACACTCGCAACTGGAATGGAGATAGTCGGCCTGCTTCGCTGGTTTCGGTTTGATGTGGCGCAAGCGCCGCGCAGGAAAGCGCGGTTTTTTCCATGTGCCGGCGTTCCCCATGGCTGCGGCTGCCGCGTGGCGGCTGGTATGATGCTGGCCGTACGGCACCCGTTTTAATAATAAAAGGATTGTTTGATGGCGGATATAAATATAGTTCAGCAACATAAGCTGACAGCAGCAAAGGCCCGCGAAGCGGCGCAGCAAGTGGCCGACAAGCTGGCCCAGGAATATGACCTGGCGTGCACCTGGGATGGCGACGTGCTGCGTTTCGAGCGCAGCGGCGTCGATGGGGCGTTGACCCTGGAAAAAGAGCAGGCGCAACTGCAAATCAAGCTGGGCTTCATGCTCAGCGCCTTCGCCTCCACCATTGAAGGCAAGATTGCCGAAAAGATGCGCAAGGTGTTTGCCGAGTCAGTTTGATGGCATTCCCCCCGCTTGTCTGGCGCCATGTTTGGTGCTAGGAACGTGTCGCAGTGATGGGCGAAAAGACGATGAAAACACATCGCTTTTCGCCTTTTTCACGTCTGACTGTACGCTGGCGAACATTGCTAGCACATTTCTATTTGGAAAGCCATTGGACTTTGGTGGCTTTTTGCGTTATACTTGAGTCATATTTACAACAGCTACACCGCGTTTCACCTTCTGCTTCGCAGTACTCTCCGCTCGCTGAGTGGTGAATAATTCTTCGGGTTTTACACCCGCATCCAGTTAAAAGTAGCTTGGTCGATTTTTTCGGTCAAATACATTTGGTGCCATGTATTTGCATGGCGCTAGCGTTGTTAAAAGTCCTGAACCACAGCCTCTTTTAGCACGCACACGGCACCCCGGCACCGGCTTTGGCCATCCGCTGGTCATTGCGTGTCACCCCCTGTTACCTGTCGCTCCCGTGCGCTTTTTGCGCCGTGGCGTAGCCGACGCAACAGGGTTTGCTGATTCCCGCCGCAAGCTGGCAGCTTGCTGGGTTTCATTCCATTCGTCAAATCGAGGGAGAACCACATCGTGGCAAAACAAATCATTATCGACCATGTGTTCAAAGTGTTCGGCGACAAGCCAGAAGAAGCACTTGAACTCGTCCATCAGGGCGCCAGCAAGCAGGATATCCTGGCCAAGACCGACTGCACCATCGGCGTTTTCGACGCTACCTTTACCATTGAAGCGGGCGAGATTTTCGTCATCATGGGCCTGTCCGGTTCGGGCAAGTCGACCCTGGTGCGCATGCTGAACCGCCTGATCGAGCCGACCGCCGGCCGTATCCTGATCGATGGCAACGACATCAATACCTTGCCTGACGCCCAGCTGCGCGCCCTGCGCCGCAAGGACATCAGCATGGTGTTCCAGTCGTTCGCGCTGCTGCCGCAAATTACCGTGCTCGACAACACTGCCTTCGGCATGGAACTGGCGGGCATGCCCAAGGCCGAGCGCCATGCGCTGGCCCAGCAAGCGCTGGAACAGGTGGGCCTGGACGGCTACGGCGCCAGCTATCCCGACGAATTGTCGGGTGGCATGCAGCAGCGCGTGGGCCTGGCCCGTGCGCTGGCGTGCGATCCATCGATTTTGCTGATGGATGAAGCGTTTTCCGCGCTCGATCCGATTATCCGTACGGAAATGCAATCGGAACTGCTGCGCTTGCAGCAAATCAAGCGCCGCACCATCGTCTTCATTTCGCATGACCTCGACGAAGCCATGCGTATCGGCGACCGCGTTGCCATCATGAAAGACGGCCACGTGGTGCAAGTGGGCACGCCGGAAGAAATCCTGCGTAAACCTGCCAACGATTACGTGCGCAACTTTGTGCGCGGCGTCGATGCGGCGGCCGTATTCAAGGCCAGCGATATCGCCCGCAAGAGCCAGATCGTCGTGTCCGAGTCGCCGAGCCGCGGTTCGCGCGCCGCGCTGTCGATGCTGGAAGAGCAGGATCGTGCGTTTGCGTATGTCGTCAATCCGCAGCGCAAGTTCCTCGGTGTCGTTTCGGCCGATTCGCTGCGCAGTGCGCTCGACGGCCATGTCGGCCCGCTGGGCCTGGCGCATGCCTATCTGCCCGACGTGCAGACCATCAATGCAGATGAGCCAGTCGCCGGCCTGTTCGGCCAGGTGGCGCAACTGCCTTACGCCGTCCCTGTGGTGGCCAATGACGGCAGCTTCCGCGGCGCCATCAGCAAGACAACCTTGCTGAAGTTCCTCGACCGCGACACGCCAGCCATAGCCGAACAACAACAGAAAGGACAAGCATGAACCCAAGCACCGTTTCCACAGTAGAAGCTGTTGTTGAACAGCCAGCCGCGCAAATCAATCCCTGGGCGCTGACGCCGCCGACCGACGCCAGCACTGCCTGGCTGGACGCCGCCGCGCCTGCCGTGCAGCCGGAACATGCGACCGGCTTTCACCTGACGCAGATTTTCGACGGTTCGCTGCCGCTGGAAAGCTGGATCAACCAGGGCCTGGGCTGGGTTGTCGCCCATTTCCGCCCTTTCTTCCAGGCAGTGCGCGCGCCGATCGATAGCACCCTGAACGGCGTGGAAGGCGTGCTGCTGGCGGCGCCGTCGCTGACGGTGATCGCCATCATCGGCTTGCTGGCGTGGCAATTTACCAGCCGCACCCTGGCCGTCGGCACCGTGCTGGCGCTGCTGGTCGTGTCGATGCTGGGCATCTGGCCCGAAGCCATGACGACCTTGTCGCTGGTATTGACGTCGCTGGCGTTCTGTCTGGCCATCGGCTTGCCGCTGGGTATTTTCCTTGCCAGCAGCGACCGCGCGCAGAATATCCTGCGCCCCCTGCTCGACGCCATGCAGACGACGCCTGCCTTCGTCTACCTGGTGCCCGTGGTGATGCTGTTTGGTATCGGTAATGCGCCAGGCGTGATCGTGACGATCATCTTTGCCCTGCCGCCGCTGGTGCGTCTGACCAACCTCGGTATCCGCCAGGTGCGTCCCGACCTGATCGAAGCGGCGCGCGCCTATGGCGCCTCGCCGTGGCAATTGCTGACCCGCGTGCAGTTTCCGCTGGCCATGCCATCGATCATGGCCGGTATCAACCAGTCGCTGATGCTGTCGCTGTCGATGGTCGTGATCGCCTCGATGATCGCCGTTGGTGGCCTGGGCCAGATGGTATTGCGCGGCATTGGTCGCCTGGACATGGGCCTGGCAACCGTCGGCGGCCTGGGCATCGTGCTGCTGGCCATCACCCTGGACCGTTTGACGCAAGCGATGGGCCAGCCACGCCGTGGCGTGCGCCACTGGTACCAGACGGGTCCTGCCGGTTTCGTGCTGCGCCTGGTGCGCGGCAATGCAGAGAAAAATAATGTTGAACAGCAAGCCACGCTGGCCAACGCACAATAAAGGAACCACATGCATCAAATTGACAATTTTAAAGTGACGCAAAAATCGCAACGCAAGTTCCAGCTGTTTTCCGCCCTGGCGATCGCCGCCATGGCCCTGACCACCAGCCTGGCCATGGCGCAGACGCCGGCCGCGGCCGCCGATGTGCTGCCCGGCAAGGGCGTCAAGGTGCAGCCGCTGCAAAGCTCGATCGCGGAAGAGACCTTCCAGACCATGCTGGTCGACAAGGCGCTGGAAAAGCTCGGCTATGAAGTGCAGCCGATCAAGGAAGTGGAGTATCCGACGGCGCATATCGCGATTGCCAACGGTGACGCCACCTTCATGGCCGTGCATTGGGACCCGATGCACAAGGATTTCTATAACAATGCGGGCGGCGACGCCAAGCTGTTGCGCACCGGCCAGTATGCGGGGCCTGCCGCGCAAGGTTATCTGATCGACAAGGCCACGGCGGAAAAGTACAACATCACGAATATCGACCAGTTGCGCGATCCCACCCTGGCCAAACTGTTCGACCATGACGGCGATGGCAAGGCCGACTTGACGGGCTGCAACCCTGGCTGGGGCTGCGAAGCGCTGATCGAGAACCACATGGATGCGTACAAATTGCGCAAGACGGTGACGCACGTGCAGGGCAGCTATGCGGCCCTGATCGCCGACACCCTGGGCCGCTACAAGCGTGGCGAACCGATCCTGTACTACACGTGGACGCCATACTGGGTCAGCGGCGTGCTGGTGCCGGGCAAGGACGTGGTCTGGCTGAAAGTGCCGTTCTCGGCCAATCCGGACAAGGTGAATACCCGCCTCGACGATGGCAGCGATTACGGTTTTGCCGTCAACACGGCGCGCATCGTGTCGAACAAGGCCTGGGCGGAGAGCAACCCGGCCGCGGCCAAGCTGTTCGAAGTGATGCAGTTGCCGGTGGCGGATATCAATGCGCAGAACGAGCGCATGCGCCGCGGCGAAAACACGCAAGCCGATATCGCCCGCCATACGGCTGGCTGGATCAAGTTCCACCAGCAAACATTTGACGGCTGGATCGCGCAGGCGCTGGCGGCGGCAAAAAAGTAAATTGCGGCTGATACCGGCGTAAAAAAAGTGGCTACCGATTCGGTAGCCACTTTTGCATTTACGGCCTGTTTTTGTGGTTTTTGGTGAGTTTTTAGCCGTTTTCGGCCAGTTTCAGGTGCAAAATGGGGAAAGGCTTGCCGAACGGGTCAAGCGGCGAGCGGTTTTCCACGATAAAGCCCAGGTGGCGGTAAAAGCCATGCGCCTGCGTGTTGTGTTCGTTGACATCGACTGCCGTGGCTTTCAGGCTGGCGATGGCGAACTGGACCAGCGCGCGGCCGGCGCCGCTGCCACGCCGGTCCGGATGCACGAACAGCATTTCGATCTTGGCGTGCTCGACGCACAGGAATGCATAGGCGACGCCGTCATCCGCGCGCAGCACGTGCAGCAGGCGTTCGGCCGTCACTCTGGCCAGCTCTTCGCGTACGAAGGGCATCAGGAAGGCGATATCGCTATCGGCGAGGAAATCGTGGGTGGCGCGTACGGACAGGTGCCAGACGTCGAACAAGCGGGGCAGGTCGTCGGCATGCGCCAGCGAAACCTGGGAAATCAGTGATGGTGTCATGCAGAAATTATACTGCCCCGACAGGCGCCGGGGCAGGGGAGGGACGATCAGTCCTTCAAGTCTTCGATCAGGTCGATGTATTGCTGTTGCGCATCTTCCTTCGAGGTGCCGGCCAGGGCCGCCCAGGCGTCGAACTTGGCGCGGTTGACGAAGTCGGTCATGCCAGGACGCTCGCCCGTGGCGTCGCCGCTCGACGCTTGCTTGAACAAGGCGTAGATTTTCAACAAGGTCATATTGTCCGGACGCTCGGACAGGGTCTTGGAATCGAGCTGCGCTTGTTCGAATTGCTCTTGTAAACTCATGATGGCTCCTGTGTGCTGATGGAATCGCTGGAAAAGTGCGGCAGGCCCGGCGGAGTGGCCACCGTGCGTGCTGCAGTGCCTGACATCATAGTGAAAAAAGCGTGCCGTGCATTAGAGGACACACTCAAAACAAAAACGCCGCCGCTGCGTGAACAGGGGCGGCGCCGGTACAGTCGCTTCAGCGCTGCGCAGTCGGTGCTTATACGCCCAGCAGTTCGACGTCGAAAATCAGGGTGGCGTTCGGTGGAATCACGCCGCCGGCGCCGCGTGCGCCATAGCCCAGTGCTGCAGGGATGATCAGCTGGCGCTTGCCGCCCACTTTCATGCCTTGTACGCCTTCGTCCCAGCCTTGAATGACGCGGCCGGCGCCCAGCGGGAATTCGAATGGGTCGTTGCGGTCCTTGCTCGAGTCAAATTTCGAACCGGCGCTGCCGTCGTCGTTCTGCAGCCAGCCCGTGTAATGCACGACAACATTGTTGCCGGCTTGCGCTTCAGCGCCTTCGCCAACGACGGTATCGATGTATTGCAGGCCGGAAGCGGTAGTGGTGGTGGTCATGATAATCCTTGTGTAGGCGATGAAAGCTTCAGATTGTAGAGCAATGAGTTGCAAAGCGCCATTCCAGGCCCGGCACAGGGAAAAAACGGAAATTATGGTGATGTGTGGCTGCCGGCAGCATTTAAGGGGGGATTTCACACAATAAATACAGTGTTCCACGTAAAATGCATGTTTTGTATTTAACAGTGATTTCTTCCATGTTCCGCAGTCTACGCCGCCTTGTTTTTTCCTCGCTGTGCCTGGTTTCCGCAATATCGACGGCGCAAGCCGAAGTGGTGGTGGTGCTCAATTCCCGTGATGCCACGGTGCAACTGCTGGACCAGAAAACGTATGCTCCCCTGTCCACCTTTGCCGTCGGCAAGGAACCGCACCATTTGATGGAAACGCCGGACGGCAAGTCGCTGATCGTCGCCAGTTCTGTCGGCAACGAACTGATCTTCCTCGACCCTGTGTCGGGCCAGATCCAGCGCCGTATCAGCAATATCCTCGACCCGTATCAGATCGGCTTTTCGCCGGACCAGAAGTGGTTCATCTCGAACTCGCTGCGCCTGGACCGCATCGACCTGTACCGCTACGACGGCAAGAACCTGACCCTGGCCAAGCGCATCCCGCTGCCAAAGTTGCCCAGCCACATGGCGTTCACGGCCGACAGCACCATGGCTTTCATCACGCAGCAGGGCAGCAACCAGGTCAGCGCCATCGATCTGGCCACGCAAACCGTCAAATGGACCATGCCTGTCGGCCCCGCGCCGGCCGGTATCACGATGACGCCCGATGGCAAGTATTTGCTGGTCGGCATCATGGGCAGCGATTACGTGGAAGTGATCGACTGGCGCACGCAAAAGACCGTCAAGCGCATCAAGGCGGGCGCCGGCACGCATAATTTCCGTGCGCTCGGTGACAACCGCATGACGTTCGTCTCGAACCGCGTGTCGAACACGATCAACATCATCGACCAGCAAACCCTGGAAAACGTGGGCACCATCAATGTGCCGGGCGGTCCCGATTGCATGGAAATCACGCCCGATGGCAAGACCATGTGGGTGACCCTGCGCTGGATCAAGAAAGTAGCCGTGATCGATTTGACCACGCGCAAGGTGATCAAGACCATACCGGTGGGCCGCTCGCCCCATGGCGTGTATTTCGCCACCCACTCGCCACGCATGTGATGGCGGGTGTGATGATGAAACGCCTCACTTTCGTGGGCCACGTGCCCGCCATGCTGCTGTGCGCCGGCGCCATGCTGTCGCCCGCCCATGCCGCCGCACCGGTGCAAGCTGCACCGACCCCGGCCGCATCTTCGACCCCGGCCGCCTGCAAGGGCACCATCTACATGACCTTCGACACGGGCAGCCAGTCGCAAGCGCAGCTGATCGCCGACGTGCTGAATCAGCGCCATGTGAAGGCAACTTTCTTCCTGGCCAATGAAAAGACCATGCGCGGTGACTATTCGCTCGATGCCTCGTGGGCGCCGTACTGGAAAGCTAGGGTCGCCGAAGGCCATGCATTCGGCACGCATACGTTTGACCACGTGTACTGGAAGAAGGATCTGGCCAACGGCTTGATCCAGGTTAAGCCGCAGTTCGGCAAGGATGGCGGCAAGCTGGCTTCCTTCACCGATAAGCAGTTCTGCGAGGAATTGCGCCGCGTCGATACGCGTTTCCAGGAGTTGACCGGGCACAAGCTTGACCCGTTCTGGCGCGCGCCGGGCGGCTACACGTCGCCGCGCACCCTGGCGGCCGGCAGCGCCTGCGGCTACCAGCATGCGGGCTGGGCGCCGGCCGGGTATTCTGGCGATGAACTGCCTAGCGACAAGTATCCGAACGCCATGCTGCTGAAAAAAGCCCTGGCGAACTTGCGCAGCGGCGACATTTTCATTGCGCACATGGGCATCTGGTCGCGCAAGGAGCCGTGGGCACCGGCCAACCTGGACGCCTTGATTTCCGGCCTGCAAGACAAGGGGTTCTGCTTTGCCACCCTGCGCGAGCATCCTGCCTACGCGCAGAAGAAGGGGCAGCCATGAGCGCCGCCGACATCCTCAGCCTCGTCACCCCCGTCATCGATGCCGTCGTCGACGCCTTTGGCGTGGCGCAAGGCTGGCTGTTCCAGACCATCGTCAACCCGCTCGTGTATCACCTGGGCTTTGGCGAATTCACGGAAGAGGCGTTCGAGGGCACGGAGTGGCTGCTGATCGGCCTGTGCGAACTGGTGCTGCTGTTTCTCGTGCTGCGCCCGCTTGAAGCCTGGATTCCCGCGCAAAAGATGACGGATCCGCGCGCGCGCTGGAACGATTTCATTTACACGGTGCTGCACCGCATCGGCCTGTTTTCTGTCGTGGTCTTCTTCACGCTCGATCCGCTGATGGATGCATTGGCGGGCGCCTTGCGTTTCGACAATATTCATCCCTTGAACCTGGAATCGCTGTTGCCCGGTATCAGTCCCTTGCTCAGTTTTATCATTTATTTTGTCATTCTGGATTTTGTCGACTATTGCTACCACCGGGCCTCGCACCATTTCGGTTGGTGGTGGGGCTTGCACAGCCTGCATCACAGCCAGCAAAACATGAACTTGTGGAGCGATGACCGCAACCACTTGCTCGATGACTTCCTACGCGACGTGGTGATGGCCCTGGTGGCCCTCGGTATCGGCGTGCCGCCGGGACAATACGTGCTGCTGGTGTCGATTTCGCGCATTCTGCAAAGCTTGCAGCATGCGAATGTGAGGATACACTTCGGCCGCATCGGCGAGCGGCTCTTGATCTCGCCCCGTTTCCATCGCACGCACCACGCCATCGGCGTGGGGCACGAGTCGAAGGGCAAGGGCAGCATGGGTGGTTGCAACTTCGGCGTCGTCTTGCCGATTTGGGATATGCTGCTGGGCACCGCGAATTTCTCGGCGGGCTATGCGCGCACGGGCGTGCGCGACCAGCTGGCCCGCATCGACAGCAATGGCGTGGGTCGGCCGGGACGCAACTATGGCCGCGGTTTCTGGCAGCAGCAATGGCTGGGCCTGCGCCGCATGGTGGAATTTGCAAGAGTTAAACGAAAAGGACGTCGTTGATGCGCAATGTGTTGAATTCGTATGGCCGTGCTTTCCTGTCGCAATTGCATGGCAGGATATTGCTGCTGAGCGTGGCGCCCTTCATCCTCTCGCTGGTGCTCTGGGGCGGATTGCTGTATGTGGGCTTGCAGCCGCTGATCGACAGCCTGCATGCGCTGTTCACGCAGTACGACTTCTTCCGCACCAGCGGCCAGGTGCTGTCCACCTTTGGCCTGGGCGTGCTGAAAGCCGTGATCGTGCCCCTGATCGCCATGTTCATGCTGCTGCCGCTGATGATCTTGACGGCGCTGATTTTCATGGGCCTGTTCGCCATGCCGGCCATCGGCCGCCATATTGGCGGACGGCATTTTCCGCAACTGGACAAGAAGCATGGCGGCAGCCTGCTCGGCAGCGTCGCCACCTCGCTGGCCACGTTTTTGCTGTTTATCCTGGTTTGGGTGCTCATGCTGCCTCTGTACGCGTTTCCGCCCGCCGCGCTGGTAGGGCAGGCCGTGCTGTGGGGCTGGCTGACGTACCGCGTGATGGCCTACGACGCCATGGCTGACTACGCCAGCGTGGAAGAGCGCCACGCCATCATGCGCGAACAGCGCTGGCCCTTGCTGGCCATCGGCATGGTGTCCGGCGTCGCCGGCGCCGTGCCGGGCATGCTGTGGATGGGCGGCGTGATGTCGGTGGTGTTCTTCCCCTTCCTCGCGGCGTTCGCCATCTGGCTGTATGTGCTGATCTTTATCTTTACGGGCCTGTGGTTCCAGTATTACTGCCTGGAAGCACTGTCGCGTTTGCGGGGCGTACGCGGCATGACCGACGTGGCGCCGGCGGACGCTTGAGTATTTTTATCGAATTCTACGAGGAAGCTTCATGGCTATCGGATTGATCATCATCGGCGACGAAATCCTGTCGGGCAAGCGCACGGACCAGCATTTCCCGAAAGTAGTACAAATGCTCAAGCAACGCGGCTTGCAGCTGAGCTGGGCGGAATACGTGGGCGACGAGCCGGCCCGCCTGGTTGCCTTGCTCAAGCGCAGCTTTGCCAGCGGCGACATCGTCTTCAGCTTTGGCGGCATCGGCGCCACGCCGGACGACCATACGCGCCAGGCGGCGGCCGATGCGCTGGGCTTGCCGCTGGTGCTGCATCCGCAGGGCAAGAAGAATATCCAGCAACGCATCACGGAAATGGGAGCAGAGGCGGGCGTGCCGGCCGATTTGAACTCGCCGGAAAACCTGCACCGCCTGAAAATGGCGGAATTTGTCGAAGGCGCCGAGCTGATTCCGAATCCGTACAACAAGATTGCCGGCTTTGCCGTGCGCGAGCATTACTTCGTGCCGGGCTTTCCCGTCATGTCCTGGCCCATGATCGAGTGGGTGCTCGACACGCATTACAGCCATTTGTTCAACCAGGTGCCGCACGCGGAACATGCCTTGCTCGTGTATGAAACGGCCGAATCCCTGCTGACGCCGCTGATGGTGCGCCTGGAGGCAGAGTTTCCGCTGATCAAGGTATTCAGCCTGCCCAGCGTGGGCGATGCGCAGACGCGCCGGCATATCGAACTGGGTGTCAAGGGCGAGCCTGCGCAGGCTGAAGCCGCCTTCGCGCAGATGTGCGCCGCACTCGATACCTTGCAGGCGGAATACACCACCATCTGAGCTGCCGCCAGCGCGGCGCCGGCGGCTTTTTCGCCGGCGTCCAGCCCGCCATGCATCTATGTACGCAAGCGTACATTCCAAGACGTTGTTTTTTTGCGAAAATCTTCAATGAAGCAAGATTTTTGTGTGCGCTCGTCAGTCGTTCTCATGCCGATGTGGTGGAATGGTGAACAGGGGCCTTGCGTGTCATTGCGGGGTCGCCTGCCTGTGCAGTAACGTGTTTTTTTGATTCACCGGTATGGACATCATGTTAAGCAAGCTTTGTTGTGACCGGCCCTGGCTGGCCCTCGTCTTATCCCGCGCGGAGCGGTATCGCTACCGCATTTCCCGCGCCGTCCAAACCCAACCTTATCCCAGCATCCCATGAAAGACACAGGCGTCAATCTGGCCGCGCAAGAGCGGCCCCCTTCTGATCCAGCTGCCGAGGCGCCGCCGCCGGCGAGCCCGCCGAAGAAGCGCCGTTCGCGCATCTGGCCCATCTTTGCCATTATTCTGCTGGCGCTGATCGCCGGCGTGGCGTGGTTCGTCATGCGCGAAGTGCGCACCTCGGCCCTGCAGGCAGAGTTTTTCACGCGCCTGGATCGCCAGCTGGCGTTCAAGGTCGAGCCTGGCCCCGCACCGGCGGGCGCCATCCGCTATCCGCAGCACGGCCCCTATGACGAGCGGCTCGGCTATGCCAGCTTGCCAGATTTTATTAGCAAGCTGAATGCGCGCGATTATGCCGTGACGGCGCAGGCGCGCATGTCGCCGAAAATGGTGCAACTGGTCGACCGGGGCATCTTTGCCACGTATCACGAGAAAAACCGCGCCGGTCTGACCATCCTCGATTGCCGCGCCGCACCGCTGTTCGCGGCCAGTTATCCCGAGCGCATGTTCGATGGCTTCGCCGAAGCGCCGCCCGCGCTCGTGCAAAGCCTGCTGTTCATCGAAAACCGTGAATTGCTGGACCCGGGCACGCCCGAGCGCAATCCGGCCGTGGAGTGGGACCGCCTGAGCAAGGCCGTTCTCGACAAGGCGCTGAACCTGTTTGGCGGCCACCGCGGCGGCGGCGGCAGCACCCTGGCCACGCAGATCGAAAAGTACCGCCATTCGGAAGACGGGCGCACCAGTTCCATGCAGGACAAGCTGATGCAAATGATTTCGGCCAGCCTGCGCTCCTACCAGGATGGCGAAAACACCATGGAAGCGCGGCGCAAGATCGTCGTCAATTACCTCAATACCGTGCCGCTGTCGGCAAAGAGCGGTTTTGGCGAAGTCAACGGCATTGGCGACGGCATGTGGGTCTGGTATGGCCGTCCGTTTGCCGAAGTGAAAACCTTGCTCAAGGGTAATATGGACCAGCCGGGCAGCGCGCTGGCCTACAAGCAGGCGCTGAGCCTGCTGATCGCGCAGCGCCGTCCCTCGCATTACCTGGTCGCCGGCGGCGCCGACCTGGAAGAATTGACCAACAGCCATCTGCGCCTGCTGGCGCAAGCGGGCGTGATCTCGCCGCAGCTGCGCAATGCGGCCATCGCCGAGAAGCTGCGCCCGTCGACGGCGTCTGGCGTGCAATCGGAGGCATCGACCTCGTTCGTCACGCGCAAGGCCTCGAATGCCGTGCGCAACCATCTGGCCAGCATGCTCGGTGATCCGCGCTTGTACAACCTCGACCGCCTGGACCTGAAAGTGGTCAGCACGCTCGACGCGCAGGCGCAAAACGCCGTCACCAAGGTCTTGCGCGAGCTGCGCGACCCGGAAGTGGCGAAAGCGGCCGGCCTGACGGGCAAGGGTATGCTGGGCAATGGCGACCCGGCGAACGTGGTCTACAGCTTTACCTTGCTGCAAAAGGGTGACCAGGCCAACTTGCTGCGCGTGCAGACCGATAACTACGACCAGCCGCTCGACATCAACGAAGGCGCCAAGCTGGACCTCGGTTCCACGGCCAAGCTGCGCACCCTGGTGACGTACATGGACATCATCGACCAGCTGCATCAGCGCTACAGCGGCATGGGCGCCGCCGAGCTGGGCAAGATTGCCGTCGATCCGAAGGATCTGCTGTCGCAGTGGGCGATTGCCTACCTGAAACCGTTGGCACTCGGCGAGGCGCGCAACCTGCCCGCCATGCTGGGGGCCGCCATGGAACGCAAATATTCGGGCAACCCGGGCGAAGGCTTCTTCACGGGCGGCGGCTTGCATCATTTCGGCAACTTCTCCAAGCTCGACGACAGTCGCATCATGACGGTGCAGCAGGCGCTGCGCCAGTCGACCAACCTGGTGTTCGTGCGCCTGATGCGCGACGTAGCCCGCTACTACATGTTCTCGCGTCCCGATTCCTCGGCCTCGCTGCTGGCGGACGCGGACGATCCGCGCCGCGCCCAGTACCTGAGCCGTTTTGCCGACAAGGAAGGGCGCGAATTCCTGCACCGCTTCTATCAGAAGTACCGCGGCAAGAGCGTCGACGAGCAGGAAAAAATCCTGTTGGCCAGCATCCGCCCGACGCCCGTGCGCCTGGCAAATATCTTCCGCACCGTCAATCCGAAGGGAACCGTCGCGGAATTCGGCGATTTCCTCAATGCCAACTTGACGTCGCAAAACGAAGTACCGCCCGAGCGCGTCGCCAAGATGTACCAGCAGTACGCGATGGAAAACTGGTCGCTGGCTGACCGCGGCTATCTGGCCAACGTGCATCCGCTGGAACTGTGGATGGTGGCGTACCTGCGCCAGCATGAAGGCTCCACCCTGTCGCAGATGGTGGCGGCCAGCGAGAAGGAACGCCAGGAAGTCTATAAATGGCTGTTCAATACGCACCGCAAGCACGCGCAGGACCGCCGCATCGCCAACTTGCTGGAAGTGGAAGGTTTCCTGGAAATCCACCGCCAGTGGAAGAAGATGGGCTATCCGTTCGACTCGCTCGTGCCGTCTTACGCGACGACCTTGGGCGCCTCGGCTGACCGTCCTGCCGCGCTGGCCGAGTTGATGGGCATCATCATCAACGATGGCGTGCGCAAACCGAGCGTGCGCATCGATTCCATGCATTTTGCCGCCAATACGCCGTATGACACCATGGTCAAGCGGGGCACGAAGGTGGAAGCGGAGCAGGTGCTGTCGCCGGACGTGGCACGCGCCGTCGCCAAGGCCATCCGCGAAGTGGTGTCGGATGGCACGGCGAAACGGGCGAAGACGGCATTTGTCGGCGCCGACGGCGTGCCGATCCCCATGGGCGGCAAGACGGGCACGGGCGACCAGCGTTTCGACGTGTATGGCGCCGGTGGCCGCCTGATCGAGTCGCGCTATGTGAACCGTTCGGCCACGTTCGTCTTCAATATCGGCGAGCGCTTCTATGGCAGCATGACGGCGTATGTGCGCGGGCCGGAATCGAAAAACTACGATTTCACCAGCGCCTTGCCCGTGCAACTGCTGGTGTCGCTGGCGCCGAGCCTGATGCCGCTGATCGAGCCGCCCGCGCCGGCCGAAGGCGTGGCGAAGCAATGTACGAATTAAATCGTTGCTGCAACTAAAAGCCGGCCTTCGCGGGCCGGTTTTTTTTTGCTGAGGAGAAAGCACCTATGGAACAAACGCAGCAAATCTTTGCGCAATACCACCGTTTCGACGATGGCGAGCTTGTTTCCATCGAGCAACTGTACCAGCCACGGGGCGTGCAGGCAGTACGCATCGTCTTGTACGCAAGAAATCATGGGCTGGAAGGCAACGTCTGGCGCCAGGTCGCCATCACCGTGGGCGCGGTGCGCGAAGTGCTGGTCAGGACCCCGGGCAACTTCATCAACCGCATCTGCTGCGGCGTGAAGCTGCTGCGTTTCGGCGATGTGTGGTGCGTGGATATCGACGGCACCTACACGCACGATGACCCGGCGACCCTGGATGAGGTGCGCCGCGATGGCGATTGCTACGTCATCGGCGGCACGGTCGAGGCAATCGAACTGGACTAACCGGCAAACACGGCCGTTTTATCTTCCAGGCGCGCGTGGTAGGCGGCGATGGCCGGATAGTCGGGGCGCTGCATCGGCGCCATCAGCCAGCGCTTGACGGACAGGCCCAGCACGATATCGGCCAGGGTGAACGTTTCGCCGCAGACGAAGGCGCCCGTGCGCTGCAACTGCTGTTCCAGCACGCCCATCATCTTGTTCCATCCGGCAATACCGGCCACCAGCTGCGCCGCATCCTGGTGCGCCGGGCTGTGGCGCACCAGCGACATGAAGGCGTAGCGCCAACTGTTGTTGAGGTCACCCATTTGCCAATCCATCCATTTTTCCACTTCCGCGCGGGCGCGGGGCGTGCTTGGCAGCAAGTCGTCGCGGCCCGCCTGGGCGCACAGGTAGCGGCAAATCGTGTTCGATTCCCACAGCACCAGGTCGCCATCGAGCAGCACGGGCACCATGGCGTTCGGGTTCAGGGCCAGGAAGGCCGGGTCGTCGGTGGCGCGAAAGCCGCTGCCCCAGTCTTCGCGTTCGTAGGGCAGGTCGAGTTCCTCGCACGTCCACAGGACTTTGCGGACATTGATCGAGGCGGCTTTTCCAAGAATTTTCAGCATGCGGGGCTCCAGAAGGCAGGTGGTTGATCTGCCACTGTAGCGGATTTGGCCACGCCGCGCATGTGAAAGTGCCTTGCATAGTTGAGGTTTTCTTGGCATCGTAGCCACCCATGAAACCTATGCGCCACCACATGTCCAAAATCCTCGCGTTCAGCCGCTTTTCCGTGCGCGATTTCCTCGCCACCGCCGGTCCCACCTTGCTGCTGGTCGGCGCATTTTGCGCGCTCGCTTACTGGCTGGTCGACCCGGCGCCGCCACGCCAGGTGAGCCTGTCGACGGGGCAGGACAATAGCGCCTATGAAGAGTTCGGAAAGAAATATGCGGCCACCCTGGCCAAACACGGCATCAAGGTGACCTTGCAGCCGTCGCTGGGCTCGCAGGAAAACCTGCAGCGCCTGAACGCGGGCAAGACCGATATTGCTTTCGTGCAAAGCGGCTCGACGGAACACGACGATGCCGAGCGCCACGGCTTGATTTCCCTGGGCAGCCTGTTTACGGAACCCGTCTGGCTCTTCATGCGCGAAGACAAGGCCGTGACGGAGCTGACGCAATTGAAGGGCCTGAAGATCAACCTGGGACCGGAAGGCACGGGCGTGCCCGGTCTGTTCCGGCAGTTGCTGTCTGTGAATGGCGTCGAAGCGAAGGAATTGACGGTGAGCGACTTGCAGAACACGCCCGCCACGGTGGAGTTGCTGGAAGGGCGCATCGACGGACTCGTGTTCAGCTCGGCGCCGGAAGCGCCGTTGATCCAGATGCTGCTGCAAACGCCGGGCATCAAGCTGTTTGATTTTTCGCAAGCGGAAGCCTACACGCGGCGCTTGCCTTTCCTCACGCATGTTGTCTTGCCACGTGGCATCGTCGACCTGGGGCAGAACATTCCCGCGCAGGATTATCATTTGATCGCACCGACCGCTACCCTGGTGGCGCGCGAAGACTTGCATCCGGCCCTGATCGACCTGTTCGTGCAGGCGGCGGCCGGTATCCATGGCGGCACGGGCTGGTTCCAGCAGCAGGGGCAGTTCCCGTCCGCGCGCTACACGGAAATTCCCGTGGCGCCCGAAGCGCTGAAATTCTACAAGGATGGCGCACCCGTGCTGCAGCGCTACATGAGTTTCTGGCTGGCCAATTTCTTTGACCGCATGTGGGTGCTGGTGGTGGCCCTGGGCGCGCTGATTTTACCGCTGTCGCGCGTGGTGCCGCCCTTGTACGTGTGGCGCATCCGTTCACGCGTGTACCGCTGGTATGGCCAGTTGCGCACGGTGGAGCAGGCGCTGGAAGATGTGCCGCCAGAGCAGCGTGCGCAAGTGTATGCGGCGCAATTGAAACGGCTGGACCAGATCGAGGAGATGGTCAACCAGATCTCGATTCCCCTGTCGTTTGCCGATGGTTTGTATGGCTTGCGCAGCCACATCAATTTCGTGCGCAAGCGCATCCTGACCTTGATGGGCGAGCATCCTGCAGTCGAGGCGGGCGAGCCGGCCTGAGGACTTAAACGAGGGTGATTGACAGCTTGCGTCCGACCAGCGCGGCGGCCCGTTCCAGGGTCGAGAGCGTCACGTCGCTGCTGGGGTCGAGCAGGCGGTCGAGCTGCGAACGGCTCGTCTGCAGCAGGGCCGCCATGCGCGTCTTCGACATCGATTGTTCCTGCATCGCCTGCGTCAATTGCCAGGCGATCACTTCCTTGATGGCGCGGTTTTGCGTTTGCTCGAAGAGGCCTTCTTCCTTGAGGAAGTCGTCGAGACTGCTGCCGAGGTGCGGTGCGGTGGCGTTCATGTCAGTTCCTTGTAGCGTTTCCTTGCCAGCGCCAGGTCGTCATCGGGCGTGGCGCGGGTTTTCTTGATAAAGCCGTGCAGCGCCACCAGGGCCGCGCTGCCCGTCATGGCCGTTCGCATAGAACAGCAGGGTAATTTGCCGCAAGCCGGAAGCATCCATGACGCACCTCTACGTTGCACTATATAAGGTACATGTTCGCAAGGAGAATTTGCGCCGCTCTTGAAAAAATCGGGCGCGCATGGATGGTTGTAGCCGATGGCGGGCCGCAGGGTGGCCCGCCAGATCAAACACTGTTCAGATAGTCATGCGGCCAGCGTCAGGCGCCCAACCACGGCAGTCCGGCCTTGCACCAGCCGCCGATCTGCTTGCGATGGCCATCGGCATCCTTGTCGCCCTCGAAGCCTTCGAGGATGTCGAAGCAGTTGATATAGCCGTGCTCTGTCGCCAGCTTGGCGGCGTGGCGCGAACGCACGCCGGAGCGGCACAGGAACAGCAGTACCTCGTCCTTGCCGGCCTGGGCGGCCAGCTGGGCGAGAAAGTCGGGATTCGGCACGCCACCGGGGTAGATGGCCCACTGCACCGCACCATGCTGGGTATCGGCGATGTCGACCCGGCCCACCCAGTCGCGCTCGGCATTCGTGCGCACGTCGATGAGCTTGGCGGCGGCATCGCCCTGCAGCAGGTCGTACGCTTCCTGCGGCGTGACGGCGCCGGCATACGGCGTACCTTCGTTGGCCCGGCTGCGGGCGGTGGTCAGGATGTCGGCGGCGGTGGTCATGGCGTCCTCGATGAAAGTGGGCAGGTATGGTCGATTATAGTGCGCCGTTCGCGCCCCGCAAACGGGAAACGATGGTGCACAGTTGACGCACCACAACGAGGCATTTTTCAGGAATTCGCACAAAATGCACGATAATGGTGCGTTATTCGTTTTTTGCACTTGCTTAGTGCATTCTTGATTTGACGCAAACGCAGCAGGAAAATCGCGGGCATGAAAACTTTCACTGGGATGGCAGTAATTTTATTGCTGGCACCTGGGGGCTCCTGAAGCTGGCATGGAATCTGCTATGATCCCTATGAGTTTTGGTGGCACGCAATGTTTGCTTCGCTTCATCAGCCCAGACGCACTAAGGTCGGCTCACCCCACATTCATTTAGGAGATACGCATGGCAATGACAGCCGCAGAAGTCTTGAAGATGGTAGAAGAAAACGAAGTCAAATTCGTTGATTTCCGCTTTGCTGATACCCGTGGTAAAGAGCAGCACGTGACGGTTCCCGTGTCGCACTTCGACATGGACAAATTCGAGTCGGGCCACGCCTTTGACGGTTCTTCGATCGCTGGCTGGAAAGGCATTGAAGCGTCCGACATGATCTTGCTGCCGGATCCAAACACGGCCAATATCGACCCGTTCATGGAAGAAACGACCCTGTTCATGCAGTGCGACGTGATCGAACCGTCGGACGGCAAGGGCTACGACCGCGACCCGCGCTCGATCGCGAAACGCGCCGAAGCCTACCTGAAGTCGTCGGGCATGGGCGACACCGCCTACTTCGGCCCTGAGCCAGAATTCTTCATCTTTGACAGCGTGCGCTGGAAGATCGACATGTCGGGCTGCTTCGTCAAGATCGGTTCGGACGAAGGTTCGTGGTCGACCGGCAAGGACATCGAAGGCGGCAACAGCGGCCACCGTCCTACCGTCAAGGGCGGCTACTTCCCCGTGCCACCAGTGGACAGCTTCCAGGACATGCGTTCGGAAATGTGCCTGATTCTGGAATCGCTGGGCATCCCGGTTGAGGTACATCATCACGAAGTCGCCGGCGCCGGTCAGAATGAAATCGGCACCAAGTTCTCGACCCTGGTCGAGCGCGCCGACTGGACGCAAAACCTGAAATATGTGGTGTGGAACGTGGCGCACAGCTACGGCAAGACCGCTACCTTCATGCCGAAACCTATCGTTGGCGACAACGGTTCGGGCATGCACGTGCATCAATCCGTATGGAAAGATGGCAAAAACCTGTTCGCTGGCGACGGCTATGCCGGCCTGTCCGATTTCGCCCTGTACTACATCGGCGGCATCATCAAGCACGCCAAGGCACTGAACGCGATCACCAACCCGGGCACCAACTCGTACAAGCGTCTGGTACCAGGCTACGAAGCCCCAGTGAAACTGGCGTACTCGGCGAAAAACCGTTCCGCCTCGATCCGTATCCCGCACGTGGCCAATCCAAAAGGCCGCCGCGTCGAAGCGCGCTTCCCGGATCCACTGGCGAACCCGTACCTGTGCTTCGCCGCACTGCTGATGGCTGGCCTGGATGGCGTTGCCAACAAGATACATCCGGGCGAAGCCGCCTCGAAAGATCTGTACCATCTGCCGCCGGAAGAAGACGCACTGATCCCGACCGTGTGCGCTTCGCTGGAAGAAGCTCTGGACGCACTGGACAAGGACCGCGAGTTCCTGACCCGTGGCGGCGTGTTCAGCGATTCGATGATCGACGCTTACCTGGAACTGAAAATGCAGGACGTACAGCGCATGCGCATGACCACGCATCCTGCCGAGTTCGACATGTATTACTCGCTGTAATGGCGCCACGCCGGCAATGTGCCGGTAGTGAATAAAAAACGCGGGTGAGGCGATGGTCTTGCCCGCGTTTTTTTATGCTGTACGCCAAGGCGGTGACAGTACGGTGTTGTATAGTCGGCCAAGGATTGATACGGCATGTGCTGACAGGAGTGAAGATTGACCAAGCATTACAGAATGGCGCTGATGGCAGGATTGCTGGGCGCGGCGGCACAGGCGCACGGGCAGTTGTATGTGTGCGCCGATGCGCAAGGACACAAGACGTACACGGACAAGCGGGCTGGCGCACATTGCCAGTTGCTCGATTTGCCGGGCGCCATGACGGAGCCCCCACGCAAGACGGCGCCGCTGGCCGGTGCGCCGGCCCGGCCCGCCACACAGGCGGTGGCCACGGCGGCGCCTGCCGCTGGCGCGTTTCCCAAGGTCGATGGCGCCGAGCAGCGCGCGCGCGACCTGGACCGGCGCCAGATCCTGCAGGACGAATTGCGCAGCGAAGAGCAGAAACTGGCGGCGCAGCGCCTGGAATTCAATGGCGGCCAGCCCGAACGCCAGGGCAATGAGCGTAACTATGCGAAATACCAGGAACGGGTGGCGCAGTTGAAGGACAACATTGGCCGGACACAGCAGAACGTCGAGGCCCTGAAACGCGAGATCGCGAATATTCGGTAAAGCACATGACACTAGACAACCATTCCAGCCGTCCCGCCCACCTGGCCGGCCTTGATTTGCTGGCCTCGGCCGTGATCCTGCTCGATGGCGACGGCCGCATCAGCTATGCCAACGCGGCGGCGGAAAACTTGCTGGAAAGCTCATTGAAGGCCTTGTCGCGGCAAAAGCTGACGGCGCTGTTCCTCAATCCCGAGGAGCTGGCCGGCATTTGCGCGCAGGCGCTCGAACACAAGTTTTCCGACCTGCGCCAGGACCTGAGCCTGGAGCGCCTGGGACGCGAGCCGCTGCGCGTGCACAGCATCGTCAGCGCGCTCGACGCGCCGCGCGACGGCGTGTTGATCGAACTGCGCGAAAACGTGCAGCAATTAAAACTCGACCGCGAGGAGCGCATCCTCGACCAGAGCCAGGTCAACAAGGAGCTGATCCGCAATCTGGCGCATGAAATCAAGAACCCGCTGGGCGGCATCCGCGGCGCGGCCCAGCTGCTGGAGCTGGAATTGCCGGCCCTGCACTTGAGCGAGCTGCGCGAATACACGCAAGTCATCATCAAGGAAGCGGACCGCCTGCAAACCCTGGTCGACCGCCTGCTGGCGCCGCACCGCCGCCCGCATATCGTGGGCGACGTGAATATCCACGAAGTGTGCGAACGGGTCCGCAGCCTGATCCTGGCCGAATTCCCCAGCGGCCTGACCATTTCGCGCGATTACGACGCGTCGATTCCCGAGTTTCGCGGCGACAAGGAGCAATTGATACAAACCGTGCTCAATATCGCGCACAACGCGGCGCAAGCCCTGGCCGAGCGCATCGAGGCGGGCGACGCGGAGCTGATTTTCAAGACGCGCGTGGCGCGCCAGGTGACCCTGGCCAAGGTCCGTTACGGCCTGGCATTAGACTTGCATATCATTGACAATGGACCGGGCATCGCACCCCAGATCCGCGACCGGATTTTCTACCCGCTGGTGTCGGGAAGGGAAGGCGGCAGCGGACTGGGACTGACCTTGGCGCAAACCTTCGTGCAACAGCACCTGGGCGTGATCGAGTGCGAAAGCCGGCCTGGATACACCGATTTCAGGATCGTTCTACCCTTGCCATAAGCGAGGCGGTATCCCACCCATGAAATCCATTGCGGGACGCACACACTAATGAAGCCAATCTGGATAGTTGACGACGACGAATCAATCCGCTGGGTGCTGGAAAAAGCCCTGGCGCGGGAAAATCTCGCCACCAAGAGTTTTGCCAATGCGCGCGACGCCATCGCCGCACTGGAATTTGACACGCCGCAAGTGCTCGTGTCCGATATCCGCATGCCGGGCGCGTCCGGCCTGGAATTGCTGCAGACGGTCAAGTCGCGCTTTCCCGGCTTGCCGGTCATCATCATCACGGCCTTTTCCGACCTCGATTCGGCCGTCGCAGCCTTCCAGGGCGGCGCCTTCGAGTACCTGGCCAAACCGTTCGATATCGACAAGGCTGTCGAGCTGATCCGCCGCGCGCTGGAAGAGAGCCTGCGCGAGACGAGCGTGGAGTCAGGCCCGTCCGAAACGCCGGAAATCCTCGGCCAGGCGCCGGCCATGCAGGAAGTCTTCCGCGCCATCGGCCGGCTGTCGCAATCGAATGTCACCGTGCTCATCACGGGCGAATCCGGTTCCGGCAAGGAACTTGTGGCGCGCGCGCTGCACAAGCACAGCCCGCGCGCGGCGCAGCCTTTCATCGCCCTCAACACGGCGGCGATCCCCAAGGATTTGCTCGAGTCCGAACTGTTTGGCCACGAACGGGGGGCGTTTACGGGCGCCCAGACGACGCGCCGCGGCCGTTTCGAGCAAGCCGAGAACGGCACTTTGTTCCTCGATGAAATCGGCGACATGCCATTCGACTTGCAGACGCGCTTGCTGCGCGTATTGTCCGACGGCCATTTCTATCGTGTCGGCGGCCATCAGCCCATGAAGGCGAACGTGCGCGTCATTACGGCCACACACCAGAACCTCGAGCAACGCGTGCGCGACGGCCTGTTCCGCGAAGACTTGTATCACCGCCTGAACGTGATCCGGCTGCGCCTGCCCAGTTTGCGGGAGCGGCGCGAGGATATCCCCATTCTGGTGCGCCACTTCCTGGTGCAAAGCGCGCGTCAGCTGGGCGTGGAAGCCAAACGCATGAGCGAGCCGACGATGCAGTTCCTCAGCAGCCTCGATTTGCCCGGCAATGTGCGCCAGCTGGAAAACCTGTGCAACTGGATCACCGTCATGGCGCCGGGCCAGACGGTGGAAATCAAGGACTTGCCGCTGGAATTGACGCAGGGGCAGGGCGATGGCGCTGCCACGGTGGCGTCCGCTGACGTGGCGCCAGCAAATGTTGCTCATGCGCATGGTGGCCAGGTCTTCGAAGCGGCCGCGCCTGCCAATGGCGCGCCGCCGGGCTGGATCGGCTTGCTGGAATTGCAGGCAGCGGGCATGCTGGGCGCGGGGCAGCAGGAAGTCATGGCCGTGCTGGGACGGCAATTCGAGTCGGCCCTGATCAAGACGGCGCTCAAGCATACGCACGGACGCAAGAACGACGCCGCCGTGCGTCTGGGTATCGGCCGCAACACCATCACCCGCAAGATCTCCGAACTGGGCATCGACGGCGCCAAGGACGATTGATCTGTCTTCCGGACGGAGCGTCCGCTCCGTCCGCTTTTCCGCACGGCGTCCCTTGCACGCCACAACACACACTGCAGGCGATAAGGTAAGCTGGCGCCTGCCGGACTGTTTCGTCCGGTCTTAACTTTCATTGTGGAACTGTATGCTGATTAACTGCGTGGCCTACCAGGATGGCAAAAAACTGGCCGACTTGCCGATCGACGACATCAGCGATTACGTCGAACGCCCCGATTGTTTCGTCTGGGTCGCCCTGCTCGACGCCACGCCGGACGAACTGAAACAGATGCAGCACGAGTTTTGCCTGCATGAACTGGCGGTGGAAGACGCGCAGCGGGGCCACCAGCGGCCGAAGATCGAGGAATATGGCGATTCCCTGTTTGCCGTCGTGAAAACCGTGGAAATGGTCGAGAACGAACTGGTGCTGGGCGAAGTCGACATTTTTGTCGGCGCCAATTACGTGCTCTCGTCGCGCAGCAACAGCTCGCAAGGTTTCCTCGGTGTCCGCGCGCGTGCCGAGCGCGAACCGCACTTGCTGCGCCAGGGCTCGGCCTTCGTGCTGTACGCGCTGATGGACGCCGTCGTCGACCGGTATTTTCCCGTGCTCGACGCGCTGGAATCGGAGCTGGAACTGATCGAGGACCGCATCTTCGACCGTGGCACCGAGCGCGACAATATCGAACGGCTGTACCAGTTGAAACGCAAGGTCATGGTCTTGCGCCACGTGGTGGCGCCCCTGATGGAAGCAGTGGGCAAGCTGCACGGCGGGAGGGTGCCGCCGCTGTGCCACGATACCCAGGAGTATTTCCGCGACGTGCACGACCATCTGGCGCGCATCAACGGCACGCTCGACACCATCCGCGACACGATCAGCACGGCCATCCAGGTGAATCTGTCGATGGTGGCCATCGACGAGAGCGAAGTGAACAAGCAGTTGGCGGCCTGGGCCGCTATTTTCGCCGTATTTACGGCGTTTGCGGGCATCTGGGGCATGAATTTCAAGTTCATGCCGGAGCTGGACTGGCATTACGGTTATCCGGCCGCCGTGGCAGTGATGAGCTGTGTCTGCGGTTATATGTATTACTTGTTCAAGCGTTCCGGCTGGCTGTAAAAAATTCCTGTGTATCTGTATTATTAAGCAATAGCCAGGGGTACAATCGCGGCAGGTCCGCTGGGGCGGGCCATGGCTGAGAGTCGCCGCGCCGGCAGGTGTGCCTGCGCTTCCGGTGCCGTGCAGGAGCATTCATGAGTATTCCGTTGTTTGATGTGAATTCGCAAGAACCCCTGTTCGATGCCGAGCAGCGGCGCACCCTGGCGGAAGCGGCCCTGCGCTCGATTACCGCCTCGACGGCGCACGCCCGGGGCGACGACTTCCTGCGCATCCTCGTCAAGGACCTGGCCGAAGCGCTCGACGTGCACTATGTGATCGCCGGGCGCCTGGTGCGCCTGGAAGATGGCAGCGAAGGCATCCGCACCCTGGCCCTGTGGGGCGGCGATGGCTACCAGCCGAATATCGAATACAGCCTGCAGCACACGCCTTGCCAGGACGTGACCTGCCAGAGCATGTGTTTTCATGGCAGCGACATCCAGCGTCGCTTTCCATTCGATACCCTCCTCGTCGACATGCGGGCGGAAAGCTATGTCGGCATGCCGCTGATCGATACCGACGGCAAGACCCTGGGCATCCTGTCGGCCATCGACACGCGTCCCATCGATGAAAACAAGCGCTTGCTGGCGCTGTTGCTGCTGTCGATCTTTTCGGCGCGCGGCGCGGCCGAGCTGCAGCATCAGGAACGCACCCAGCAGCTGGAAGAAATCGTGCGCGTGCGCACCGAATCGCTGCTGGCGGCGCAAGCCAACCTGATCGAGCAGGAGCAGATGGCGGCCCTCGGTTCGCTGGTGGCCGGGGTCTCGCATGAGGTCAACACGCCCATCGGCGTGGCGCTGACGGCGGCGTCGAGCATGGGCAGCTATGCCGACCAGCTGGTGCAGCTGCTGGGTGGTGCCAAGGTCAGCCGCGCCGAACTGATCGACATTGCCGAATCCTTGAAAGGTGCGGCCGCCTTGATCGAGCGCAACCTGGCGCGCGCTGCCGACCTGATCGGCAATTTCAAGCAGCTGGCCGTGGACCAGGTCAGCGAATACGTGGCCGACCTGGCGCTGCACGACTATGTGCACGGCCTGGTGTCGGCGCACAGCCCGGAACTGCGCAAGGCGGCGCTGGGTGTGGAACTCGATATCGCGCCCGATTGCCAGGTGCGCCTGGCGGCCGGCAAGCTGTCGCAAATCCTGTCGAACCTGCTGATGAACAGCGCCCGCCATGGCTATCCGCAGGGCGGGCCAGGGCGCATCACGATACGCGCGCGCATCGAGGCGGATGACACGGACGCGGCCTTGCGCTGGCTGCTGCTGGAATTTTCCGACGACGGCATCGGCCTGGCGCCGGCCGTGCGCGAACACATGTTTGAACCGTTTTTCACCACCAAGCGTGGCCAGGGCGGCTCCGGCCTGGGCATGCACATCGTCTACACCATCGTGCAGCAGCTGGGCGGCCAGGTGTGCGCCATCGACAGCACGCCCGGCTGTCATATACAGATCAGGCTGCCGCTGGCCAGCTGACCGCGCCTGCGTCGTCTGGTCCGCCATCCTTCCCTTCTCTTAAATTTATTATCAAAAGGCATTGTTCGTCAAAGATGCGCAGGCATGTTTGTGAAAACGGTCGCGAGTGTTGTTTCTATGTATGAATTGGAAATTCAAATATTGACACTGAATTTACGTCATGTTTTGATGAAATTTCTCAGCTTGTAACAAAGTATTAGTAAATTTGTAGCGGGGTTGGCAGGATGTCGCAGGCCACGCCCGAGCTGTTTTGGTGCCTGTCGCCGGGTATGCAGTTTTGAAGGCTGAGCTAGACGGATAGTTGGATTTGCAATGTATTAACCTCATCCAAACGATGACGGTTTTCTTAAATTTGCTTTATTCAAGGATACAACAATGCTTAACGAAACCGTATTATCTCGCTCTGTGCGCCTGATGTTTTCAGGGATTGCCATTGGCGTGCTGGCTCAGCCAGCACTTGCACAAGAGACCGCACCTGCCTCTCCTACCGTACAACGGGTGGAGATCACCGGGTCGAATATTCGTCGTGCGCAGGCGGAAGGTGTCTCTCCTGTTCAAACCCTGAGCCGGGCAGATATCGAAAAATCGGGCAAATCGACAGTAGCGGAATTGCTCCAGACGCTGGCAGTCGATAACCAAGGGTCGGTTCCTACCAGCTTCGGCAATGGCTTTGCTGCCGGCGCATCGGGTATTTCCCTGCGCGGCCTGGGTACCGCTTCCACGCTGGTTTTGCTCAATGGTCGCCGTATCGCGCCATACGGGCTGGCCGACGATGGCCAAAAGGTCTTTTCTGATCTGAATATCATTCCCGCCGATGCTGTCGAACGCGTCGAGATTCTGAAGGACGGGGCTTCGGCTATTTACGGTTCCGATGCCATCGCTGGCGTGGTGAATATCATTCTGCGCAGTGATTTTCAGGGAACGACCCTGAAAGCCAGCTATGGACAGACTGGTTATAGCGATGGTGCCGATGTGCGCCTGGCCGTGACGCATGGCTTTGGTGATATCGTCACTGACAGGTACAACGTGGTCATGAGTGCTGAGTATGGCAAGAAAAATGCCGTCTGGAACCGTGACCGCTCCGGCCGTGGCTATATTGGCGCTTCGGATTTACGCAATTACGGATTTGATGCGCAACAGGCGCTCGGCGGTACGGGAGCCATTACGGGCAACAATGCTGCGGGCAGTGCCATCAACGGCAACGTGCGCAATCCGACAACGCTTGATTACTACAACCGCGGTGCCTTGAATGGCGTCGGCTTTACGCGGACCTTTCCCGGTGCTGCGTGCTCCAACTTCACCAACCATCCACAAGGCGATCCAGGTGGCGGTTGCCTGATCGATGCGGCGCAACTGTACAGCCAGATGCAGCCGAGCCAGGAAACTGGCAATGTCTTCTTGCGCGGGACCTTCCAGCTCAATCAGGGCGTGCAGGCGTATGCCGAAGCGAACTATTTCACCAGCAAATCGTCTTCGTCCACGACGCCGTCCGGCATCAGCGGCAGCGTCGGCTACCCGGGCGGTCCGGTCAGCAATGCGGCCGTGGCCTTGGGCGCCAGCCATCCTGACAATCCGTATTTTGGGACAGCCGCGCGCTTTCGCTACCTGGCGGCCGATGTCGGTCCTCGCGTCAGCAATATCGATTCGACGTTCACCCGCTTTGTCACGGGCCTGAAAGGCAGCGTCGCCGGATGGGATTTCGATACGGCCTTGCTGTACTCGCAAAACAAGGTGTCCAATGACCGCTCCGGCTATCTGCAGCGTGACGTGATGTTTGCGCTGCTGAACCCGACGGCCGCGAATGTGGCTGCCGCAGGGAGCAACCCGGCCTACGCAGCTTTGCCAGCAGGCAGCTACTGGCGCATCGGCGAAAATGCGGGTTTGAATTCGGCTGCCTTGTACGCTGCGCTGGCACCGACGATCTCCAACGATGCGACGACCAAAATGTCGCAGATCGACTTCAAGGCATCGCGCGAGCTGATGGCGCTGCCAGGCGGCGCTCTCGGTATCGCCGTCGGTGCGGAGTATCGTCACGAATCGACAGAACTGGCGCCAACAGCGGGCACCGACAAGGGCAATATTGTCGGCCTGGGGTATTCGGCTTACGAAGGCAGCCGCAGTGTGACGGCCGCCTACACGGAGCTGGTGGCGCCGGTATGGAAGGGCGTCGAGCTGTCGGGCGCCATTCGCGCCGACCATTTTTCCGATGTCGGCAATGCCTATACGCCGAAGGTAGGGTTGAAATGGAATCCGGTCAAGGAATTCGCCGTGCGCGGTTCGTTCGCCAAGGGCTTCCGTGCACCGAGCGCGGCGGAAAACGGCAAGGGTGGCCTGGCGGCATTTTCGTCGGCCAGCGATCCGTTGCGTTGCGCCCTCGGCGTCACCACCGCTTGCTCGGCCGCTTCCATTGCCATCATTACCTCGCCGAACCCCGCTTTGTCGCCGGAAAAATCGAAAAGCTCGAATATCGGCTTCGTGTGGGATCCATTGCCTAAGACAAATCTGACGGTGGACTTCTGGCAGATCAAGCGTACCAACGAGATCAACCAAGAACAGACGGACGCGGCGATTGCCGCCGGCCATGTGGCGCGCGATCCCTCGACCGCGCAGGCCGGTATTGCTGGCGACCCGGGCGCCATCACAGCAGTGCTGGCAAACTACGTGAACTCGGCCCAGACCAAGGTACGGGGCGTCGACCTGGACTTCCGTCAAGGCTTCGACCTGGGCGCAGGTTATGGCAAGCTGACTTTCGATGCGAAGTGGACACACCTGTTCACTTTCACGCGCACGGAAAAGGACGGCAGCTCGCGTGACTTTGCTGGTACCCACGGCAATTGCGATGTGAGCAACTGCATGGGAACGCCGGACAACCGCGTCAACCTGGGCTTGACCTGGGAGCTCAGCAAGCTGCGTGTCTCGGCCACGGCCAACTACCGCGGCGCCTTGAAAAACACTAACTTCAAGAACGATCCCGATGGTTGCGCTTTCCATTACGCCAATGGCGACGATGCGCCGGCAGGTTGCGAGCTCGCTTCGTTCACCAGCGTCGACCTGAATGCCCGCTACAAGATCAACGAGAAGTTGGAGCTGTTCGGCACGGTGCAGAACTTGTTCGACAAACGTGCTCCGCTCGATCCGCTGACCTATGGTGCGGTTTCCTACAATCCGCTGGACTTTGCTGGCGCCGTGGGTCGTTACTTCTCGGGAGGCTTGAAATACACCTTCTAAGCGCACGATGGCGCCCCTTGGGGCGCCATCGACTACGCTGGAAACCGGCCGGGCCCGTCACGGGGCCCGGCATTTTTTTAGGGCTTGCCCCGCGTGCGCATGGGCGCGACTACCTAGCCGCGCGTCGCCATCGACAGCGCCACCGCTTCGGCCACCTTGATGCCGTCGACGGCTGCCGACAGGATACCGCCCGCATAGCCGGCGCCTTCGCCGGCGGGGAACAGTCCCCGCGTATTCAGGCTTTGCAGGTCGTCGTCGCGGCGCTTGATGCGGATCGGCGAGGACGTGCGTGTTTCCACGCCCGTCAGCACGGCGTCGGCCTTGTAGTAGCCCTTGATCTGCTTGTTGAACGCCGGAAACGCTTCACGCAGGGCCGTGATCGCGTATTCGGGCAAGGACGGCGCCAGGTCCGTCAAGTGCACGGCCGGCTTGTAGGACGGTACCACGCTGCCAAATTCCGTCGAGGCGCGGCCAGCGACGAAGTCGCCGACCAATTGCCCTGGGGCATCGTAGTTGCCGCCGCCCAGGGCAAACGCGCGCTCTTCCAGTTCGCGCTGCAGGGCGATGCCGGCCAGCGGGTCGCCCGGATAGTCGGCTGGCGTGATGCCGACGACGATGGCGCTGTTGGCGTTGCGCTCGTTGCGCGAATACTGGCTCATGCCGTTCGTCACCAGGCGGCCCGGTTCCGAGGCGGCCGCCACCACGGTGCCGCCCGGGCACATGCAGAAGCTGTAGACGGAACGGCCATTGCTGGCGTGGTGCACCAGCTTGTAGTCGGCTGCGCCCAGGATCGGGTGGCCGGCGCTGGGGCCGAAGCGGCAGCTGTCGATCAGCGATTGCGGGTGTTCCACGCGGAAGCCGATCGAGAACGGTTTCGCTTCGATGTACACGCCGCGCTTGTGCAGCATCTCGAAGGTGTCACGCGCGCTGTGGCCGATGGCCAGCACGACGTGGTTGCTGGCGATGGTTTCGCCATTGTCCAGCACCACGCCGCGCACCTGGCCACCGTCGGCACCGGGGACGATGTCGAGGTCGACCACCTTGCTGCTGAAACGGTATTCGCCGCCCAGCTGCTCGATGTTCGCGCGCATTTCTTCCACCATCTTGACCAGGCGGAAGGTGCCGATGTGCGGCTTGCTCACATACATGATTTCCTCGGGCGCGCCGGCCTTGACGAATTCCGTCAGCACCTTGCGGCCGTAATGCTTGGGATCCTTGATCTGGCTGTACAACTTGCCGTCCGAGAAGGTGCCGGCACCGCCTTCGCCGAACTGCACGTTAGATTCGGGATTGAGCTCGCGCTTGCGCCAGAAGCCGAAGGTGTCGACCGTGCGTTCGCGCACTTGCTTGCCCCGTTCCAGGATGAGGGGGCGCAAGCCCATCTGCGCCAGGATCAGCGCCACGAACAGGCCGCAGGGGCCCGTGCCGATGACGATGGGACGCGGTTCAGTGCTGTGGCCGGCCAGCTGTTCGCCGCCGGCGACGAACTTGTAGTCGGTGTCGGGCGCGGGCATCAGGTGTACATCGTGCTGCAGGCGCGCCAGCACGGCCGCTTCATTCCTGACGTCCACATGCAGCGAGTAAATCAACACCACGGCGCTGCGCTTGCGCGCGTCATAGCTGCGTTTGAAGACGGTTAAGCCGAGCAAATCGGCGGCGGCTATGCCCAGGCGCGCCAGGATGGCGGCGGGCAGGGCCGCTTCGTCGTGTTCGAGGGGGAGTTTTACTTCGTTGAGTCGCAACATGGTGTCTATCCGAAAAGTGCAGGGCTCCGTATCTAGCGGAGAGTGGGCAGCCGCATGGCGCGGCGCAAGGCGGCATTTTACTCCTTCTTGCACGCATTGCATCGCGGCCTGGGCGGATGTCGGGCCATTTTTTTGTTCCCTGGATGTTGTCGGCGGCCGGATTCGGCGCACGAAGTGGCGCCTCCCCTGACGCCCCGTTAGCACCGCTACATGACTTGCTGACACGGCATGGCGGTGAGCTCCCGCAGCGCACCATTTGGGTGCGCCAGCCTGTCGTTTCGCCGCCACAGCTGGCATTTTCAATGCGAAAGGTTGACTCTGTCTGAACGATTGATGGCCGGGTTTCTTGCCTGTTTTTAAATATTGCTCATTTTGCGCATGGGGTGATTTTTGAAAGATCAAATTACATACGTCTGTGCTCTAGCTGATCGGAAGATTGTTGAAGCAGCCAGAAGAAACTGAATATAAATGTATAGGCAAATTCTGGCTTTTCTTGCCAAGTTGAATGGACAAGGAGCGCTGCAGCCATGCGGGGAGGGGGGATTTTCCGCAGCTTCGGGAGGGATGCCATCGTGGCGTGGCGGGGCAACGTGTTGCCGGCACTGCCACATTTTACCTTGGTGCACGGGCAGGAGCCTGCGAACTGGCAGCCTTCATCAAAGCCTGATTTTTATTTCAAATTATTGCGTGTAATAACTGTAGATGTTATTTGATGCGATTCTCATCGATTGATGAGGTCATTGCATTTTTGAGTTATTTTTTTGATTGTTCAGATATGGTTTTTTTGATGGTGCTGACTTTTTTATTTCGTGGAAATTGAATGCGGACTGTGTTTCTATTTATTCTTTATTTTGGCATTAAATATAAAAACTTTTCTTCAAGAGTTTAGTAGTAATTGATGTATGTAATAACTTATATTCAAACGTGAAGATACTCTTGAAATGTGAGCATACAATGTAATTGAAAACTTCAAATTTGAATAGTTCAATTCCATGTGGTGTTGTCAATCTGCAACAGGCCTGCGACCATCCCGCATGCTCGAAACAGGCCATTTCAAGGGCTACAGCTGCGCCATCGCAGGGATTTAAGGTGTCGGGCATGCGCGCGAGGGACACACAACAGCTTGTGTTTTTAAACAATGATTTTTCGCATATTAATATGCATTTTTTTGCAGCGCATCAAATTGGTGCATTGCCGCACAATCTTGGACGCCTTTGCCATTTTTCGGCTCTATTCATTTTGTTGTATCTTTGCATCATATTTTTCTACTATGTTGACAGTGAACAATCGCATATGGTTTTATGTATCGCTTAGGCAAGTAGGTTTTTCCTGTTTTGTCTGAAGCCTGTCCTATCAGTGGCGGGGGAGTGTCAAGTCATCAAAAACTAAAACCGGAAATAAAAACGTATTAAACATGATTTAGTGCTTAAATTTACCAAGCAACTCTACCAGAGACGCTTAATCTAATAATTAGGAAACCACATGTTGAGAAAAACTGTTTTAGTACGTGCCCTGGCGCTGGCCTTCAGTGCCGGCGCCATGTCCACGATGGTCGTAGCGCCTGTCATGGCACAGTCGAATGCATCCGGTACGATTTACGGTACGGTTGATGCGCCTGCTGGTGCCAGCGTAGCGCTGCACAACCTGGATACGGGTTTGAAGCGTACGGCTAGTGTTGAAGCCAATGGCCGCTACACGGCTACCGCATTGCCTATCGGTCACTACAAGATCGACCTGGTACGTGACGGTAAGGTTGTCGAATCGAAAGAAGTCGATATCGTGATTGGCCAAGGTGTGGACGCCTCGTTCAATTCCAAAGTTCAGGCCGTGCAAGTGACCGGTCGTCGCAGCCGGATTGACGTCTCGAATACAAATAACGGTGCGGTGTTTACCGCCAAGGAACTGGCCGCCCTGCCGATCGCACAAAACGTCGGCGCCATCATTCAACTGGCTCCGAACACGACCCGTGCCGATTCCCGCTATGCGGGCGGCGCCAGCTTCGGTGGCGGTGGTGCATCTGAAAATGCTTACTACATCAACGGCATGGTGGTAACCAATGCGTTGACGCAGCTCGGTTCATCGGAACTGCCATTTGGCGCGATTGCGCAAGCGCAAGTGCTGACTGGTGGCTATGGCGCTGAATTCGGCCGTTCGGTTGGTGGTGTGGTCAATATCACCACCAAGAGCGGCACGAATAACTGGGAAGTTGGCGGTCAGATGAGCATCACGCCAAATGGCGCACGTGCCAAGGCGCGCAATGGCTACTATCCAATCACGGGCGATTCTGTCAATGCTGGAACCGACGGCAAGATTTTGTTCAACCGTGAATACAACAAAACCGACAGCAAGCAGTTTTCGGGCTATGTCGGCGGTCCGATCATCAAGGACAAGCTGTTCATGTTCATTGCTGCGGAAACAACGCGCACTGACCGTGACTACATCAACCTGGCGTCCTCGAACACCGCTGCGCCTACCACTGGCTGGGGCGAATCGAAGGCCAAGGTTGACCGCTATCTGGGCAAGTTTGACTGGAACATCAGCGACAACCACCGCCTGGAACTGACGTTGATCGGCGATACGCCAAAAACCGATGTGCAATTGTCCGGTTTCGATTACAAGGATAATTCGCGTAACGGCGTCGTCGCGTCCAGAGAGCACTATTCGAACATTGCCGCGATTGACGGCGGTAATGGCGGCGAAGCGCAAGTGCTGAAGTACACGGGTAATATTACCGATGACTTTACCGTTTCCGCATTGTATGGCATCAACACCTCCAAGCACTCGAACACCTACGACGGCTACGACATCAATACGAAGCTGTTCCAGGTTCAAGCTCCGTTGGCTGCCCGCGCTCCTGGCGTGACGTATAACTCGAAGCAGCCACTGATCAACTTCATCGGGCCACCAGGCGCGAAAGACAAGACCAAGTCCTTGCGTCTGGATCTGGAATACAAACTGGGCAGCCACACCTTGCGTGCCGGCCTGGATCAAAACAAGCTTGAGTCGATCAATGCGGGTGAGTTCCGTGCCGGTGGCGGTCTGTATATCTATCGCTTTACCAAGACGCCAAATACGCCGATCAACCTGGGTGACCAGAAAAAAGCGGTGTCCAGCGGTGGCGGCCTCGGTACACAGGGCTACTACGGTAGCGAGCACATTCTGAACACGGTGACGAATGCGTATTCCGATCAGAATGCCCAGTACATCGAAGATCTGTGGCAAGTTAATAAAGATGTATTGGTGACGATCGGCTTGCGTAACGAAGGCTTCACCAACAAGAACGGCGAAAACGTCAAGTTCATGGAGATGAAGAACCAGATCGCTCCGCGTCTGTCCGCTTCGTGGGACGTGAACGGCGATGCCACCTTGAAAATATTTGGTAGCGCAGGCCGTTATCACCTGCAAATTCCGACCCACCTTGCCGTGCGTGGCGCCAGCCGTTCGCTCAATACCACCCAGTACTTCACGTATACGGGTGTTGATGCCAACGGTGCGCCTATTGGCCGTGTCAATCTGACCGATCCGTACTCGTCGAATAATGAGTACTTCCAGCCTAAGGATGCGAAAACGCTGTCGGCAACCAACTTGCGCCCTACGTACCAGGACGAGTTGACCATCGGCTTTGAAAAGGCGTTTTCGCCTTCGCTGAACTTCGGTGCCAAGGCAACCTACCGTACTCTGGGCGCCACCATCGACGATTTCTGCGATGGCCGTCCGGTTGCAGCATGGGCTGCGCGTAACAAGATTGATACCTCGAACTACGGTGGTTTCGGTTGCGCCAACTTCAACCCAGGCGAAGCGAACACCTTCCTGGTGGACTTTGCTGGCAATGGCAAATACACCTCGGTTAACCTGAGCAAGGAAGATCTGGGCTTCGACAAGGCCAAGCGTACCTACGCCGCAGTTGACCTGTTTGCTGAACATCCATTCCGTAATGGCTGGTATGGCAAGGTCAACTACACATGGTCGCGCAGCAAAGGTAATACCGAAGGTCAGACGCTGTCCGATCTGGCACAAACCGACGTGGCAGCGACGCAGACCTGGGACTTCCCTGAGCTGATGGTTGGCGCGTATGGCTTGCTGCCAAATGATCGTACGCACCAGATCAAGGCTTATGGCTTCTACGAGTTGACGCCACAATGGAGCTTGGGTGGTAACTTCCTGGCGGCGACCGGTCGTCCGAAGAACTGCCTGGGTAACAACGAAGAAGTCGATGGCGATTTCGGTTATCAATCGGCTTACCACATGTGCAATGGCGTGCCATCGCCACGCGGTGCCCTGGGTAAATTGCCAGCAGATATCCGTCTGGATGCGAACGTTGCATTCAAGCCTGCACAAGTCAAAGGCCTGGTCTTCAAAGTTGACGTGTTTAACGTGTTCAATCGTCAAGCTGTGCAAACCATTGACGAAACGTATAACAGCGGCACCAACGTGTCGCCTACCTACAACCGTGCCATCAGCTACACGGCACCACGTAGCATGCGTCTGACTGCTGAATACAACCACAAGTTCTGATAGTTCGTGGTTTAAGCCGCACCGTTTTCCGGTGCGGCTGGCAGGAAAGATAAAAAAACCCTGCAAGCGTCATGCTTGCAGGGTTTTTTCACATCTGAACGTTGATATTTGTCGTATTGCACTGGCGAGCACGGAAAAGTGTCGCGCGCCGGGAGGGAGCCCGTTTCTACATCCCGCCCCACAAGGCACTCAGCGTGGCCAGCGCCGTCAGGCCCGCCGTTTCCGTGCGCAGGATGCGCGGGCCCATAGCCAGGCCGATGGCGCCAGCGGCCAGGGCCGCCTTTTCTTCTGCTTCCGAAAACCCGCCTTCCGGGCCCACCATCACGGTGATCGCCTGCGGCGGCTGGTGGCGGGCCCAGTCGGCCAGCGATTGCTCTGCGCGCGGCGTCAAAATGATGCGTTTATGCAAATCTTGCTGGCGGCTCCAGTTATTAAAATCTTGCAATGGCGCCAACTGCGCCAGGCGGTTGCGCCCGCTTTGTTCCGACGCGGAAACGATAATGCCTTGCCAATGCGCGAGTTTTTTCTCGGCCCGTTCGGCGGACAGGCGCACGACGCAGCGCTGCGCCGACAGCGGCACGATGCCCGCCGCGCCCAGTTCGATGGCTTTTTCGATGATCCAGTCCATTTTGGACGCTTCCGGCAAGGCCTGCGCCAGGGTCACGGCGTAGGGCAGCTCCGCTTCGCGCGCCACGTGCGTCTGGATTTCCGCTGTCACGCTGCGCTTGGCAACCGTCACCAGGCTCGCCTGCACTTCGCCCCCTTCGCCATTGAACAGGGTGATGAGGTCGCCCGGCGCCAGGCGCACGACCTGGATATGGTGGGCGACAGCCTCCGGCAGGGCGATGGTGGTGCCGGCAACGAGCGGCTGGGGGCAGAAAAAACGCGGCATGCAAATCCTCAACGGGGGTATAAGTGGGGTGGAAAGACGTCAAAGTATAGCCATTTGGCGGGCCAGTACGCCGCAATTCTAATTTGCAGCCCCCCAGTCTGGTAAAATACTTGACCACAGAAAGCAGCCGGCTTCCCTGTCCGTGCTGTTGCAAACGAATCCCAAACTCGCGACTGACCCACACCACCATGACAACTACGCTCCCGACTACCAAAATGGCCAATGCGATCCGCGCACTGGCAATGGACGCTGTACAAAAGGCCAACTCCGGCCATCCAGGCATGCCGATGGGCATGGCCGAGATCGCAGTTGCCCTGTGGAGCGGTCACTATCGCCACAATCCCGCGAATCCTAAATGGCAGAACCGCGACCGTTTCCTGTTGTCGAACGGCCACGGCTCGATGCTGCACTACGCGCTGCTGCACCTGACCGGCTACGAGCTGTCGATGGATGACATCAAGGCGTTCCGCCAGATGCATTCGAAAACCCCGGGCCACCCGGAAGTAGATATCACGCCAGGCATCGAGACGACTACCGGTCCGCTGGGCCAGGGCATCGCCAACGCCGTCGGCATGGCTCTGTCGGAGCAATTGCTGGCTGCTGAATTCAACAAGCCTGGCTACGACATCGTCAACCACTACACTTATGCTTTCGTTGGCGACGGTTGCCTGATGGAAGGTATTTCGCACGAAGTGTGCGCGCTGGCCGGCACCCTGGGCTTGAACAAACTGATCGCCCTGTACGATGACAACGGCATTTCCATCGACGGCAAAGTCGAAGGCTGGTTCACGGACGACACCCCGGCCCGCTTCGAAGCGTACGGCTGGAACGTCATCCGCGCCGTCGACGGCCACGATGTTGCCGCCGTGGCTGCCGCCATCGCCGCCGCCAAGACCGCATCGAAGCCAACTCTGATCTGCTGCAAGACCATCATCGGCAAGGGTTCGCCGAACCTGCAAGGCGGCGACAAGGTCCACGGCGCCGCGCTGGGCGACAAGGAAATCGCTGCCGTGCGCGAATACATCGGCTGGGATGCCGCCCCGTTCGAGATGCCGGCCGACGTGTACGCTGCCTGGGATGCCAAGAAGCAAGGCGCCCTGCTGGAAGCGGACTGGAACGAGCGCTTTGCCGCCTACGGCCGTGAATTCCCGCAGCAAGCCGCGGAACTGAACCGCCGCATGCAGGGCGAGCTGCCTGCTGCATTTGAAGCGGCGCTGTCGGCCGCGATCGCTTCCTGCGTCGAAAAGAAAGAAAACATCGCCACCCGCAAGGCCAGCCAGAACGCCATCCAGGCGCTGGCTTCGTCCCTGCCGGAATTCCTCGGCGGCTCGGCCGACCTGACCGGTTCGAACCTGACCAACTGGAAAGAATGCGTGGCCGTGCGTTCGGGCCAGCCTGGCAACCACATCAACTACGGCGTGCGTGAATTCGGCATGAGCGCCATCATGAACGGCATCACCCTGCACGGCGGCTACATCCCGTTCGGCGCCACGTTCCTGACGTTCTCCGACTACAGCCGCAATGCCCTGCGCATGGCCGCCCTGATGAAACTGCGTTCGATCTTCGTGTTTACCCACGACTCGATCGGCCTGGGCGAAGACGGCCCGACGCACCAATCGGTCGAGCATGTCTCGTCGATGCGTTTGATCCCGAACCTGGACAACTGGCGTCCATGCGACACCGTCGAGTCGGCTGCTGCCTGGGGCGCCGCCGTGCGCCGCAAGGATGGCCCGTCGACCCTGATCTTCTCGCGCCAGAACCTGCCGTACCAGGAGCGTAGCGCCGAACAGATCGAGAACATCTACCGCGGCGGCTATGTGCTGAACGACGTGGCAGACGCCAAGGCGATCCTGATCGCCACCGGTTCCGAAGTGGAACTGGCCGTTGCCGCCGCCAGCGCGCTGGCTGCCGAAGGCATCAACGTGCGCGTAGTGTCGATGCCGTCGACCGACGTATATGACCGCCAGGACGCCGCCTACAAGGCCAGCGTGCTGACCCGCGGCGTGCCGCGCGTGGCCATCGAAGCGGGTGTGACCAGCTTCTGGTACAAATACGTGGGCCTGGAAGGCGCCGTGGTCGGTATCGACACGTTTGGCGAATCGGCGCCTGCCGGCGTGCTGTTCAAGCACTTCGGCTTCACGGTCGAGAACGTCGTAGCCAAGGTGAAAGCCGTTATCGCTGGCTAATATTGATTTTGAGCAGACCCTGGCCATGGGCTGGCCGGGGGGCTGTGCTGATACCTTTTTTTTAATCAGGAGCAGAGTATGACGATCAAAGTTGCAATCAATGGCTACGGCCGCATCGGCCGTAATGTATTGCGCGCTTTCTACGAAGGCGGCAAGAAACAGGATATCCAGATCGTTGCCATCAACGACCTGGGCGATGCCAAATCGAACGCCCACCTGACCCGCTACGACACCGCGCACGGCAAGTTCCCGGGCACGGTCACCGTCGAAGGCGACAACATGATCGTCAATGGCGATCCGATCCGCGTATTCGCACAGCGCAATCCTGCTGAAATTCCATGGGGCGAGCTGGGCGTGGACGTCGTGCTGGAGTGCACGGGTTTCTTCACCACCAAAGAGAAAGCTTCGGCTCACTTGAAGGGCGGCGCGAAAAAAGTCATCATTTCGGCACCAGGCGGCAAGGACGTCGACGCGACCGTCGTGTTCGGCGTGAACCACTCCGTGCTGAAATCGACCGATACCGTCATTTCGAACGCTTCGTGCACCACCAACTGCCTGGCACCGCTGGTCAAGCCACTCAACGACGCCATCGGCATCGAAACGGGCCTGATGACCACCGTGCACGCCTACACCAACGACCAGGTGCTGTCCGACGTGATGCATGAAGACCTGCGTCGCGCCCGTTCGGCCACCATGAGCATGATCCCGACCAAGACGGGCGCCGCTGCCGCCGTGGGCCTGGTCCTGCCTGAGCTGAATGGCAAGCTGGACGGTTTCGCCATCCGCGTACCGACCATCAACGTGTCGCTGGTCGACCTGTCCTTCATCGCCAAGCGCGACACCACCGTGGAAGAAGTCAACGCCCTGATGAAGGCCGCTTCGGAAGGCGCCCTGGAAGGCATCCTGACGTACCAGACCGAACCGCTGGTGTCGATCGACTTCAACCACAACCCGGCTTCGTCGAACTTCGATTCGACCCTGACCAAAGTGTCGGGCCGCCTGGTGAAAGTATCGTCGTGGTACGACAACGAGTGGGGTTTCTCGAACCGCATGCTTGACACTACCGTTGCACTGATGTCGGCCAAGTAATTTTTTGACCGCATAAGAAAAAACGCCCTTCGGGGCGTTTTTTTTCGTCTGTTGCTTTCGTCCGCTTACTCAGGATCGACGTTGGCGCACTGTGCGTACCAGAGTTCGCAGTCATTGTTATTGCCCTGATAGCAGCTGTTCAAGAGATAGTTGCACGTATCCGGCGGTCTGCGTGCATGTTCGGTCGCGTTGCTGGCAAACGAGGCGGCGATGCCGACGGCAGCGGCAAAGACAAACAGAGCTTTTTTGATGGAAATCATTTTTCTCGCTTTCACAATTGGACAACGGTAGGGTGTCAAATCAAAAGGCCGCACGGCAGGCAGTATGTGTCAACCAAGCGCAAGAAAATATTAGCATTAAAGCCAGATTTATATTGCTTTTAAGAAAAATATTTTTATTAACGCTGCCTGTACAGGCGGCGCCGGTAGAAGCGCCACAGCAGGCGCAAGTCGCGCAGCACGGGCACGCCAGACAGCAGGGTCAGTACGCCGGCAAGCAGGATGGTGGCGGCGGGAAAGCCGATGTGCTTGAAGGCCAGGGCGCCGCTGACGCCGCCGATGAAGAAGCAGGCGATCAGCAGGCTGTGGGTTCTCAGCTTGCCGCGGTTGACCTTCACCATGCGGTCCGGCAGGTGGCGCCGGTTGTAATACGCCATCTTGCCCAGCTCGATGCCGATGTCGGTCGACAGGCCCGTCACGTGGGTGGTGCGGATGACGGCGCCTGAAATCTTGGTGATGATGGCGTTTTGCAAACCCATGACAAAGCACAGCAGCAAGATGGTGACGGGACCCAGCACGTCGGGCATGGTGGCCAGGTAATTGCCCGTCAAGCCGAACAGCAGTAACAAGGCCGCTTCCAGCAGCAGGCTGGCGGCAAACTGGCTGTGCAGCCGGCGCCGCTTGCCCCAGTTCACCATGATGGCCGTCACGGCCGCGCCGCTGACAAAGGCCAGCCACGCGCCCAGCGCAGCCAGCGCCAGCGTGATATTGCCCAGTGCCAGGTCGTCCGCCATGCCCGAGACGATGCCCGTCATGTGCGAGGTATAGCCGCCGATGGCGAGAAAGCCGCCCGCATTCACGGCGCCGGCCACCAGCGCCAGCACACAGCCCAGCTGCAGATTGGCTTGCGTATCGCGTGCCGATCCGCTCAGGCGCGACAGGTAATGGAGCGGCATCTTCGGGCCGGCCTCAGGCGGTGGCACCAAAGATGGCTTGCCACAGGCGCATGACGTTATCCGCATGCGCGCGCACGCGCTCCGGTTCCACGCGGGCCAGGTCTTGCCCCTGCAGTCGCAGCTGGTGCTGCAGTTTGCGCAGCGCGCGGTAGGCGTCGGCGACCAGGGCGGCCAGCTGGGCATCGATCAACCCCAGCTCGCCGCACAGGCGCAGCAGGGCGATATTGCCCGAGTTGGCCGTCAGCTGCGGATACTGCGCCGCATGCTGCAGCACCAGATATTGCACCATGAACTCGATGTCGATCATGCCGCCTGGATCCTGTTTCAGATCAAAGCTGCCGGGGCGGGGCGGGTGGGCGTCCAGCATTTTCTTGCGCATGGCCACCACTTCGCCCTGGAGCGGACCGTTTTCCGGCCGTTCCTTGCGCAGGATCGTGTCGCGGATGCGCTCGAAATGCTTGCCGATGCTGACGTCGCCGGCGCAGAAGCGCGCGCGCGTGAGCGCCTGGTGTTCCCACACCCAGGCCGCGCTGCCCTGGTAGCGCTCGAAGGCCTGCACGCTGGAGACCAGCATGCCCGAGGCGCCGTCGGGGCGCAGGGCGATGTCGATGTCGAACAGGATGCCGGCCGAGGTGTGCGAAGTCATCCAGGTAATGAAGCGCTGCGCCAGCTTGGCGTACAGGCCGGGCGCTTCCTGGTCGTCGTCGTCGAAGAGAAAGATGACGTCGAGGTCCGAGACATAACCCAGTTCCTTGCCGCCCAGCTTGCCATACGCGATGACGGCGAATTTCGGCACCTCGCGGTGGCGCGTCGGTAACGTTTGCCAGACGGCTTGCACGGTGGCGGCGACGATGATGTCGGCCAGCTGCGACAGGTAGTCGGCCAGCTTTTCCACGCTCAGGTCACCCGCCAGGTCTTGCGCCAGGCACTGGAACAGCTGCGCATGGTGTGTTTCGCGCAGGATATCCATCTGCCGCTCCGTGTCGCCGGGCGCGTCGTCCAGCTGGCGCTGCAGGTCGAGCGCCAGCGCGGCCGGGTCCGGCACCGAGTTGCGGATGCGTTCGTCCAGCAGTTCATCGAGCAAAATCGGATGTTGCGTGAGGAAGGTGGCGGCCCAGCCGCTGGCGCACACCATGCGCACGACGCGCTCGAGCGTATGTGGATACTCTGTCAACAATGACAGATAGGCCGAGCGGCGCGCAATCGCTTCCAGGAAATCGAGCAGCCGGCCCAGAGTGGCCAGCTGGCTGGCATTACCATTGGACACGGAGCAATCGGTGATCAGGGGCAGGGCGGAATTGACGAGGGCGACGAGGCGCGTGCGGCTCGCCTCGGGCAACGATTGCAAACGGGGCGCCTGCCACGTGGCCAGCAGGCGGCGCGCGCAGGCGGCCGGTTCATGGAAACCCAGGGCGGCAAAGCGCGCCTCGATGGCTTCCTGCTGGTCCGAGGCGGCGCAGTCGTTCGACGTCTGCGGGTCGATGCCCGTGTCGGCCGGCGGCGTGCCGCTGCTCTTGTCGCTGAACATTTCGTCAAATTGGCCGGCGACAAACACGCGGTGCGCTTCCAGCTGGGCCAGCAAGGTGGGCGTGTCGGGCAAGCCCATCATCTGCGCCACGGTGAGGCGGTCGGCGTCGTTGGCGGGCAGGGTGTGGGTTTGCGCATCGTCAAGATACTGCAGCCGATGTTCGAGGTTGCGCAGGAAAGTGTAGGAGCCGAGCAGTTGTTCCACGATGGCCGGTTCCAGCAAACCCTTGTCTGCTACCGTGCGCAGGGTGGCGCGCGTGGAACGTTCGCGCAGTTCGGCGTCGCGCCCGCCCCGTATCAACTGAAACACTTGCGCGAGGAATTCGATTTCGCGGATGCCGCCGCGGCCCAGCTTGACGTTGTTGCTGCGATCCGGGTGCAAGCGCTCCTGGCGGTTGACCTCGGCGCGGATCTGCCCATGCATGGTGCGGATGGCGTCGATGACGCCGAAATCGAGGTAGCGGCGGAAGACGAACGGGCGCACGATGGCGTCGAGCGAAGCGATGTCCTCGGCCTTCCCCGTCACGGCGCGCGCCTTGACCCAGGCATAGCGCTCCCATTCGCGGCCCTGCACGATCAGGTATTGCTCCACCATGCTGAGGCTGGCGGCCAACGGACCCGAGTTGCCGTTCGGACGCAAGGCCATGTCCACGCGGAAAGTAAAACCGTCTTGCGTGATCTCGGCCAGGGCGGCGATCAGTTTCTTGCCCATGCGAATGAAAAACTCGTGGTTGGACAGGCTGCGCTGGCCCGGCAAGGTGACTTGCGTGTCGCCATCTTCCGGATACACAAAGATCAGGTCGATATCCGACGAAACGTTGAGCTCGCCGCCGCCTTGCTTGCCCATCGCCAACACCATCAAGGCCTGTTCCTCGCCCGATTCCTCGCCGACCGGCATGCCGTGCAGGGCCACCATCTCGGCCATGATGGCGTCCACATGCGTGCGGATGGCGAAATCGGCAAAGTCTGTCATGGCCGTGACGACTTCGTTCAAGTCGGCCTGGCCGTCAAGATCGCGCGCGATCAGGCCGCAGACGAGCAGGTTGCGCAGGCGGCGCATGGCCCGCTCGGGCGGCAGCGGCGGCGTGGCGGCGTTCGCCTGGGCGGCCAACTCGGCGGCAAAGTCGAGCTTGTCCAGCGGCGCGCGCACCAGTTGCGCTACCTGCGCGGCGCGCTCGGGGGCGGCGTCCAGCCAGCGCTGGTAGAAACGGGAGGCGGAGATCAAAGGCTGTGTACTCATGGTATCGGTAACTGTCTCGTGGATGCTGCGTGCATGTTCTTGTTTAACTTGGCTGCGAATGGCGGGGGATGCGGTAAAATTGTGCCGCTGGCCGAATGCCGCCGGCAGTACGTGCTCTTCCGGACGATGGTAAGGGAGGCTTTGCTCAGACGCAAGCGCGAGGATGCAGGCGCGCACCACGAATGCAGACGATTTTTGCCATTATTTGACGCCGGGCCAGTTTATTAGCTTATTGATGCAAAAACCGCCAGAAGCAAGCGTGACAGAACATGTGCCATTGGCCCTGCGCTGGCAGCGGCTGCGTGCCGCCTATCGCATGGCCAACCTGGCCACCCACCATGTATTGGGTTTTACCATCAAACTGGTGCTGCTGGCGTATTTTGCCTTCGCCGTGCTGTTTTTATTCCTGCGCTACGCCATCTTGCCGAATATCGATTATTACAAAGGCGATATCGAGCGGGCGGCCAGCCGCGCGCTGGGCAATCCTGTCAGTATCGCGCGCATTTATGCTTCCTGGCATGGCGTGCGGCCGAATCTCTTCCTCGGCGACGTGACCCTGCGCGACCAGGCGGGGCGCCAGGCGTTGAGCCTGCCGAGCATTTCGGCCACCGTGTCGTGGTGGAGCGTGCTCGGTTCCGTGCGTTTTACTACCCTGGAAATTACGCGGCCCGATCTGGACGTGCGGCGCAGCATGGATGGCAAGCTGTATGTGGCCGGCGTGTTGATCGACAGCACGCAAGGCAGCGATGGCAAGGGCGCCGACTGGCTGCTGTCGCAGCATGACATCATCATTCGCGACGGCAAGGTGCGCTGGACGGACGAAGCGCGCGGCACGCCCGAGCTGGCTTTAACCCAGGTCAACTTGCTGCTGCGTAACCGCTGGCGCAGCCACCGGCTGGGCTTGCAAGCCATGCCGCCCGCCAGCCTGGCCGCACCCATCGATGTGCGCGCCCACTTCACACATCCGCCTTTCAGCACGCGCATCTCGGATGTGTCGATGTGGAAAGGCGAGTTGTATGCCGACCTGAAAAACGCCGACCTGGCCGCCTGGCGTCGCTACCTCGACTATCCGTTCGAGCTGAGTCAGGGCAAGGGCGCCCTGCGCGCCTGGTTGAGCCTGGATCACGCGCGCCTGGCCGGCTTCACGGCCGACGTGGGCTTGACGGATGTGCAGGCGCAGCTGGGCGAGCATATCGCACCGCTCGATCTGCTGTCGGTCAGCGGGCGCATTTCGGCCAAAGAAGAGCTGTCGGCGCAGGTGCCGGACGGCAAGCCGACGTTTGGCGCGAATGGGCACCAGGTCGAGCTGACGAATTTCGCGGTGGAAACACGCGATGGCCTCAACCTGCCGCCGACGACCTTGTCCGAGCGTTTCATTGCCGCCACGAAGCGCAAGCCGGCGCGCACGGAAATCACGGCCAAGTCGCTTGATTTGCAAACCCTGGCCGCGCTGGCCGACAAGCTGCCGCTGGGCGAGCAGCAGCGCCAGCGCCTCGACGCCCTGGCGCCGCGTGGGCGCTTGCAGGATTTTTCGGCGCAGTGGGAAGGCGAGATGGCGACACCGGCCAGCTACCGATTGCGCGGCAAGCTCATCGACCTGGGCCTCAATGCCCAGCCGGCGCGCCTGGCCGTGGCGAAGACGGCGGGCAGCCCCGCGCAGGCGGCCGCACCGGCCATTCCCGGCTTCGATAAACTCAGCGGCAGCATCGACGCCAACGACAAGGGCGGCAGCATCAATATCGATGCGCAAGACCTGGTGCTGCAGTTTCCATCGTACCTGAGTGAACCGGCCATGCCGTTCGAACAGTTCGCCATGCAGGCGCGCTGGACGTTTGAAGCGGCCAATATGCTGCAAGTCGAGCTGGACAAGCTCGATTTCAACCAGCAAGGCTTGCGCGTTGCCTTGCAAGGCACGCACCGCCTGCCGCTCGACGGCAAGAACCTGGGCCAGGTCGACCTCACGGGCACGATCGACAATTTCCAGATCAACACCATCGGCCGCTACCTGCCGCTGCAAACGCCCGAGCATCTGCGCCACTGGTTGACGGGGGCGCTGGAAGGCGGCGTGGCGCGCGATGTCAGCCTGCGCCTGCGCGGCGAACTCGAGCATTTCCCCTTCAAGGCCGACACCCCCGTCCAGCGCAATCGCGGCGACTTCCGCGTGGCCGGCAAGCTCGAGAATGGGACCCTGAACTACGCGCCCGGCGAATTCGCGGAAAGCGGCCCGCTGGCCGGCAAGGCGCCCCTGTGGCCGCAGGCGGACAAGATCAAGGGCAGTTTCGTGTTCGAACGGGCGCGCATGGAAATCCGCGGCGACACGGCCACCACGGGCGGCGTGGCCTTGACGAATGTCAAAGCCGTGATCCCGGATTTGACCGTGTTCGACACCCTGCTCGACATTGAAGGTAACGCGGCCGGCCCGATGCAGGAATTCCTCAAGTACGTAACGGCCAGCCCCGTGTTGGGCTGGATCGAGCATTTCACGGATGAAACGACGGCGACGGGCAACGCCAAACTGGCCCTCAAGTTGCACTTGCCAATAGAACGCATGCTTGAGTCGACCGTGCAGGGCAGCTTGCAGCTGGCGGGCAACGACGTGGTGCTGTTCCACGACATGCCACCCGTGCTGGGCACGCAGGGCAAGATCGAATTCAATGAAAAGGGCGTCAACCTGAATGGCTTGAGCGGCAGCCTGCTGGGCGGTCCGCTGGCCATCTCGGGCGGTACGCAGGCGGATAATTCCATCCAGGTCAAGATTGCAGGCAACATGACCATCGACGGCTTGCGCAAGACGTATCCGGCGCCCGTGCTGCAGCGCCTGGCGAAACATTTGAATGGCGGTGCGCGCTATAGCGGCTTGATCACGGCGCGCGACCACCAGGTGGTGGTCAATGTCGAGTCGCCGCTGACGGGCCTGGGCCTGGATTTCCCCGCCCCCCTGAAAAAGCCGGCCGGCGACAGCCTGCCCGTGAAATTCACCTTGACGGGCAATGCGGCCAACGGCGCGGGCTTGCGCACGGACGATATCCGCATCGCGCTGGGCTCCGGCATCGCTGCGCGCTACCAGCGTCAGAAGCAGGGCAAGGATGCCTGGCGACTGGTGCGCGGCGGCATCGGCGTGAACGTGCCGGCGCCGGAACCGGACAGCGGCATGATGTTCAACGTCAACATGAAAACCCTGGACGTGGACAGCTGGATTGCCGCCGGCAGCGAGATCGCCGGCAGCGGCGCGGCCCCTGCCGACAGCGGCGCCGCCGACGATGCGCCCGATATTGCCCAATACGTGGTGCCGGACATGATGGCGGCCCGCGCCAGCGAACTGATGCTGGGCGAGCGCAAGCTGGAAAACGTGGTGGTTGGCGCCACACACCAGAAGGATGTGTGGCAAGCCAATATTGATGCGAAACAAGTGTCCGGCTATGTGACGTGGCTGGAAACGCCGTCCGGCCTGGGCAAGATGACGGCGCGCCTGTCGTCCCTGATCATTCCGGAGTCGGCTGCCAACGACGTGAAAAATTTACTGGAGGGAAAGAGTGGCGCCCAGTCGATCCCCTCGCTCGATATCGTTGCCGAGCAATTCGAGCTGTTCAACAAGAAGATTGGCCGCTTGGAGTTGCAAGCATATAACACCATGGCGGCGGGCGGGCGCGAGTGGCGCGTGGGCAAGCTGCAACTGTCGAATCCAGATGGCGCCCTGAGCGGCAATGGCAAATGGGTCATCAAGGATGGGCAAAGCACGACCAGCCTGCGTTTCGGCCTCGATATCGTCGATGCGGGCAAGCTGCTCGACCGTTTCGGCTTTGCCGACACGGTGCGCCGCGGCAAGGGCCGCCTGAGCGGCGATATCGCCTGGAACGGCTTGCCGTACTCGCTCGACATTCCCACCCTGTCGGGGCAGATCGAGATGAACGTGGAATCGGGCCAGTTCCTCAAGCAGGATCCGGGCGCGGCCAAGCTGTTGGGCGTGCTCAGCCTGCAAGCCTTGCCCCGCTTGCTGAAACTCGATTTCCACGACGTATTTTCCGAAGGCCTGGCCTTCGACGGCATCACGGCCAACGCCAGCATCAAGCGCGGCGTGGTGAGCACCGATAACCTCAAGATGCACGGCGTGGCGGCAACCGTGCTGATGGATGGCACGGCCGATATCGCCAATGAAACGACGAATCTGCACGTGGTGGTGATCCCGGAATTTAACCTGGGTACGGGGCCGCTCGTCTACGCGCTGGCCGTCAACCCCGTCATCGGCCTGGGTAGTTTCCTGGCGCAATTGTTCCTGCGCGCCCCCGTGATGAAGGCGCTCACCTATCACATGCAGATCGCCGGCCCGTGGAAAGCGCCCGTCGTGACCAAGCTCGATGGTGGTAAATTGGACCCTGTCGCCGTGCCTGCCGCCGCAGCGGTGGAGGCCGTGGCGAAATAGGCGAGGCGTTCGAATGGAGAAAAGGTGGCAATGATGCATACAGTCGCAGCAGTACAAATGATTTCCTCGCCTTCCGTGGAAGACAACCTGGCCACGGCGCGGCGCCTGGTGGCGCAGGCCGCCGCCGCTGGCGCGCAACTGGTGGTGCTGCCCGAATACTGGGCCATCATGGGCAAGCAGGAAACGGACAAGCTGGCCCATGCGGAACAGCCCGGCAGCGGCCCCATCCAGGATGGCATGGCGCAGATGGCGCGCCAGCATGGCATCTGGCTGATCGGCGGCACCTTGCCCCTGATTTCCGGCGAAGAGGGCAAGGTCCTCAATACCACGCTGGTGTACGACCCGCAAGGCGAACCGGCGGGCCGCTACGACAAGATTCATTTGTTCGGTTTTACGCGCGGCGCCGAGTCGTACAATGAATCGCGCACCATCGTGCCGGGCGCGCAGGTGCGCTCGATCGAGACGCCGTTCGGCCGGGTCGGCCTGTCCATCTGCTATGACCTGCGTTTTCCCGAACTGTACCGCGCCATGGGCGATTGCGCACTGATCGTCGTGCCGGCCGCGTTTACCCACACGACGGGCAGCGCCCACTGGGAAGTGCTGCTGCGTGCGCGTGCCATCGAAAACCAGTGCTATGTGCTGGCCTCGGCGCAGGGCGGGCTGCATCCGAACGGCCGCCGCACCTGGGGCCACAGTATGCTGATCGACCCGTGGGGCGAAGTGAAAGCCGTGTTGCCCGAAGGCGAGGGCGTGGTCAGCGGCGAGATCGACCTGCTGTTTTTGGCCGGCGTGCGCGAGTCGCTGCCGGCTCTGGCGCATCGGACGATGTGAATTGAATTGTGAGAAAGAGCCATGATCCCATTTGAACCCAATCTGTCCAGCCTTGCCGTGGCGCGCGATATCCTGCTCACGCCGTTTGGCCTGGACGAAGACAAGCTGCTCAAAGCACTGGGCACGATGTTTACGCACAAGGTCGACTATGCCGACCTGTACTTCCAGTCGACCAGGAGCGAAGGCTGGAGCCTGGAAGAGGGCATCGTCAAGACGGGCAGTTTTTCCATCGACCAGGGCGTGGGCGTGCGCGCCGTGTCTGGCGACAAGACGGCGTTTGCGTACTCCGACGACATTTCCGAGCGGGCCCTGCTGGAAGCGGCGGCGGCCACGCGCACGATTGCGCGCGCCGGCGCCGGCAAAATCAAGATTGCGGGCCAGATGCAGCCGCAGGGTGGACGTTCCTTGTACCTGCCCAACGATCCGCTCGCCTCGCTGGACGCCACGGCCAAGGTGCAATTGCTTGAACGCGTGGAAAAGATGGCGCGGGCGAAAGATCCCCGGGTGGTGCAAGTGATGGCGGGCCTGGCCGGTGAATACGATGTAGTGCTGGTGCTGCGCAGCGACGGCGTGCTGGCGGCCGACATCCGTCCGCTGGTGCGCGTCTCGCTGACCGTGATCGCGGAACAGAATGGCCGCCGCGAAACGGGCTCGGCCGGTGGCGGCGGGCGTTTCAGCTATGACTATTTCAGCGATGCCGTGCTGGAACAATACGCGACGGACGCCGTCAATTCGGCCCTGGTGAACCTGGAAGCGCGCCCGGCGCCCGCCGGCCCCATGACCATCGTGCTGGGACCGGGCTGGCCCGGCATCCTGCTGCACGAAGCGATCGGCCACGGCCTGGAGGGCGATTTCAACCGCAAGGGTTCGTCCGCGTTTTCGGGCCGCATCGGCGAGCGCGTGGCCGCCAAGGGCGTCACCGTGGTCGATGACGGCACGCTGGCGGGCCGGCGCGGCTCGCTGAATATCGATGACGAGGGCAACCCGACGCAATGCACGACCCTGATCGAGGACGGCATCCTGAAGGGTTACATCCAGGACACCATGAATGCGCGCTTGATGAAGATGCCCGTGACGGGCAATGCGCGCCGCGAATCGTTCGCCCACCTGCCCATGCCGCGCATGACGAACACGTATATGCTGGGCGGCGACAAGGATCCGGGCGAGATCCTCGCATCCGTCAAGAACGGCTTGTATGCCGTCAACTTCGGCGGCGGCCAGGTCGACATCACGAATGGCAAGTTCGTCTTTTCGGCCAGCGAAGCGTACATGATCGAAAATGGCAAGCTCAGCTGCCCTGTGAAGGGCGCCACCCTGATCGGCAACGGCCCTGACGTGCTCAACCGCGTTTCCATGATCGGCAACGACATGCGCCTGGACTCGGGCGTCGGCGTGTGCGGCAAGGAAGGGCAAAGCGTGCCCGTGGGCGTGGGGCAGCCGACCCTGCGCCTGGACGGTATTACCGTCGGCGGTACGGCGTAAGTGCTGAAGCAGGCATTTCAGGAGCCTGCAGTTCCTGAAATGCCCGGCACGTCCGGTACTTTGACGCATATCAGAACTTGTATTTCACCCCTGCACTGATAAACCGTCCAGCCGCGCCCGCGTAGTCGAGCGGGTTGTAGCCCGTGGCGCCATAGGTCAGCGGGTCGAGCGGGGCGATCTTGTCGAACAGGTTTTGCACCGTCGCAAACACTTCCAGCTTGGGCGTGGCCAGCCAGCGGGCCGTCAGGTCCACCGTGGTGAACGAGGCGATGCGGCAACCGCGCGGCGCGTCCGTGCCATCGGCGAAATGTGTGGCGCAGCCGTCCGGGTCATTCTTGAACAGCACGTTATCGAGCGGCGCGCGGTAGTTGATGTTGGCCGTGACGCGCCAGTTCTGGCGTTCCCAGGTGGCGCCCAGGTTGATGCGGTCGTCCGGCGTGCCCATGCAGTTGGACACGTCGCAATTGCCATGCGTGCCCGCAAAATCGCGCTGCGTGCCGTCCTGCTCCGTGCGCAGCCATTTGTATAGATGCGTCCATTTCAGGTCGAACACCAGGCTGCCATAGTCGCTGCCCAGGCTGAAGCGCTGGCGCGCGTCGATATCGATGCCGCGCACCGTCGTTTGCGCCGAATTCACATAGTTGGCCAGCACGGCCGTGATGGCGCCCGGATCGCCGGCGATGCCGGTAGCCGTCGACGGGTCGCGCGCCACATGGCCTTCGGCGATGGCCGTGTCCGTTTGCTCCTGGTTGATTTCATTCTTGCGGCGGATTTGCCACAGGTCGACGGAAATGCTGGTGCGCGGTAGTGGATCCCACACGGCGCCCACGGAATAGCTGCGCGAACGCTCGGGCGACAGATTCGGATTGGGCGAGGTGATGACGGCGATGGAGGCCGGATCGCAAGCGACTTCCACGCCCAGCGCGCAGCGCAGCGGGTCGCTGGCGGTGGAGAACGCGGCCAGGCCGCCGACGCCGTTTTCTGCCGCGCTGGGTGCGCGGAAACCCTTGGCGAAGGTGCCGCGCAGGGCCAGTTCGCGCACGGGCGTCCATTTCACGCCCACTTTCGGCGTATAGGAATTGCCCACGTCGGTGAAATGGTCGGCGCGCAGGGCGCCCGACAGTTCCACGGTCTTCAGCACAGGCGCCAGCACCTCGGCATAGATGGCCGAGGCATTGCGGCTGCCCTTGTAGGCGGAATAGCCGAGGCCAATGATATTGCCCCGTTCCGTGCCCGTGGTGGGCTTGAGTTCCGTCGATTCGTGGCGGAATTCCGCGCCCACGGCCACGCCCAGGCCGCCGCCGTCGAGCTTGGCCACTTCGCGGCTGGCCTTGAAGTCGATTTGCGCGATATGCGTCTTGGCATCGTTCGAGATGCGCGGCGACAGGGCCGCGTACAGTTCGGCGGAATTGAGACCCGCGTTTTCGGCGATGCGCCACAGGCTGCCGGCCGGCAGGGCCGCATACGCGGGGTTCAGGCTGGCCGCCGCCACATTGCCGGCAGTGGGATTGAGCAAGGCGAAGGCGACGTCGCGCTGCAGGTAGCCGTCCAGGTCGTTCGACACCTTGTTTTGCGAGTACAGCAAGGCGCTGTCGATATCCCAGCCCGCCAGTGTGCCCTTGATGCCGGCGACAAAGCGCGTGAAGGTGGAGGTCACTTCCGACAGGCGCGGCCCCACATCGGCCGCCAGGTAGCGCAGCCGTGCCGCCGTGCCGAAATACGGATTGTCGGGGTGGGCGGCGCCCAGCGATACGCCTGCATTGCTGACGGGGCCGCCCGGGTAGCCGACCGAGCCGCTGACCGTCGAGGGCGTGGTGGCCGAGTGCGACTCGCTGTGATACACGTTCAGTTCGGCATATGTCTGCAGGGCCGGTGTCAGTTGCCAGGTGGCGCGGCCGAAGAAATTGATGTTCTTCTGCTTTGGCTGGATCTGGCCGTATTGCTGGGCAGCATCGGTGAGGCAGCCGCCGCCCGGATCGCCCTGCGGATGCGTGGTGAAGTTGCCGCAGGCGGCGCCGGGGAAGGTGCGCGTAAAGCCCGCACCGGCGAGGTTGCCGCGGTTGTAGTAGTCGAGCGTGTCGGGATTGCGCACATTGCCGTTGACGGCGCTGCCGGCCGCATTGTTGGTGGTGATGGCGCCCGCGCCGCTGAGCGACTCCTGCGCGCTGAAGCCCAGGTCGCGCAAGTCGCTGCGGCCGACGGCGCCCCGGCCGGCCCGGTCGCGGTTCCAGATGGCGGCCTTTTCGCTGTAATCGAGGTTCAGCAGCACGTTGTAGCGGTCGCTGTCGATGTCGCCGAAGCCGTGCGTGATGGCGGCGCGCGCATCGCGCCCGTCCCACTCCTTCGTCTTGCCGTAATTGCCCTTGATGGCCGTGCCCTGGTAGTCGCGCCGCAGGATCACGTTGACGACGCCGGCGATGGCGTCCGAACCGTAGATGGCCGAGGCGCCATCCTTGAGGATTTCCACCCGTTCCACCGCTTCCAGTGGAATGATGTTCAGGTCGGCAAACACTTTCTGGCCATCATCGGCCAGGCCATACGGCGCGACGCGGCGGCCATTCAGCAGCACCAGGGTCGAGGCCGTGCCCAGGCCCCGCAGCGACACGCCGGAGGCGCCGGCGGCAAAGCCGTTGCCGAAGGTGGTGGGCACGGAGCCCTGGTTGTCGACAGCCAGGGTTTGCAGCAGCTCGGCCACGCTGGACTTGCCCGATTTTTCAATGTCGGCCGCGCTCAGGGTTTGCACGGCCGACGCCGTTTCCGCCTGAGCGCGGCGGATGTTCGAGCCGGTGATTTCCACGCGGGCAATGGGCGCGGCGTCCTGCGCCAGGACGGGTAAGCTCAGCAGTGCACTGGCCAGCGCCAGGCCCAGTCCGGGTGGTGAAAAGGCGGCGGATTGCAAGGATGGTGTAGGGATCATGCGGTTCTCCGGAAAGGTCAGGCAGTCAAAGGTCGTCGATACGTCCTTGAGTTTTGTCCGTGCGGCGATGCCGGGAGTAGATCTAGATCAAGGAGTGTCCTGCTTGTCGTCGATAGAATGGCTGGCGTGGCGTGGTTGCCACGACGAGCACAGCGGTGGCGCCCGGTGCAGCGTCACAGCGAGATTCACGGCGCGCAACTTTTTATGCTTTTTTGCGGCTTATGCAGTGTAAAACGGCGGCAGTATGCGGCTTTGCCGACAAATATGCTTGCCAACCCTTGCAATTTAGGTTTATAGTCGTTCATCACTTACGGATGACTCGCATGTTCGCTCGCCACTTTTTTACCGCTTATTTTTACTTTAGCAATTCCAACCCAAAGGCGGTGGAGTAGCGGTCGGTTCACGTAGCAGCAAAACGAGATCCCAGCAAATTCTAAAAAACCGCCACTGATGGCGGTTTTTTTTTACCCAGATGTTTTACCCTTCCTTAAATTTTGGAGAAAATGATGCCCCGCACCGATGATTTGCGTATTCGCGAAATGAAGGAACTGACCCCGCCGTCCCACCTGATCCGCGAATTCGCCTGCTCGGAGCAAGCCGAACAGACCGCCGCCAGCGCCCGCATTGCCCTGCACCGTATCCTGCATGGCCAGGACGACCGCCTGATGGTGGTGATCGGCCCTTGCTCCATCCACGACACCAAGGCGGCGATGGAATATGCGCGCCTGCTGGTCAAGGAGCGCGCGCGTTTCGCGGGTGAACTGGAAATCGTCATGCGCGTCTACTTCGAGAAGCCGCGCACCACGGTGGGCTGGAAGGGCCTGATCAACGACCCATACATGGACAACAGCTTCCGCATCAACGACGGCTTGCGCATGGCGCGCGAACTATTGCGCGATATCAATGAGCTGGGCTTGCCGGCCGGCACCGAGTTCCTCGACGTCATCAGCCCGCAATACATCGCCGACCTGATCAGCTGGGGCGCCATCGGCGCGCGCACGACGGAGTCGCAGGTGCACCGCGAGCTGGCGTCGGGATTGTCCTGTCCCGTCGGCTTCAAGAATGGCACGGACGGCAATGTGAAGATCGCCGTGGAAGCCATCAAGGCCGCCTCGCAGCCGCACCATTTTCTTTCCGTCACGAAGGGCGGCCACTCGGCCATCGTCTCGACCAATGGCAACGAGGATTGCCACATCATCTTGCGCGGCGGAAAAACCCCGAACTATGACGCGGCCAGCGTGGACGAGGCGTGCAAGGCCATCGCCGCACAAGGCCTGGCGGCGCGCCTGATGATCGACGCCTCGCATGCGAACAGCTCGAAAAAACCGGAAAACCAGATCCCCGTGTGCGCCGACATCGCCAGCCAGGTGGCAGGCGGCGATGGCCGCATCGTCGGCGTGATGGTGGAATCGCATCTGGTGGCGGGGCGCCAGGATTTGATTCCAGGCAAGGAATTGATCTATGGCCAGTCCGTCACGGACGGCTGCATCGACTGGAGCGCCAGCGTGGCCGTGCTGGAAAACCTGGCGGCGGCCGTCAAGCAGCGCCGCTTGCAGGGCGACGCGGAATAAAGTGCCGCGCAGCATGAAAAAAAGCCCGGAAAGCTACGCTTTCCGGGCTTTTCAGTTTTCAGCTCAAGGTGAGCTTAGAACTTGTAGGAACCGCTCAGGTAGAACTGGCGGCCCAGGGCGCTCGAGTACGATGGGTTGTAGCCCACTTGATGCGAACCCGTGTTACGCAGGGTGAACGGCGGATCGCGGTCGAACAGGTTCAGGATGCCAGCCGTGACTTCCACGTTCTTCAGCGGACGGTAAGCCGTCTGGAAGTCGAAGGTGGTGTAGCTCGGCACTTCCAACTGGATGCCATAGCATTCGCCTGGGCTGCCGGCGACGATCACGGCGCAGCCTTTTTCAGTCTGTTCCTTGTCGGTGTAGCCATTGCGATAGCTGGCGCTCAGCGTATGCGTGAACTTGGCCGTCTCAAACGTGGTGGTGGCGCGGATGATGTTGCGGAAGCTGACCTTGTCGTTCGAACCGTAACGATTCAGGCTGGTTTCCCATTGATCATTCGTGCCTGGCGTCGTGTAGCGCGAGCGCAGCAGGTAGGTACCCATCAGGCGGCTCGTCAGGCGGCCGTCCAGCAGCTTCATCTTGTGGGTGAAGTCGTAGTCGATACCGCGGTTTTCTACTTTACCAATGTTGATTGGCAGCAGCTTGACGGCCAGCACGTCCTTGCCCGTCGAGGTGATGTGCTTGACGGTGAACAGGTCGGCGTACTTGGCTGGATTGTTGAAGATCAAGCCTTCGGAGACCGAGGTCACCTGATCGTTGATCTGCACGTTCCACAGGTCGAACGACATCGACAGGCTGTCGATCGGCTCGAACACGGTACCGATGCTCCACTGCTTCGACGTTTCCGGTTTCAATTCCGGATTGCCGCCCTGGAAGGCTTCGAACTGTTGGCGTACCACGCCTTCGCAATAGTTGGCCAGCGGGTGACCGCCCATGCCGTTCGCTGCGGTCAGCGGGCATTGATAGTTACCACCGGTTACACCCCAGTCTTCCAGCGGACCGGCGATTTCCTGCATGCTGGCGGCGCGGAAGCCGGTACCGGCAGCGGCGCGGAACATCAGGCTCTTGGTCGCGGAATACTTGCCGCTGATTTTCCAGGTGGTGGCGTTTTCCTTCTTGCCTACCGTCTTGCCCGTCAGTTTGTTGTCGATGGCGCCGATCTGGTCATAACGCAGCGAGCCGGTCATTTCCAGCTTTTTCGAAATCGGCAGCATCAGTTCGGCATAGGCGCCCGCATTGTCGCGTGCGTATTCGCTGTCGACTTGCGCATTGTCAAACAGGATCTGCGCCTGCTTGGCCACGTCCGCCTGTTGCACCTTGTACGAGGTGTTGCGGTAGTCGGCGCCCACGCCCAGCATGGCCGTGCCGCCTGGCAGTGAGAACACAGGACGCGAAGCGCGGCCATCGATGCCCTTCATTTCCACGGTTTGCGTGTTGTAGGTACCGCTGAAGCCCGTGCCCATCAGTGCCTGGCGCATGGCGTCCGGCATGGAGCCTACAGGATAGGCGAACGGGTCGATGTTGCCATCAGCCAATTGCGCATCGAATTTGTCCGACAGGGGGAAACCGCTGACGTATTGTTGCGTCTGCTTGTTTTTCGAGTAGGTCACGGCGGAATTGATGTCCCAGCCGAATGCATTGCCATCGACGCCGGCAACGATATGGGTGGCTTTGGTGCCGTAGTTGTAGACGCGGTTGCCCATTTCCGACAGGCGATATTTGGCGACGGCGCCCGTGGCGTTGGCCAATTGCGCTGGCGTCAGGTTTGGTGCCAGGTATTTGTTGAACAGCGGCGAGCCGACGTCGACGGAGAAATCGGCCGGGTACGGCGCAATGCTGGCGATGACGCGCGCTTCGGTGTAAGCGAGGTCATAGAAACCCTGGAAGCCGGTTTTGCCCAGTTTGACGGTACCCGAGCTGAAGATGGCGTCGCGCTTCGATTCAGGATTGATTTCGATGGTCGATGGCGAATCGAAATAGCAGTTGCCGTCGCCATAGAAATCCATGTTGCTGGCGGCGCATTTGCCGCCATGGGCCAATGCGTACGGGTTCAGGTTGACGCTATCGACGAATGGCGTGCCGGTCTTCGGATTGATGACCACGGCGCCAGTCAGCGGATCGGTGCGGTTGTAATCGACAGTAGCGTTGCCAGGGGCCGAACGCGAGGAACCGTTGATGAATTGCAGCGCCTTGCCGGTCTTCGGATCGTTGAAATTGATGATGCCGCTTTTCGCGAAGCTGCGTTGCGATGCTTTCAGCGATTTTTGTTCGTCATGGCTGGCCGACACGAAGATGCTGTAGCCATCGTCGTCGATGTCGCCGAAGCCCTTGCTGATCGAAATCGAGTTGCTGGCGCCGCCCGATTCTTCAGGACGCGAGTACTTGGCATTGATTTCCAGCGGCGAAGCGCCTTTTTTCAGGATGAAGTTGACCACGCCGGCGATGGCGTCGGCGCCATACAGTGCCGAGGCGCCGTCCGTCAGCACTTCCACGCGCTCGATGGCCGACAGCGGGATCGAGTTCAGGTCGATGGTGGTGCCGGAATTGGATGGCGCCACGCGGCGGCCGTTCAGCAGCACCAGCGTGTAGGCTGCGCCGATATCGTGAATCGAGGCCGTGGTGACGCCGCCGCCGCCGCCGCCAACCGAATCGGCGGCCACGGAGAAGCCCTGCATCGCAGGAATTTGCTGAATGAAATCGGTCACCGTGGTGACGCCGGTTTTCTTGATGTCTTTCTGGTTGAACGACTGCACCGGCAGCGACGCTTCGGAAGCGATGCGCTTGATGCTCGAACCCGTGACTTCCACGCGTTGCATGGTGCCATCTGTTGTTTCTTGCGCATACGCGGCGTGCATGCTCAGGGCCATGCCGCCTGCAAACATCAGGCGCAGCGACCGCGATATTACATTTTCTATCATCATCTGAAATTCCTTGTTATTGTGATAAAGGCGGCAATTATTTTGAAATAACTTGTTGCTCGCCAACAATTTATTTGCCTTTTTACAAATCCACCAATGAAAATTCTGTAAATTTTCAGGGCCCTCATCAAAACATTCACGATTCAGATTGTCAATTTCGCGCGGACTTTTTGGATGAAATGCAACATTTTCCTGTTTTTTTTATAATCCTTCAGCAATAAAGTATCGTGAACCCTTGTCAGACTTGCTCAGATGCGTAAAATAAAACGGCGCACATCATCGCTGATGGCGCCGCTTTTCTGTCGCTGGCACGCTGTTGCCAGCGCTGCCTGTTTTATCTTTCGACCTGAACTTTTCCCATTAAAACGTATAGCTGCCGCGCAGGTAATACGCGCGCCCGATCGGATCCGTGTAGCGCGGGTCATAGCCTTTCTGGAACAGGGTGCCCTGGTTCGAGAACGGTGGCTCCCTGTCCAGCAGGTTCTTCACACCGGCCGTCAGGAGCAAGCCCTTCCACGCATAACTGCCCGACAGTCCCAGCAGGCTGTACGACGGCACATCGTGGCGGTACTGCGGATCCACCTGGTTCTGATCCGTGTAGCCGGACTTGAACGATTGCGACAGGGTGGCGCCCCAGTTGCCCTTGCGCCAGTTCAGCGCGGCCGTATGCTTCCAGCGAAATACGGGATTGTTGTCGGCATAGCGGCCCACGTTGGCGATGAAGGCGCCGTTGCGTTCGTTCTGGTAGTCGTACTTGCGGATCCACGTGCCATCGACCGAGACGCTGACATCGCCATACGCGCCGCGTCCCAGGCGCGCATTCAGGCTGACGTCGACGCCATCAGTCTTCACTTCACCAAGGTTGTCGTTCAGGTCGAGAATGGCGTACGGTGAACCGTCGGGATTGCGCAGGAACAAGGCCTTGTATTTCTCGTAGTTGCCGAAGATCGATTGCTCGGGCAAGGAGGCAATCTTGTCCTTCAAATGGATGTTCCAGTAATCGATGGCGACGGTCACTTCCTTCACCGGTTCGAGCACCAGGCCGAAGGCGAAGGTGGTGGATTTTTCCGGTTTCAGGTTTGCATTGCCGCCTTGCAGCTTGAACTGCTGCAAGTCGCAATCGCGCAAGGGGTTGGCGCCCGGTTGCGGCACGCCGCCGGGGCACAGAATCGGGTCGTCATAGCTATCGTTGGTATCGTTCTTCGACGGTGGCGCATTCTTTTCAAACAGGGTGGGGGCGCGGAAACCCGTGCTGGCCGCGCCGCGCAGCACCAGCGCGCTGCTGGCCTGGTAGCGCAGGGCCAGCTTGGGATTGGTGGTGCTGCCCACGTCGCTGTAATGGTCGAAACGGGCAGCCAGCTGCACTTCCAGGTCCTTGATCAGCGGTAAGTTGATTTCGCCGAAGACGGCCTGGATGGTGCGCGCGCCCCGTTTGGACAGCGAGCCGGACAAGCCGGAGCTGGCGGCCTGGCCGGCGATGTCGCGGTTGACGTTGAAGTTGGCCTTTTCGCGCCGCACTTCGCCGCCCAAAGCGATGGCCAGCGGGCCGCCGGCCAGCTGCATCAGGTCGCGGCTGCCCTTGAGGTCGAAGCCCGTGGTGGTGACCCTGGCGTTCTGCACTTCGCCGCGCAGGGCCGTGCTGTCGAGGTAAGCCTTGCCGGGGGCATCCTGCACGCCAAACGGGTTCAGGATGCCGTTCAGCACGCCAGCGGCAAAGCTCGCATCCTGCACATAGCCGTTGGTAAATTTCTCCGACGACTTGCTGATCGCATGGCTCAGTCCCGTCTTGTAATCCCAGCCCGCCAGTTCCCCTTCCAGCGCCAGCACCAGGCGGTCGGCTTTGCCGGTGGAATCGATCTGCCGCTGGCCCGCTTCCACGGGGCGCCAGTTGACGCTCAGGGGCTGGCCCGACAAGCCCGGCTGGGCCGGCACACCGCCCGCATTGCCCGGATAGTATCGGCTGGAGTTGGGCAGGATCAAGCCTGTTTGCGGCGGCGGCGCCGTGCGTGCCTTCACCTTGTTTTCCGAATGCAGGTATTCCACCGTGGCCAGGTGGCCGCCGCCGAGCTTGAAGGCGCCCTTGCCGAAGAAGGCCAGCTGTTCCTGCGCCGGCAGGTCGTCGATCTGGCGCGTGTAATCCTGGCGGCAAGTGCCGTTCGCCGGCACGGCCGGCACCGACAGCGGCGGCAGGCAGCCGCTGGCCGCGTAGGGATTGCCGGCCAGGCCCTTGCCGCCGTTGGCCGCCGCATCGAAGTAATTACCGGGGAAAGTCGTGCCGCTGGTAATGGACAGGCCGCGCGAGGGGATGATGCCGGTGGCCGAGAAGGCGCGGTCTTGCGAGGTCAGCACTTCTTGCTTGTGATAGTCGAGCACGCCAAAAATATTGTAGCCATCCATGTCGAGCTCGCCAAAGCCCGTCGACAGGTTGAGGCGGTGCTCGTCGCCGCCCTTGTGCTGAGGGGCGATGATTTCGGCGGTGATGTTCGTGACGTTGACGGAGCGCTTCGTGATGAAGTTGATGACGCCGCCGATGGCGTCCGTGCCGTAGATGGCCGAGGCGCCGTCGCGCAGCACTTCGACTCTTTCCAGGGCGGCGATGGGTATGATGTTCAGGTCGACGCTGGCGCCGTCATACGGATGGTTGGCGATGCGCCGGCCATTGAGCAGCACCAGGGTCTTGTCGCCGCCCAGTCCGCGCAAGTCGGCGCTGGCCTGGCCGCCCGTGGGCAAGCCGCTGGTATTGCCGCCGACGGCATTGCCGCTGCCCATGCTCGACGCGTTCGAGGGAATTTTACTGAGCACTTCCTGGGCTGTCGTCAAGCCCTGTCTGGCGAAATCCTCGGCCTTGAAGATGGACAAGGGCGTCGCCGTTTCCGCGACGAGGCGCTTGATGGAGGAGCCGGTGACTTCGACGCGCTGCATGGCGGGCGTGCCGGCTGTGTCGGTGTCCTGCGCCATGGCCGCATGGCCATACGCGCCGAGCAAGGCTGCGCACAGCAGGCGCAAGGTAGGGGAGGGACTGCGGGTTGGCATCATCTGACACTCCTGTGGCGTGGGTTTGGCCAAGTGGCCTGCAAGGGAGTTTTACAGGCGCGCAGGAGGTAAGGTTTGCGCTGGCGCAATAGGCATGTGGATGAGGGAACTGGCGCCACAGTCGCAGACGAAAAAAAAGGCGGTGATTACTCACCGCCTTGCGTCAGGATACGTGTGTCAGCTTAGAAAAACTTGTAGCTGGCGCCCAGTTTGAAGTAGCGGCCGATGGCGCCGCTGGCATCCATCGGGTTGTAGCTCATGCCGCCGTAGGTCAGCGGGTCGAGCGGCGCGATCTTGTCGGTCACGTTGTTGATCGAGGCAAACAGTTGCAGCTGTTTGCTGACATTCCAACGGCTTGACAGGTCGAGCGTGGTGAACGAGGCGATCTTGCAACCGTTTGGCGCGGACGTGCCATCGGCCAGTTTGGAGGCGCAAGGCTTGCCTTCAAACAGGATGTTCTTCATGTCCGAACGGTAGTTCAGCACGCCGCTGACGTTCCAGTTGCCCAGGTCCCACGAGCCGGTGAGATTGATCTTGTCCTTCGGCGTGCCGGCGCAGTTGGAGGTATCGCAATTGCCATGCGTGCCAGCGAACTGGTAGCGCACGGTGGATGACTCGGCGCGTACCCACGAGGCGATGTGGGTCCAGGTCAGGCCAAACGTGGCGCGGCCATAGTCGCCCAGACGCACGCGCTGCTTGATGTCCAGGTCGATACCCTTGATCTCCGTAAAGCTGGAGTTGCGGTACGGTGCCTTGGTGATCAGCAAGGTGCCCGTATTCGGCGTGACAACGCCGTTGATGGTCAGGTTGTTGTCGGCGCGGATGGCGGTCGGCAGGGCGGCCGCTTCGTTGTACGGCAGCGGATTGATCTCGTTTTCACGCTTGATCTTCCAGCCGTCCAGCGACAGGCTGGTATCGTTGAACGGATCCCATACCAAGCCCAGGGTGTAGCCCTTGGATTTTTCCGGCTTCAGGCTAGGGTCGCCAATCTTGACGGCCGCCACTTGCAGTTCACAATCGCTGGCATTGGCGCCCGGCAAGCGGGTGCCGCCCGGGCAGCGCACGGGATCGCTCACGGTCGAAGTGCCGGTCGATTGCGAATCGGCATTGCTTTCGGCCGGGCCCGGAGCGCGGAAGCCTTCCGAATACGTGCCGCGCACGGCGAAGGTTTTCAGCGGCGTCCACTTGGCGCCCAGTTTCGGCGTGGTCGACGAGAAACGGTCGTATTTGTCGTAGCGCAAGGCGCCCGACAGTTCCACCGTCTTGAAGACGGGTGCCAGCACTTCCAGGAATACGGCCGAGACCTTGCTGTCGCCCTTGGCGGCAACATAGCTGGAGTTGATGGAGCCGTTTTCCGTGCCCGACAACGATGGATTGTCGAGCTTGTCGCGGCGGTGTTCCGCACCGACGGCCAGGCCCATGGCGCCACCGGGCAGCTGCATCAGCTCGCGCGATGCCTTGAAGTCGATGATGTCGAGCTTGGTCGTGGAGTCGGAGGTAGCGTTGGTCACCATGGCCGCGTACAGCGAGGCGGGATTCTTGCTTGCCTGCGCGCCGATATAGTACGGGAAATATTTGCTGTTCGGGTTGCCCAGGGCGTCCTTGACGACGGCCATGTTCAGCATGTTGCTGTAATCGAGGTGCAGCTTCGATTCCGAATGTGTATAGCCGGCATCGTAGTCCCAGCCCATGGCATTGCCCTTGACGCCGAGCACGATGCGGTTGAACTCATTGTTGGCCTGGCGCGTGCTGGCGCCCACGTCGAAAGCCTGGTAGCGCACGCGCACCGGCACGCCGTACGGATTTTGCGGGTGATTGGCGGCCAGCACGATGGTGGTGCCGGCGCCGGAGCCGTAGTTGATGACGCCAGTCGGGCTGCCGGCGTTCGGCGGGAAGGCGATGGTGGGCGTGATCGACGGTGGTATCAGGGTAAAGGCCGTGTCGCGCTTCGAATAGCCCGCTTCCGCATACACCTGGGTGTCGGCATTGACTTGCCACGTACCGCGCGTGTACAGGTTGATCGATTCGATCTTCGGCTGCATCGAACGGAACTGGTCGTGATGCCACAGGCAGCCACCCTTCGGATCTTGCGGCGAAGATACGGACAAGGTGGAGCAACCGGGCAGCGAAACATAGTTGTTGGTGACGGGGTCGCGGATCAGGCCCGCCGGCGAGGCATTCGCATCGTTGTTGCCATTAATGTAACCGCCGGCGAACTGGGTGTTGATCGCATAGCCATACGGACGCAGGTCGGCTTTGCCTATCCATTTTCGCCCGGCCCGCTCGTTGTTCATCAGCATGTCCGATTTGGTGTATTCGGCGTTGACGACGAAGTTGAATTTATCCGTGTCGAGGTTGCCCTTGCCGAAGGTCAGCGAGGCGCGGTGCTGTTTGGCGTCGCTGTCGCCGGAGATGCCCGTGTCGCCCTTCAGGGTCAGGCCTTCGAAGTCCTTGCGCAGGATGATGTTGACGACGCCGGCGATGGCGTCCGCGCCATACGTGGAAGAGGCGCCATCCTTGAGGATTTCGATGCGCTCGACGATCTGCATCGGCACGGTGGACAGGTCGGTGAAGCTTTTCTGGCCGTCATCGGCCCGCGCGAATGGCGCCATGCGGCGGCCATTGAGCAAGACCAGGGTAGAGGTGGCGCCCAGGCCGCGCAGCGAGATGGCCGTGGAACCGGCGGCAAAGCCGTTGCCGAAGCCCGTCGGCAGGGAGCCGGCGCCATCGGCGGTCAGGGTTTGCAGGTATTCGGCGACGGTGGCCTTGCCCGATTTCATCAAGTCGTCGCGGGTGATGACCTGTACCGGTGACGCGGTCTCGGCCGTGGCTCGTTTGATGCTCGAGCCGGTAATTTCCACACGTTGGACATTGGCGTCTTGCGCCATTGCCGGCGCAGCCATCATGCCAAGGCTGATCGCTGCTACGCTACCCGAAAAAATCAGGCGTACGGAGCGGGACATAACTGTTTCCATCATCATTCTCGAAACTCCGAAAAAAGCTAGGTTGGCTGTTTTTAGGCACAACGTCGCTAGTCTAAAAAAGATTGCTGCGTCGGCAATCGCTGTGGGATGAACGGCATACTGTGCGTTGCCGTGCTTGATAAGACCACTTGCCGAGAATCCTTGTCAACGCGCAAATGTGACATTTCGGGATGGAAACAACAGTGTTTTTTATAATGTTTGAATGTTTCAGTATTGGCAATTATCTTAATGTTGCGCTGCGCTATGCGTATTCCGCCCCCCGATAGAAAGTGCGCTCATTCACGGACGTAAGGGTTTCTACCAATGCGCTTTTGCGCGGCATCATCCAGGGAATGTTGCGGTGCGGAAGATTTCCCCGGTGGCGCGGGTGGTTGTTGCCATGCACGCCAGAAGTACCGCAGCTTTTTGCCCGGCATGCAAAATATGCGTTATCGTTACGCGTTTTCCAGCTCGTCAACCCACCGACGCGGCTGGCTGCGAACAAGGCATAGATCTTGCGAGGATGGACTGGTTTTGGCGGTGGAATCCTGTATCCCAGGGGGAAGCCAGTACAAGCGCACCAATGCGGTGCGACAGATAATCGAGATGAAGGGTATTACATGAAGTCACCATGGATGCGGCGCGTGGCGCTGCTCGCCTGCCTGGCCACTCTGCCGCTGGCGGCCGTTGCCGCCGATGCCGCCCCTGCTGCCGCGGCCGCGCCGGTCAAAACCTTGCGCTATATCCTGCCGGCCGCCGAGACGGGCTTCGATCCGGCCACCGCGCGCGACCTGTATTCGAACCACATCACGCAGGCCGTCTTCGACACCCTGTACACCTATGATTACCTGGCGCGCCCCGTGAAGGTGGTGCCCGGCGCGGCCGCCGCCATGCCGGAAGTGTCCGCCGACGGCAAGACCTACACCATCCGCCTGAAAAAAGGCATCCTGTTCACGCCCGACGCCGCGTTTGGCGGCAAGCGCCGCGAACTGACGATGGCCGATTACGTGTATTCGTGGAAGCGGCTGTTCGACCCGCGCCTGGCTTCGCCGCACAGCTGGCTGTTCGAAGGCAAGGTAGTGGGGCTCGATGATCTGGCCAAGGAAGCGGCCAAGTCGAACAAGCTCGATTTCAACAAGAAGGTGGCCGGCCTGGAAATCCTCGACCCGTACACCTTGCGCATCACGCTGACCAAGACCGATTTCAATTTTCCCATGATCCTCGCCTATGTGCCGACGGCCGCCGTGGCGCGCGAAGTGGTGGACAAGTACGGCGACGTGAAGGGCGAGGTAGGCTCGAATCCCGTCGGCACAGGCTATTACACCCTCGGTGAGTGGACGCGCGGCAACCGCATCGTCCTGAACCGCAATCCGCAGCACTTGCCGGAAACGTGGAATTTCATGGCCGGCGACGACCCGGACGACCAGCGCATCGTGCGCCAGATGCAGGGTAAACGCATTCCTGCCATCGACCGCATCGAAATTTCCGTGATGATCGAAGACCAGTCGCGCTGGCTGTCCTTCCAGAGCGGCGGCACGGACGTGTTCTGGCTCGATGGCCCGCTGGCGCCGAAAGCATTGCTGAACGGCAAGCTGCGTCCCGAACTGGCCGAGAAGGGCGTGCAACTGTCGCGCCTGCTTGATCCGGAAATCAGCTATTACTACTGGAATATGGAAGACCCGACACTCGGCGGCTTCAGCAAGGAAAAGATCGCCCTGCGCCGCGCCATCGCGATGGCGCACAATATCGACGAGGAAATCCGCATCATCTGGAATGGCCAGGCCAAGCGCCTCGACTATCCGATACCGCCCGGCGTCGTCGGCTACGATCCCCACTACAAATCCCTGCTGCAATACGATCCCGTGCTGGCGAACAAATTGCTGGATAAATTCGGTTACAAGAAGGGCGCCGACGGCTGGCGCACTCTTCCAGACGGCAAGCCGCTGCTGATCCGCTACGCTTCGCGCAACGAAGCCAATGGCGTGCTGCAGGCGGAAATGTGGCGCAAGACGTACAACTCGCTGGGCATCCGCATGGAAAACGACCGCATGATCTTTTCCGACATTTTAAAGACGGAAAAGCAGTGCAAGATGCAGACGCGCACGGCGCCCTGGCTGGCCGACTATCCGGACGGCGACAACTTCATGCAGCTGTTCTACGGCCCGAACACGCACCAGAACAACAATGGCTGCTACCAGGATCCCGAGTACGATAAATGGTACGCGGCCAGCCAGGCCATGCCGGCCAGTCCCGAGCGCGACGAGCTGTTCCACAAGATGGCGCGCCGCCTGGAAGTCAATGCGGGCGCCCTGATCGGCTATGCACGCTACCGCAACATGCTGGCGCAAAAGTCGGTGCAGGGCTACAAGAAGCACCCGATCCTGTTCCAGGAATGGGCGTACATGGATATCGACAGCACGGGTGCGCCGGTAGCTACTCCGGCCCCTGCTGCTAAATAAGCGCAGCTTATAACGACAAGGAATCATTATGTTTGCTTATATCCTGCGCCGCCTGTGGCAGATGCTGCCCACCATGCTGGGCGTGGTCCTGCTGGTGTTTATCCTGTTCAACTGGGTGGGCGGCGACCCCGCCTACATCCTGGCCGGCAAGATGTCTAGTGCGGAAAGCATCGCCAACATCCGCCGCCAGCTTGGTGTCGACCAGCCGTATTACGTGCAGCTGTGGATCTTCATCAAGCAGATCGTCACGTTCGACTTCGGCCAGAGCTGGGCCACGGGGGAATCCGTGTCGCACATCATCACGTCGCGCCTGGGGCCGTCGATGATGGTCTTGATCCCGCTGACCGTGCTGGAAACGTTTTTTGGCGTGGCGCTGGCGCTGGCCATCGCCTTCGTGCGCGGCTCGCTGACGGACCGCGCCGTCATGATCGCCTGCACGGTGGGCATGTCGATTTCCATCCTCGTCTACATCATCGTCTTCCAGTACGGCTTCGCCTATAAACTGGGCCTGTTCCCCGTGCAGGGCTGGGGCGACAGCTTCTGGGAAAACCTGCTGCGCTATTCCACCTTGCCGATCCTGATCGGCCTGGCCGTCTCCATCGCACCGACCCTGCGCCTGTTCCGCACCTTCGTGCTGGACGAGGCGAACCAGGATTACGTGCGCACGGCGCGCGCCAAGGGCCTCAAGGAAGGCCGCATCATGTGGGTGCACGTGCTGCGCAATGCCGGCATTCCCATCATTACCTATGTGATGTCGAACTTGCCGGCCCTGCTGATCGGCGCTTTCCTGCTCGAGCGCTTTTTCGGCATTCCCGGCATCGGGCGTGAAGTGATCCTGGCTGTCGAGCGCAGCGACTTTCCGGTGATCAAGGCGATCACCGTGTACGTTGCCGCCGCCACCATGCTCTTCAACCTGCTCACCGACCTGCTGTACCAGGCGGTCGATCCTCGCGTACAACTGAAGTAGAAAGAGACGATGTCGAAACCTCATACATCGCCCGGCCTGTGGGCCCTGGCGTGGCGCCGTTTGCGCGGCGACAAGATTGCAATGGTATCGCTGGCCGTGGTCGGCGCCTTTTTCCTGCTGGTGCTGGCGTCCGCCAGCGGCCTGGTGGCCTCGAACTGGGAAGACGAAGTGGCCGTCAGCTACGCGCCGCCGACCTTCGTTGGCGCCGACAAGGACGTCGCCGCCGACGGCGCGATGCCCGTGACGGACGAGCGCAGCGCACCGACGCCCGTCAACGTGCTCGATCCGCTGGCCGACGACATCGCCGAACTGCGCGCCCAGATGGGCAGCAATCCATCGGCTGGCGTGGAAATGTACGGCGTCACCGACCCGCTGGCCGACGACTTGACGGCCCTGCGCGCCGGCATGGGCAAGGCCAAGAAACTCGTCACGCACAAGGCGGCAACCCTGCCGTTCGGCGCCGACAAGTGGGGCCACGACATCCTGCAGAAAACCATCAAGGGCGGCGAAACGTCGATCGTCGTGGGCCTGGTGGCAGCCTTGCTGGCCGTGGTGCTGGGCACGATTTTTGGCGCCGTGTCCGGCTACTTCGGCGGCGTCGTCGATGACTTTTTCAATTGGTTCTACAGCATTTTTACCTCGATCCCGTCGATCCTGATGATCTTGACGGTGGCGGCGGTGCTGCAGCAAAAGGGCGTGCTGACCATCGTGCTGATCCTGGGCTTGACGGGCTGGACAGGGCCGTACCGTTTGATACGCGCCGAATACATCAAGCACAAGGCGCGCGAATACGTGATGGCGGCCGACGCCATCGGCGCCTCGCACTGGCGCAAGATGTTTTCCCACATCTTCCCGAACGTCAGTCACGTTGCCTTGGTGCAAATGTCGATTCTGGTGGTGGGCTTCATCAAGGCGGAAGTGATCCTGAGCTTCCTCGGCTTTGGCGTGCCGGTGGGTACCGTCTCGTGGGGCAGCATGCTCAACGAGGCACAAAATGAACTGATCCTGGGCAAATGGTGGCAGCTGACCGCCGCCGCCACGGCGATGGCCGTGCTGGTGACGGCGTTCTCGCTGTTTACCGATGCCTTGCGCGATGCGCTCGACCCCAAAGTGAAATAGGAGTTGCTCATGGACCAGAATAACCTGTTGGAAGTGCGCGACCTGCGCGTCACCTTCCGCCTGGACAAGAAGACCACGTTCGAAGCCGTCAAGGGCATCTCGTTCAACGTGCCGCGCAACAGCACCGTCGCGCTGGTGGGCGAATCGGGCAGCGGCAAGTCCGTCAGCTCCTTGGCCGTGATGGGCTTGCTGCCGCCGGATAACACCATCATAGCTCCCGCCTCGAGCATCCACTTCGGCGGGCGCGACCTGCTCAAATTGTCGATCGCCGAGCGGCGCACCATGTGCGGCAAGGATATCTCGATGATCTTCCAGGAGCCGATGTCGTCGCTGAACCCCGTGTTTACAGTCGGATTCCAGATCGCCGAAGTGTTGCGCCAGCACATGGGCATGAACCGCAAGCAGGCGCGGGTGCGCACCTTGGAGTTGCTCGAGGAAGTGGGCATCCCCGATCCGGCCACCAAGATTGACGCCTACCCGAGCCAGATGTCGGGCGGCCAGCAGCAGCGCGTGATGATCGCCATGGCGATCGCCTGCGAACCGAAACTGCTGATCGCGGACGAGCCGACGACGGCGCTGGACGTGACGATCCAGAAGCAGATCATGGACTTGATCGCGGCGCTGCAAAAGAAGCACCAGATGTCCGTGCTCTTCATTACCCACGACCTGGGTCTGGTGGGGGAAATCGCCGACCAGGTGATCGTCATGCGCCATGGCGAAGTGCGCGAGACGGGCGAGGTGCGCCAGGTATTTGAAGCGCCGCAAGACAGTTATACCAAGGCCCTGCTGCATTGCCGCCCTTCGCTGGACGAGCGCCCGTGGCGCCTGCCAGTGATTGCCGACTATATGGAGGGCAAGGCCGGCCCCGGCGTGGAAGTCAAACAGCGCACGCGCGGCTATACGCCGGGCGACGAGCCGGTGCTGGTGGTGAATAACTTGAGCAAAAGTTTTTATACGCGTGTAGGCTTGTTCGGCAAGCGCGAATTCCAGGCCGTCAAGGATGTGTCGTTCACCTTGCCACGCGGAAAAACGCTGGGCGTGGTGGGCGAGTCCGGTTCCGGCAAGACGACGGTGGGCTTGACCTTGCTGCGCCTGCACCAGGCAACTAGTGGCACGGCCATGTTCCACGGCAAGGATTTGATTGCGATGCCGAACAGGGAGTATTTGCCGTATAAACGCCGCATCCAGATCATCTTCCAGAATCCATACGCGTCCTTGAACCCGCGCTTCACGGTGGGGCAGATTTTGCTGGAACCGATGCGCATCCACAAGATCGGCGCGACCGACCAGGAACGCATCGCCAAGGCCTACTGGCTGCTCGATAAGGTCGGCTTGCCGGAACAGGCTTTCCACCGCTATCCGCACGAGTTTTCTGGTGGACAACGCCAGCGCATCGCGATTGCCCGCTGCCTGACCATGCAGCCGGAAATTTTAGTCTGCGACGAATCCGTGTCGGCGCTGGACGTGTCGGTGCAGGCGCAGGTGCTTAACCTGTTGCAGGATTTGCAGGATGAATTTGGATTGTCGTACATCTTCATCTCGCACGATTTATCCGTCGTCAAATACATCGCCGACCAGGTCATGGTGATGCACAAGGGACAAGTGGTGGAACTGGCCGATTCGGACGAGCTGTACCGCAATCCCGTGCATCCGTACACGCGCACGCTGTTAAGCGCCATACCCAAGGGCGTGCAAATATAAATACGCTTTTACGGTAAGATAGCGGCCATGCCCAACCTCATTTATCTGCTCGAACATTACGGTGTCCTGATTGTCTTTGGCATCGTGCTGGTGGAGCAGCTCGGCCTGCCGATTCCCGCCTTTCCCATCCTCGTGGTGGCGGGGGCGCTGGCCGTCGATGGCGACATGAATGGGGGACTGGTGCTGGCCGCCGCGCTGGGTGCTTGCCTGATCAGCGACTTCACGTGGTTCCGCGCGGGCCGCCATTTCGGCAAGCGCATCCTGCGGCTGCTGTGCCGCATCTCGCTGTCGCCCGATTACTGCGTCAGCCAGACGGAAGATAAATTCAAGCGCTGGGGCCCGAAAGCCCTGATCGTTTCCAAATTCGTGCCGGGTTTCAATACCGTGGCCGCGCCCATGTCGGGCGCGCTGGGCACGCCGCCGGGCCTGTTCTTCCTGTACGCGGGCCTGGGCGCCTTGCTGTGGAGCGGCACGGGCATCGTCGTCGGCGTGATTTTCCATGCCAGCGTGCAGCAAGTGCTCGACTTGCTCAGCACCATGGGCAGCACGGCCTTGCTGATGCTGGCCACCTTGCTGGGCTTGTTCCTGCTGTATAAATTCCTCGAACGCCGGCGCTTCCGCCAGGCCTTGCAGATCGAGCGCATCGGCATCGATGAATTGCTCGAACTCATAGAGCAGGGTGAGGAACCGCTGATGGTCGACGCGCGCAGCGCCACGGCGCAGGCGCTGGAGCCGGCCGTGCCGGGCGCCTTGTTCTTCAACGGCAAGGAACCCGTGCCGGCCATGATCGCCATGGACAAGGACCGCCACATCATCGTGTATTGCAGCTGTCCCAACGACGTGACGGCCGCGCAAGTGGCCACGCTGCTGCACCAGCACGGCTTTCACCGGGCCAAGCCTCTGCATGGCGGCCTGGACGCCTGGAATGCCGCCTACCGCTCGGACGAGCCGGCGCCCGCCAGCCTGCTGGGCGAAGGCTTGCCGTCCTGATTCTCCTGATTGCTGGCCGATAGCAGTTGCTTGGTAGCATGCAAGTCGGTAGTAATAATACGAAAACACCGTCGCGGCGCCGCCAGGACGGTAGCGCCGCACCTGCGCCGTTCCATACAAAGCGGCTTTGCGCAAACTCCGGCATACTGTGCTTTCAAGGCGATTCCTGCTGCTGTGCAGCATGCTTTTCGTGCGCCCGCCGAGTGCGAGTACTTACTATAAATCATTGTTTTTAAGCAATTTTGGCGCTGCTTGTTGCATTTGGAGTGGAACTACCAATAAAGGCTTGTTTTGATGTACTTAAACTACAAACTTTGCTTGCCTCCGGGCGCATTCATCCTTTAAGCTTGGCGTCCCATGCGTCCCACTTCATCATTTAAAATCATGAGCGCTTCGTCTTCTCCCGTACTGCCGACTTCCGCCTTCGCCGATGGACCGCGCCTGCTGGCCGACGTGGGCGGCACCAATGCCCGTTTCGCCCTGGAAGTGGCCGCCGGCCACATCACCCTGGTGGAAGTGTTGCCCTGTGCCGATTACCCGAGCCTGTCCGCCGCCCTGCAAGCCTACCTGGCCCTGCCGCACATCGCGGCCGCCGGTGGGCAAGCCGTGCGCCATGCCGTGATCGCCATCGCCAACCCGGTCGACGGCGATTTCCTCAGCATGACGAACCACCACTGGTCGTTCTCGATCCGCGCCATGCGCGAAGAGTGCGGTTTCACGACCCTGGACGTGGTCAACGATTTCACGGCCCTGGCGCGCGCCTTGCCGCAGTTGTCGAACGAGCAAAAGCACCAGGTGGGCGCGGGTACGGCCCGTCCGAACACGGCCATCGGCCTGATCGGCGCCGGCACGGGCCTGGGCGTATCGGGCCTGATTCCTTCGCATGGCGGCTGGATCGCCCTGCAAAGCGAGGGCGGCCACGTCAGCTTTGCGCCATTCAATGAAGTGGAAGTGAGCATTCTGCAATTCGCCTGGCGTGAATACGAGCATGTCTCGGCCGAGCGCCTGATTTCCGGCGATGGCCTGGAATTGATCTACCGCGCCCTGGCCGACCGCGCGGGCGTGCCGGCGGAAGACTTGCCGGCGGCGGAAATCACGCGCCGCGCGCTGGCAGGCGAATCCCAGCTGTGCGACGACGTCATCGAAGCGTTCTGCTGCATGCTCGGCACCGTGGCAGGCAACGTTGCCGTCACCCTGGGCGCGCTGGGCGGCATTTATATCGGCGGCGGCATCGTGCCACGCCTGGGCGCGCGTTTCGACCGCTCCGGCTTCCGCGCCCGCTTCGAGCGCAAGGGCCGCTTCGCCAATTATGTCTCACAAGTGCCGACCTTCGTCATCACGGCGCAGTACCCAGCTTTCCTGGGCGCATCGGCCATTCTCTCGGAGAAACTCGCCTCCCTGTGATGCGGGCAGCGGGCGATATGTCGCGCCAGAACCGGGTAAAACGCGTGTTTTGCCCGGTTTTGCGCTTTTCCGCTTTTTATCAGGTACAATTGGCATCGTTGGATGAAATGACGACTGTCGCTCTCCTGTCTGGCTGCTTCGTCGCCACGGGAAAAGCAGCTGCTCCGGAGTTCGTTTCATTGCTGGTTATTTAAGGCCAGCACCATGGATGGCAGGACTTTCACTGCATCCGCTTTAGTCCCGCTTTGCGCGCATCGGCCAAGGCGTCGGAAAAACAGCCTCAACTAGTAACCCAGCACGGCGTCATCATCGATGTCTGCCCTCTGTTACGTTGAAATGAACGTTTTTGATTTCTTTCTCTGCATACGAATTGCAACACACATCCGCACAGAATTGCTATGAATACAATTGAGGCTAAAAAAGTCCTCGAAACCGCGTTGCTGTGCGCTCGTGAATCGCTGACGATCCACAGCTTGAAGAAGCTGTTCGTCGATGCGGACGAGAATGGTCGCGTGCGCGGCGTCGGCGTTGGCGCCGACACGATCAAGCAATTGCTGGAAGAGTTGCGCGGTGAGTGGGAAGGGCGCGGCATCGAGATCGTCAGTCTGGCGTCGGGCTGGCGCTTTCAAAGCCGCCCGGAAATGAAGATGTATCTCGATCGCATGACGCCCGAGCGGCCGCCCAAGTATTCGCGGGCGACCCTGGAAACCCTCGCCATCATCGCCTACCGTCAGCCGGTGACGCGCGGCGATATCGAGGAGATTCGCGGCGTTGCCGTCAATTCGCAGACGATCAAGATGCTGGAAGACCGTGGCTGGGTCGATGCCATCGGTTACCGCGACGTGGTGGGACGGCCGGCCTTGCTGGCCACCACCAAGCAGTTTTTGGATGACCTGGGTTTGCATTCGCTGTCCCAGCTGCCGCCTTTGCAGCAAATCAGTGAAATGCAGGGCAATGGGCTCGAAGCCCTGGAAGCGGCCCTGCAAGAAAATTTTGACAAGGCAAGCAATGAGCTTGTCCCCCAGCTTGGTGCAGGTAGCAATACGGCTGTGACAGATGTAGATGTGACAGCAAGCCTTGATGCCGGCCCCGATGCTTCGCCCACGGACGAAGCCTACACTCACGACCCTGCGCCAGAACTAACGGTTGACGCTGCGCCAGGTCAGCACAGCCAAGAAACGAAGAATGAATAATCCGAACACACCCGAGACAGTAACTGCCAGCGACGAAGCCATCGTTGCCAAGCCCAAGCGCCGTACCAAGGCCCAGATCGAAGCCGACGCGGTTGCTGCAACCGCTGCTGCTGCCGCTGGCGACAGCGCCGTTGCCAAGCCGAAGCGCCGCACGAAAGCCGACGTGGCCGCCGCTGCGCCCGTCGCTGAAGCTGAAGCCGCGCCAGCCGCCAAGAAAACCCGCGCCAAGCCAGCCTTGAAGGCCGTGGCCGACGCCGCCGAAGCGGCTGCCGAGGCGGTTGCCGCACCTGCGCCGCGTCCGCCGCGCGCCCGCGCCGCCGCCAAGGCCGCTGCCGCCGTCGCTGAAACGGCGCCGGAAGCCGTCGCTGACAAGCCGGCCGAAGCACGCCCGACCCGCGGTCCGCGCCAGATGCGTGGCGTGCAGGCGGAACGCGCGCTGCGCCAGCCGCCGCGCGCGGAAGCGCCGCAGGTGGCCGACGCCGTTGCAGCCGCGCCTGCCGCAGAGCAAGCCGCTGCGCCTGTCGCCGACGTGTTTGATGCCGAAGGCAACCTCGTGTCCGGCCCGCGCCTGCCGCGCGGTCCGCGCAACGACGTGCCGGGCGCTGGCAAGAATGCCGGCAAGAGCCGTAAAAAGGGCAAGGGCCGCCAGGCTGCGCCAGGCAAGCTCAGCGACGCTGATGCGGTCTTCTCGTTTGTCACTTCCGACGCTTTCGACAGCGAAGAGGGCGGCACGGGCCGCGTGCAGAAAGTGGCCGTGCGCCGCGACCTGACGTCCGACGACGACGCGCCGAAGCTGCACAAGGTGCTGGCAGAAGCCGGTCTCGGTTCGCGCCGCGACATGGAAGACCTGATCATTTCGGGCCGCGTGTCCGTGAATGGCGAGCCGGCCCACATCGGCCAGCGTATCTTGCCGAGCGACCACGTGCGCATCAACGGCAAACTGATCCAGCGCCGCGTCAGCAAGAAGCCGCCACGCGTATTGGTCTACCACAAGCCGGCAGGTGAAATCGTCAGCCATAATGACCCGGACGGCCGTCCATCCGTGTTCGACCGCCTGCCGACCATGAAAGCGGGCAAATGGCTGGCCGTTGGCCGCCTTGACTTCAACACGGAAGGCTTGTTGCTGTTTACTACCTCCGGTGACCTGGCCAACCGCCTGATGCACCCACGCTACGGCATCGACCGCGAGTACGCCGTGCGTACCCTGGGCGAGCTGGAAGAGGGCATGCGCCAGAAACTGCTGGCCGGCGTCGAGCTGGAAGACGGCCTGGCGCAGTTCTCGAAGATCGCCGATGGCGGCGGCGAAGGCATCAACAAGTGGTACCGCGTGGTGATCGGCGAAGGCCGTAACCGCGAAGTGCGCCGCATGTTCGAAGCGATCGGCCTGACCGTCTCGCGCCTGATCCGTACCCGCTACGGCGCCATGACCCTGCCGAGTGGCCTGAAACGCGGCCGCTGGGAAGAGATGGATGAAAACACTGTGCGCGACTTGCTGACCGCCTACGGTATCGAAAAGAAAATGCCGACATCGGGCGACCCCCGTGCCGCTGGCGCCGCCAAGGGCCGCGAAGCGCGCAAGGTCGAACGCAAGGACCGCGATGACGAGCCGAATGGCAACCGCATCGATGTGAGCAACCGCAACGCCGATCCGTTCCCGGTCGCGCCGCGCCGTGGCCAGCCGCAAGGCCAGTTTGCCCGTCCGCAAGGTCAGGGTCGTCCAGGCGGCGCCGGTCGTCCAGGCGAAGCGCGTGGTCCTGGCCGTGGTCAGCCGCAAGGTCCGTTTCAGGGTGGTCAGCCGCGCTCGTCGGCATCGTTCGAAGGCGCGCCGCAAGGCCAGGGCCGTCCGCCGCGTGCGGCAGGTCAGGGCCAGGGTCGTCCGGCCGGTGGCGGCGAAGGCCGCGCGCCGCAACGCGGTCCGCGCCAGCCTGATCCGCTGCAAACGGCCTTCGGCTTCGCCAACACGGGTCCGCGCCGCAATACGGGCGGTGGTGCCGGTGGGCAAGCGCGTTCCGGTGGCCAGCCGCGTGGCGGCATGGATCGTGGCGGCATGGATGGCATGCCGCGCCGCCGCAGCAAAGGTTAATCGAGAAGAGTTTCTTCTTGCCCGCCCGCCGATCTGCCGCGGGTGCGCGCTCTTGTAACTGTTGTAAGCCGGGCCGCTCCTTGTGTGCGGCATTGCGGCGAAGTTAATAAGAGGTTATAATCTGCAGCCTAATAAAAGTTCTCCGCAGGGTTGTTTGGTGGGGAGTGCTTTCATCTGGTTGGGAAAATACAAGAAGATGGGCAGATGCCCATTTTTTTTTTGTTGAACCGTTTGTAATGGCTCCGCAAGGGGCCATATATGACTTGAATGCGTGTTTTTGCATGTTGTCGGCGCTCAAATGGCGCTGTCATGCCGAAAACGGGCCTTATTTCTGGAGAATTTCTTGCAGCAGTTGGGATTAATTGAAAAGACAGTTATTGGTCTGGGCTATGAGCTCGTTGATGTCGAACGTGCCGAGCGCGGACTGCTGCGCGTCTTTATTGATTTCAGCGCCGCCGATGCCGCTGAAAAAGGTCCGATCACGGTCGAAGACTGTGCCACGGTGAGTCACCAGTTATCGCATGTGTTGACGGTAGAGAACGTTCCTTACGAGCGTCTCGAGATTTCTTCCCCGGGTCTTGATCGTCCGGTGCGCAAGCTGGAAGACTTTGTCCGTTTCGCAGGTCAGGAAATCATCGTCAAGCTGATGGTGGCGATGCCGGGTACGAACAACCGGAAATCGTTCCAGGGGATCTTGCAAGAACCCGTGGGCGATAAATTGTCGTTGGAATTTGAAGGTAAGGATGGTCCGGCGATGTTGGAGTTTACGCTCGCGGATGTGGATAAGGCACGCTTGGTGCCGCAGGTGGTTTTTAAGGGACGCAAAGCATGAGCCGCGAAGTTTTATTATTGGTTGACGCGCTGGCGCGCGAAAAAAACGTCGATAAAGATGTCGTCTTCGGCGCCCTCGAATTCGCGTTGGCGCAAGCCACGAAGAAACGGTATGAGGGTGAGGTAGACATCCGCGTTTCGATCGACCGCGAAACGGGCGAATTCGAATCGTTCCGCCGCTGGCACGTTGTGCCCGATGAAGCGGGCCTGCAATTGCCGGATCAGGAGATCCTGCATTTCGAGGCAAAAGAACAGATTTCCGATATCGAAGTCGATGACCACATCGAAGAACCGATCGAATCCGTCGAATTCGGCCGCCGTTTCGCCCAGGATACCAAACAGGTTGTCCTGCAGCGCGTGCGTGATGCCGAACGCGAACAGATCCTGGTCGACTTCCTGGAACGCGGCGACTCGCTCGTCACCGGCACCATCAAGCGCATGGAGCGCGGCGACGCCATCGTCGAATCGGGCAAGATCGAAGCACGTCTGCCACGCGACCAGATGATCCCGAAAGAGAATCTGCGTATCGGCGACCGTGTGCGTGCTTTCATCTTACGCATCGACCGCAATATGCGCGGCCCACAAGTGATTCTGTCGCGCACCGCGCCAGACTTCATCATGAAGCTGTTTGAGCTGGAAGTGCCGGAAATCGAGCAAGGCATGCTGGAAATCAAATCCGCGGCCCGCGATGCCGGCGTACGCGCCAAGATCGCCGTCTACACGGCCGACAAGCGCATCGACCCGATCGGTACTTGCGTCGGCATGCGCGGTTCGCGCGTGCAGGCTGTCACCGGTGAACTCGGTGGTGAACGTGTCGACATCGTGCTGTGGTCGGAAGATCCGGCGCAGTTCGTCATCGGCGCCCTGGCACCGGCGAACGTGTCGTCGATCATGGTCGATGAAGAAAAACACGCGATGGATGTCGTCGTGGACGAAGAAAACCTGGCAATCGCGATCGGCCGTTCCGGCCAGAACGTGCGCCTGGCCTCTGACCTGACCGGCTGGAAGATCAACATCATGACGGCCGAAGAATCGGCTGACAAAGCTGCCCAGGAAACGGCTGCCGTGCGCATCCTGTTCATGGAAAAGCTCGATGTCGACCAGGAAGTGGCCGATATTCTGGTGGAAGAAGGTTTCGCCAGTCTGGAAGAAATCGCTTACGTGCCAATTTCCGAAATGCTGGAAATCGAATCGTTTGACGAAGATACCGTCAATGAACTCCGTACCCGTGCGCGTGATGCGCTGGTTACCGAAGCGATTGCTTCGGAAGAGGGTCTGGAAGGCATGGACGAGGCGTTGGTGGGTCTGGAAGGCATGGACCGCATTACCGCCGGCAAGCTGGGTCTGGCTGGTATCAAGACCGTTGAAGCATTTGCAGCACTGGCATACGACGAATTTGGCGCAATCCTGGCCTTGTCTGCGGACCGTGCGCGTGAACTGATTACAAGTGAATTTAAAGATGTGACCGACGATGAGATGAAGTTGGTTGACTCGAAATACGACGATCGTGCCAAGGCGTTGCAAGCCAAGGCATGGAGTCTGGCCGAATCCGCAAAGGCTTAATTTGAGTATCTTTATCATCTCCGCGACACATAGAAAAGAGGACTGAATGGCGAGTAACAACGTAGCCCAATTTGCCACCGAACTGAAGATGCCTGCAGATTTGCTGCTGACGCAGCTGCGTTCTGCCGGCGTCGAGAAAAGTTCGACGTCAGATCCATTGTCGAAAGATGATAAGGACAAGCTTTTGGATCATCTGCGCCGCACACACGGCGCAGCGGCTGACACAGAAAAGAAAAAAATCACCGTGACCCGCAAGGAAACGACTGAAATCAAGCAAGCTGACGCAACCGGCAAATCGCGCACCATCCAGGTGGAAGTGCGCAAGAAACGCACTTTCGTTCAGCGTGACGAAGCTGCGCCGGTCGCAGCAGAACCGGTCGCGCCTGCCGCACCGGTGATCGATCCTGCCGACGTGGCGCGCCGTGAAGAAGAAGCCCGTAAACAGGCTGAACTGATCGCCCGCCAGGAAGCCGATCTGCGCGAAAAGCAAGAACGTCTGGCCAAGCTCGACGCGGAAAAAGAAGCCCAGGCGAAAGCCACGCAACAGGCTGAACTGGCTGCGAAGAAGGAAGCTGAAGCGGAAGCGAAGAAAGCCGCTGCCAAGGCTGCTGCCGCACCTGCCGCCAGCGCCGCTGCGCCTGTCGTTGACGACGCCGCCGCCGAAGCGAAAAAAGCTGCTGCCGCTGAAGAAGCGAAGAAGAAAGCGGCTGCCGCTGCTGTTGCCGCCAAGGAAGCCGCTGACAAAGCGGAAGCCACCGAGCGTGCACGCAAGGCCGTTGCCGACGAAGTCGCCCAGATCAAGGCCATGATGAATGCGCCACGCCGCGCCATCAAGGCACCGGAACCCGTACCGGTTCCCGTCAAGCCGAAGGCGCCGGAAGGCACCCTGCACAAGCCAGCTGACAAGAAACCTGGCGACAAGCCGGGCGACAAGAAGCCTGCTGTTGCAGACAAGAAATCCATCAAGTCGGCGAATGTGTCGTCCACCTGGTCCGATGACGCGAAAAAACGCGGCACCACCGGTGGTCCTAAGCCACGCGGCAACAGCGGCCCAGGCGGCCGTGACAGCTGGCGCGGTGGCGCGAAGGGCCGTCGCCCGACGCACCATGACGACCGTGAATCGAACTTCCAGGCTCCTACGGAAGCCGTCGTCAAAGACGTGCACGTACCGGAAACGATCACCGTGGCCGAATTGGCGCACAAAATGTCCGTCAAGGCATCCGAAGTCATCAAGCATTTGATGAAATTGGGCCAGATGTGCACGATCAACCAGGTGCTGGACCAGGAAACCGCCATGATTCTGGTGGAAGAAATGGGCCACAAGGCGTTCGCCGCCGAACTGGACGATCCGGAAGCGTTGCTGGCCGATGTGGGCGAACACGCGCACTTCGAAACCAAGCCACGCGCACCGGTGGTCACCGTCATGGGTCACGTCGATCACGGCAAGACCTCGTTGCTCGATTACATCCGTCGCGCCAAGGTTGCTTCCGGCGAAGCGGGCGGCATTACGCAGCATATCGGTGCTTACCACGTCGATACGCCACGCGGCATGATCACCTTCCTCGACACCCCGGGTCACGAAGCGTTTACCGCGATGCGTGCCCGTGGCGCCAAGGCAACCGACATCGTCATTCTGGTGGTTGCCGCCGACGATGGCGTGATGCCGCAAACGAAAGAAGCGATTGCCCATGCGAAAGCAGCCGGCGTACCGCTGGTAGTGGCGATCAACAAGGTCGACAAACCAGGCGGCAACGTTGACCGCGTGACGCAGGAACTGGTCGCCGAACAAGTCGTGCCGGAAGAATACGGTGGCGAATCGCCATTCGTGCCGGTCTCGGCCAAAACGGGTCAAGGTATCGACGACCTGCTGGAACAAGTGCTGTTGCAAGCCGAAGTGCTGGAACTGACGGCACCGGTCGATGCGCCTGCGCGCGGCCTGGTCGTCGAGGCACGTCTGGACAAGGGCCGTGGTCCTGTCGCGACGATCCTGGTGCAGTCCGGTACCTTGAAGCGCGGCGACGTGATTCTGGCGGGCTCTTCGTATGGCCGTGTTCGCGCCATGCTGGATGAGAACGGCAAATCCATCGCTGAAGCCGGTCCTTCGATTCCGGTCGAAATCCAGGGCTTGACGGAAGTGCCGGTTGCCGGTGAAGAAGTCGTCGTCATGGCTGACGAGCGCAAGGCGCGTGAAATCGGTCTGTTCCGTCAAGGTAAGTTCCGCGACGTGAAACTGGCGAAACAGCAAGCTGCGAAACTGGAAAACATGTTCGACCAGATGGCCGAAGGCGAAGTGAAAAACTTGCCGCTGATCATCAAAACCGACGTGCAAGGTTCGCAAGAAGCGCTGGTCGGTTCGTTGCAGAAACTGTCGACCTCCGAAGTGCGCGTACAAGTTGTTCACGCAGCCGTCGGCGGCATCACGGAATCGGACGTCAACCTGGCAGTCGCCTCGAAAGCGGTCATCATCGGCTTCAACGCCCGTGCTGATGCCCAGGCGCGCAAGCTGGCCGAGTCGAATGGCGTGGATATTCGCTACTACAACATCATTTACGATGCGATCGACGAGATCAAATCGGCGTTGTCGGGCATGTTGGCACCAGAGAAACGCGAAACCGTCATCGGCCAGGTCGAGATCCGCCAGGTTATCCTGGTCTCGAAAGTGGGCGCGATTGCCGGTTGCCTGGTCACCGATGGCGTGGTCAAGCGTGCTTCTTCCGTCCGCCTGTTGCGCAACAACATCGTGGTGTGGAGTGGCGAGATCGACTCCCTGAAACGCTTCAAGGACGATGCGAAAGAAGTTCGCGCCGGTCTGGAGTGCGGCCTGTCGCTGAAGAACTACAACGACATTCAGGTTGGCGACACCCTGGAAGTGTTCGAAGTCCAGGAAATCGCTCGTACCCTGTAATCACAGCAGTAATGGCGCGGACATATCGTTGTCCGCGCAAACACGTGGGGCGCATTGGTCAACGGGCAACCGTTTGACTCATGCGCCCTGCGGCACTTAGGACAGCATAAAATCATGGCTAAACATAGCAAAACCATGCCAGCGCGCGGCTTGCGCGTGGCCGACCAGATCCAACGCGATCTGGCTGAAATCGTCGCCTACGAATTGAAGGATCCACGCGTCGGCACGATGATCACCATCACCGAAGTGCAGATCACCCCCGATTACGCGCATGCCAAGGTGTTTTTCACGATGTTGAAAGACAGCAAGGAAGCCATCAAGAACACCACCGAAGGCCTGATGGCCGCATCTGGCTTCATCCGTGGCTTGCTGGGCAAGCGCCTGCACATCCACACCCTGCCGATGCTGCATTTCGTGCACGACAGCTCGACTTCGCGCGGCATGGAAATGTCGCTCCTGATCGACAAAGCCAACGCCACGCGCGCGGCTGACGCCGAGCCGGATGTCAAACCAGAAGCGGACGAGCAATAACAGTGGCGGGTCCGAAGAAACCGCCCGGCATCAAGCGGGTGCGCGACCTGGTCGACGGCGTCTTGCTGTTGGATAAGCCCGTGGGCTGGTCCAGCAATGACGCCCTGATCAAGGCCAAGCGCGTCCTGAACGCGAAAAAAGCGGGCCATACGGGCACGCTGGATCCGTTCGCCACGGGCTTGTTGCCGCTGTGCTTTGGCGAAGCGACGAAGTTCTCGCAGGACTTGCTGGAAGCCGATAAAACCTACGAAACCCTGGTACACCTGGGGCAGACGACGGATACGGGCGATACCGAGGGCGAAGTGCTGGAAACGCGCGATGTCAACGTCACGCAAGAGCAGATCGAAGCCGTGCTGGCGCAGTTCCGCGGGCCGATTTTGCAGACGCCGCCCATGTACTCGGCCTTGAAACGGGACGGCAAGCCCTTATATGAGTATGCAAGGGCAGGCATCACGCTGGAGCGCGAAGCGCGCCCGGTGACCATCCACAAGCTCGAGTTCCTCGGCTATGACGCCCCGTTCCTGAAATTGTCCGTGATGTGCAGCAAGGGCACTTATATCCGCGTGCTGGGCGAAGACATCGGCCATGCCCTTGGTTGCGGCGGCCATCTGAACGCCTTGCGCCGCACTCAGGTGGGCAACCTGACGCTGGACGGCGTCGTCACGCTCGATGAGTTGACGGCGCATGCCGCGCCGCTGAGCCTGCTGGCGCCCGTCGATGCATTATTGTCGAGTTTCCCCGCCGTCCAGCTGACGGAAGAATTGGCCAAGCGTTTCCTGCATGGCCAGCGCATCGCGCTGGGCAAGGAAGACGTTGCCGTGCCAGCCGAGCCGGGCAGGGTGCGCGTGTATCACGACAGCAAGCTGCTGGGCACGGGCCAGTTGCAGGAATACAGCATCCTGGCGCCGGAACGCTTGATTGCCACGGCGCATCAATAAGTCACAGCAACGTCATATTACCCAGCGACACTCGTTAAACAGTGTCGCTTTTTTAAACAAACCGTCCCCGACTGCGGGAGCCGCCAGCATTTTTAGATAGCGTTGCAACGCAACATGCTATACTACGCGGTTCCGGAAATAGATTAGCATTCGGGTATCTCGTACACCTTGTACGCACTCCGCAGTTTTTCAGTAACTACTACGACCATGTCAAATACAAAACGCGCAATTCGTAATATCGCCATTATCGCCCACGTTGACCACGGCAAAACCACGCTGGTGGATCAGCTGCTGCGCCAGTCCGGCACCTTCCGTGAAAACCAAGCGGTCGACACCCGAGTCATGGACTCGAACGACCTGGAAAAGGAGCGCGGCATTACGATTCTGTCGAAGAACTGCGCTGTTGAGTACGAAGGCACCCACATCAATATCGTCGACACCCCAGGCCACGCCGACTTCGGCGGCGAAGTGGAGCGTGTTCTGTCGATGGTGGACTCGGTTCTGCTGCTGGTCGATGCACAAGAAGGCCCGATGCCGCAAACCCGTTTCGTCACGCGCAAAGCGCTGGCACTGGGTCTGAAGCCTATCGTTATCGTCAACAAGGTCGACCGTCCAGGCGCGCGCCCGGACTGGGCCATCAACCAGACGTTCGAACTGTTCGACAAGCTGGGTGCGACCGACGAGCAACTGGATTTCCCTATCATTTACGCTTCGGGCCTGAACGGCTATGCCGGCCTGACCGAAGACGTGCGCAGCGGCGACATGAAGCCAATGTTTGACGCCATCCTGGAACACGTTCCAGTACGCGACGACAATCCTGAAGGCCCGCTGCAAATGCAGATCACCTCGCTGGACTACTCGTCGTACGTCGGCAAGATCGGCATTGGCCGCGTCAACCGCGGTACCGTCAAAGTTGGTCAAGACGTGCTGGTCATCAATGGTCCAGGCGCCACGCCTATCAAAGGCCGCATCAACCAGGTGCTGAACTTCAAGGGCCTGGAGCGCGTGCTGGTTGACGAAGCTGTTGCCGGCGACATCTGCCTGATCAACGGTATCGACGAAATCGGCATCGGTTCGACCCTGTGCGCAGTCGATACCCCGGACCCGCTGCCGATGCTGACCGTCGACGAGCCGACCCTGACCATGAACTTCATGGTCAACAACTCGCCACTGGCTGGCCGCGAAGGCAAGTTCGTTACCTCGCGCCAACTGCGTGACCGTCTGGACCGCGAACTGAAAGCCAACGTTGCTCTGCGCGTTTCGCCAACCGACGACGACACGATCTTTGAAGTGTCGGGCCGCGGCGAGCTGCACCTGACGATTCTGATCGAAAACATGCGTCGCGAAGGCTTCGAGCTGGCCGTATCGCGTCCACGCGTGGTCTTCAAAATGGTCGATGGCGTGCGCCACGAGCCGTTTGAAAACCTGTCGGTTGACGTTGAAGAAGTCAACCAGGGCGGCGTCATGGAAGAACTGGGCCGTCGTCGTGGCGACCTGCAAAACATGGAATCGGATGGCAAGGGCCGCGTGCGTCTCGAGTACCTGATCCCGGCGCGTGGCCTGATCGGCTTCCAGGGCGAATTCATGACCCTGACCCGCGGCACCGGCTTGATGAGCCACGTATTCCATGAATACGCGCCAGTCGACAACACCCGTGGCGAAATGGCTGGCCGTCGTAACGGCGTGCTGATCTCGCAAGATGACGGCGCCGCTGTTGCCTACGCGATCTGGAAACTGCAAGACCGCGGCCGCATGTTCGTGTCGCACAATGACCCAGTCTACGAAGGCATGGTCATCGGTATCCACTCGCGCGACAACGACCTGGTCGTCAACCCGATCAAGGGCAAGCAGCTGACCAACGTGCGTTCGTCGGGTACCGACGAAGCGGTGCGCCTGGTACCACCAATTCAGATGTCGCTGGAATACGCAGTCGAATTCATCGAGGACGACGAACTGGTGGAGATCACGCCTAAATCGATCCGTCTGCGCAAGCGCTTCCTGAAAGAGCACGAGCGTAAAAAAGCGTCGCGTGATGCGTAATCTGTTGTAGCGCATGGCCTGCGGGCCATGCCACGCTCAAGCCCGTTGCTCCGCCTTTCCTTCACCGGTGAGGCGCGCAGCGGGTTTGTCATTTGCAGCTCCTGTTTTTTGTAGACACCATGACTTCCTCTTCTTTGCCTTCCCGCCGCCTGTCCGTCGCCCCGATGATGGACTGGACCGACCGCCATTGCCGCAAGTTCCACCGCGAAATCACGCGCCATACCTGGCTCTACACCGAGATGGTGACGACGGGCGCGCTGGTCTACGGCGACGTGGAGCGCCATTTGCGCTTCAACGAGGAAGAGCATCCGGTGGCGCTGCAGCTGGGCGGCAGCGATCCGAAGGATCTGGCCACCAGCGCCAAGCTGGGCCAGCAGTGGGGCTACGACGAGGTCAACCTCAATTGCGGTTGCCCCTCCGAGCGCGTGCAAAAGGGTGCATTCGGCGCCTGCCTGATGGCCGAGCCGCAGCTGGTGGCCGACTGCGTGAAAGCCATGCGCGACGTGGTCGACATCGACGTCACAGTGAAACACCGCATCGGCATCGATGACAGCGAATCGTATGACTTCGTGCGCGATTTCGTCGGCACCGTGGCCGACGCCGGCTGCAAGACGTTTATCGTGCATGCGCGCAATGCCATCCTGAAAGGCCTGAGCCCGAAGGAAAACCGCGAAGTGCCGCCCCTGAAGTATGACTATGCCTACCGCTTGAAGCGTGATTTTCCGCAATTCGAGTTCATTATCAACGGCGGCATCAAGACGCTGGATGAAATCGACCTGCACCTGCAGCACCTCGATGGCGTCATGCTGGGCCGCGAGGCGTACCACAACCCGTATGTGATGGCGCAGTTCGACCAGCGCTATTACGGCGACGACACGCCTGTCAAAACGCGCGATCAGGTGCTCGAAGCGATGATTCCGTACATCAGCGCGCAGCTGGAGAAGGAAGCGGGGCGCTTGAAACTGAACAGCGTCACGCGCCACATGCTGGGCCTGATGCAAAACCTGCCCGGCGCGCGCGGCTTCCGCCAGACCTTGTCCGATTCCAAGAAGCTGGCGTCGGGTGATCCGCGCCTGCTGCTGGAAGCGGCGGCGCGCTTGTCGCTGCCTGCCTGATGCGCGGCGACGTCCACGTCCATGCACAGCAGTTGCATGGCTACCTGCAGGCCGTCACAGCATTGAAGGATGATGGCAGCCTGTTTCTGTGCGAGTATCTGGGGCCCGTCGCGCCGCAGGCATCGCTCGACGCGCTGTGCCGCACGCTGAAGCTGCAGCCGGATGGCATGCGCCTGCAGCCGATCGAGAGCATGGACTGCAGCGGCGCCTTGTGCACGCCGCGCCAGTGGCTGCTCGAGCGCCTGCTGCCGATGAGCGAGGCGGACCGCGAGCCGCTCGACGCCCGTTTATATGATGGTTTCGAGGCCGAACTGGCCGAAATGTTCGGTAGCGAGCCGCACTGGTATCAATTGGTGTCATCGAGTCAGGGCAGCCTGGCTGGTCGATTGGGTGCCATCTGGAGCATCTTTGTCTTCGGCACAGACGGCCACGCCTATGTGATGCGTTGCAGCTGGGACCGCTAATCCAACTTGTCTATACCGGTGCCCTTGCGCATTGGTATTGTCCGCACTACCCCCTCCTCTGAGTACCTCTCCAAAAACGATGCAATATGGCTACGCCATGTGTTGTAAATGCGCTGTTTCGGCGCACGCCCGCACTGTCGTGGGGCATTTCTATGGGGCAAGAAACGGCGTTGTTGCCATTTCCCCGAAGAAAGTTAATCAGCCATTTATTCAAGTACTTATTGCTTGCTTTGAGGCAAAATTTACACCTATAATTGATTATAGACAAATATTTCTCATATGAATGTTTGATGTTGATCTCGCATCATCGGTGTCAAAAATTCAGTATGTGGAACAAATTTGCATTCGCAGTCACTGGCGTTTTCAGGGCTGTTGTAGATCAGGAAGTATCCCAGGCTGCGTGCGGCCGGAGACCGCCAGCATACCAATGGGTAAGGGCGGATGCCGGTGTTGCGCAGCCTTCGTCTTGTCGTGCCGGGCAAAAATCCTTATCAATAGTTTCATTTACGAAGAGCCGAAATGAATTTAGCAAAAATGAAGGTTGGTACCCGCCTGGGCCTGGGTTTCGCCCTGGTACTGGTTCTGCTGGTGGCCGTGACCGTCCTCGGCATCGCGCGCATGGCGCAAATCCAGGAACGTCTCGATCACGTGATCAATGTCAACAACGTCGTCACCCGCCTGGTGATCGACATGCGTGGCAACGTCAGCGACCGCATCACCTCGCTGCGCATTCTGACCCTGATGACTGACGCGGGCGATATGGAACCTGAAATGGCGCGTATCAAGACGCAGACCAGTACCTATCAGGAAACGCAGAAGAAGCTCGAAGAGAAATTCGCCGTCGAGTCGACTCCTGAAGAAAAAGCCCTGCTGACCTCGATCAAGGAATACGAAGCGGCCGCCATGCCAGCCATCGCCAAGGCGTCCGCGCTGTGGATGGCCAACGATGCGGAAGGCGCCACGCGCGTGATGATCAAGGAAATCCGCCCGGTACAGAAAAAATGGATGGAAGCGCTGGAGCAACTGGCCGTGCTGGAAGACAAGCTTAACGAGCAGATGCAATCGGACGCCCGCAAGGCCTTCGACAGCGCGCGCCTGTTCATGATCATCCTCGGCGTACTGGCCGTGGCGATGGGCGTGGCGGCGGCACTGGTGATTACCCGCGGCTTGCTGAAACAGCTGGGCGGCGAGCCTGACTACACGGCATCGATCGCCGGCAGCATCGCCAATGGCGACCTGTCGATCGGCATCCACACGCAGCCTTCCGATACGTCCAGCCTGCTGGCGGAAATGAAGGAAATGCGCAACAGCCTGGTGGGCATCGTCGGCCAGGTGCGTGTCGGTACGGAAACCATCGGCACGGCCTCGCGCGAAATTGCCGACGGCAATATCGACCTGTCGTCGCGCACGGAAATGCAGGCCAGCGCGCTGGAAAAAACGGCGTCGGCCATGGAAGAGCTGACCTCGACCGTGAAACAGAATGCGGACAATGCGCGTGAAGCCAACAAGCTGGCCGCCACCGCTTCGGACGTGGCCCTGAAGGGCGGCTCCGTGGTGTCGCAAGTGGTTGACACCATGAGCTCGATCAATGAATCGGCGAAGAAGATTGTCGACATCATCGGCGTGATCGATGGCATCGCCTTCCAGACCAACATCCTGGCGCTGAACGCAGCTGTGGAAGCGGCACGTGCCGGCGAACAAGGCCGCGGCTTTGCCGTGGTGGCGTCGGAAGTGCGCAATCTGGCCCAGCGCTCCGCTGGCGCGGCGAAAGAAATCAAGATCCTCATCGACGATTCGGCCGAGAAGACGGAACGCGGTACGCGTCTGGTCGGCCAGGCTGGCGTGACGATGGGCGAAGTGGTCGACAGCGTGCGCCGCGTCACCGACATCATGAGCGAGATTGCCAGTGCCAGCCAGGAACAAAGTGCCGGCATCGAACAGGTCAACCTGTCGATCATCGAGATGGATGGCATGACGCAGCAAAATGCGGCCCTGGTCGAACAGGCAGCCGCCGCGGCGCAAAGCTTGCAGGACCAGGCGGCCGAACTGGCCCACGTGGTCAGCATCTTCAAACTGGTCGAAGGCGAAGAGAAGCCGGCGGCGTATGTGCCGGCCCCTGTTGCCGCCGCACCCGTTGCCGTGCGCAAGCCGGCACCGGCATTGCGTCCGGTCAAGTCGCTGACACGCAAGACCGAAGCGGCCGCTCCAGTGGCGGCTGCAGCGCCACGCAAGGCGGCAGGCGCCGGCAGCAATGACGAGTGGGAAGAGTTTTAAGCGCGGCCAACAGCGCACAGGAAGTTGTAATTACCGTATCTGATAATCATGGGGAAGCACATGTTTGAGAATAAGCGTTTGATGAGTGTTGCAGCAGCCTTGCTGGTGTCCGTTTCTTCCGCCGCCTTCGCGGCCGAGGTACCGGCATCGTTCGATGCCAAGAACTGCAAGGCCGACTATCCGAAAGCCTCGCTGATGAACGAAGAGCAGGGCACCGTGTCGATGTCCTTCCTGGTCAATGCCGATGGTAGCGTTGCCGATTCGAAAGTCGACAAGAGCAGCGGCTTCAAGAACCTGGACAAGGCCGCCATCAAGGCCCTGTCCGCATGCAAGTTCAAGCCGGGCACGAAGGATGGCGCCGCGGCGCAAACCTGGACCAAAGTCGATTACGCCTGGAAGCTGGACTGATCCACGTATCGCCGGGAGCCTGGCTCCCGGCATGGCCGACTCCGCTACGGGCGGCGCCTGCAAGGGTGCCGCCCGTACTGTTATGTGCGCCAGCCAACGGCACTGTCGCCGCCGATTCTGTTACCCTCGAAACATACCTTCGGGATCTCCCATTACAAGAGGCCTACCATGCAGCGCATCCTGACACTTTCCTTCCTGGCCGCCAGCGGCTTGCTGCTTTCCGCCTGCGCCTCGCTGGGCACGCCCGTGGGCTTGCAGGCGGGGCAGACAGTGGCCGTCGTGAATAGCCTGAGCTGGGACAATCCCCTGACGGGTAAGCGCGATGGCGTGCGCACCAGCTGGCCGATCAAGGATGGCAAGATTGCTCCTGAATATTTTCCGCTGGCGCAGCTGAAGCAATGCGAAGCGGGCGGCAAGCCTTGCGCCTGGGGCGTGATGCGGGCACAGCGCGGCGCGCCCACGCTGAGCTATGCGGACGGCGGCATCGATCTGGCCGTGAGCGTGGCCATTGACGTGGCGCGGCGGCAGGATGCACGCCAGGGAGAAACGCAAACGGCGATGGCGATTCCGCAGGATGTGGCCGCGCTGGCTGGCCGGCAACAGGTGCAATCCAGCTGGAAATTGAAGTATGGAAAGGTCGAGCAGGTCGAGCTCGATTACGGCGTGCGCTACCAGGTGTGCGTGCAGCGCTACGATGCGGCCGGCAAGGCCATCGATACCTGCGCGGTTCCGTTTATTTGAAGAAACATGCCATGCGGGCCGTTTGTGGCGGCCTTGCGACATTTCATGTTGCAGCGTGCGTCGGCGTGTAACAATCGGTAAAAGCACAGCAAAGCACCGCGTAATTTCTTATAGTACTTAATTAAGGTAGTACACATTAGGAGAATTGCGATGAAAACCCTGTTGGCAGTAATCTCGCTGGCCGCCCTGGGTGGCTGCGTCGTGGCGCCCCCCGGTCCTGCGTATTACGGTTCGCGCGCGCCGCAGGGAGCCTACAATCCATACGACTGGCATACGGTCTCGTCCGAGCCGGTGCAGTCGAGCCGCGTGATGAGCGCACCGCGCGTGGAATACACGAATGAACCCGTCTACGTGCAGCAGCCCGTGTATGTGCCGGCGCCCGTCTACGCGCCGCAACCGTATTATTACAATCCGCCCGTATCGATCGGGCTGGACTTCATGTTCGGCTTTGGGCGCTACGGTGGACACCGCGGCGGTTGGGGCGGGCATGGCCGTTACCACGGCCGCCGCTAGTATATTGTGCTTGCGTGCAGGACAAAGCCGGACAAGCGTTGCTTGCCCGGCTTTGTCATTTTACTAGTGGAAATAGACCGAACCCTGGTGCAGTACGTCCGCCGAGCACAGGATATACATCGCCGCCGCTGCCAGACCTATTTGCAAGGCGCCAAAGCTGATCGGGATGAGGCGGGACATGTCGTACTCCTGAGTGGTGTGAAATGTGGTCAGGCTTTCATCATAGGATGAGTTGATGCCTTTGGGCATCGGATGAATGTCCGCCACCGTGTAGGACAACACCTCGTGCCTGGCGCCCCGCCTCGCTCTGCGCCGCTTAGCGGTTTTTCCAGCGCACGACAGGCTCTTCCGGCGCTGTATCCGGCACGTTCGAGATCGCCAGCCAGTGCGTCAGGCGTTCCGGATGCTTGAGGTTGATGCCCATGCCATCGATGATGCCGATTTGTTCCAGCATGCGCGCATCGATTTTCGCCTTCGACACCGTGGGCGCGCCCATGACCATGCGGTCATACGCCTTGCGCGCCTTGTGTTCCCATTTGTACAGATTGCTTTCGTCGAAGCGGTTCGCTTCGAAATACACGGTCAGGGTGCCATCGAGGTTGCCGAAGCCGACAATGCCCGCGCCCTTGCGGATGGTGGTGGTGTTGTTGATGTCAAATTCCGCCGTGGGCACGAAAATGCCGGCGCGGCCGTCGACGTCGGGACGTCCCACGGGCGTTTCCTTGCCGTAGGAACTCGTTTCGGTAATGGTTTTTTCTGCGGACATGGTGCATGTGGTGGCCATGCCGGGAGCGCAATCGGGCCCGGCAGCGCCAGTCATCCTGTTCAAAAAATGCGTGCTGATGATCAGGGCGGGGTAGGGGCCCTGGCGGAGCGATGCTTGGCATTGCTTGATACCCCGCTATTGTAGCGTCAATTTAATTCTTCTTGGCAACATTTCCTGAAAATTATGCTCCCGTTTTGGCCGTGAAAAAAGCCGCCCGGCCATGGCGGCGGGGCGGCTGATGCGCGATGCTAGGTCAGGCTCAGGCGGCGTTCTTGCGGCGCGCCACGAAACCCAGCAAACCCAGGCCCAGCAGCATCATGGCGTAGGTTTCCGGTTCCGGCACGGCAGCCATCACCGAGACATTATCCAGGTAGGAACCATAGGTCGGCGCGGAGACGGGGCCGATCGATTCGAAGCGCAGCAGGCTCGACGAGCCGAGCGCCGTCACGTTCTGGCTGTAAGTTTGCCACACGCCGGTGGTGGTGCCGACCAGGGCCGTTGGCGTCAGCAGGGTCGAACCCCAGTAGACGTTCATCAGGCTGCTCGCGCCGCCTGGCGTATTCGGGCGGCCCGAGTAGGCGAACGACAGTGCATACGTGCCGCCGGCCGTGGTGGCGATCGATTGCGAGACGGAGGTCAGGCGCTCGGCATTGAGTTCCAGGTATTGCGTGCCAGCAGCGGCGACGGGGTTGAAACCGCTCTGGCCGCCTTGCGTGGCACCCTTCTGGATTTCAAAGGCCGTGTTGCCGCTGACGGACGAGGTCCAGCCCGTTACGGCGCTCAATTGCGCGAACGGCGTGCTGATGGCGTTGCTTTCGAAGCTGCCGTTGATGACCAGTTCGGTCGCGGCATTGGCGGCGCCGGCAGTGATCAGGGAGGTGAGTGCGGCGATCTTGAAGAAGGTGGCAGGCATGTTCATGTAAGGTCCGTTTTCTTATCTAATGATTAATTTAATTTCCTAAATGATATTAAAGAATATCACTAAAACTCACCGGAAGTAGAAGTTTTTCGCTAAAAATTTTGTAATTGTGAAATCATTTGTGTTTAAAATGAAAATAATTTCCGCTGTGAACTAATTGCGCGGCCTTCCACGGGGGCGCGGCCATGCTTCTGCTTGCATCACAGCATCTTTGTGACATCAGGGGCGAAAAAAAACCTGCATCGAAAACACAACGGTGCAGGTTTTTACAGGGGGCGCGCACCAGGCGCGCTGCCGGATCAGAATGCCAGGCGGCCCTGCAGGTAGACCATGCGCGGCGCGCCCACCAGCTTGCCCAGATTGCCGTCCGAGGTGCGCGTGAAGTAGCGCTTGTCGGCGAGGTTGTTGACGCCGGCGACCAGTTCCAGGCCGTTCTGGCCCGGTACTTTCCATTTCACTTGCGTGTTCCAGGTACGGAAGCCGGGAATCACGCCCAGGCTGCCTGCCGCGTTTTCCGCCACAGTGTTGGCTTCATCGGCGAACTGGCGGCTCTGGTGGCTGCTCGACAGGTCGAAGCCCCAGGCGCCCAGCTGGTAGTGGGCGCCGACGGTGTCCGTGGTGCGCGAATAGAAGGGCACGTCATTGCCCGCGTTCACACCATCCTGCAAGGTCGCCTTGGTGTAGGTGTAGGTGGCGTAGGCATTCAAGCCGGCCAGCGGGCCGGACTGGTCGAAGTGGTAATCGATGGCCGATTCCAGGCCCCGGTGGTGCGTGGCACCCACGTTGTAGAAGACGACGTTTTCGCCGCTGCCGACGGACTGGATCTGGTTGTCGAACTTGATGTTGAACAAGGTCGCCTCGGCCGACAACTGGCCGCTCTTCCAGCGCGCGCCCAGCTCGGCCGTCTTGGCCAGTTCCGGCTGCAGCGGGTTCTTGCTCGATTGCGCATTGAGCTGCGTATTTTGCACGGCGCCAAACGAGCTGTTGTAGTTGCCGAACAGGGTTACATTATTGTTGAGCAAGTAGGCCACGTTCAGCGAGGGCAGGGCCTTGTTGTTGAGCAACTCGATCTTTTGGTCGGTCGGCAAGTGGTTGAAGCGCACCGTCTTGATGTGTTCGTAGCGCACGCCCGGCGTGATGCGCCACGCGTCGATGGCGATCTTGTCATCGATATACACGGCTTGCGCATCGGTCGAATTGTCGGCGAAGCGCGTCGGCGCCTGCTGCACGCCGCTGGCGATGACGACGTTGTAGATGCTTTCATCGGCCCGTTCGACCAGGTAGCGGTAGCCGACGGTGACGTCCTGCGATACCTTGCCCGTGATGAAGCGCTGCGTGTAGCGCGGCTCGATGGCCGTCGTTTCATAGTTGCGCGGCTGGCGGCCCAGGCCCGTGCGGCCGGCGTTGATCAGGGTGCTTTCGCGCGAACTCTTGTTGTAATAGGCGCGCACCTCGAATTCCTGCGTGCTGGACAGGGCGTTCAGGTAGCCGATGTCGAAGGCCTTGCGCTCGCCGCTCCAGAAGTCTGTCGGGCGCGTGTTCTGGAACGGGTCCTGCTTGTATTGCGCGGCGGTCAGGCCGCCCGGCGTGCGCGACGTCACGTCGTAGTAGGACAGCTTGGCGTACACCTCGGCCGTCGGGCTCAGGTCGTAGCGGAATTTGAGGGCGAAGTCGTTGACCTTTTCATCGCTGCCCACGCGCCAGTCGCTGCCGCGAATGCCCGAGTACAGCACCGCCAGGCCCAGGCCGCTATCGAGCTGGGTGCCGGCAAAGACGCTGGCCTGCGTGTTGTGGCCCACTTCGCTGTACGAGTTGTAGCGCACGGTGGCGTCGCCCGTGATGCCTGCCGTGGTGGGCACGCGGCGCGTCTTGAAGTTGATGATGCCGCCCACGTTTTGCGGACCGAAGCGCACGGCGCCGCCGCCGCGCACCACGTCGACCGTCTCGACATTGGCCAGGCTGACGGGCGCGAACGACAGTTGCGGCTGGCCATATGGCGCCACCGACATCGGGATGCCATCGAGCAACACCGTGCTGCGCGGCGAATAGCGTCCGGCCAGGCCGCGCACGCCGATATTCAGGGAGATGGCGCTGCCGGCGCTGCCCGAGTTGTCGCTGATCTGCACGCCGGGAATGCGGCGCATCACGTCGCTGAGGCTGGTCGCGCCCGAGTTCTCGATGTCGTCCTTTTGCACTACCGTGCGCGCGCCGGCAAAATTTTTCGTGCTGGCGGCCATGCTGGTGCCCAGCAGGTTGCTGCTGACCTGGATGGATTCCAGGATGGGACCTGCGTTATCGGCAGTATTGGCTTGCTGTGCCTGCGCGGCGATGGGTGCGTTCAGGCAGGCGAGGGCGATGGCCAGCGCGCACGGGCGCAGCGAAAAGGGCAATGTGAAATGTGTGGCAGCCATGCATGGATCTCCGTAATGATAATGTTTGCGCGGGCAATCGGGCGGCGCGACAACATCGTGGCGTGGACATCCAGCGCAAGGGGATGGTAATGATAATGATTCTCATTTTATCCGTCAATTGCGCAAACTGCGTAGGGCCGGCTTTCGCCGAGAGAGAGCGGGGAAGTGTTGCTGGCGCGGTACAGCGGGCGGCTTCGATTGCTGCTAGGCACCATTGCTCGGGTGCGGCGGCATTGCGCGCGCTTCTTGTATACTCGCGTTTTTGCAGCCGTCAGATGTGAACGTACAATGAGCCAGACAACTGAAACGACACCAGGCAATCCCCCCGTGGAACGCCGCCAGGGCGACAAGCCAGTCACTGCGGCGCGCAAGCTCAACTTGCTGGTGGTCGACGACAACCAGGAAGTGGGCGAATCGCTGGCCATGCTGCTCGAAGCGCTGGGCCACCACGCCGTGGTGGTGCGCAACTGGCAGATGGCCGTCGAGCAAGTCAAGCTGTGCGTGCCCGACGCCGTCTACCTCGACATCGAAATGCCCGGCATCAGCGGCATCGAAATCGGCCGCCGCCTGCACCACCATCCCGAAACGGCCAACGCCGTGCTGATCGCCGTCACCGGCCACAGCCTGCCCATGTACATGGACGACGCGCTGGCCGTAGGCTTCCGCCACTTCCTCGTCAAGCCCGTGCGGCTGGAAGACCTGGCGACGACGGTGCAGTCGGTGCTGGCGGGGTAGGTTTTCCGCTGCCCTGGCTGATGGGTGGTCAGATGTTCAGTGCTGCGGCGCGGAACTGCAAGCCGAGTGCATGCGTCACCTTCAAAATGGTGTCGAAGCTTGGATTGCCTTCGCCGGACAAGGCCTTGTACAAGCTTTCCCGTCCCAGTCCGGTATCTTTGGCTAGCTGCGTCATGCCGCGCACCTTGGCAATGTTGCCGAGCGCTTTGGCGATGAAGGATGCGTCGTCGCCGGCTTCTTCCAGGCAAGCTTCAAAGTAGGCGACGATATCCTCTTCGGTTTTGAGGTGCTGCGCGCTATCCCACTTGCTGAGTTTTTGTACCATCAGACCTCCTGGAGTGTCTGCGCGAGCCGCTGCGCCGTTTTGATATCTTTCGCTTGCGTTGATTTGTCGCCGCCAGCGAGCAGGATGATTATTTCCATACCACGCTGGGTGAAATAAACGCGGTAACCGGGACCACAATCAATTCGCATTTCCGAAACGCCGCCACCGACAGGTTTGCAATCGCCAAAGTTGCCATCTTCGGCGCGATCAATGCGGGCCAGGATGCGGAAAAAAGCTTTCCGATCCTTCAGCTCGCTGAACCAGGCATCGAACGTGGCTGTGGTATGGATGCTTTTCACGCATACAAGTGTATTCTTTGGGATACGATAAATCAAGCGTATGCATCAAGTTTCATTGTTGTGCACCGACCAGTTTCGTTCGCTGATGCATTCGCCTGTCATGTGGCGGAAGGGGGAGGGCTGATGTTGCCTCATGCATCTGCGCGGGAATGAAAAAAGGGTTACAAGCCGAAGCATGTAACCCTATTTATTTACTGCTAATTCTGTGGGGTGGCTGATGGGGCTCGAACCCACGACAACAGGAATCACAATCCTGGACTCTACCAACTGAGCTACAGCCACCACTGTCTTACTTGCCTGTTTAGCTGTTTTGCTGAACAGGTGCCGAATTATACAAAGAACTCGGCAAAGTGGCAAATCTAAATGCAGTCTTTTTTAAAGAATCGAAAGATTGCATGAAAACGGTCGCTTTTGCTCACGCCGCTTACACGGACAGGTGTTCGACAGGCGGCTGCAAGTCCAGCAAGCCGGCGAAGGCTTGCGCCAGGGAGTCGACTTTGGCCGTCGTGTAGCCCTGCAGTCGTGGCACGTCATTGTTGATGCGGCGCAAGCCGGCCGCGTCGAGCAGACGGGCCAGCTGGCGTGCCACGGCTTCCCCGGTGTCAACCAGGGTGATGGGTTCTTGCGTATGCGCGCGTACCGTGCGTTCGATGGCGTCCTGCACGAAGGGGTAGTGGGTGCAGCCGAGCACCAGGGTGTCGACGCCTTGCGCCAGCATGGGGGCGATGTAGCGTTCCAGCATGGCGCTGGTGGCGTCCAGCGGGTCGTGGCCCAGCTCGCACTGTTCGATGCGGTCGGCCAGGCCGATGCAGGGCTGCAAGATGAACGTGGCGCCCGTGGCGGCGCTCACCTGTTCGCGCAGGGCCAGCAGCTTGTCGCCGCGCAAGGCGCGTTCCGTGGCCAGCACGGCGATCTTGCCATTGCGGCTGATGCTTGCCGCCGGTTTCAGGCCCGGTTCGACGCCGACGATGGGCAAGTCGGGATAGCGCGCGCGCAGCGCCTTGATGGCGGCGATGGTGGCCGTGTTGCACGCCACCACCAGTGCCTTCGCGCCTTGCTGCAATAAAAAGGCGGTGATCGCCAGCGAACGGTCGACCACTTGCTGTTCCGTCTTGTCGCCATACGGCGCATGGGCGGAATCGGCAAAGTAAATCAGGTCTTCCTGCGGCAGCTGCGCGCGGATATGGCGCAGCACCGAGAGGCCACCCACGCCGGAGTCAAAAATGCCGATGGGCGCGTCTGGGCGGGCTGTGCTTGCAGTAAAAGTCATAGGGAACCGTTGAAGATAAAAAAACGCCGCGCTGATGTTGCCGCGCGGCGTCCATGGTAGAGCTTGTTTAAGCAACCGTCACGGGAATCTTGCTGACGCTATTGAGTTGCTCGATCTTCGCCTGCCACTCTTTCGGACCCGTGTTGTGCACCGAAGTGCCTTTCGCATCCACGGCCACCGTCACCGGCATGTCGACCACGTCGAATTCGTAGATCGCTTCCATGCCCATGTCGGCAAAGCCCAGCACCTTGGCGTGTTTGATGGCTTTTGACACCAGGTAGGCGGCGCCGCCGACAGCCATCAGGTAGGCCGACTGGTGCTTCTGGATCGATTCGATGGCGACCGGGCCGCGCTCGGCCTTGCCGATCATGGCGATCAGACCCGTTTTTTCCAGCATCATGTCGGTGAATTTATCCATGCGCGTGGCGGTCGTCGGACCGGCCGGGCCGACGGCTTCGTCGCGCACCGGGTCGACCGGGCCGACGTAGTAGATCACGCGGTTCTTGAAATCGACCGGCAATTCTTCGCCCTTGGCCAGCATGTCCTGGATGCGCTTGTGCGCTGCGTCGCGGCCCGTCAGCATCTTGCCGTTCAACAGCAAGGTCTGCCCCGGCGTCCACGAAGCGACTTCTTCTTTCGTCAGGGTATTCAGGTCGACGCGCTTGGATTTTTCCGTGTCCGGCGTCCAGTGCACTTCCGGCCACGACGACAGCGATGGCGGCGTCATGTAGGCAGGGCCCGAGCCGTCGAGCACGAAGTGGCCGTGGCGCGTGGCGGCGCAGTTCGGGATCATGGCGACAGGCTTCGACGCGGCGTGCGTCGGGTGCATCATGATTTTCACGTCGAGCACGGTCGTCAGGCCACCCAGGCCTTGCGCGCCGATGCCCAGCGAGTTGATCTTGTCGCACAGCTCGATACGCAATTCTTCCAGCTTGTTCTGCGGGCCGCGTTGTTTCAGCTCAAACATGTCGATGTCTTCCATCAACACTTCCTTGGCCATCAGCATGGCTTTCTCGGCCGTGCCGCCGATGCCGATACCCAGCATGCCAGGCGGGCACCAGCCGGCGCCCATGGTTGGCACGGTTTTCATGACCCAGTCCACCAGCGAATCGGACGGATTCATCATGATCATCTTGGATTTGTTTTCCGAGCCGCCGCCCTTGGCTGCCACTTTCACGTCGACGGTATTGCCTTCGACCAATTCCATGTGCACGACGGCTGGCGTGTTGTCCTTGGTGTTCTTGCGGTCGAAATGCGGGTCGGCCACGATGGAGGCGCGCAGCTTGTTGTCGTCGAAGTTGTATGCGCGGCGCACGCCTTCGTTGACGGCGTCGGTGACGGTGCCGCTGAAGCCCTCGAAGCGCACGCCCATGCCGATTTTCAGGAAGACGTTGACGATACCCGTGTCCTGGCAGATAGGACGCTTGCCTTCCGCGCACATGCGCGAGTTGGTCAGGATTTGCGCGATCGCATCTTTTGCCGCCGGGCTTTGCTCGGCCGCGTAAGCGCGCGCCAGGTGCTCGATGTAATCAGCAGGGTGGTAGTAGCTAATGTACTGCAACGCTGCGGCGACGGATTCGATCAGGTCTTCTTGCTTTATGACAGTCATGGTGTTCTCGCGGTGGATAAGAAGGGTAAGACTTTGATGCTGTTTGCTGTTACTAATCAGTATAGGAGCGCCAGAACTTAGTGAGGCGCCCTGGCTTGGTTCTGCGTCACCGTCATGATGCGGTCGGTGTACGCAATGGCCATGGCCGAAATGATGAAGACCATGTGGATTACCGTTTGCGCAATGATCACTTCCATCTTGTAGGAATTGGCATTGATAAATGTCTTCAACAGGTGGATGGACGAGATGCCGATGATGGCCATCGCCAGTTTCGTCTTCAGCACGGACGCATTGACGTGCGACAACCATTCCGGCTGGTCTGGGTGGTCATCGAGGTGCATGCGCGAAACGAAGGTTTCGTAGCCGCCAATAATGACCATGATCAGCAGGTTCGAAATCATCACCACGTCGATCAGGCCTAATACCACCAGCATGATGGTCGCTTCGTTCAGCTTGGTCGGCAGGGCGCTGCCCGGCACGGCAACGGCCGTCAGCACGTGCTGCAGGGCTGCATCATTGCCGAACACGGCGCCGATCAGGTCGGACAATTCCACCCAGAAATGGAAGACATACACGCATTGTGCGAGGATCAGGCCCAGGTACAGCGGCAACTGCAGCCAGCGCGACATGAAGATGAAGGAGGACAGCGGGTGCAGCTTGGTATGTTTGGATGACGGTGGTAGGTGGTCGATCATGTGGGGTTTCCTGGGGGAGTAAATACCAATTTTTGGTATGCCCGACATTTTACACTTGCTGCTGATTACTGCGCATGGCCTTGCTTCTGATTATTAGGTTTGATGAAACACGAAGTGGTATTGAACCTTCGGTGCAGCGTGCATTTTCCCAGTGAAAATACTGTACGGCGTCCCCTTGACTCCTGTTGCCGAAGGCGCTTATGGTTAGCCTTGATAGGGGTAAATCGCTGCATAAACGCGACATGTAAGGCGTCCGTAAGACATGGGGCCTATCGTGTTAGCAAACAATTACTACACTGGAGACAAGCATGAGCGCTACAGAAAACCAAGGGCAGGGCACGGAACAGCAGGGACCAGGAGAGTCGCGCGTATTTGACCCATCGGCAGCGTTTGCCGCACAGGCAACGATTTCCGGCATGGACGCCTACCGCGCCATGGTGGCCGACGCCGAACGCGACTACGAAGGCTTCTGGGCCAAGCTGGCGCGCGAAAACCTGAGCTGGAAAAAGCCGTTCACCCGCACCCTGAACGAAGACAACGCGCCATTCTACAAATGGTTCGAAGACGGCCAGCTGAACGTGTCGTACAACTGCCTGGACCGCAATATCGAAAATGGCCTGGGCGACAAGACGGCCATCATCTTCGAAGCGGACGACGGCACCGTTACCAAGGCAACATATAAAGAGCTGCACGAAAAAGTCTGCAAGTTTGCCAATGGCCTGAAGGCCAAGGGCATCGCCAAGGGCGACCGCGTGATCATCTATATGTCGATGTCCGTCGAAGGCGTTGCCGCAATGCAAGCCTGCGCGCGCATCGGCGCCACGCACTCCGTCGTGTTCGGCGGCTTCTCGGCGAAATCGCTGCAGGAACGCATCATCGACGCGGGCGCCGTGGCCGTCATCACGGGCGACGAACAATTGCGCGGTGGCAAGAAGCTGCCATTGAAATCCATCGTCGACGAAGCGTTGGCGCTGGGCGGTTGCGACTGCGTGAAAAACGTCATCGTCTACAAACGCACGGGCAGCGACTTGCCGATGGTGGCCGGCCGCGACACATGGCTGCACGACCTGGTCGAAGGCCAGTCGGCGCAATGCGAGCCGGAATGGGTCGATGCCGAGCATCCATTGTTTATCTTGTACACCTCGGGTTCGACGGGCACGCCGAAGGGCGTGCAGCATTCGAGCGGCGGCTACCTGCTGTGGGCCGCGCTGACGATGAAGTGGAGCTTCGACATCAAGCCGGACGACGTATTCTGGTGCACGGCCGACATCGGCTGGGTGACGGGCCACAGCTACATCGCGTATGGCCCGATGGCCGTGGGCGCCACGCAAGTGGTGTTCGAAGGCATCCCGACCTATCCGAACGCGGGCCGTTTCTGGGAAACCATCAAGAAGCACAACGTCAGCATCTTCTACACGGCGCCGACGGCCATCCGTTCGCTGATCAAGGCCGCTGACGTGGACCCGAAAGTCCATCCAAGCAACTACGACCTGACCAGCTTGCGCCTGCTGGGCACGGTCGGCGAGCCGATCAATCCAGAAGCGTGGATGTGGTACTACAAAAACATCGGCGGCGAGAAATGCCCGATCGTCGACACCTTCTGGCAAACGGAAACGGGCGGTCACATGATCACCCCATTGCCAGGCGCCACGCCGATGGTGCCAGGTTCCTGCACCCTGCCATTGCCGGGCATCATGGCCGCCATCGTCGACGAAGCGGGCCAGGACGTGCCGAACGGCCAGGGCGGCATTCTGGTGGTGAAACGCCCATGGCCATCGATGATCCGCACGATCTGGAACAACCCCGAGCGTTTCAAGTCCAGCTATTTCCCGGAAGAACTGGGCGGCAAGATGTACCTGGCAGGCGACGGCGCCATCCGCAACAAGGACACGGGCTACTTCACGATCACGGGCCGCATCGATGACGTGCTGAACGTGTCGGGCCACCGCATGGGCACGATGGAAATCGAATCGGCCCTGGTGGCCAACCCGCTGGTGGCCGAGGCGGCCGTGGTGGGCCGTCCGGACGACACGACCGGCGAATCGATCTGCGCCTTTGTGGTGCTGAAGCAAGCGCGTCCGACCGGCGAGGAAGCCAAGAAGCTGGCGCTGGAGCTGCGCAACTGGGTCGGCAAGGAAATTGGCCCGATCGCGAAACCGAAGGAAATCCGTTTCGGTGACAACCTGCCAAAAACCCGCTCCGGCAAAATCATGCGCCGCCTGCTGCGCGTGCTGGCCAAGGGCGAGACGATCACGCAAGACGTATCGACCCTGGAAAACCCGGCCATCCTGGATCAGTTGAAGGAAGCGTCGTAATAGAGCTGCCAGCCCCTGCGGAAGGGGAGTGCGCGCCACCGGGGCGCATCCTTCCGCCGGGCCGGGCCAAACTTTTACCCCTGGGTAAATAACTTTGGCAGTCCGTGGATTCTTTGCTATAATCTGCGGCTTCGCGACAAGCGATATGCAGTACACAATGTGAGCAAGCAAGACGCGCGCATTGCCTTCAGGAGAGATGGCTGAGCGGCTGAAGGCGCACGCCTGGAAAGCGTGTATAGGGTAATACTCTATCGGGGGTTCGAATCCCCCTCTCTCCGCCACGGATAGTAATTAAGTAAGATCAGGACGTCTCAGGAAGTCCCTCAAAAACCGCTTAGAGCCTTGATTCTAAGCGGTTTTTTCGTTTTTCGGCGTCTCGAAATGTGCCAAGACGTTTCAGTACGTCTAACTTTTTTGAGGGAAGGCGTCGGGCCGCATTCCCCCATCCTTGACTACCATTCCCGCATAACTGTCCTATAGTGGTTTCAGACGCATTTGCGAAGGAGGCCACCATGGCAAAGCTCATCGTACCGCTGTCCGAACTTCAGGTCAAAAACGCCAAACCAAAGGATAAACCATACAAGCTATCCGACGGCGGCGGCCTGTTCGTAGAAGTCATGCCGAGCGGGTCTCGCATCTGGCGCTGGAAGTTTCGCCAGGCCAACGGCAAGGAGAACGCACTGACGTTTGGTCCTTATCCGGAAATTACGTTGCAGGATGCGCGTGAAAAGCGCTTGGCAGCGCGGCGCCTGGTGCTGCAAGGGATCGACCCGGCCAAGCATCGCGACGACGCCAAACGACTGTTGAAAGAGCGCGCCGCCAACACATTTGAAAAGATTGCCCGCGAGTGGCACGCCAACAAGGTGCCGACCTGGAGCGAGCGCACCGCCAAGAACGTCCTGCAACGGCTGGAGGCAGATATCTTCCCGGCCATCGGCCGCAGGCCCATCGATGAACTCAAGCACCTCGATGTAATCGCTGCACTGCGCAAGATCGAGGAGCGCGGCGCAAGCGAAATCGCCCATCGCCAGAAAGCGGTATGTGCGTCAATTTTCAGCTACGCGATTCAATGCGGATTCACAGAGAGTAATCTGGTCACCGATATGAAGGATGTGTTGAAGACCGTCCGCGCCGGACACTTCGCCGCCATCAATGCCGACGAACTGCCGCAGTTTCTCACCATTCTGGACCGCAACGAAGCACGCATGTTCGCGCCGACCCGCATTGCGCTGCGTCTGATGCTGCTGTGCTTTGTGCGCACCAGCGAGTTGATCGAGACGCCCTGGAGTGAAATCGACCTGGAGCGCGGCGAGTGGATCATTCCATGGCAGCGCATGAAGCGCGGCAAGCTGACCGTCAATCCGGATATGACCAACCATCACGTTTGCCTGTCGCGCCAGGCGCTGGAGCTGCTGCGCGAACTGCACGCGATTACGGGCCGCAGCAAGTACCTGTTCCCGAATCAGCGCGACCACGAAAAACCGATCAGCAATAACACGATACTGGTGGCGCTTGGACGCATGGGATACAAGGGCAAGATGACCGGTCACGGCTTCCGGGCGCTGGCCATGAGCACCATCAAGGAGCGCCTGGGCTACCGGCATGAAGTCGTGGACCGGCAACTTGCACATGCGCCGAAGGACAAGGTGGCCAGCGCCTATGACCGCGCCCAGTTCCTGGCGGAACGGCGCCGGATGATGCAGGATTGGGCCGACTATATCGATGCCGTCAGCGGCAAGGGAGCGCCGCCGCAGACGCCCAGATTAACGCTGGTCAGCGGCGAATTCAGCCGGGATGGCGGAACAGGAGGGCACCATGTCTGAGTATGTATTGCGCCTCACGGATGCGCTTATCAAGCAAGCCGCCCCCAAGGAAAAATTGCATAAACTAGCAATTTGAGCCTTTGTCCGGGCTGCAACGCTACCGGTCAATGCCAGTAACACCAGCCCAGTCCGCGCCGGTCGCAAATCTGTGTACTACGAAAAGCGCACTTGACGAAACGAACCGCTTGCAAACGTCAATATCAGGCATAGAATGAAGCTCTCTTATGTGGGAATCGCTCCCACGAGGGCATGCTTCGAGCATGTCCCTATGCTTAGCGGCATAGGCGTTGCGGTCGTTACCCGCCACCATGATACATAGCAGTTTCTGCTAGATATATCGCCGGGCCATGCAGAAGCATGCACATCTCGGCACGATAAAGCGCTGCCTTCAGCGCCTACATATCCCACAATCCGCAAGACGGATTGCCTGGATGATTGCGCCCGGTGGGCGCTTCTTCAAACAGGAGCAAGACTCCTGCCCCGATTGGTTCGCATACCCCGCGAGGTAGCGCACCCTATGAAGCACAGCATGGCTTTGCCGCAAGCCGCACCGTCAGCAGAAATGCCAGCGATGCGATGCCATCGCGGCCGCCGCCAGCGCATGTGCTTCAGAGCCGCCAGTATCGTCACCGCGAGTGCGATGCTGGCATGTATGCCGTCACATGCCATGGCTACGTGCGCGCGTCGTTACTGGCGGCGTGCTGCCAGTGACGACGCGCCGCCGACGGCATAGGCCCAGGCGGCAAGCACAGAGCGTCCGCGTGACGGTGCTCAGTGACGAGGCCAGATGCCTCTTCATCGCAGGCTAGCCTTGCGATTTCCTTTGCCCGCTACGGGCTGATTAGTAGAAGTTGATCCGTGCACGATGTGCACTCCATGGACCCTGGGTGATTGGTCCCCGCTGCGGCAGCTTCCCCCGGGAGCGCGCAGCGGTGCCACACGCGCATGCGGCGCGGGCAGGCAGTAACAGCAACCGCATACACGGGAGTGGTGTCCCGAGGCCCTTGATTCAACCTTTTCTGCCGAGGCAGTGAGGGTGGCCAGAAACACTTACCAGACAGGATTACACCACGCAACATCGATGTGGAAACCCAAGATCGAAGGGATGACTTTGCCATGCGCGACCTGAACTACCAGCTCAAGCAACTGTGTCACCGCAACCGGGATGGCAGCTTTGCGACGCAGGCCGACCGCGAGCGCCTATTAAACCTGTGCGCCAACGACCTGGCGGAGCGGGGCTTCCAGCATATGAGCGTGGACAGCCTGAAACCAAAGCATGTGGCGGCGCTGCTCGACAAGTGGAAGCAGGATGGCGTCAGTACCGGAACGATCAAGAATCGCATGAGCGCCCTGCGCTGGTGGGCCGAGAAGATCGGCAAGGAGAACATCATTGCGCGCACCAACGGCGAATACGGCATCGCGGAGCGGGTGTTTGTCACCAATGTCTCGAAGGCGAAGGTGCTCGACGCCGACACGCTCGCCCGCGTGAACGATCCTTGTACGCGCATGTCCCTGCAACTGCAGGCGGCGTTTGGTTTGCGGCGCGAGGAAAGCATCAAGATCAAGCCGGGATGGGCCGATGGCGGGAACATCCTGCGGCTGCAGGATAGCTGGACCAAGGGTGGCAAATACCGGGAGGTGCCGATTGCCACCATGCAGCAGCGCGCCGTACTTGATGCGGCCAAGGTGCTGGCGGGCAAAGGCAGCTTGATTCCGGCGCAGTTGCGCTATCGGGACCAGTTGAACCGCTTTCGTGCGCAGTGCGACAAGGCGGGTATCCATGGCGTGCATGGGCTGCGCCATGAGTACGCGCAGCGGCGCTATGCCGAGTTGACTGGCCGACCTAGTCCAGCCAGTGGCGGCGCGACCTCCAGACAGCTGGATGCTTCGCAAAAACTCGCAGATCAAGCTGCGCGGCTGAAGATTTCGACGGAGATGGGACATGGACGTGAGCAGGTCACTTCCATCTATCTGGGCAGATGACCGCCCGCTGGTATGAGGGCTGTAGCGCATGGAATAGACGAGATGCACAAGCGGCAGCCCTGGGGCTGCCGGAATGATCGCGGAGAGTCGGCATGACTCTCCATTGTTTGCTGTTCATCAATCGAAGGAGAATCGTATGACCACGACTAAAAAATTCCTCCGCTTGCCTGCGGTCATCGAGGCTACCGGCTGGTCCCGCGCCACAATCTGGCGCAAGGTGAAGGCGGGTGTGTTACCAGCGCCGATTCCCATCGGCCCCAAGTCCGTCGCCTGGGATGCAGAGGAGATCGCTCAATGGCAACAACGCTGTATTGACGCTAGGCGTGGAATCGCTTGAGTGGGAGTTAATAGTGGCTGAATTAGAAGCGCCCCACCTCGTAAAACGTCACGGGGTGGGCCTACCGGCCCTCCCCGAATCGTCCAACTGCTACCGCTGCGCGGCAGCACCGCGCGTTCGTGGTTCTAATTAGGTATCTACTGAGTATGCTTTTACGGCGTCCAATGCATCAGTCTGTGTCCGAATGGCGGATCTGACCCTGGCGGTGGCTGCTGCGGGCTTGGAGCTTGGCGGCGACGCCATCGAGCGCGGCTTGCTCCGTGCGGGCCGCTTCAAAGCCATTTAAAAGCTCCAGGCGCGTCAAACCAACGACAGCGGGCGACACGGCGTTGAGGATGCCTTCCAGCTCCTGCAGACGGCCTGGCGCATCGGCCGATCCAATGAGCGCTTTGAGTCCGGCGTAAGTCTTTCCCTCGGAATGTGTAAGAGCGAGCGCTTCCTCATCGTTCGCCAGGTCCAGCAAGGTTTGCGCCTCGCCATTGACCGTGGCTTGGTCGGAGGCCAGAGCGGTTCGTTTTCCCGTCAACGCAAGTTGCTTGGCGCCGGTCAGCGTGAGTTGCTGGTCGATGGACTCGTTGAAATGACCCACGAACTCGTTGAATTTCTCCATGCCGAATAGCGTGGCGATCAACTCCGTCCGTTGGCCCGGTGGCTTGGCCGCTATTCGGGAGAACGCGTCGATGCGATTTTTCTCTATGAAGCAGAATCGGAAGGTGTCAATGTTGGCTGCGACGGGCACCTCTCGATTATCGTGGCTGGTCGCTCGAAGAGCTGGCGGATCGAATCGGCGCGCGTGCGTATTGGTCAAGTAGACGCGAGCTTCGATGCGTTTGGTGTCTGCTTCCTCCACTGAGCCCAACAGGGCATATTCCAAGCCTTCGCAGAAGCTGGTTTTGCCACTCCCGTTGGGCCCATAGAATAGGATCACTCTCTTTTGAAGGTCGAACGGTTCGGGCGTTCGGAAGCCTCGGAACGGGCCGAGCGTCAAGCTCCGCAATCGGCGCCACGGCCATGCGCCATCGGCTACCGCTTGTTGGATGTCCGGTGGCCCGTCGGGTGTCTGCGCCCACGATTTGCGCGCGTAGTCGACCAAATAGAGGGAGCGCTGACTGCGTTGGCGCTATGTCTGCGCCAGGCCATCAAACTGGCTGAGCGCAAGGTTGGCCAAGCGGCGAACGTCTTGCGGGGCTTGTGTTTCTGGCCGATGGAGCCATGCCACGAACTGCTCGAAATCTCGCTTCAAAGACGCCATGCTGCTCCTTAGTGTGTTCATTGCCTGCGATAGCATCGCGAGCGTGTCACGCGAGGCATGAAGTTTAAATTTATTTTTAAACAATAGTAGTTTATAGTCGTGCTTTTGCGCAACAATTATTGAGCGCCGCACATTGGCTACCAAGAAGCAAGCTGCCTTGGGCGGGGCCAAAGCACGAATGGACGACGATGACCGATGCATGGCCTTCGTTGGAGCGCCGGAGGGCGCGGATTGCTGCAAGTTTCTGCACGAGCTGCTCAGCCATGCGTTGAGTCAGTCGTAGTGATGTTCAATCCAGAAAGGGGCAAAATGATACGGTGCGCAATTGTCGAACAGAAGGACTTTGAACCAAAAGGTCGTCCGAGGAAAACAAGCGACGAAATGAATGCGCGCTTTTCCTTTGAAGGAAGCGCTCAATTTGGTCCGGCGCTCACGCAGGCCGTTCGCCACTTATTCGGGAAAGAGGCGCATGATTCGGCGGAGAACGTGGTCAACTTGTTGGTCATACGCGCGCACGGAGAGGAGAGGACAGGAACCGAGTTAATCGCTGGAAATGGCGAAAGGATCAGCCTAGACTTATTCAGAGACCATTTCAAAACACTTCCGGAAAATCTTGTGATTTATTTGGATGTTTGCTGGGGGGCTTTCCCGGCGGCGGCATCAATGGTTGGCGGCATCGTCAGCAAAGGCCAAACGGGAGTCCCGATTGTGGTCGGCCCATTGGTCGCAGTTCGTGTCGACCACTCCGAAAAAATTCTAGCCGAGCTTCGAAGGACATTGGAAAATGGCGTCTCGTTGATTGCTATTCGTGCCCTTGCCCATACTTACAATGACAATCAACGCTACCGGGATTGTTATGGCGTGGATTTCATCATTGGCATCCATCAGCCAGATGGAACGTTTTATCCTCCGGACGCTATGAACCAGTTGGCTGCTCCTGTCCAGGCCAAGGAGTTTTTCGTTATTGAGTCCTTTCGCTCGCACAACGGATTGGCGAACGTCCACTGCGTTTTGCGAAGCCAAAAAAACCAAATTGAATATATCACCTCAACAGCTTGCTTGCTCATTCCCGGCGAGCTCAATATCAGTTTGAGTGAGTTCGACACTATCCCCTATATGCAACGTGTGGTTGGCAGCAAATATCAAATTGTTGATGAATCGCCGGAGAGGATGGGATATCGGGTGATAGTTCTCAACAATCCAAAATTTGAAAAGCCTCGTAATCAGGATGGAACGGTTGCGTTTAGGTCGCCTGCCGTCAACGTGGCTGCAGCCGACACGGAAACGTAGTTTCGAGGGCTGTTTCACCATCGCGGCGACTTTGGACACGCCTCCGATGTGATGAGCGTCCTTCACAAATTTTGTTGAACACCATGAGCAGCCATGACGATTGACTCTGCTCGCTCTGCCTGCCGTGATCTGCTCTAGTGATAGTCTCTTGCTGGCTGCGTAGTTCTTGCAAGACCTTTGCCAGCATCGCCGTGGCATGCCGAAAGCAATCGCTGACCTCAATCCAGCTAGATTTTGTTCAGGGGCCACCCGGCGATATTTCGTGAACGCATATTTTAAATTTGCCGAATGCTGGATTGTTTCATTGGCCGGCCTACGTCGTTGGGCCGTCCGCTTCATACAACGCTTTTTATTAAGGAATTCGATGACCTTCACCGACAAACTCTTCGATGCATTGGGCGCCTGGCAAAAAGGCTGGCGCGATGACAGGGTCCTGCGCTCAACGCTCGCAGCGAACCTTCAGTCATGCGCGGCGCAACTGCCCATGGAGTTCAGGTCGGTTGCTGAGGTCTGCTATCGGAAGCGATTCCTCCACAAGGGCGAGCTGGCCGAGATTATCTTGGCGGATAGCAAGGGTGAAGGTTTGGTAAGCTGGACGACAAAACGTCAGTTTGCTGAGCGCTTCAACGGAAAGTTCATGCCGGGGGCTGTCTCGGGCGCGATTTTTCGACATCGTCCGGAACCATCCGAGGTTGTATTGAACGTGTCTGCCCTTTGGGAGTGTGAGGCTTTTCGGATTGCCGCCGAGTCCTACCGCGATCGGTCTGGTGAGCATGCCTACGCCCTTTTCAACTTTACAGATGGGCAAGGGGAGGTGATGCTTGAAGCGCCGTTGCGAGGCTCGGAAATCGTTGCGCTCACTGGAGCGTCAAGCCCGTTCGATGAATTATGTGAGCAGGCTGGCATCCCGGAGTCGCAACGCGATGAACTATTCAAGAAAATGGTGAAGCAAGGGACCTACTTTGAGGAAGCTCGATATATTGATGAAGATGGCGCGCAGCGTGCTATTTACAATACATTGGTTTCGCTCCACAAAAGAATCAAGGAAGAGAAAGCAAAAAGGCTCTCAGAGAAGGCTATCTAGCAGGGCCTGCGCAATAATCGAGCCTCTTGTCTGGAACGTCCGGGCCTATGCGAACGGCGGCCTTTGCGTAGAGACTATTTTTTTACCAACTCTCATTTTAAAGTCGCCTTAATCAAACTTTTGGCTTAGGAAATTTCAAGAGCCGATTGGAGGACGCGATCGTTAGTGTTCTTGTTGCTCGTGAGATCGCCACGTAGAAAAGCTTTGCTTGGGCGGTGTCCTCGTTCGCAAAATGTGCTGCGTTCGGGATTACAACATGATCAAATTCCAGCCCTTTCAGCAGGAGTGGCGTGGAGACTGTTCGAGTTGGCAAGCGCCTGCCTGAATTGGTCATTCGTTGTCGAATATTGGCGGCGGCCTCGGCCATGGTTTCGCAGCGACTAGATTCCAGTTCGGCGATCGCTCGCTCTGTATCTCGCCAGATTTCACCGCGGAAGATTCTCCAGAGTGAACGCTTGCGCGCCAATCCGAACAACTTCCTCAGCGATACCGCTCCAGTTCCATCGCCGAGCGTTTTGGCGATGGCGTTCATCTCTGCGGCGACGGCTTCGTCTTCGAGATCGGGCGCATCTCCTTCCTTGGCTTGTTTTTTGTGGACGCATTCGTTGATCAAACTTTTGACTGCGGCCAGTCGTCCGGCGTTGTCTGGCGACGAATCCCAAGCCTCGGCGAAGCTTTGCAGCCTACCGGCCGCCATTTCTTCGATGGCTTGGAAGCCACCACTGGTCGCTCTAGCCAATTGGTAGCAGGTCCCTTTCCTGCAATGGATGGCGGCCTGCGTGCCGTCCCTGGCGTCGATGCCATCGAAGAACAGGCCCATGTCAAAGACATCGTCCGTTTGCCGGAATGTGATGGGGCCATCGGCCAGATCGATGGGCTCGCCCGCCATGAGCTTTTCACGAGTCTCCGCGATCCAAATGCCCAACTCAGGATTCTTTTCGTTCCAGCGGTGCGGAGTTTCCAAACTTCCGGCAAAGGGAAAGCTCCCATGGATTTGGCCTTCCCAGCTCAGCGTGGCGCCGGCAAACTCGAAAATCCCCTGCATCGGATCGCCAAAGATGAGCGTAGGGACGATGTCCGATAAGGCGACGGCGAGCTCATGCTGCAACAAATTGCAGTCTTGATACTCGTCGATCAGGATCTTGTCGTATGAGGAGGCAACGACGTCCCGCACCGCTTGCACCATGAGCGCCAAAATGGTCCCGCGATAAAGCTGATCCCATTCGCCTCCATTCTTTGGCATGCCTTCCGGTGGCTTTGCCACTCCAGGAAAGGCGTTGGCATACCGCATGCACCAGCCAGCGATGGTGTCGACCGCCATCGCATGATGGGAGATGCCCAGCCGCTTTAGGCGGCTGCGTATGGCATGCACGCCCGCATGGGTGTGCGTCAGGATCAAGGCGCGCCGGCCCAACGCCGCGACCTTGGCGATGATTTCTGTTTTTCCATGCCCGGCCGGCGCCACGACAGCGCCGATCTTCATGGCTGCCAGTTCGACCGGCTCAGGCATACAGCCAAGCCTCGACGGCCGCCAACGTCTTTGCGAGAGGAGACTCGGGATTGGCGACGGCGATGCCCCAAGCATGCGGAGCCAGTCCCCGGCCAATGCGTTGATCCTTGAACCATTTCTTGCGCGACGTGACCTCGGCGATGATCTCGCGCAGCTCCTGGCCTGACTTTCCGAATGTATCTTCCCACTCGCCAAAATCGATGCCGGCGTTGGTGCGGTCAAGGCCCGGGATCTTCGCAGCCAAGTTGTCGTTGACTGTATCGTCTCCTCGCTGCAGCCTGGCGTAGCCTAGCAAAGCCTGCACTGCGTCATCGTTGGCCACGCTGAATATGGCTTGCTCCGTGTTGAGCATGTCCCCATATTCAAATACTGGCACATCGGCATTCTCCAAGTCCGCGATGTTGTCGGCATTTAGAGCGACGTCGGAGTCGCGGAAGAGCGCGGTGGGATAGCCAAGGTTCGCCAACGCCAACGCGAGCGCGCAGGCTTGATTTCCATTGCCATCGGTGATTGCGGCGCCGAGCTGCTCGATCGGCTTGTTCTTATGGCGCGGCGGCCATTTCTCACGGATGCCCGTCATCATGCCCACCTCGGTCATGCCCTCGGTAACGAGAATGCGCCGTGCGAACATCGCGCGCGGCGTGTGGCGGAGCAGGGCATTGATCGGATCGGGCGTTCCAGGTGAAAGTAGAATGGTTTGGCGACCAGGGCGGGACATGTTGACTACATAAAGTCCAGAGCCGCCGGTTTCGCCCAACGCGATGTCGGAGTGGGTTGTCATCAGGACTTGGCCAATTGGATCTCCGAACACCATGGCGCTATCCTGATCTGACTTGAGTTGAGATATGGCGCCGATGATCCGGTGGGGCTCGAGGCCGTGCTCGATCTCGTCGATGAGGATGATCCCGCCTTCGGTAATGGCTGACCGTTGGATGCCCAAGGTCGCCAAGCGGCGCGTGCCCAACCCTGCCAAGCGCAACGGAACACCGTCATCGTGCAACGCGATCGATCCCGATGAGAGGCCCGAGCGTCCCAGCTCCAAACCGGGCTGGTATGCTCCATCGACATAGGCGCCCAACGCTTTGGCGTGGCGCTCGGCGGCGGCGGCTGTGTCGGCCAGCGATTTGATCTGGTCGAGTTGCGCGCTGTCGCGAGCCGCCCGATATGCCTCGGACAGTCGCGCCGCCGCTTCGCTGTTGTCGCCGGTGAGACGCGAAAGCACGGACCCTTGTCCCCATGCCAAATGGCGGGCGTCGTCGCCTGCGAGCCGCACCAAACCGAAAAGAGCGCGGTCGCGATTGGAAATCGTCCGGGGCGTCTCCATACGGTCGCAAACCATCTCCCATACAGGCTCAAGCGTGGCGTCGACAGTGAGCCGGACGGTGAGCACGGCCTCGTCACCGTCTTCCGGTTCGTCGCGCAGCGCTCCTTCTTCTGTCCAGCCGCGAATATATAGACCGAAGCGCTCATCGGATTTGAGTGCCTTCGACAGTTCGCCGACCGTCACTTCAATTTCGATAGTGTTGCTTGTATCGCACGCGAAAAAGTCAGATTCCGAAAATGAGAACCATCTGGAGTTCAGTGCTGCCTCGGCCGCGTCCAAGATCGTGGATTTGCCAGAGTCGCCTGCGCCAATGAGGCAGCAAAAGGGATCGCGCGGAGTCCAGAGCATGCGGGATACGCCGCGAAAATTATTGATTTTGAGATGCCTGATCTGCATGGCTGCTTTCAATGGATTTCGTCGATGTTTCTTTATAAACAATAGTAGTTTATATTGATGACAATCGGCAAGGACTGTTGAAAATGCCTAGAATTTTTAGAGTCCATCGGTGCGCTCCAGGTCGACGGAATTGTGGAGTTGGCATTTGGAGAATCGCGATGGGAAGGAATGACCATATGAACGATGACGACGAGGCTGGCAATCTTCATCCCGAGGCCTATAAGCGCGCCTACACCGGCCAACAGTGTGAGATCGTAAGTGTTGGCAAGCGGCGCGATGGCGGAACACGATACTGGTGTGTCGAACATCATGCCAACGCCACCGCAAAATACGGCAAGCCAGCGGAGAAATGTGTCGCGGCGGACGATGAACCGATCAGCAAAGAGGACACGCTTGATTTGAATCTGAGCGAGTTTCCCGGGGGCGTGGCCTTGTGGGGCTCAGTGCCGTCGGTGTTCGACACGACCGTGAAGCCAGTCGACCGTGGCATCCACGTGCATGCTCGATATGATCTCGATGGCGAGAAAATGATTGACTGGACTTATCGAAAGCTGAGGATACCGTTGGCGAGGGATTTGATATCGGGAAGCTGGACGGAGGTCGACGAGATCGATGCGATTAATTTTATGGTGTCGGGGGTATTCGGATTCAAGACGATTCCCGTGGAGTGTGGGCATTGTGGATTTGCGCACTTGGATCGCGATTGGTTCGCGGTGCACTATCATCAGCGCCATCAATGCCACGGTTGCGGAAAGCAGTTTTCGGACAAGGTTCCCGGGGTTGGAAACCCGGTGGCCTATTTGAAGATGATGATCGAGAAGGGGCCTTCCGTTCAGATTCCGGCGCCGCGAGAAATTCAGATAGATCAGCGCGATTTCCCCGGAGGCATTCAAATATGGGGCTCGAATGCCGCCATCCTTTGGACCTCCGACAAGCCGGAGGAGACCGGCGTTCATCTCCATTGCTTCAAGTCGCTCGACGCCGCCGTCCCGCAGATCGACAATACTTATTCCAAAGTGACGATCGATGGCAGGGAACTCAACGCCGAGCATGTTCGGACATACATGGCGCAGAGCGCGATGCCGCACCTGGACGGGAGGATTATATCAATCTGCTGTCCGGCATGTTCGATGGAACATTTCGATTCTGGGGCAGACGCCTATACTCCCCACGTCGAACATGTTTGCCACGGATGCGGCGCCATGTTCAAAACAAAGGGACAGCTGAAAAAAACCATCTGCAACCCGTTTGTCGCGCTGAGAGCCCAATTGGCTTCAAACTCGCCGAACCCCCTGCGCAATGACTCGCTAGGTTTGCGACCTGAGACAATCTAGGCCGGCAAACTCGTTAAAATGATCGGACGGCAATGGCGGAAGGTATCCGCCATGGGCGATCATCTTTGTGTAAGCGGCCATTGCCTCGTCCGACCTCAGAACGGCCGCCTTAACCGTCATCTGCAACAGCCCAATAGAGCCCATCACCTTGGCGGAGTCGAGCCGCTTCTTGGCGCAGTTCCGCGCGGCCCTATCGTCGCATGCGAAGTGGCAAGGAATGGCCTCTGCCGCCAAGATGCACTCTGTCTCTCCATCGCCCAAGTTCAATTCCGCCTTTGCTTTGGTGAAATCCGACATGGAGATCATTTCGCCATCCAAGAGATCTAAGAAGCCGGCCTTGATGGCGCCCTTTACAACCGATGCGATCGTCTTCGATTCGTCGACGACCATGCCGCTGATCAAAAAACGCGTCCCAGGCAAATGGAAGACGCGCAACAGCACTTCGCCGTTGACGAGGTTGATCAGCGTTGAGGCGTCGATGATTATTATCACGCCAAGTAGCCTCTGCTCGGGGAGGAAAAGCTTTCGTGGGCGGCGAATAGGACAGTGGCGGGCATGTTGAGCAACTCTGCGGCTTTGCCCATCGACATCGAACCGGATCTAATTTTTTTCACGGCATGCCGAAGCAAAACGGGAGACGGATCGATTCGAAGTTGATCCCTCGGCGGCAGCTCCAAAGCATCTGCCCGCTTTTCGGGGTTTCCAAATTCAGCGGTGAGTTTCTGATAGAGCGCTCTGGCTCCGTTTCGTGGGAGCAAGCCGAGTTGCTCGCATCGCCTAGCGGTGACTTCGAAGCCGAGATTGTAGAACCTGGCCAACCAAAGAATTTCGATGTCTCCTAGCGGGCCGGTGCTTTGTAGTTCGGACCTGACTGCGCTTAGGAAGCGTATGACTCCCTCCTTGGGAAGAAGCAGCGAGGAGGCGAAAGCGTCAGCGAATTTCTCCTCCTCCCTGCCCGACACACCCTCGATGGTGTTGCCATCGACCTCGGAGTCGAAAAGAGCGAAATTCTCGCCGGCCCGCGAATGATGAGCGACGAGATGGCCGAGCTCGTGACCAAGCGTGAACAGCATTCGGGGAGCAAAAGTTCTTGCGCCAATGAAAATGAACGCTCGGTTGTCAACGATGGCGGAGACGCCCTCGATGGTGGAGTCGCGACAAAAAAGAATGAAAATGCCAAGTTCAGCTGCGATCTGCGAGAGGTTCTGCAGCGGTTCGAGAGCGTCGGCCCGCGAGAAGAGCTTCCTAAAAACGGTGGCGAAGCTTTCCGCTGATGAGGTTCTGGGGTCCATTCCCCGAAACGCGTCCAACCAGCGCAAATCAGTGGGCAGGTCCGATGCGAAAGCCAGCACGTCCCTGATTTGAGCCGAAAGCAGCTCAACGGATGTCTGCTTGGCGACGTCCTGTTGCGCGAGGGTCTGCCGAAAAAGCATTTTGATGGGCTCTGGGGGAGCTTGCTCAGTGAACGCCGACAGGGGAACGCGGAGCACCTTTGCGATCAGCCTCATTTCTCCGAGCGTGGCCTGGGCGCCAGAGTCGACCTGCCGCAGCCGCTCGGACGACAGGCCGGATTTTTTGGCAGCAGCATCCCAAGTCATGCGACGGCTCGATAGATGCTCTGCGATGCTAATCACGATCGCGCCTCCCGTTTGAGATCGTCGAGGGCGGACCTGATGCGGTAGGCTTGGTCATCTGAAAGCTTTCTGAATCGCCCGATGATTTGTCGGATTGTGGTGGCCTCGGGCTTGTCAAAGACATTCGACAGTATTGAGACCGATCGCTCGCGGCCAAGTTCAATCTCTCGCGGAGTCTCCAATGCCACCGGATTTTTCCCGACCAAGTAATTTCTGATCCGCTTGTCAAAATTCCCGTGGCTATCGCGCGGGTCATGCAACCCTTCGGCGGTAACGATGATGTTGCCATGCCTCTGGCCGGACTCATCGAAGGTCAGGCGGTTCTCAGGAAACGCATCAAAGGCCGCGATCTGGTCTTCGAGCTTGCTGTCAATTTCAAGACCGCCAATGACATACTGATTGACACGCTTTCCCATGCTGCCGCTGATGACAAAGATATGGTCGCCCAGTTTCACCAATCGGCGCAGGTCAGGTCGGCAAGTCCCCATGGTGGGCCTGGCGCCGGCGCGCAAAATCGGGTCCGCCAGTGGCCGCCCCATGCCCGGATCAGAACCTGGCGAAATGAAAATGTAGCTGGACATGGCATCTCTCACTTTAACGAATAAGTGCTGTTATTTTGAACAGTATTCAAAATATTGCAAGCAAGCCGTCGAGAAAGTTGTCTATTGGCTACATGGGCATATTTAGCTTGGGATATTTCTCACCTAGTTGCCGGGAAACGGAGCAGCGCCGTCAGGTCAACATCCGGGTGGAGTGAACACTTGGATTTGTCCGATAGTCGCCTGAATGAGATTAATGCCGTACTCGCAGATGCCATTTGGGATACGGGGAAACGCGCTTGAAGTTCCAGAATGGTGACCGCCAATGTCGAGGTGTCGCGAAACCATTTGGGACCAGAAGGCCACTCAATATCGACAAGAAGGTGCCTTGGTCCGTTATGCTGCCCGACATTGGCATCCTTAAAGCTTCAGTTTGCGTACTTAGCGTGAACAAGTTTCGGTTCTAGCCAGGCGGCCAATATTTCGACTGCACATATGGCTTCTTCCAGCGACTGCCGGGTTATGTGCAGTGATGGGTTTATCAAATAGCCTCTATTCCAATCATCGTTGGACGGAAGCAACCATCTTAGCTCTTCCGGATTGATGAACAAGGGCCTCGGATATTTGTCCAACGTATTTTGGTCGTGCTGAATCGAAAGTGTCCCTATCATTTCTGGATGTTGCTCGCGATTGCGGGCAAATATCATCTGCTCAATGATTCCAGCGTCGGCGGGACATTCAACCCAGTTGAGATGGACCCCGTGTATCGAAAGGACACGACGAAATCGATCCAAGGGGCTCTCTCCCTTTTTGCCTTTGTCTTGGATGCCTAACTGCGCACTCCACGTGTTGAGGTACAGTTTAAAGGTATTGGACAGTAACGAAATGCAGGTCCGGCCGACGACCTGTATCGCTGTCTCTGCTTCAGACCATTTTGCCAAAAATGCTGGTTCCCCATCCTCACTATAAGGCGGAATAAAAGGATCTTCTTGAGCTCGTATTTTTCCCTGCTCTCAAATGGCGCGATTGCGACGTTGTGAAAGTTGCGAATGAACTTCGTATGGTCTTGCAGAAAGTACAGTACATCCATAGACACCTCCGCTTCAAGTGAGAGATGCATACCGATTGTGGAAAAGGCATCGGTTCAGAAATCGCCACATTCATACCAGCGCGAAATCAACGATGCCAATAGGGACAGTTAAGCTATCCTAGCAAGAATCATCGTCTACGTGGGTATTTGTGGCCGCTTGTGACACGGATCAGTGGCATGAGCAGGAGTCGGCGGCTTGCGGTATGAAGCAGGGACTAGAGTCGAGGCTTGAGTAGAAATTGGTGGCTCACGCAGGACTCGGTGCTAGCCGCATTGATATAGGAGCTAGTGGCCGTACTGGAGCAAGAATCGGTGGCCGTTCTGATGAGAATACGCACCGAACTGGCGAGCAAGAGCCCGCTTGAGGGACCACCGAGGAACATTTTGTGTCCCGCGAGAGATCGTCATAGAGCATTCCATTCCGGCGAGCACGATTTGCTGTACAGGCAGGACAACTAGTAGTGAGGAGTGCCATCCATTGTCTTTACTCTGGTTTTGGCCGAAGGGGCATGGTTGGGGGCATTCCGAAGTTCTGGACGATTGAGACGCGGTATTGGTGGGGCCTTTCCCGGATGATAGGAATCCCCCTCTCCCGCCAAAGACGAAAAAGAAAAAGCTACCCTCGGGTAGCTTTTTTTTCGTCTGTAGGCGGAGAGAAGCACGCCCCCTGCGGGGCGTGCGCCGGGGATTCGAAGGGTCGGGCCTACCGGCCCGGCCCTCTCCGAATCGACTGACTGCTGCCGCTGCGCGGCAGCCTCGCGCGCCTGCGGCGCGCGTTCGTGGCTCTAATTAGGTTTCGGCTGAGCTAGCTTCTACGGCGCCCAATGCATCAGCCCGTGTCCGAATAGCGGACCTGACCCTGCGCGTGATCAGTTAGAAATTTTCTTATATCTTTTCAAAAATAATCGCTTGATTTCGCGTCCGGTCGCTGGGACGGTTTCGATGCGTTCCTCGCAAGTAAACTCATAGATCGCATTTGTGATCACCATACCGCTCAGACTCAGGGAACTTTCTGGCAAAATTTCGCCGGAATAAGTTTCCAGATCATCTTCACTTATAATCTTCCAGTTTCCAGCTTTATCAGCGGCGAGATCAACGCGGCCATGTATCACCACTTCTTGAAACGTTAAATCAGTACGCTGGCGACACACGTCATAAAGTTGTCTAATTTCATCGATGTCTAAACGAGATTTGCTGGCTGAACTCATGGAGGGATTAGCCCACTCCATGTGAATTCCGGCCGAGTGTTCTGAGAGAAATCCCAGCATTTTTATCAATGAGGATGCTGTATGACCTTTAACGGTTTGTAGATATTCGATCGCAGCGGCTGTATTCAACGCAGATGCCAGGAACTTTTGCATCTGTGTCATTGCAGCGGTAAAAACGGGACTTTCACCATTAATATCACTGGGATAAGCGCTGCGAAACTTTATCTTGAATGAGCCTTGCGCAAAACCAAAAACATCGGCTGCGAAAGAGTCATCATCTCGCTTCAATGGTCTTTTAGCTGTACGGGCAGCTCCACGGGATAGATTTTTAACGATGGCTTGAAAAATAAAAAGGAAGCCTCCCAATGTTGCAGAGCGAATACGAGCGGAATGAGCAGCCTCGGGAACTTCGAGGGAGACGAAGGAAACGGTTGTGTTAAGTTCAGCCGCAGTTTGAGCTACTTCGTCGAAGTCAGTAAAGATCAGTCCGAGACCGGGCAGTGAGTCGACAGGAAACGTGGTGTAGTCTGCACGTTCCGTTACCATTACGCTGGCATCTTCGGCACAGATTTGAGCCAAGTGAAATTCCGGCATCTCAGGTGATTCAAATACAGTACGAAGCTCAATTTCCCCTGTTGTTAACATCATGGCACGTGTTGGTGAGACGGCCACACACGAATATATTGGACCACGTTTGGTGTCCTCGTCACTTATCATGCACACGTACATGCAGCCGACCTGATCCTTCGCAAGGAAGACCTGCGGGATGTCATAAAACAATAGAACGAGGTCTTGGGTGAGTATTTTCATCGTCAGCCTATACCACTTTTTCTAGAACTGGGTAGTCTGTGGCACGCCACCAAGAAAAATGGCTGGGAGCACCGTTCTTCTCGATCAATCCCGCCGTCGACTCAAGCTTTACAGGAGTGACGGCCTTGTGACGATGTCTAGGGAGTAGGAGCAATTTCTGAGCGGCCTGGAAGTCGTCAAATACCGATATAGCCATAGCCCGGCATTCAGAGGTATTGTATTTTTGGCTCGGATTCAGCTTACGATGCGACCAAAAATCTTCGCACGTCACGACTGAGCTATCCGTTACACGGTAATAGATGCCATTCGGGAGGCAGGCATTTGCTGGTGGGCACTGTTCAGGTAATGGTTCAAACCACATAGTAAAGGCAGGGGCGCTAATCTTGTCATCATAATACAGCGGGATTTACTAAAATGTAATGCAAATATCGCAGTTGAACCTAGTGTTGGATCTGCAACTATCACAACATTGTCGCGGGCGGCCTGCCACAAGGCTAAGCGTGGACGGCAGCAATAGGTCGAACACGAATGATCTCGGTTGTGTGGCTTCCTATTGCGATGCGGGGTCACGACGCGGGGTCCGGTTTGCCATTCGGACACGGGCTGATTCATTCAGCGCCGCAAAAGCCAGCTCAGTCAGAACCACGAAACCACGCCCTCGGCGGGCTGAGCTGCCTGTACCCGCACAGTGGGCAGGGTCGATTTGACGAGGACAGGGCTAGTAGATCAGACCCTTTGATTCCCCCTGAGGGCTATGCACTCATGTCGCTAAAGGCTTCTGCGGCACCCAAAGCATCAATCCGTGTCCAAATGACGGACCTGATCCAGGCGCCCGCCGGCGCCCGGCACGTACCAAGTCAAATGATGGGATCAAGGTTCATTGGTATCGCCTGAAACGCAATCCGGCGCAAGAGATCCGAAGCGTCGGCTGTACCAATCTGCATTTGCTTTTCGGTAGCGGCGAAACCCATGCGTGAAAGTTCAATGGCCGCAACACCAGACACTTCAGCAGGAACGATTCGTAAGAGACGGGCCATACCAGCACCAGCAATTGATGGTCGCTGTAGCAATCCAGTCAGCCATCTGTTGAGCCCATAGGCCTTCATACTATATGTGCATTGATCAACGAGTTGGATTTCAAGATCGACTTTGCGAACAACTTTAGCATACCAATTTGCGATCTCATTAGGCGCTATTTCAAGCAGTTTATCTATTTCTCGCTGATACAGTTGTTCCAATTCTTTGTACACGCACTGTTCTGTATAACCCCACATGAGAGTGCGGACTGCCTGATCTTCCGCAGACTGAATGCGGCCACACATTTGCGACCACCAGGCTTCGTGCCCGCTCACTGCCAAAATATTTCGGAGTTCGCTGATACATCGGTGGAGGTCATGCCAGGCATCGTCTAGAACAAATCGCAGCGCCTCCTGAAGTCCACCGTCGCCGGCACCAATAATGCGAACAACGCGGTTGCCTGAGAGAGCTTTGCTAATATCTACCTCCAGACCAGAATATGAAAAAAAATCTCTTGCCGCAGCGGTTTGTGCGCTACTCTTGTCTAAACCAAAACCAAGTGCGAAGACAACGATTTGTGATTTTAAATATTTCGCACTGAACTCATTGGTGACCTTGACTAGTACAGTCTTGCTCGCTGTATTCGAGCTGATGTCGCCCATGTCATCGATACGATGGTTGCATAAAACGTCGAGAGAACCAGCATACTTAACTTTATAGTTGCTAAGCTGATCAAGAAACGTTTTCCTTAGATCGCTTCCAACCATAGCTTTAGCCGGGAATCGTAATGCTGCTGCCGTTGACCGCAGATGGGCCGCCGTTACCTTGTCTCGCAGAGGGTCCATATAGGGAAATGCATGGTTTCCACTATGCTCGTGTGGCCAATCGTAAACTGTAGCGCTGAATAACCGATCACTGCCCAGGCCCAGTAGCGAAAAGCACTCGGAAGCGGCGTCCACAAGCTTTACTGATAACCCTAATTCACAGGCCATTAGGGCGGCAGAGACACCGCCGATTCCCCCGCCAATGACTATCACATTGGCTTCATCCGTTTTTGTCATCATTTTAGGACTGATGAGACCTGCGTGATGAGCTGCAAGGATGAGTGTTCGCCCCCTAATTAGCTGATCCTTCATACTGATGAATTTCATGTCGCGGTTCAGATCGAACTGAAGCGCTTGAACCTTGAATGCGAGGATTGCAAGCCCATCCTCGTCATCATTCATTGCATTGATAATAGTCATTAGAAACTTAACCCCTGCAACGCTTCCAAATCTACTTCAGCCAAACTGCGCTGGATCAAGAACTCGTCGCTAAGGGACAACGAAGCAACACTGTCAAATGGCAACGGAATATTCCGAGGTGCGACTGGAGATAGCACAGAAATATCGGACCCTCGCGGAATCGGTGATAAATCGACCGTACGCAGACGCTCAACCAGTGGGATTCGATTCGCTTGCTCAATTTGGGACCGCCCATCCGGCCAATACAGGTAGATGCCTGGACGCACTCGCTGGAGAATCTTCTCGTTGGCCAGTCGCCGGATGAATCGCCGAATTCCGTCCAGAATGTCCGATAAGAGGTTTCCACGTGACAGGAAGCCGGGTACCACGTCATTACGCAGCTTTTTTATTGTAACTATATTTCCTTCCCCGATTTGCGTCTTTAAATATTCTTTTACTGCCATTTCGAGTTCGTCCATGAAACCTCCATCTTCCGCGTTGGTCAAAGTACGAACCATAACGCCGCACGAGCCCTCCTAAAGGGAGGGCACACCATGTGAATCATCAATTCCAAGTATAAAGGCTTCCGAACCCTTCGACGATGTTTTTGCATGGGCTCAGTAAGTTGTTGAAATGTATCGATTCGAGCAAGACAGCATTTCAACTCTGCTTTATACGAAGATGATATTGAAATCGCCGATGATTTTGCCCCCATATTTAGACACAGCCAATCGTTTAGTTAGCGTCTCTTTCCTAAGCCCGGCGCGCCAGCTCCCTCCTTAAAATGCGAGGCGATTTCCATTTCAGCGAGGAATGCGAATGGACCTCGTTGAAGTGCATAAAGGAGTCTGGCAGCTGAGCCAGAAATATTTCTGCGCTGCTGCGCTCCATCAAGTTCAGATAGTCTCGTTTAAACGTGTTCACGAAGCTCTCAGCAATGCCGTTCGACTGTGAGTTGCCTATCGGCGTGTGCACCGGTCAATCCCATACGCATAATGTGTATCAATGTGTGTTCCAGGTCTGGCGATACGCAAGGTTCAGACGCAAAAAAGCCCGCCGAAGCGGGCTTTCTCACTCTACAGCCAAACCAAAATCTCAGAACTGGTTCATGGTGTTGTCTTTGCCAGCCGCCTTCAGCGCCGCTTCGCCGCTGAAGTAATCCTTGTGATCGTCGCCGATGTCCGAGCCGGACATGTTTTGATGTTTCACGCAGGCGATGCCCTGGCGGATTTCCTTGCGCTGCACGCCGGCCACGTAGCCCAGCATGCCTTGGTCGCCGAAGTATTCCTTGGCCAGGTTGTCGGTCGACAAGGCTGCCGTGTGGTAGGTCGGCAGGGTGATCAGGTGGTGGAAGATGCCGGCTTCGCGGGCCGAGTCGGCCTGGAAGGTGCGGATCTTCTCGTCGGCGGCGATCGCCAGTTCCGTCTGGTCATATTCCACGCTCATCAGCTGGGCGCGGTCGTAGGCGGACACGTCCTTGCCTGCCGCTTTCATGCCGTCAAAGATTTGCTGGCGGAAGTTCAGGGTCCAGTTGAACGACGGGCTGTTGTTGTACACCAGCTTGGCGTTCGGGATGACCTTGCGGATTTCGCTGACCATGCCGCCGATTTGCGCGATATGCGGTTTTTCCGTTTCGATCCACAGCAGGTCGGCGCCGTTTTGCAGCGAGGTGATGCAGTCGAGCACGCAACGCTCTTCGCCGGAACCGGCGCGGAACTGGAACAGGTTGCTCGGCAGGCGTTTTGGACGCAGCAGCTTGCCTTCGCGCTTGAGGATGACGTCGCCATTGCCCAGCGCGTCGGCCGACACTTCTTCGCAGTCGAGGAAGGAATTGTATTGGTCGCCCAGGTCGCCTGGTTCATTGGTGACGGCGATCTGCTTGGTCAGGCCGGCGCCCAAGGAGTCCGTGCGGGCGACGATGATGCCGTCGTCCACGCCCAGCTCCAGGAAGGCGTAGCGGATGGCGCGGATCTTGGCCAGGAAGTCTTCGTGCGGCACCGTGACTTTACCGTCCTGGTGGCCGCATTGTTTCTCGTCGGACACCTGGTTTTCGATCTGGATGCAGCAGGCGCCCGCTTCGATGAACTGTTTCGCCAGCAAATAGGTGGCTTCCGCATTGCCGAAACCGGCGTCGATGTCGGCGATGATGGGCACGACGTGGGTGACGTGGCCATCGATCTTGGCCTGGATGGCTTGCTTGGCATCACCTTGGGCTGCGTCCAGTTGGCGGAACAGGCCGCCCAGTTCGCGTGCATCGGCCTGGCGCAGGAAGGTGTACAGCTCGCGGATCAGGCTGGTGACGGCGGTTTTCTCGTGCATCGACTGGTCTGGCAGCGGGCCGAACTCGGAGCGCAGGGCGGCGACCATCCAGCCGGACAGGTAGAGGTAGCGGCGGTCGGTGCTGTTGAAGTGCTTCTTGATCGAGATCATCTTCTGTTGACCGATGAAACCGTGCCAGCAGCCCAGCGACTGGGTGTACTTGGATGGGTCCGCATCGTAGGCGGCCATGTCGTTGCGCATGATCTTCGCCGTGTAGCGGGCGATGTCCAGGCCCGTCTTGAACTTGTTCTGGGCGCGCATGCGGGCGGCGGACTCGGGATTGATGGCGTTCCAGGCGCTACCTTGTTGGTCTTTCAAACCGGCAACAGCCTTGATGTCGTCTTGATATTGGGACATGTGTATCTCCTAAAGAAAAACTAAGTTTGAGAAAATCGTCGAGTGCGCCGCCACGTCTTGTCGAAGCAAACTGCATGACTAAATAGTAGGCCGATTGGCGCTGATGTTCAAGTCTTATATAAGACATATAACTTAAATTAAGTCTTTGTTTTGCAAGGGATTAATTTATATTTTTCATGATATGAAATGAATTTTCAAAAAGTGAGAGAAGTAATTGCTGAGTCCGTCGCTTGAAATTCCGCGATGTGAAACGTCTTTTCAGAATTTGGTGCAGCGCGACAAATCGGGGCGAAAAAAAAGCCACCCGAAGGTGGCTTGGTATTCAAACACCTGACAAAACCGTAGCGAGCGGATGGGAGTTGTGGCTGAGAAGCGGAGCTGTGCTGTAGCACAGTGAGCATCGGAGGCCGCAAATCGCGACGCGCAGTAGGTTTTTTCAGGTGTTATTCACGGCCTACGGTTTGCCGCTGATCCCTGATAAACAGCGCCGTCAGCATGCCGACCACGCACACGCCGATCACGTAATAGGCGGGGCCCAGCACGTTGTTCTTCAACATCAGGGTCACGACCACGGGTGTCAGGCCACCGAAAATCGCGTACGACAAGTTGTAGGAAAACGACAGTCCCGAGAAGCGCACCTGCGCCGGAAACGCTTGCACCAGCACGTATGGCACGGCGCCGACGACTCCAACGAACAGGCCCGTCATTGCGTACAGGGGCAGCAGCAGGTCGGGACGGGTGCCGACGGTGGTGTAGAAGAGATACGTGGAAATGGCCAGCAGCACGGAACCGACAAAGATCACGCGCTTGCCGCCCAGGCGGTCGGCCAGCATGCCGGCGATGATGCAGCCGAAGGCCAGGCAGAGTGTTGCCACGGTATTGGCGACCAGGGTGGTGCGCGGCGCTATGTGGTGGATCTTTTGCAGCAGGGCCGGCGTCATCAGGATGACGACGACGATGCCGGCCGACAGCATCCACGTCAGCAGCATCGATACTACGACGGCGCCGCGGTGGCTGCGCAGCACGGATTTCAAAGGCATTTCCGTCGCCAGCGCCTTGCGCTGCTGCATTTCCGCAAACACCGGGGTTTCATGCAGCCAGCGGCGCAGATACATGGCGCCAAAACCAAAGATACCGCCCAGCAGGAACGGGTAGCGCCAGGCGCCCTCGGTGATTTCTGCCGGCGTATAGACGGTGTTCAAGCCCGTCGCGACGAGCGAACCGAGCAGGATACCGACCGTGAGGCCGGCCGTCAGCACGCCGCAGGCAAAGCCCGTGAAACGGCTCGGTACGTGTTCGGACACAAACACCCAGGCGCCCGGCACTTCGCCGCCCACGGCCGCGCCCTGGAAGATGCGCATCAACAGCAGCAGCAGCGGGGCGGCCAGGCCGATGGTGGCATACGTCGGCAGCAGGCCGATCAGCAAGGTCGGCACGGCCATCATCAGGATGGACAGCGTGAACATGCGCTTGCGGCCGAGCAAATCGCCGAAGTGGGCCATGACGATGCCGCCCAACGGACGCACCACGTAACCGGCGGCAAAGATGCCGAAGGTTTGCAGCAAGCGCAGCCATTCCGGCATTTCCGGCGGGAAGAACAACTGGCCGATGGCGTTGGCAAAGAAGACGAAGATGATGAAATCGTAGAACTCCAGCGCGCCGCCGAGGGCGGCCAGCGACAGGGTTTTATAGTCTTGTTGGGTGAGGGGGCGTGTTGCAGCGTTGCTTGCGGCGGTGTCGGAAGTAGGCATGTGTCTCGTTCTTGTGTGTTATCGGAGATTGCCAGACCTAGCATACGCATTTCCGCCGCGTGAGTAAATGCGGGGGGATGGGCAGTCGCCTCAGCTGTGCTTAATACAACGCCGCTATCATCAGCGTTGACTTCATTGGAAAGGACACAGTATGCACATCATGATCGTGGGCGCCAGCCGGGGCCTAGGACGCGCGCTGGTGGACGGTTTGCTCGCTGACGGTCATGCCGTCATCGGCGTATCGCGCCAGCAACCTGCCGACTTGCCTGCCGGCCAGGGTACCCAGCTGCAATGGATCGCGGCGGACCTGGCTGCACCGGCCGAGGCCGTCGAACGCATCGCGCGCGAAGCACCCGCCGCGCTGGACGCCGTGATCTACAACCTGGGCGTGTGGGAAGAAAAGGCCTTCAGCGACGACTACGCTTTCCTCTGCGATGCGGACGACACCATCGTCGACATGGTCAATACCAACATCACGGCGACGATATTGCTGCTCAAGCGCCTGGTGCCGCGCTTGCTGGCCAGCAGCAAGCCGCAGCTGATACTCACGGGGTCGACGTCCGGCCTGCGCCAGAGCGGTCGTCCGGAAGTGACGTTCAGCGCCTCGAAATTCGCCTTGAACGGCATCGCCGACGCCTTGCGCGAAGGTTTCCGTGTACAGGGGCTGGCCGTGACGGCGCTGCAGCTGGGCTACCTGAATACCTACGATGGCTTGTCCGTGCCGCTGGCGGATGCCGCCGCGCGGGGCGAAGGCGAGCTGATTCCCGTGCATGACGTCGTTGCCGTCGTGCGCATGCTGCTGAGCCTGTCGAATGCCTCGTTCGTGCGCGAACTGGTGATGCCGGCGCTGCGCGACGAGCGTTTCTAGAGTTTATGTGTCTTTGCCGTAGGCTTCAGGCAAACACTCTGCGCACGCAGCGTGCATAACCGTCAAACTCGCGCGCATTCTGATAGGCAACGCCCGTGTCAAAATCCTTGCACCAGGTTTCGCCGTCGATGTCGCCCGGCTCGCTCGACCAGTGCCAGTTGGGCCGGAATGCGTCTTTCAATGTCGCATACAGCAAGGTCTGCTCGCGCCGATCCGGCAGGCTGTGGCCGAGGCTGGCTGCCCAGGCCGATGCGGCTTGCCAAGAATGGTTCTCCAGCTCGCACTCGTCCGGTTGCAGCACCAGGTGGTAATCGGGCGCGCCATCCGTGCCGAGGATCAGGCCGGCGTAGCGTTCGCCCGGCTGCAGGGGGACGGGCGCCGCGGCCGCTGGCGCCAAGTTGACCCGTCGCACGGCGCAGGCGCGGCCTGGGTAAGTCTTGCGAAAGTTGTACTGGGTGCCGTTGTCGAAATCGTGGCTCCAGGCCATGCGGGGCAGGATGGCGTCCGCTTCCGACGACCAGTACCAGGCATCCGGGAAGGCGTGGCGCAAGTTGGCGTGCAGCAAGGCTAGTTCGCTGCGCGTCGGCAGGCAGGCGTCGCGCTCCGCGGCCCAGGCTAGCGCGTCTTGCCAGGGCAGGGCGCCGGCCTCGCCGGGCAGCAGGAACAGCTGGTAGCTGGCGCCGCCATCCTGGCCAGGCATGATGCCCGCGTAGAGTTCGCCGGCAACGGCGTCCTGGTCCTTATACCTGGCGTGCATAGGCAAACATATGTTGTACATACTCGGCCTTGCCGAGCGGCACGCCGTTATGGCGCAGGATGTTGTAGGCTGTCACCAGGTGAAAATAGAATTGCGGCGTGGCCCAGTTGACCGCGTATTCCTGGCCCGTCATGTCGAAGGTCAAGCCGCCGGCCAGGGTGATCGACACTGGCTGCTCTGCACCCGCGTCGATGGCTGCGCGGTCCGCCGCAGCGAGCAGTTCCAGGGTGTTCTCGATCAGCACCTTGGCTTCTCGCATGCTGGCGGGCGTGGCGAGCCGGGGCAGCGCCTGCTGCGTCAGCCGGCACACGGCTTCCTGCGCCTGGGTGCACGTGAATTCCACCTGCCGCGCCAGGGTGTGCATGTCGGGCGCCAGGCGCGCATCGAGCAGGTTTTGCGGATCGAAACCCAGCGCCTGGGCGCGTTCTTCGCCTTTAATTAACAGCGTCGTCAGGGAGCGCAGCATCTGCGCAAAGCAGGGGATGGTGATGGCGTAGACCGACATGGATTTCCTCAAGTAAAAAGGCGAGAGCAATACCGGCATTATGCCTATGCCAGCCGTGTTTCAGCGTGCCGCTTGAACATGCTACAGTCCGCCATTGCCGCCAAGCAGGAGCGGCGCCCTCTGGATCATGCTTGATGCCCACCTGGACTTCCCCGCCACAACTCGTCGTCCTTGCCGCCTTCTATGCGCAAGCGCAAGTCCATCCGGAAACGCTCAGTGATGCTGTCTTCCTGGAAAATGTGAAAAACGCCCACTGGCCCACCAATTGCTGGAGTTATGCGGAAGCATCGTTCGCCATCATCGCGCCCGCCTGTCTGCTTCGTCCGCATTTGACCGCTGAGCTGATCGCCATGCCCATCGCCGCCATGGTTGCGGGCGGGCTGGAAGATGCGGGACAAGTCATCGCGATTGGCCTGGCCTGCGCCACGCGCGACGCACCATATGTGGAGGTAAGCGCAGAGGGCAAGCGCTGGCTGACGCAGGTGTGGCCGGGACTGGGGGAGATGATCGAGGCCGTGTTTCAGGCCAGCTTGCAAGCGGCGCTGGCCGATGAAGATTAATGTAAATATAAACTGATAGGAATACACATGATTGCAGGAAATTTCTTCCCGCCCGACTATAAGACTTTTCCTTTCAAGCAAGGAGATCTGCTGCTTTCCCAAGACGAGGGCGGCAAATTTTCTGTTTCCAAGGTATTGATGATCGATGCGATCGAAGTCGGGTGCGGCGAGGCGATTTACTTGGGCGGCAAGGACATCGTAGCAACGGAGGACGATTACCTGCTGATCATCGGCTGTGCATACGGCGAATACGAGTTCGACACGGCCGAGGAGGCGCAGGCCGCTGCGCTGGATGGCAGCTGGACGGTCAGGATAGGCCACGCTCCAAATCGCAGTCCGGGCGCGGCGGAGGGGCAGTCATTGATTGGCCATGAACCCGTTCATGAAAGCGAACTGGAGGGCTACCATCTGTGGAAGCAAGCGTTTGATGCGGGCAAGGCTGGCGTGTTCTGACATCGACGTGGCCTGTTGCAGGGCGGTCGCTGCCTCTTGACCTGGAATGCAGGTTTGCGTTAGGGTATACGTAACTACTTACATATATCCCGATCTCATGTCCTCCAACTTGCAAACCTACGGCTCCCTGATGCTGGCCAGCCGCCTGCGCCGTCTTTCCGATCAACTGTATGCCGGCGTCGATACCAGCTATCTGGCGGCCGGCGTCGAGCTGACGTCGCGCTGCTTCCCCTTGTTATTGCTGCTGCGCGACAACGGTCCCACGGCGATCACGGCCCTGGCCGCGCAGATCGGCCAGACGCATCCGGTGGTGGTGCAACTGGGGCGCAAGCTGATCGATGCTGGCGTGGTGGTGGAGATGCCGGACGCCAAGGATGAGCGCCGCCGCCTGCTGGCGCTGTCCGACGCCGGGCAAGCGTTGCTGCGCAATATGGCACCCCTGTGGGACGATGTGCGCGCGGCCGTCGATAGCGTGTTCGAGCAGGGCACGCCGCAGCTGATGGCCAGTCTGGACCGGGCCGAAGCGCGCTTGCAGGCGCAAGGTTTCGGCGAGACGATCGCCGCCTGCCGGCGCCAGCGCGAGCGGGCCGCCGTGGAGATCATCGATTACGCCGCGCACTACGCGGCCGATTTCAAGCGCCTGAATATCGAATGGCTGGAACGCTATTTCTATGTCGAGGCGCTGGACGACAAGGTGCTGTCCGATCCGCAACGCTCGATTCTCGATGACGGCGGGCAGATTTTCCTCGCGCGCCTCGATGGCAAGATCGTTGGTACCTGCGCCCTGATCCGCGCCGGCGACGCCAGCATCGAGTTATCGAAGATGGCCGTCACGCCTGAGTGCCAGGGCTTGGGCATTGCGCGCCGGCTGATCGAACGCGCTTTCGATGCTTTCAAGGCCAGCGGTGCGCAACTGCTGTTCCTGGAGTCGAACAGCAAGCTGGCGCCGGCCCTCCGCCTGTATGAAAGCAGCGGTTTCAAGCACGTGGCGCGGCCGGCCGGCGATGCGCATTACCAGCGCGCCGACGTCTACATGGAGTGGCAGGGCAGGTAGCGCACGCCAGGGCGCCACGCGGTGCTCCCCATCGGCCGTCTCCCGCGTTACAATACGCGCACCCATAACGGAACTTAGGTTCCACTATTTCGAGACGCCGACGCCGCATGCCTTCCTTCCCGATGCCCTTCCCGCAGTTGATCGTTCCACCGGAGCCCACCCAGGCGCGCAGCAAGCTGGCCTTCGAGCGCTTGCTGCTGGTGGGTGAGCAGTTGCTGGCGGAAAACCGTTTCGATGAAATCGGCGTGGCCGACCTGGCCAGGCTGGCGGAAACCTCGGTGGGCACGTTTTACCGTTTGTTGGGCGACAAGGATACGTTGAGCCGCTTGCTGCTGCAGCGCTTTTTTTCCGACATGGTGGAGAAGGTCGAGACTCTGACGGAGCTGCGTCAGTGGGAAGGGCGTAGCCTGGAAGAGTTCATCCGCGCCATGGTGGCCATGTTCGTGGCCGTCAACACTGGCCGGCGCGGCGTGCTGCGCGCCCTGATCACGCGTTGCTCGCAGGATGCGCAATTCCGCGACAAGGTACACCAGATCAATCATCTGATCTCGCAACGCACGGTTGCCGTGCTGGCCAGCAAGTCGTCCAGCATCCGCCACCCGAACCCTACGCAGGCGATGATGGTGGTGCCGCCCGTGCTGCTGGGCATCCTGAACCAGCACGTGTTGTCGGGCTCGCTGTCCTTCCTGTCGGCGGCCGCACTCGAGGATGAGCTGGTGCGTGTTGCATTAAATTACCTGACTTGAACTATTTAGCGATTTAACTTGAAATCGGAATTCGGATTCCGTATTATGTTTTCCAACAGCAGGAAAATATATTCCTGCACCTGAACACAAAGCATGTTCAACAGCAAGGAGACAGAATGCGGCGTCACACGACATCCGATGTTCCATTGCATTACCTCGACCTGGGTTCCGGCACAGAGACGGGGCAGGGCGAGCCCGTGTTTCTGTTGCACGGCCTCGGCTCCTGCGCCGAGGACTGGCGTCCGCAGATTGACGCTCTCGGCAGCAGCTATCGCCTGATCGTGCCCGACCTGCGCGGCCATGGCGCCAGTCCGGCGCCCAACGGCGACTGGCAGATCGGCGACTTCGCCAATGACCTTTTCAATTTGATGGACCAGCTCGACGTGCCGCGCGCGCGCATCGTCGGCTTTTCCCTGGGCGGCATGGTGGGCCTGGAAATGGCCAACCGCGCGCCGGGCAGGGTGGCCAGCTTGTGCCTGATCAATTCCCAGCCATTCCAGGGCAGCAAACCGGCCGCGCTGCTGTTTGCCTACTGGCTGCGTCGCACGGTGATCGCCACCTTTGGTCTGAAAGCCATGGGCAAGATCATCGGCAAGAAACTGTTTCCCGATCCTGCACAGCAAGCGCTCGTCGAGCGCTTCGCCACGCAGATGGCGGGCATGGACAAGCGCGCCTACCTGGCCGCGCTGGACGCCATTTTCCACTGGGATATCGATATTCACTTCCAGGCCCTGGCCATGCCCGTCCTCATCATGGCGGCCGACCAGGATTACACGCCCGTCGCCAGCAAGCGGGCCTTTGCCGCACAGTTTCAGCAGTGCGAGATCGAGATCATCGCGAACTCGCGCCACGCCACGCCCCTGGACCAGGCGCAGCGTGTGAATACCTTGTTGCAGTCCTTCCTTACCATAAATTCAAAATAAACAGGCCACTCGCCGCACGGGCCGGGGGCCGGGAAACAGTCATCGCAGGGCAGGTGCTCGCATTGCGCGCGCGGGTACCGTTACGTCTTGCGATTCTGGAATCCGGCCGTCTTCCCTGGCGGTAAGCAAGCCTGACATTGGAGACGCTATGAAACTTGCTTTGAAATTGATGCCCGCCGCCCTCGCCGTTGCCGGCGCGTTTGCCACCCAGGCCCAGGCGCAGGAAACCAGCCCCGCTGCTGCCAATGCTGTCAGCGCCCAGGAAGCCAGCGATGCGAAAGAACGCATGGAAACCGTAACGGTCTCTGCCCGCCGCCGCGAAGAGCGCTTGCAGGACGTGCCGCTGGCCGTCACGGCGTTTTCCGCCAAGGCCCTGGAACGGGCGAATATCCAGAACCTGGCCGACTTGCAGGAGCGCGTGCCGAACCTGACCGTGTACGCCTCGCGCGGCACGAATACGACATTGACGGCCTTCATTCGCGGCGTGGGCCAGGCCGACCCTGTCTGGGGCGTGGACCCGGGTGTGGGCATTTATTTTGACGACGTCTACATGGCCAGGCCGCAAGGCGCGCTGCTCGACGTGTTCGACGTGCAGCGCATCGAAGTGCTGCGCGGTCCGCAAGGCACCCTGTACGGCAAGAACACCATCGGCGGCGCCATCAAATACATTTCGCGTCCGCTGGCGAAGGAAAACGGCGCGTCGGCGGAAGTGGGCATCGGTAACTATAACCAGCGCAACTTCAAGGCCGCCTTCAACCTGGCCAACGAAAGCGGCACCTGGCGCGCGCGCCTGGCCGCCGCCAAGCTGGACCGCGACGGTTTCGGCCGCAACACGTTTAATGGCGAACAGGTCAGCGACCAGGACAGCACGGCCGCGCGCCTGTCCGTCGGTTACTTTCCGCAGGATATCCCTTTGACCGTCGTGCTGAGCCTGGACGCCACGGACGACAAGTCGGGCGTGCGCGGTTTCCAGCGCATGGGCGTGAGCGCCTTCGATCCGCTCAAGCGGCCGGCCAGCAAGGATGCGTATGATATCCAGAGCGGCATGCCGGGCAACAATTTCACGCACAACCGGGGCGGCTCGCTGGTGGCCAATTACACCTTGTCGAATGACTGGTCTGTCAAAGTGATCGGCGCCAAGCGGCGCAGCACGTCCGAGCAAACCATTGACTTCGACGGCTTGCCGCAGCCCATCGCCGACGTGTTCGGCGACTCGCGCGACGAGCAGAAGAGCCTGGAATTGCAGGCGTCATACAGCGGCGACTATGGCGCCGGCGTGATCGGCCTGTACCGCTTCGAAGGCACGGCGGGCGGCGGCATCTACAACAACTTCCTGGGGCGCCAGTTCACGGCCGCCGTCAGCACGGTGGAAACGGACAGCACGGCGCTGTACACGGACTGGACCTGGCCGCTGGGCAAGGTGTGGAGCATTAATGCGGGCTTGCGCCATACGCGCGAGGAGAAACGCGCCATCGTGCTGAACCGCGCCTTTGCCGACGTGGGCTTTACGCGGCCCATCCAGACGGCGGCCGACTTCGACAAGTCCTTGTCGGTCAGCAATACCTCGCCGAAATTGTCCGTGCGCTACGAAGCGTCGAAGACGACGAATTTCTACAGCAACCTGTCGCGCGGCTTCAAGTCGGGCGGCTACAACGTACGTGCCAACAACCTGGTGGTGCCGGACTCGGCTCGGCCATACAAGGATGAAAAACTCGACGCGCTGGAAGTGGGCATGAAGTACGCGGCGCCAGACGACACGTTTGACGCCAACGTGGCCCTGTTCTACAACCGCTACAAGGATATCCAGTTGTCGGTATTCACCAGCTATGTGCAGCCGGGCGGCGTGCCGGGCTTCTATGGCGACTTCACGAACGCGGGCAAGGCGACCGTGAAAGGCGCCGAGTTCGAATTTTCGTGGCGGCCGAACCGCCAGTGGGAAGTCAACGGCTTCCTCGCGCTGCTCAATGCCCATTATGACGAGTTCATGAGCGGCGGCAAGAACATTGCGGATACGCAAAAGTTCAGCAATACGCCAGCCCGGCAAGTGGGCTTGAACCTGACGCGCACGGACCGCGACGTGTTCGGCGGCGCCTTGCGCAGCATGGTCGGCTATGGCTACCGCAGCAAGGTTTACCCGACCACGGACTTGAGCGAAACGCTGGCGCAGGGCGGCTACAGCATCTGGACGGCAGGCGTCGTGTGGGAAGCGCCGAAGAACTGGACCTTCAGCCTGCATGGCAGCAATCTGGGTAATAAGCGCTATCGCACGGATGGCTACAACATTCCGGCCGTGTTCATCCTCGACGGTTTCTATGGCCCGCCGCGCCAGATCATCGCCAAGGCAGGCTACAAATTTTAAGGGGTTGTAGAAGTGCCGGCTTGACGGGCGTCAAGCCGGTTCGTTGTCGCTGTTTTCGTCGTTAATAATAATCAGGAGACTGGCATGGCACATCTGAATCAGCAACTGCGTCACTTGTTATCTGCACTGATCGCCGCCTGCGGCTTGCTGGCCGCGCTGCCGGCCGCCGCCGGCCAATGGGACTTCGGCCTGTACGCGAGCCTGTGGGGCACGCGCGAATACCAGGTCTGGCTACCGAGCAATTACAATCCGAATACACCGCTGCCCGTCGTGCTGATGCTGCACGGCTGCGGTTCCGAGCCCAACAGCATGGCGGCCGTCAGCCGCTACAACCAGCTGGCCGACAGCGAAAACTTCATCGTCGTCTATCCGCGCCAGAACGCCACGGCCAACCCCATGCGCTGCTGGAATTTCATGTTGCCGCTGAACCAGGAACGGGGCACGGGCGAGCCGGCCGTGCTGATGGGCATCTTGAACAGGGTCAAGAGCAAGTATGCGGTGCAGGACAGCCGCGTGTACGTGACGGGCATCTCGGCCGGCGGCGCCATGGCCTCCATCATGGCCGCCTGTTATTCCGACGTGTTCGCCGCCGTGATGGTGCATTCGGGCGGCATGTACAAGGGCGCCATCGGCATGCTCACGGCCGCCGATTCGCTGTTCAACGGCAGCTCGTTCGACCCGAAAGTACGGGGCAAGGATGCCTGGCGCTGCTCCGGTTCGCCGCGCCGGCTGATGCCGACGATGGTGTTTCACGGCACTTCCGACATCGTCGTCAATCCCGTCAACGGCGAGCAAACCATCGAGCAATTCCTGCAGACCAGCGACTATGGCGACGATGGCCTCGACAATGACAGCGTGCGTTACCGTGCCGACAGCATCGTGCGCCAGACGGTGCCGTATGGCCGCAGTTACTCCATCGACACGTATCTGCACAACGGCGCCGTCATCGCGCAAAAGTACACCGTCGAGGGCATGAACCACGCGTGGAGCGGTGGCCCTCCGGGCTGGCCATTCAGCGATGAGCTGGGCCCGGACGCCACCGTGATCAGCTGGAATTTCTTCAAGAATTACCAGCGCTGATGGCGTGAGGAACTTGCAGCTTGGACAATGCACCCATTGTGCTGCTCAAGCCTCCGCCCTGCTGGCCAGGCGGCAAAGGTTGATGCAAGTAGTGGGAACCTTGGCGGGTTCTTACTAAATATCAAGTATTTCCCTGCCATCCCATGGCATTGTCGGTTCTCCAGCTTGATTCGATGCAAGTGCGAATGAGGAGAACGCCATGGACGGTGACGAGTCGATATCGGGTGCCGAGCGACCGCTGCGCCTGCGCCTGGGTGTTTCGCCCAAGGTGCCTGCCGGCGTGCTGATACCGCAGCGTATCGCCGGCAGCGAGGCCATCTGTGGCGGCATCGAATACCGCATCTTGTGTGTCTCGACGCATGCCGACTTGCCGCTCAGTAGTTTGATTGCCTTGCCTGCCGCTATCGATATTGTCACCGACCAGGGCCAGCTGCGCAGTATCTGCGGCCTGGTCACGCAAGCAAGTGCCGGCGACAGCGATGGCGCGCTGGTCAGCTACCAGCTGGTGCTGACGGACGCTTTCGCCATCATGGAAAAGCGCTGCAATACGCGTATCTTCCGGCGTTTATCCGATATCGAGATCGTCAAGACCTTGCTCGATGAATGGATACGCAGCAATACCGTGCTGGCGCATGCTTTCCAGTATGCGTTTGCCGATTTTTTCGAGGCGCAAACGTATCCGCAGCGTGAATTTGTCATGCAGCACAATGAGTCCGATGCAGCCTTCGTACGGCGCCTGCTCAAGCGTAGCGGCGTCGCCTGGTTTTTTCGTGCCGAGGGCAATACGGATGCACATGCCGAGCCGGCGCATACCCTGGTGCTATTCAACCATGCCGATGGCTTGCGGAAAAACATGGCTGATACCGTGCGTTATCACGCGGACCGCGCGACGGAACAGCGGGATACCCTGACGTCGTGGAGCGAAGTGCGCAAGCTGCAGGCGGGCAAGGTGACGCGCCATAGCTGGAATGAAGAACACCCGCGCGCGCGGCCGTTCATGACCGCCGATGCCTTGGGACGGGGGCAGCAGGGCATGCATGGCAATGCGATTGCCGCCACGCTTGATGATTACCGCGTGCTGCCGCCGCGCGCGGGCAACGATCATGAGGCCTTGTGCCAGCTGGGCATGCTGGCCATGCAGCAGCATGATTACGAGAGCCATTGCTTTCACGCCGAAGGCAGCGTGCGCGACCTGTGCCCGGGCGAGTACTTCGGTTTGGCCGAGCACCCGGACATCGGCGCCCTGCCAGCGGCCGAGCGCGACTTTGTCGTCACATCGCTGCAGGTGGCGGCGCAGAATAATTTACCCAGGGAGCTTGCCGCCAGGGTGGCCCGCCTGTTTGCGCGTAACCGCTGGCTGGCCGATGACGCATCGCTGCCGCAGCGCGAGCTGGCGGCGACAGTGGACGACGGCCCCTTGCGCATGCATATTGCACTGACTGCCGTGCGGCGCGGCGTGCCCATCGTTCCAGCCTATGACACGCGCATCGACCTGCCGCCAGTCACCATGCAAAGCGCCGTGGTGGTGGGGCCGGCGAATGAGGAAGTCCATTGCGACGCGATGGGTAGGGTCAAGGTCCGCTTTCCCGCCACGCGCAAGCTGGACCACGAGCATGCAGGCGGCACGGGCGCCTCCGACACGGATGCCGATTCGGCCTGGGTGCGGGTTGCGTCGAGCTGGGCGGGAAACGGTCACGGCAGCATGCAGCAATGCGGCTATCTGGGCTTGCCCCGCGTGGGCAGCGAAGTCTTGCTGGCCTTTCTTGGAGGTGACCCGGACCGGCCCATTATCGTGGGCCAGTTGTATAACGACAACGCGCAGCCGGTCGCCCTGAGCAAGGCAGGCGACTTGCCCGGCAACCGTTATTTGTCCGGCATGAAGAGCCGCGAAATCAAGGGCACGCGTGGCAACCAGCTGCGTTTTGACGATGTCCATGGGCAAATCAATGCCCAGCTTGCCAGCGATCACGGTTCCACACAGCTCAACCTGGGCTGGCTGACGCAGGACCGGCGCAACGGCCAGGGCGATGCGCGCGGCGAGGGCGCTGAATTGCGCACCGACGAGCAGTTGGCCATGCGGGCGGGTAAGGGCATGCTGATTTCGGCCTGGAAGCGCCTGAATGGCGATGGCGGCCATATGGCGCGCAGCGAATATCTGGGTCTGATGGAAAACTGTCTGGACTTGTTTCGCTCGCTGGGCAGCTATGCGGCGACGCATCAGGCGCTGGAGCAGGAAGACCAGGCGCAGCAGGAATTGCAACAAAGCTTGAAAGGCTGGGAGGGCGGCAGCAATACGCAGCCCCGTGCCGAACTGGGCGGTGCGGCGGCGATTGCCGTGACGGCGCCCGCCGGCATCAGCTTTGCCAGTTCGAAAGCCATCGTCAGTTATGCCGTCAGCAATATCGATACGGTCGCGCAGCAGCACTTGCAAGCCGTGGCAGGCCAGCGCTACAGCGTGAACGCGGGCAAGGGCATTTCGCTGTTTGCCCATGCGGATGGCATCCGTGCCATCGCCCACCATGGCAAGTTCCTGCTGCAAAGCCAGCATGACGACATGGACCTCAACGCGGCAAAAAACCTGAAGCTCACGGCCAGCGACGGCAAGCTGACGGGCATGGCCGATGAAATCGTGTTGATTTCCAAACATGGCGCTTTCATCCGCATCGCCGATGGCATCACCTTTGGCAGCAAGTCGCCGCTGAACTTCAATGCGCCCAACTTTGTATTCAACGACCCGCAAAGCATGGAGGTGCAATTGCCAAGCTTTGCCGAGGGCAAGGCCGACCAGCAATTCATCTTTCAGTACGAAGGCGATGACAGTCTCGTTGATGGCGTGTCGCCAACACCACAGCTGGCGCCGCAAGCGCACTTTGCCGTGAAACTGGGCGATGGTTCAGCGGCCGATGGACGCAGTGATGGGAGCGGCAAGACGGACGTGCTCGAGCGCGCCGCGATGCACCTGGCCGCCATCGAAGTATTCAATAACAAGGATTGATGACGCCAGGAGAGTGCGATGGGCAGCTATCCGAAAGTACCGTACGTCGTGGGCGAGGATGTTGCGATCCTGCATTGCGAACGCAGCGTGTGCAAAAAGGTGAAGGTACGCCGCAATCTGCCGGGCAATATCATCGTCATCCATGGCGTTAATGATGTGGGTGTCAGCTACAAGGCGGTGGAACATGGCTTGTGCGAAGGCTTGACGCAAAGGCTGGGGCGCGGCTTTACGCCAGCTTCTTACCGCATGCCCGTGGCGGCGGACAAGGACAAGCTGGAAGATGACCCAGATGCCGTCTTCTTCAAGCGCACGATAGCCAAGGATACCGATAGCCCCGTGATTCCGTTTTACTGGGGCTACCGTGAAGTGGAAGGTAAGAGTAGCACCATCAATGGTCAGTTTGTCGATCGCTACGGTAATCGCTTGGACAAGGATTTATCCAAGGAAGGCGGGCCGTTTGGCAACGCCACCAGCAGCTTGCCCGACATGTGGCGTCCGGGCATGTATGCGCCTGCGGACCCCATGGGCGATGCCTTGCGTCCGCTGAAGACGGCGCCCGGGCGCATGTATATGGTACTGGCGGCGCAGCGGCTGGCCGCGCTCATTTCCATGATCCGCGATTATGAAGCCCAGGACACCGTCAGCATCGTTGCGCACAGTCAGGGCTGTCTGTTGTCGTTGCTGGCGCAGGCCATGTTGATGGAAAAAGGGCTGGCACCGGCCGACAATTTGATACTCACGCATCCGCCATACAGCCTGGTGGACAGCCTGCCTCTGTTGATGCGAGGAGCCGCCTGGTTCGACGGCGGCGAAGATGCAGCGATGAAGCCCTATTACCATTTGCTCAGTGGCGCGCAGACGCTGGGTGCGCGCCTGAAGACCTTGGTGAATATCGTGGCCGGTGTGGCGAAAGGCAACGGCCAGGCTTGCCAGCCGCCGTTTGCCGACTTGAAAAAGGATGAGCATCGCGGCATGGTTGGCAGCCGTTGGCAGGGCGCCGAAGACCGCGACAACCGCCGCAAGGTTTATCTGTATTTTTGCCCTGAAGACATGACGGTGGCGCTCGATAACATCCAGGGAATAGGATGGGATGGCGTGCCCGATCATGCATTGGGAAGTGAATTGGTGGAAGAAGAGGAGACATCCAGTCTGGATGGGTACAGTATTTCCTCCGGACATACCAAGATGGTGGAACACAAGCAGGTTCGCGGCGCGCTGGCGGAACTGGGTGGCAGATTTTATCAGCGGGTATTCAGCAACAAGACCCGGCTGGATCCGGCCACGGGAAAGACTACGGTGTCGTTGGTAGGCAAGCCGCCCCCATTTGACTTCCCGTTGCGCCTGCCGACGGAAACCGAGCAGTCGCATGTGGAGGTTTCTCTGCGAAAACACCGCGCACAACATCAAGCGGTGGCCTGGCCTGTCAATACCAAGTTGAGCAAAGTGGAACAGCGTAATGGCGTACGTACCATCACTGGCGAAGCGTTGAAACAACCGGTACCGGCCGACTTGCGTGGCACCTCGCAAATTGATCCCGCCAATATTCCAGCAACGTCCATGATGAGAAACCGTACCGTGGCAGATCAGGGACCCGCAGAGGAAGTCGATCCTTGCGATGCGTCGGTGGCACCGACCAGCGGGAGCGGCATGCAGCTACGCAGCGAGTATCGCCCTGATCCGGGCGGTTATCAAAAGTTTCCCGAACGGGTGGAACACCTGAGTCTACGAGAGTTGGCATTGATGACGGCAAGCTACAACAAGGAAAAAGGACTGGACGTGAAAGACAAGCTCGATCAACGCGAAATTGTCTCGGCGCAACGCTACCCTGACAGCAATGTCGTGGCGAAAATTCAGGAAAGCCCGAACGAGGCGCGCTTGCGCTGGCAGCGGGAAGTCAGTGCCAGATCTTTCCACAGTTCGATTTTCGGTAGCGCGAAAAATCATAGCCAGGTGACCGCGTATGACGTGGCGATTGGCAGCGGCAAGGCGTCATCCGATCCACTATTCTATGCGTATCTATGTGCGGTGGCAGATTGGCGGGTGAAGGACCTGAAGAACGGCGATAAAGGGCGTAAGGGAATACGGATAAAAGAAAAGTTCATATTGGAGTTCGCGCCATATTTATCCGTAGAACCCGGATGGAGAAGTACTGCAATCAATGGCAGCATTGACTATTACAACACAGGAATCTTGCCTGTAGGATTGCCCTTGCTATCAGGGCCGTTGTGGAAAATTGTAGTGTCACAAACCAAAAATATAAAGGTAGTGAGTAGTGAGCGAAAAAGCAAAATAAATGAATTGTCGAAGCCTCGTCGGTAGCAACTTGCTTTGATTGATTATCGTTTCTCCGGGATTGCAGACCAAAAGGTGATGGCCATGATGACGCTTCGTTGGTTGGGAATGTCGATAGTTGTTGTAATTATATTTTTTGGTTTGTTGTGGCTCAATGCCTTATCGAAGAGTCAGGCGCGTGAAATAGCGTTACAGTTGCAGGCGAAACAGCCAAAGGTGCCTGTGGGGCCACGGCAAGAGTACGTGCTGGAGGTGATTGGACTTGGCGTTACCCTGGATAAGTATCGGCAAGGAAAGCTGTGGGATGTCTTACAAAAAGGCAGTCCTTACACCAGCATACGCGAACAAGACCCCAGGAAATATCCGTGGACGGGTGATGATAAGGATGGGGAAGGCGGCAGCAGGGCCTACGATGCGCTGGAAAATGGCATCAATTTCACTCCGATGTATTGGAACCTGCCTTCGTTTTATGCTGGAACGCCCATTCTTGACCCGACTGCACAACCGAGCTTGATAGAGCCGATGGCGGGACTTGTGGCTGGCGCTGGTACGGGGGGCATGCCCTTGCATCTATTTTCCGTGGCTTCATGGAAGCTGGATGAACATCCCGACCAATTGCTGATTGATGTGTTTGATTTTTTCGATAAGCATCCTGACGTACCTTACGTCGCCTTACACTCCGAGGATAGTGTTGGCACGCGAGACGGCAACCGGAAGCCAGGCACGGCAAGGAAATTGCTAAATGGATATTTCATCCCAGATATGCCTGATGCCACGGCGGTATTCATCCTGGCACGCCGCGAACGAATAGAACCGTTGCGCCCATTTGTTTGGGATGACCCTGCGAATAAATTCGTTAGGGAACAACTCCGCGCCATGTACAACGAACTGATGCAATCACTTCCCTCGCGCGCGAAACAGCAGCGACCTGAAGCCTTCAGCGAACGTCAACCCACCGTCGCCGAATGGCTCACCGCCGCCGCCGCCTTCGCCCAGCGGCCCGATATCCGCGGCGTGGGCTTGCATACGTTCGATAAACTCAATCCCTGGGAAAATCGCCCTCCGCGTGACTGGAAGCCGACGCCGTGGTTTCCCATTCCCTGGAACCGGGACCAGATGGAAACCTTCGACCGCTTGCCTTCGTTCGGTTTCGTGCACCGGCCCGTATTCGTCAAATTTGCGGATGAGGAGGGCAAGCCCGTCACGCGGCGTGACCAGCGCCAGAAGATGTTCAATGCGGGCTGGCAACAGGCGTTGCAGACCTTGCCGGTAGCCGAGCGCGGCAAGGGGCCGGCGCGCATCGTGGCCGGCACGGGAAATCAGCCGGAACAGTTGCTGATGCTCGAAGGCATGTTGCATGACTATGCCTCACAAGGCGGGCCGGAAATCGACAGCAGCAAGAGCGCACAGTTCATCAATACCGATCATCGGCTGGGCAATACCGGTGCGGCCACCTGGTTCATGCAGATGGCCATTGGCGTGATGGGCAGCTATCGCGATGGCGGCGCCACTGCCGCGATTAATTTGCGCGACGGCAATGAGGCCAGCATCATCTTCATCACGCCGCCATCGGACGCCAAACGCCAGCAGCAGGATGCCAATGGCGATATCTTCCGCAGCCGCGTCACCCCGTCCGTTGATCCGGGCAATTATGCGGCGCCATCGGTGGAAGCCATCCTGGAAAGCTCGGTGGGCAAGTAGAACGGGAGGCAGCATGCGTAAAGTCATCCGTTTGGGCGACGCCACGTCGCATGGCGGCAAGGTGCTCAGTTGTGCCGCCACGCATTTTACGGTCAATGGCATTGCCGTCGCCTGCGTCGGGGACTTGTGCAGCTGCCCCATCAAGGGGCATCAAGGCTGCAAGATCGCCAGCGGCTCGTCGCGGCACACCATCAACGGTATCGCTATCGCCTTTGAAGGCGATACCACCACCTGTGGCGCCAAGTTGCTCGCTGGCGGCGTCAACTTCCGCACCTCCTGACGCCGCGTCTGCCTGCCATTTCCTAGTAACTATATAATCTGCGCTTGGGCGATATCCGCCCTTGACTCCGATTGAAGGAATGCCATGCCAGCTTATTTCGTGCGCCCCTTGGCGCTGTGTGTCGTGTCGGCCGTGTGCCTGTCTGCCAGTGCCGCCGAGGCGGTGGTGGATGCGCAGCAGCGCGCGTCCTTGCTGGAATTTTATGCACAGCAATATCCGGGCGAGCCGGCTGCGCGCACCGTGTTCGAGAGCGTGCCCGTGGTGGGCGGCCGCGGCAGCGAAGTGGTGGGCAGCGTGGAAACGTCGCCGTATCGCGGCCATGGTGCGCTGTGCCGGACGCAGCGCACCAAGTTCGTGCTGCACGGCGAGGGCAAGCAGGCGCGCTGGCAAGAGGCGGGCATGGAGTATTACGCCTGGCTCGACCGTGGCACCTGCCGCGCGGTGGCCGAACCCGTGCGCATGCTGCAGCGCATTCCCGATGTGGAACTGGAAGGCGTGTTGTTGTACCAGAAGCCGTTGCTGGAGCGGGCGCGTTTATTGATGGCGGGCAATACTGCCTGCGCCCCCTTGCGGGCGCTGAAATTTTCGCTGGCGGCCGTCGACGTGGGCACGGCCGCACCGCGTGCCGAAGAGCGCTATGCGCTGGTGTTCAAGAGCGACCGCGACAGCTACGCCCGCGTCTGGCTACGCAAGAGCGGCGCCCAATATGACGCGTGGAATGTGACTTGCCCGCCAGTGCTGTAGACTGCTCGCCCTTTGCCCGATTTTACTTTTTGACTGTTGCAACCATGAACGAAAATTCCACTTCCGCCCGCAGCTGGGGCACCATCGTCACGCATAGCGACGAGATGGCCATCATCTACCGCTATGTCGACACTTTCCATGACGACTGGGACCTGTCGTCGCAGCCGGACCGCATCATCATCGCCTGGCGTTATGAGGACGAGACGGGCATGCCCGCGCCGAACGAGCGCGAGCACATGGAAGAGCTGGAAGCGGCGCTGGAACCCGTGGTGGAAGCGGATGGCTTCGCCACGCTGGCGCTGGTGTCCACCGGTGAGAACTTGCGCGAATGGATTTATTACACGCAGTCGGGCGAAGAATTTTTCAATCGCCTCAACACGGCGCTGGCGCCGCGTCCCAAATTCCCGATTGAAATCCGCAGCGCGGCTGACCCCGCTTGGTCGACATACGCCGGCTTCATGGCCGCACTGCCGAAATAATTACACCAATGCAGCCGTCACGATGCGCGTGGCGGCCGTGATGATGTCCTGGTTGGTGTCGGCTTTTTTCTGTTCGCGCGTGTAGTACACGGCGATCACCAGCGGCGCGCCGCTGGCAGGGTAGGCCACGCCGATGTCGTTGACGCTGCCATACGCGCCCGAGCCCGTTTTATCCGCCACCTGCCAGCCGGCAGGCACGCCGGCGCGGATACGCTTGTCGCCCGTCGTGTTGCCGCGCATCCAGGCATCGAGTTGCTGGCGCTGCGATGCCGGCAAGCTATTTCCCAGTAACAATTGCTGCAAGCTGTGCGCCATCGACGCGGGGCTGGCCGTGTCGCGCACTTCGCCCGGGATGGCGCTATTCAATTCCGTTTCCCAGCGTTCCAGCTGGAATGACGTATTGCCGATGCTGCGCGCAAACGCCGTCACGGCTTGCGGCCCGCCTAATAATGTCATCAAGAAATTGGCCGCGCTATTGTCGCTGTACTGCAAGGTGGCGGCGCATAGGTCGGCCACGTTCATGCCGTCGGCCAGATGCTTTTCCGTGATGGGCGAATAGGTGACCAATTCCTTTTTCTCGTAACGCACGTGCTGATCCAGCAAGCCCGGTTGGCTGACGCTGCGTGCCAGCACGGCGGCAGCCAGCATGGCCTTGAAGGTGCTGGCCAGGGGGAAGCGTTCGTCGGCGCGATAGGCAACGCGCAGCTCGCTGCCCTGGCGCCAGGCGGCAATGCCGAGGCGTCCGCCTGCGGCTTGTTCCAGCGCGGCCAGTTGCGTCTGGGCGGCGGCGATGCTGGTGGTGGGTGCGGCAAACAGCAGCGGTGTCGGGCACAGCAGGGCGGCGCTGCCGGCCAGCACGAGGTTGCGGCGGACGTGGTTCAGGGATTCAGTCATGGTCTGTCAGTGTTTTTGGGGTGGAAAGGGTAGCCAGCAGTTCGCCGATGGCGAGCAGGTTGGCCGGTTTGGTCAGATGGTGGTCGAAGCCGGCCGCGCTCGACTGGCTGCGGTCGTTTTCGGCGCCCCAACCCGTCAAGGCAACGAGCACGACGTTGGCGCCGGCCGGTATCCGGCGCAGCGCGCGCGCCACTTCGTAGCCGTTCATGCCGGGCAAGCCGATGTCGAGGAAGATGACGTTCGGCAAGAATTGCGGCGCCACGGCCAGGGCTTGCGCGCCGTCGTGGGCCACTTGCGTGGCGTGGCCCATCATGTCGAGCACGGCGGCGAGGGTGTCGGCCGCATCGATATTGTCGTCGACCACCAGCACGCGGAAATGCGGGCCGCCGTTGGCGCTGGCCGGTGCGGCCGGTGCGGCGGACGCTGTCACTTCCTCCTCCAGCAGCGGCAGGCGCACGCTGAAGGTGCTGCCCAGGCCGGTGCCGGGACTGGCCGCCGTGGCGCTGCCACCATGCAACTCGGCCAGGCGCCGCACCAGTGACAGGCCAATGCCCAGGCCGCCTTGCGCCCTGCCCATGTTTTGCCCCACCTGCGTAAACATGTCAAACACGGTGCTGATCGACTCGGCGGGGATGCCCACGCCGCTGTCCTTGACTTCGATCAATGCCTCGTTGCCATCGCGTAATGCGCGCAAGCTGATCCGCCCGCCGGCCGGCGTGTACTTGGCGGCATTGTTGAGCAAATTGCCCAGCACTTGCGCCAGGCGCGTGGGATCGGCTTCGAGCGGCAGCGCTTGCTCATCGAGTTGCACCTGCAATTGATGGCGGCTGGACTCGATCAGCGGCATGCTCGTTTCCACGGCGCTGGCAATGATGGTTTTCAGGTCCGCGCGTTCAAGCTTGAGTTCGATCTGGCCCCGCGTGATGCGGGCCACGTCCAGCAAATCATTGACCAGGTGCACCATCTGATTGACTTGCCGTTCCATCACGTCGCGCACCCGTGCCACGGTGGCGGGCTTGTCGGCGGCCAGGCGCATGATCTGCAAGCCGTTGCGGATGGGCGCCAGCGGGTTGCGCAGTTCGTGCGCCAGGGTGGCGAGGAATTCCGTCTTGCGCCGGTCCATTTCTGACAGGTTGTCGGCCAGCTGGCGCAATTGCTGCTCGGAGCGCTTGCGCTCGCTGATGTCGCTGAACAATACCGTCAGCAGGCGGCTGCCGGGGCCGCCCAGGCGCGCGGCGAAGACTTCGAACCAGCGCTCCATGGCCACGGCTTCGTTTTCGTAGCGCACGGGCTCGCCGGTCTTGACGACCTGGTCGTACATATCGAACCAGTGCTGGTCGTGGTCGGGCACGAAGCTGCGGATGGTCTTGCCGATGGCATTGTCGAGGCCTGACTGCTTGACGAAGGCGGGATTGCCTTCCAGGTAGCGGAAATCGATGGGGCGGCCTTGCTCGTCGTACAGCATTTCGATGACGCAAAAGGCCTGGTCCATCAGCTCGATCAGGGTGCGGTAGCGTTCCTCGCTGCGGCGCAGCGCATCTTCCACCTGTTTCTGGCGCGTGATGTCGAGCAGGACGCCGGGCAATTGCAAGGGTGTGCCGTCGGGCGCGTATTCCGCGCGGCCCCGCGCGATGACCGAGCGGTACTGGCCATCGCCGGCACCGACGCGGTAGCTGGCCTCGAACGGCGTGTGCGCCTGCAGCGCCTGGGCAATCTGCGCGCTGACTTGCTCGCGGTCATCGGGATGGATGATCTCCAGGTAGCGCGCCAGCGGCGCCGCCGTGGCCGCATCGGCATTGACGGGGAACAAGCGCGCCATATTGCTGTCGGCCGTGACCCGGTCGGCCACGATATCCCAGTTCCAGGTGGCCACTTCGCCGGCCGCCAGGGTCAGGCGCAGGGTTTCCTCGTTCTGCTTGCTGGTCGTCAGGTCGAGCGAGATGCCGGACAGGCCGATCACGTTGCCGGCGCCGTCGCTGGCGCAGGTGCCGCGCATGTGCGCCCAGTGCAGCGACCCATCGGGCCAGCGCACGCGGATATCGACTTCGAAATCGCTGGCGCTGGCGATGGCCGCGTGCACCACCGTCTGCCAGTGCTGCAGGTCGCCGTCGAGCATGGCGCCCGTCAACCGCGCGTAATCGATGTGGCTGTCAGGCGGCAGTCCCAGATTGGCCTTGAAGGCATCGGAGCCGGCCATGCTGCCGCTGCCCAGGTCGATTTCCCACGTGCCCATGCGGCCGCCCTGCATGGCCAGGCGCAGCCGCTGTTCCGTCTGCCGTTGCTGCGTCACGTCGCAATGCGAGCCCAGCCATTCAACGATGCTGCCGTCGGGCGCCAGCACGGGCAGCATGCGCACGAGCATGTTGCGGTAGGCGCCGCTGACGTGGCGCAGCCGGTATTCCGCTTCGAACACGCTGGTCAGGTGCGATGGCATGACGTAAGGCAAGTTGCGGTCGTCCGGATGCAGGGCATTGACCCAGCCGCGGCCCAGCAGTTCGGCCTCCGTCTGGCCCGTGAAGGCGCGCCATGATGGCTGGTCGGCATCGAACTGGCCGAAGGTTTTCGTGCTCCAGACGATGTCGCAATGGGCGCTCAGCAACAGATGCGCCGCCTGGGCGGCGACGGTGGAGGACGGGACGGCGTTGCTGGGCTGGCTGGGTTCTGGCATGGAGGCTATCGACGATGGTGCAGGGGGCCTCGCCGCACTGGAATGGGGCGGCCTGGCAACTTAATTCTGGCGATATTACAACTATTTTTGCCCTCTGGGCTGTCTTGCAGGATGCCCATTCCGCTTTCCCGAGTCTGGCGAAAAAATCGCGCCCTACGGCAGGTGATCGGAGGAAATAGCAAGGAAATAGCAAGACCGGGGCGCTATTGTGGCTGAATAACCACTAGTCGGCCCTTTATGTTGATGAATGAATATTTTACATAACAATATTCTTGCAGCGCATAAGGCGCTTGAATTAAATTGGCGCCTTACTTGAAAGTTGGTGTTCATCAGACATCCCAGAGATGCGGCCAGACCGCTGTCAGCTTGGACGACAGCCAGGGCAGAGCCAGTGACGCCAGGAGCGGAGAGACATCCGCTCGCGCTGCTGCACCGAGATGGTGCAGACGATCATCCAGCGCCGTACATAACCCGGAGACAGGTTTCGCAATTCTTTTTTAAACTTCTGGGAAACAACATGATCAAGATGTCCAAGATGCACAAGCGTTTGTGCGCCAAAAGCGCTGCTATGCTGGCACTGTCCGCTGCCTTGCCTATCGGCTCGGCTTATGCTGATGAAGTCGCTGCTGATACGACCCCTGCCGCCAGCCAGCTGGAAACCGTGACCGTGACGGCGCAGCGCCGCAAGGAAAATATCCGCGACGTGCCCGTCTCCGTGTCGCTGCTGCGCGACGAAAAGCTCGACGTGCTGGTATCCGGCGGACAAGACATTCGCGTGCTGGCCGGCAAAGTGCCGAGCCTGAACGTGGAGTCGTCGAACGGCCGCACCTTCCCCCGCTTCTACATCCGCGGCTATGGCAATACCGATTTCAATATCTTTGCATCGCAACCTGTTTCCCTGATTTACGACGATGTCGTGCAAGAAAATCCGATCCTCAAGGGCTATCCGATTTTCGACGTGGCTGGCGTGGAAGTGCTGCGCGGCCCGCAAGGCACCTTGTTCGGCCGCAACACGCCTGCTGGCGTGGTCAAGTTTGAATCCGTCAAGCCGAACCTGGACAAGGTTGAAGGCTATTACAACGTCTCCGCCGCCACGCACAACACGACCAATTTCGATGGCGCCGTCAACGTACCGCTGAGCAAAGAATGGGCCATGCGTGTCTCGACCTTGCGCCAGCACCGCGACGACTACGTCGACAACACGTTTACGGGCAAGAAAAACGCGCTGGACGGCTACAACGAACACGCCGAACGCGTGCAGTTGATGTATGCGCCGAACGGCACGTTCAACGCCCTGTTCAATGTGCATCAGCGCAGCACCACGGGCAGCGCGCGCGTGTTCTTCGCCAACGCCATCAAGCTTGGCACGAATGACCTGGTCGACGGTTTCAATCCGACCAAATCCTACACCGATGCCTTGAACTTCCAGGAGCTGCGCACCAATGGCGCCAGCGCTCGCCTGAGCTGGGAACTCGACGGCGTCAAGCTGTACTCGATCACCGGTTTCGAACGCGTGGGCAAGTATGTGTCGCATGGCGACATCGACGGTGGCGCACCAGGCATGGTGCCAGCGATTCCATTCCCGGTGGAAACTGCTGGCGGCATCAGCAGCGTGAAACAGTACTCGCAAGAATTCCGCGCTGAATCGAAAAATGCCGGTCCGCTGAATTGGCAGGCTGGCGTGTACTACTTCAATGAAGATGCCAACGGTTATACGGATAACTTCGGCGGTAGCGACCATGCGCTCGTTTCGCACCTGGCCAGCCGCCAGAAAAACACGGCCTGGGCCACCTTTGGTTCGGTCAACTATGCCGTCAACGATGACTTCATGCTGCGTGCCGGCTTGCGCTACACCAAGGACAAGAAGGATTTCAACACGGTAGTAGCGAACAACGTCCCGCAAATCAACCCGACCAGCGCCGATGTCAGCAAAGCCAAGGTCAACTGGGATCTGAGCGGTACCTACAAGTACAACAAGGACGTGAACTTCTACGGCCGTATCGCCACCGGTTTCCGCGCGCCAAGTATCGCGCCAGCCAGCAAGGATGTGTCCGTGACCGTGGCCGATGCGGAAACGATCACCTCGTTCGAAGCGGGCATCAAGGCCGACCTGTTCGAGCGCCGCGCCCGCGTCGCCTTCAGCCTGTACAACTACCAGGTGAAAAACCAGCAATTGACGGTCGTTGGCGGCACCTCGAACGTGACGCGTTTGATCAATGCAGCCAAGACGAATGGCCGCGGCGCGGAACTGGAACTGGAAGGTTTTGTCACGCCTAGCCTGAAGATGTCGTTGGGCGGCAGCTACAACTTCACGGAAATCAAGGATCCATCCCTGTCGGTAGCCACATGCCGCAGCTGCACCGTGACCGATCCGAAAAACGCCGCTGGCTTCGCCATCATCAATGGCAATGCGCTGCCGCAAGCGCCGAAGTGGACGGTCACCGCCACAGGCCGCTATTCGATCCCGATGGAAAACGGCGAATTCTTCGTCTTCACGGACTGGGCTTACCGCAGCAAGATCAACTTCTTCCTGTACGAGTCCACCGAGTTCACCGGCAAGCCGATGGTCGAAGGTGGCTTGCGCGTGGGCTACACCTGGGATGCTGGCAAGTATGAAATGGCCGTTTTTGGCCGCAACATCACCGACACCCAGCGTATCACGGGCGCCATCGACTTCAACAACCGCACGGGCTTCATCAATGAGCCACGTCAGTTTGGTGTGCAGTTCAAAGGCAACTTCTAAGAACACATAAGCAAACCTACTGCGCGTCGTGATTTGCGGCCTCCGATGCTCACTGCCTCGGCGGCCCCGTGCCAAGCACAGCTGCGCTTCTCAGCCGCAACTCACTGCCGCTCGCTACGGTTTTCTTAAGTGTTCGGTTCCAGGGCCGGCCCTAGCGGCTGGCGCTTGCATTCCAACCCGCCAACGGTTCGCCGCGGCGGGTTTTTTTATGCGTGTATCGGAAGTTGCGACAAGCGCTGCGCCCAGGCGGGAATCGCTTGCCGCCAGAAGTCTTCGACGTTCTCGGCGCGCACGTCGAGGCCGAGGAAGCGGGCCGCCGGCAACAACGCCGACGCCAGCAGTTCGGTGGTTTGTGTTCCTGTATCGAAGGCGATGGCGCCCGTCTGCTTGGACAGCTTTTCGCCGCTGTCGTTCATGACGACAGGCACGTGCAGGAAGCCGGGATGCGGCAAGCCCAGCACATCCTGCAGATACAGCTGGCGCGGCGTGGAATCGAGCAAGTCCGCGCCGCGCACCACTTGCGTGATCCCCTGCGCGCCATCGTCGACCACGACGGCCAGCTGATACGCCCAGTAACCGTCGCCGCGCAGCACGATGAAGTCGCCCACTTCGCTGGCCAGATCCTGCCGCTGCGGACCCGCCCAGCGGTCGGCAAAAGCGTACACCGCATCGGCCCCCTGCGGCACCCGCAGCCGCAAGGCCCGCGCCGCCTTGCCCGGCGCCAAGCCGTGGCGGCAGGTGCCCGGATACACGGCGGCCCCATTCTTCGGCGCGCCTGCCTGCAAGTTCGAATCCTGGATCTCCTTGCGCGAACAGCCGCACGCATACACGAGGCCATCGTCCTGCAATTGCTTGAGCGCCGCCTGGTACAGCGGCAGCCTCCGGCTCTGCCACGTCGCCTCGCCATCCCAGTGCATGCCGCAGCGCTGCAGGCTGGCCAGGATGCCGAGATCGGCGCCCTCGACATTGCGGTCATAGTCCAGGTCCTCGATACGCAGCAGCCACGTGCCGCGATGCACTTTCGCATCGAGATAACTGGCCATGGCGGCAACGAGCGAGCCCATGTGCAGGGGACCGGAGGGAGAGGGGGCGAAGCGGCCGATGTAGGGGGCGGTGGGAGAGTTCGGAGACGGCATGCTGTGAGTGTAGGCGGTGGTGACAGGCGCTGATGGTTGATTGCTCAGGGTGGGGAGCTTTGGCGACAGCGGCAAGTATCGTGCAGGGCGATGGGCAAGTCAAATCCTGGGCTGTTCCTGAATTGCCTAATTGATCATCAAGTGCGTAACGTTATCTTCAACATATGAAATTTCTTCTTTGCAGTAATGCGCGTCATTCAGCGCTCTGAAATGTAAATCCTTGTCGAATTCCTTAGTTCTGAACCTGTTACTGAGCAGTGCTACAACGCTCCCCTCATCTGGCCAGCCTGAAGAATGCAATGCTATCAATGTATTTTCAAAAGAAATTTCATTGATGAGACAGATTTTTAATTTTCGAGGTAGCTTCTTCAATAAATTCAGCCATCGTATCTCACTTGCTTTTGGAAAAAAGGTATCACTATTTTTTATGGATGCTACTATTCGTTGCTGCACTTCTACAGATTTATCTATATTGATATACGATACACAATGATCATTCATTTTCAATCTGATGGGTGATTTCCTGGCTGTTTTGTACTGCAAGATTATGCATGAGGAAGATATTTTTATGTCATGCTGTGCGATAACGCCTCCCCACGAAAATTGAAAGACTATTTCTGATAGTCCTTTCATTTTTCCGGCAATCCCAGACTTCCTTTGAAATTGTTTGACTAGCGATGATTCACTTACACCGTTGCCTACAGAATTATTTTCAAAGTAATGTATTATTATTATGTAATCTATTTCGGGGAAATTTTCTTTTACAATAATTAACTCGACAACGTATTCGTCTACCCATCCATTGATATCAAAAATATACATTCCAACCGCTGTTGTTGTAGGTATGGTATGGAATATATTGATAATACTATTTATAAAATCGGTTGCTGGAATTTTTTTCGATAATGCAATCTCTCCATTGACGATCAGTACTCCATCAATGAAATCAAAAATACAGCCTGGGATTTCAAATTTTTTCATTCTGTTATGTGAAATTTTGGATGAGGTATCTCGTATGAATTATTGCAATGATTCAGCACGGTTCGTAGAGGCAAATATTGTTCCCCATCGGATCTTCGACGTTCAGAAAACTTGCGTAGGGAGTCTCTACGTAACTGATGAAAAAAGCAGTTTTGTCCAGTCGCTCCTTGAGCGTGTCAATATTTTTCGTTGGTAAAGTGAATAGATTGAGCGTACCACCTTTGCTACCTACGCGATGTGCTTGCTCAATGTTTGAAGGAGGCATGAATTCTATTGAGAATTTTTTGTTGGACTCGTGCGCCATTGTCAGGCGGCGACTGGTGCCTGAATCACACTGAATGATGGTATCCATCGTAATAAAGAATCCGAGATTGTCAATGTAAAATTCTTTTGCTTCGTCAAAATTAAGGCAAAGTATTCCTATATTGATTGTGTTTAACATGTGATTTTCTGGATTTCATGGTTCTCTTGGGAAGATAGGATAAATACAAAAAAATATTACTTTCAAATTACATAAACCAGGATTTTATTATTAATAAAAAATTTTCACAGGCTTCATGTTCTTCTTTGAAAACGCGAAGCTCTGTCTTTATTCCTCGTTCATAGTAAAAAACTTCCCAACATCCTTTTTTTTCTCTGATGCACAGACTCTCATCCTGAGCCGGATCGCCAATCGAGAAAGCATTTGATGGAATTTTTAAAATTGACATCTCTTGTGCTGTATCTGAAATATTCATGCACATAGTTAGCTGAAAGTTAGCCGAATTTAATAGTGGTTTTATTGATAGGCACAAAAAACCGATGTGGTGTGATTGTGCGGGTCATGACATGCATCTATTTTCCCCCAAGGTCCTGATTGCGGCAGCGTGATAGCAAACTCATCTAGAAACCATCGTCTCAATCTTCTTGTATATTTTCCTTCGGGTTTAGACTGAAATCCGTCCATGCAATTTTCCGGACCAAAATCCCAGAATTTTATGAGGCCATCATCTTTCTCAAAAAAACAAATAACTATTATTTTCATTTTTTTTAGTTTGAAATTTGTTTTGTAGGCGATTGCCCCGTCTTCATGCTTTATCCATGCTTCCCAGTCATGATCCATCGAGTGTAGATCTTTTCTTTTCATTCCTTTAAATAGAATGATTGATTCGTTTGCGGAAAAATATCCATCTTCAAATATAACATAATGAATTATATTCATTGTAAATAATTTAAATTTTGTGAAATTTTATTAGTTTCTTATTTTCATCAATCAGGCTTACCCTATAGTTTTCTGATTGGGCATAAAAATAAGCGGAGAAGAAACTCGGATTTAGAAAAATGCAAAAAACATATTTCCAACTCTTTTCCTCTGAATTTTCATTGATCAGTAGATTGATTATTTTTGGCGTGATTAGTTTGCTATTCCAATCCTTGGACAGCTTAATGTGGATATCAGTTCCATTTCCAATTTCAAAATTCATACTTGATAAAAATTTCTTATGTGGATAAATAAGAATTTTCATTTTTGTCCTTTGATTTATTGCGTATGAAAATAGTGCATATTCCACGATATTCCAATTGATGCCATCGCTGATTGAAGAGATGCTGAAGCTGAAATTTTGCCCCATGAAAAATTAAATGCGGAGAATGTTTTCCTTATCTCATCAGGACCTTTTCCCAAGACTTCAGCAAGTAATTTGGCTAGTCGGTTTTTGTCGGCTATTAATTGGTACTCTGTCGTGTTATATCCATATTTTTTTGTATTTCCCCCATCCCACGATAGCCAAACACTCTTCATGCAATAATTTTTAAAAATAAAATTTATGCCAAACTCAAATTCATTCAATCTTCCGCAGGTTGATAAACTGTGCACATAAGTGTTTGTTTTATTGTCTTCTATCTCAATGTTATTTTCTTTTGCAATTTGAATAAATTCAGATTCGTTAAGTGGCGCCATCATGATGCCATCCAATAGGAAATAACCACTTTTTTTATCAAAGGATAATGTTTTCATTTTTTGAAACCTTGCCGGATGACCTGGTACGGAGTGGTAATACGATAATCTCCAGCCGGACAATATGCCTTGACCGCTATCGGATGAGATTTTCGCATATCCACTCTAGAGTTTTCGCATAGGAAATATTTCCTTGTTCCCGTTCTTGGGCCGCATCATGAAGAAAAGAGTTCTGTAGTTCCGGAGTTCTCTTTTGCGCGATCCACATGCAAATAGAATCAGCGATAGCATGATCTATATTTTCCTCATCAAGTATTTTTGCCATCATGTGCAAACCTTTCAAAACATGATTTTTCCACATGTGGAATTCGGCCACAATCATGCGCAGTCTCAGGGATTTGCTTTTTTCGAAGCGATCAAGAATTTTCTCTTGTTCATAGCTTGGTGAGTTTTGTAGGTAGTAACTAAATATAGCTTCAATATGGCTATTGAAAACATCGTCGTCGTCGGCAGATACATTGATGGCGATGATATTTTGTGCAATTTTTAACATGGCTGCGTTTGCAGGACTTTGCCATGCTATATCCCAGATGACCTGATGTAGTTCCGGGCTATAAAATTCGCGTTCGAGCAAGCTGGCAAAAAAATCAAGTTCGTTGCTTGTAAGTGGTGCAGTTTTTTTTGCGATAATTTTTCTTCGCAAATTTTTAAGATATTTTTCTTCCAGACGCAATTTTTTCATCATTAATTAGAGTGAACTCTATTTGATTGATAGTCTCATTTTATCTATGATAGTTTGAACTGATGATTTTTCTCGTCTTTTTTGAAATGGTATAAGTGACGGATCTTCCCATTGATGTTTTTCCACCTAGTATTTTTTCACCGGGTGCAAAATTTGGTACGAAGGTTATTTTAATATCTTCGTTGTTGTCTTGAATATATATTTCAAAATCTGAAATATTCCTTTGCTCTTTTCTGAATTCAACCAAAGCCACGAGCAATTTTTCAAGATTTTTTCCGGAAATTTTTTCTTCCAGGTTTTCCATTTTGGATATATGTTTTTTCATATCTCTATCGGGATAGGAAATGTTTGTTGGAGTACTCTGCTAGTTAATATTTATTTTCTTTATTATATATTTGTGTTTTTGCCATATATTATCATTGTCGAGCAAAGTGATGATTTTTGATCTGCCTTGATTAGTATGTATCCCCACGAGAAAGAAAAAAAATCCTCGTACTTTTTCGATATTTCCGCTGATTGACCTAGTGATTTTGAAACTAACTTACTAAGATATTTTTTTCATTGATCATGTCCGAGTGACTGGAGTTATAGCCAAGTCTGTTTGTGACTCCATCTGTCCAGAATATTTCAATAATGCAAAGAATTCCATTTTTAAGTCTTAAATTTACTCTTGTTTCCACATTGAGAAATTGAATATTTCGCATGCTATATGTTTCAAAGTCATTTATTTTTCCAAAATATTCAAGAAAATTTATGTTTTTTTATTTCTTTTGTTGATGTGTTTTTGTTTACGTGAAAATTCTCATTTATTTCGATATCTCCAGTATTTTTATTTATATTCATTTATGGCGTCGGAAATTTAAATATTTTTCATTAGCTTTGAGTTTTGATATATCTGAATCATCAATGAAATATTGATTTCCTCCTCCTGCGTCTGTAATGTATGTGCCAATAGCTCTTGCTTCCTTTGCTGCCATTCCTTAAGCGCATGGATGGTTTTTTTGCATCGATGACCCGTTGTGGAATGTGGTTGCTGGTAATTTTTAAGAAATTTTTATAAAAATATCTTGCTTTAAAGTAATTTAATGAAATTCATTTTTGATAATTTATTTTAATTATTGTCTTGTCTTTTTTTGAGATAAGATAAACCACCGTCCGACCCAGCGAGGTTTTTCCTCCTAGCATTGGACTCTCTCCCTTTGCAAGACTTGGGTGGAATGTTAACTCTATTTCATTATCATCATCTTTTATGTAGATAATGAAATCTTCAATATTTTTGTTTTTTTCAAAATCAATATAGGCAATTGTTATATATCTAAAGTATTATCCAGAAATTTTGTCATCAAATTTTCGGACTTTTTCCATAATTTTTTCTCCTTTAATTTCTTTGTTGGACTCAATATTTTGTGCGGATGATTTGTGTGTAAAAGTTCGATGGTCAGCACCTTGTCGAGCGCGATGCTGGCATCGTCGGACAGCATTTCCACCACATAGGAAAAGTCGCGCGACAGGCTTTCGCTGGCGGACAGGCTGTTGGCGAGGAAGCGGATGCCGGCGGGGCCGTCGCCATGCGGAAAGCGCAGGCGCAGCAGGCGCTGACCCTGCATGTCGCCCGTCAATGCCGCCCATGCCGTCGTCGTATCGGGGAACTCGCTCATCGCGCATCGCTTCACGGTAGGGATCGTTGGCCGACTGTAGCAATAGCGAACACAAGCGTTTTGCGCAGCCGCAAGGATCAATCGTTGAATGAGGGCATCAAGTGCATTTCGTAATGTTTGTCATCGCGGTGGCGCGGCGTTGCCGCATCGCCAAGGAAACTGTTGCAGCCGAGGCCGCCTTGTGGCGCTGCCGTCAACGTCGTCCCTTGCACATCGCTGGCGCGCAGCACCAGCACGATGTCGTAGCGCACGAGCGGCTGGCTGAACAGCATCAGCATGTGCCGCAGCGCTTGGCTGCCAGCGGCGCGCGGCAGGAAGCTGGCGTGCTGCTTGGCAGTGAGCGGACCGAGGCGCAGGCGCACGGCCAGGTCGGGGCGGCGGCAGCGCTCGCCGACGGTGGCGCGCTGGCCCAGCACGGCATTGGCCATGCCCAGCGCCGTCTGTTCGCGCGGCGCCAGCACGTCCCTGGCTCCCGTCGCCTCGTCGATATGGCAGGGCACGCCGAAGTGGTCGGCAAGGATGCGCGCCATGACGATGGACGAGAGGTTGCGCTGCTGCAGCAAGCCGCTGTACAGGCCGGCGGCGGCCTCGTCCTGGCCCTGGCCCGGCTGGCATGCGGCCAGAGCCAGCAGGCGCGACAGGAAGTCCCCGCTGTGGCCGGCTTGCTCGACGCGGTATTTTTGCCAGGCCTGATAAAACAGGGCCACGGCGCGGCTGGAAAACAGGTCGAGAAAGGCGCGCGGGCCGGTGACGCGTTCGCTGTGCTGGTGCGCGGCGATGCGCTCCGAATAGTGGCTGGGCAAGCTGCCCTGGCAACCCAGCAGGCCCATGAAGGCGGGCGTGAGGTGGATGGGCTTGCCGTGGCCGGACAGCAGCGCCAGCAGCAGGGCATCGGCATCCTCGATGCCGCCGGTCGCGAGCGCTTCGACCTGGCTGGCGGGAAAGCGCAGCGAGACGCTATTGTCGAAGCGCACGAGCTTTGCCAACGCCGTGTGTTCGTCGATGCCGTGTTCGGCCAGCCACGCCAGCAGCAGGCGCAGCGCCTGGAAGCACTCGAAGCGCTGCGGCGCGTCGAGCAATTGCTGGATCACGCTGGGGTGGCGTCGGCGCTGCGTTCCGGGCATCGCAGGAGTTCCTCGCCGCTGCGGTGCGACAGCAGCGTCAGTTGGCTAAAACAGTTGAGTTGGCTGTTCAGGGCGAAATAGCGCTGCAGCACCTGGGCAAAGATATGGATGCTGCAGCCGACGAAGGCTTGCTCATCGATGCCCAGGCGGATGGCGATGCCGGGCATCAGGGTGGGAAACGGCACGGTGGGCATCCACGCGCGCGTGCTGCCGTGTTCGAGCGTGACGATGCCGTGGATCAGGCGCTGCGTGGTGGGCGAGCGGGGCAGGTCGTACAGGCTGAGCATTTTCTGGAATTCGGCCAGGCCCGCTTGCGTCAGGCTGGAGTAATTGAGCGACAGGTGCGCAATCAGGCGCCAGTGCGTGTCCGCCAGGAAACGCAGGCTGGGCGTGGGCTTGCGCAGGAAGCGCGCAGGGATGCCGTCGGGCACGTCTTCGGCCAGCAGGTCGCCACCGGGCAAGCCGTAATGCAACTGCGTGGGCAAGTCGCGGTTGCTGCACAGCAGCTGCGTCGAGACGGTGGCGCAGGCCGCGCTGCCTGGTGAAAACTGCGGGTCGATCAGGCTCAGCCGCATTTCATGGCCGGGGCTGATGGCGGCCACGGCTTCGTCGCGGCGCGCCAGCCAGTATTGACCATGCTCCTGGCCCTGTTCTACCTGAGAACCCTGCAGCGAGGCATACAGTGGCAAGAAAGTGCTGAGGCGCTCGCCGGCCTGGTCCTTGCGCACCACGGTGACGGCCTCGATGTTGTGGATGTCGTAGGCAAACGCGTGCGTGGCATCGGCCACCAGCGCGTAATCGGGCTCGGTATGCGTGAGGCGGATCGGCACGCCGGACTTGGCGAACAGGTTGACGACGGGCGTGCAGCCGAGCAAGAGATTATCGGGGCTGACGCAGGACAAGAGCCGCGCCTCGTGGCTGTCGCTGCGCACGCCCATGAGCGGCAGGTGCAGGGTGAACTGGCGGCACTGTTTTGGCAGCAGGGCGGCCAGCAGGGACCATGCGATATCGATGAAATGGAATTTTTCCGGAAACGCAAAATACTCGGTCAGCAGGCGCAGGGCCGGGTGCGAACGGGCGGAAATGGGGATCAGCGCGTCGTCCTCCGCATAGCCGGCCGGCGCCAGCACGGTGCCGTCGACGGCCAGCCACGGGCCGTGTTCGTCCAGCGCCACGTACGCTCCCGCGCCGTGCAGGAACAGGGCGTCGAGCAGGGCCGCGCGCACGGACGGTTCGCCATCGGCAAACAGGCGCAGGCTGGCAAAGCCGGCCTGGTCCAGGTGGTACTGCTCGCTGCTGCTGGTGAACTGCATGCTGAGCAAGGCGCTGGCGCCGGCGGGCAGGCGCAGGCCGGGCGGCGCGTCGATGAGCGGCGAGAAATGCAGACGCGTAATGGCCAGCGGCGCCAGGGTCACGTCGTACGCGCTGGTGAACTTGCAGGCCACGCCCTGCACCGGATGCGAGCGCAGCACCGTGCCGCGCGCAATGTGCACAGGCTGGGCCAGCTGGCCGCCGCTCGGCGCTTCATCGGCGGCGATGCGCACGATGGAGCACGAGGGAAAGGGCCGCAGGTAGTGCGGGTACAGGGTTTCCAGCAAGGAGTTGGTAAATTGCGGATAGGCGTCGTCGAGGCGTTTTGACACGCGCGCCGTGAGCAGGGCAACAGACTGGATCAGGCGCTCGATGTGCGGGTCTTCGCACGTCTCGCCGGCGATCAGCAGGCGCCCGGCCGCCTTCGGATAGCGGCTGGAAAATTCGCGCGTGTACTGGCGGAACAGGCCCAGCTCACGCTCGTAATACGGCAGTAGTTGTTCCACGGTCGCGCTCTCCGCCAGCAGGAAAGCTTCATGCTGGCATCAGGCGCGAAGGTGGGTGTTGATGCGTAACAATGAATTTTAGAAATGGTACTCCGCGCGTATCATCGGCGTCTTCGCCGTTTGCCCCACGTTGCCCGTGGTGGCGGGCGAGTTGCCGAACTTGTTCTTCCAGTACTGGTATTCCAGGCCCACGCGGAAAGTGTTTTTCGGGCTGCCCAGGGCCGCGCCCACGTCGAACATCACTTGCATGTCGATATTCGTTTCCACCGCCGTCTTGCGGCCCACTTCATCGTTGCCTTTTGAATCGATGAGGTTAAAGAAACCTTCGAACGAGAATAGCGGCGACAGGGGGATGCCCCAGGCGCCCGTCAGCATGGCATGCGTCTTATACGTGTAGCGGCCCGTCACTTGCGAGATGGGCGGGAAGGCGCCGCTGGGGGCGTTGCTTTCGCGCAGCAACAGCAGGCTGGTGTTGAAGAAGCCGGGCACGTCCCACATCAGTGTCGGGCCGGCCACCAGCATGCGCTTGCGCGAGTTGTAGCCGACGTCATTTTTCGTGTTGACGTCGAAACCCAGGGTGAGGCCGACGCCGCGCACGGGGCCGAACTTGATGTCGCTGCCGCGCACCTTGCCGATGTCGATGGTGTTGCGGTACACCAGGTACGCTTCCTGCGCGCCGGACGTCTTGCCCAGCGCGCCAGGGTCATTGCTGTCGGAGATCAGGAAATCCAGGTTGACGAAGTTGCTGCCGTATTTGTAGCCGCTGGCGTGCGTGATGGCGAAGATGTTTTTCTTGATGTCGTCGGGATTGAACGGCTCGCGGTAGTCATTGCCGGCGCGCCAGCTCAGCGCGGTATCGCTCCATTCGGCAGCCTGGGCGGTTGCGCCCACGCCGAGGGTGGTAGTGAGGCAGAGCAACAGACACGGTATGGTTTTTGGCACTTTCGGCTCCTGATGGCGGTGTTGGGAAACGGGAAATGAAATAGCAGGGGGCGTAACCCGCACGATGCGCTGCGATGAGGCAACTTGCGCGCCGTTCAATCCATGATGCGAGAAGCGCCGCGTTGGGCGATATGTTTTATCTGCATACTTACTATCAGTTCTTGCATATAATCATCGCACCTTCTCGCCCTTGCGGGGCAAGGCGGCCGCTGTAAAGCTGATAATTTTTTTCAAAATTGTATACAGGTGTTGTTTTTTTGCGGAAATAGAAATGCGCGCCGCCACGCCATCCCCCAAGCGCCGCGGATGCCGATACGATAGAGACAAGAGCTTGAATTTCTCCACCGGCGCCAACGCCGGCGACCCTGCAGCGAGGCACGAAAAAAACAATGACGGCACGCCTGGAATTACTCGATATCAGCAAGCGCTATCCGGCCGTGGTGGCCAATGACGGCATCTGTCTCACCGTCGCGCCCGGACAAATCCACGCCGTGCTCGGTGAAAACGGCGCCGGCAAATCGACCTTGATGAAAATTATCTACGGCGCGGTGCAACCCGACGGCGGCCGCATCCGGTGGAATGGCCGCGAAGTCGAGATCGCCAACCCGTCGGCCGCGCGGGCGCTGGGCATCGCCATGGTGTTCCAGCACTTTTCCCTGTTCGACACCTTGACCGTGACGGAAAATATCGCCCTCGGTTTGCCCGCCGGCACCAACATGGCGGAGCTGGCGCAGCGCATCGAAGCGACGGCGCGCCAGTACGGCCTGGACCTGGAACCGCAGCGCCACGTGCACACCTTGTCCGTCGGCGAATGCCAGCGTGTGGAAATCGTGCGCGCCTTGCTGGCCAAGCCGCAACTGCTGATCCTCGATGAACCGACGTCCGTGCTGACGCCGGGCGCCGTGGAGAAACTGTTTACGACCTTGCGCCAACTGGCGGCCGAAGGCTGCAGCATCCTGTACATCAGCCACAAGCTCGACGAAATCCGCGCCCTGTGCCATACGTGCACGGTGGTGCGCGCCGGCAAGAATGCGGGCGTGTGCGACCCCTCGCAAGAGTCGGCGGCCAGCCTGTCGCGCATGATGATCGGCGCCGAGCCGCCTGCCGTCACGCGCGTGGCGCGCACGCCCGGTGCGGCCATGCTGAGCGTCAAGAATTTGAACTTGCCGAAGAGCCACCCGTTCGCCACGCAATTGATCGATATCAATTTCGACGTGCGCGCTGGCGAGATCGTCGGCATCGCGGGCGTGTCCGGCAATGGCCAGCAGGAATTGCTGGCCGCCCTGTCGGGCGAGGACATGCGCGCGCCCCCCGCCAGCATCGTGCTCAATGGCACGCCGGCGGGACGCTTGCCGCCAGGCCGCCGCCGCGCCCTGGGCTTCGGCTTCGTGCCGGAAGAAAGGCTGGGACGCGGCGCCGTGCCCGACATGGGGCTGGCCGACAACGTGCTGCTCAGTTTGCAGACACCGGCCACCATCCGCCACGGCTTCGTGCGGCATAACGTCATCGCGCAGCGGGCGGCCGCCATCATCGCCCGCTTCCAGGTGAAGGCGGGCGGGCCGCAGGCGCTGGCGCGCAGCCTGTCGGGCGGCAACTTGCAGAAATACATAGTCGGACGCGAAGTCATGCGCGAGCCCACCGTGCTGGTGGTGGCGCAGCCGACCTGGGGCGTGGACGTGGGTGCGGCCGCGCAAATCCGCGCGGAATTGCTGGCGCTGCGCGACGCCGGTTGCGCGCTGCTGGTCGTGTCGGAAGAGCTCGATGAATTGTTCGACATCAGCGACCGCTTGCTGGTAATGGCGAAGGGAAAAATCTCGCCATCGCTCGACGTGGCCGAGGCCAGCGTGGCGCAGGTGGGGCAGTGGATGAGCGGGCTGTGGCCGCAGGAGGCTGCCCATGGCTAACTTTGCCTTGCGCCTGGAAGCCCGGCCGACTCCTTCGCGCCTGATGTCGTGGCTGTCGCCCGTGCTGGCCGTGCTGCTGACCGTGCTGTGCGGCGCGCTGCTGTTTCTTGCGCTGGGACACGATCCGCTGGCGGGACTGGCCGTCTTCTTTGTCGAACCCTTGCGCGACGCGCACGGCTGGTCCGAGCTGGGCCTCAAGGTGGCACCGCTGCTGTTGATCGCCGTGGGCCTGGCCATCTGCTTTCGCGCCAACATCTATAACATCGGCGCGGAAGGGCAGCTGACCCTGGGCGCCATCTGCGGCGGCGCGGCCGCCCTGTACCTCGATGATGGCGTCGGTGGCGCGGCCATCATCGGCGTGTCCCTGCTGGCCGGCATGGCGGGCGGAATGGCGTGGGCGGGACTGGTGGCGTGGCTGCGCGACCGCTACAACGCCAGCGAAATCCTCGTCTCGCTGATGCTCGTCTACATCGCCCAATTGCTGCTCAGCTATCTCGTGTATGGCGTGCTGCGCGACCCGGAAGGGTTTAACTTTCCCCAGTCGAAACTGCTGTCGGACGGCTTGCTGTTGCCGATGGTGATCAGCGATACGCGCTTGCACGTGGGCATCGTGTTTGCCTTGCTGGCTTCGCTGGGCGGCTGGCTGTACCTATCCAGAAGCATTGCCGGCTTCCGCCTGCGCGTGGGCGGCATGGCGCCGGCCGCCGCCCGGTATGCGGGCTTTTCCTCGCGCAAGACCTTGTGGTCGTCCTTGCTGATTTGCGGCGCCCTGTCCGGCCTGGCGGGCGCCTGCGAAGTGCTGGGGCCGATGGGGCAGCTGACGCCCACGGTTTCGCCCGGCTACGGTTTTGCCGCCATCATCGTCGCCTTCGTCGGACGCTTGCATCCCGTGGGCGTGATTTTTTCCAGCTTCGTCATGGCCCTGTTTTATATCGGCGGCGAACTGGCGCAGTCGCGCCTCGGTCTGCCCAGCGCCATCACGGGCGTGTTCCAGGGCATCTTGCTGTTCGCCTTGCTCGCTTGCGACGTGCTGATTCAATACAAATTGCGCTGGAGAAAACATGGATAACCTGCTGCTGACCATCGCACCGCTGGTCGCCGCCAGCATCAATGCGGGCACGCCGCTGATGCTGGCCGCCCTCGGTTTATTGGTGAATGAAAAGGCAGGCGTGGTCAACCTGGGCGCGGAAGGCATGATGCTGGTCTCGGCCATCACGGGCTTTGCCGTGGCCGTCAACACGGGCAGTGCTACCCTGGGCTTTCTGGCGGGGGCGGGCGCCAGCATGGTGCTGTCTGGCTTCTTTGCCTGGCTGACCGTGTGGCTGGGCACGAACCAGTACGCGACGGGCCTGGCTTTATCTCTGTTCGGCGCCGGTGCCTCGACGTATATCGGCTTGAAGTATGTGGGCAACAGCTTGCAGAATGGCCGCTTCGGCATCCCTTTGCTGGAAGATATTCCCGTGCTGGGGCCGGCCCTGTTCCGCCAGCATCCGATGGTGTACTTGTCCTTGCTGCTGTGCCTGGCCATCGCCTGGTTTCTGTACCGCACGCGGGCGGGACTCGTGCTGCGCGCCGTGGGCGAATCGCCCGCGTCCGCGCATGCGCTCGGCTATCCCGTGCGCCGTATCCGCCTGGCGGCCGTGCTGTTCGGCGGCGCCTGCTGCGGCCTGGCCGGCGCGTTTTTATCGCTCGTGTACACGCCCCTGTGGGTCGAGGGCATGGTGGCGGGACGCGGATGGATCGCGCTGGCGTTGACCACGTTTGCCACCTGGCGCCCCGCGCGCGTGGTGGGTGGCGCTTACCTGTTTGGCGGCATCACCATTTTGACGTTTCACGCGCAGGCGCTGGGCGTACCCATCGCGTCGCAACTGCTGTCGATGCTGCCGTATGTGGCGGCCATCGTCGTGCTGGTGCTGATCTCCAGCAATGCCAATTACATCAAGCTCAACATGCCCGCTTCGTTGGGGAAAAATTTCAATCCCGGAAATTAATCACTCACCACAAGGAAAACCATGTCCAAGAAACTAGTATGCGCCGCCGTTTGCAGTGCGGTTTTGATGCCCGTCATGGCCGCCGCTCCCGCCACTGCGCCGCTGAATGTCGGCTTTGTTTACATCAGCCCTATCGGCGACGCGGGCTGGACCACGCAGCATGATCTGGCCCGCAAGGAAATGGAAAAGGCGCTGGGCAACAAGATCACCACCAAGTATGTGGAAAACGTACCGGAAAGCGCCGATGCGGAAAGGGTGATCCGCGACCTGGCGCAAACGGGCAGCAAGCTGGTCATCACGACCTCGTTCGGCTACATGAACCCCACCTTGAAAGTGGCGAAACAATTTCCTAATGTGAAGTTCATTCATTTGACGGGATACAAGACGGCCGTCAACGTGGCCAATACCAACGCGCGCTTCTACGAGGGCCGCTACCTGGCCGGCGTGTTGGCAGGCAAGATGAGCAAGACCCATGTGGCCGGTTATGTGGCGGCGTTTCCCATCCCGGAAGTGTTGCAGGGCGTGAACGCCTTCACGCGCGGCATGCGCAGCGTCGACCCCAAGGCGGAAGTGAAAGTGGTGTGGGTGAATAGCTGGTTCGATCCGGGCAAGGAGCGCGACGCGGCCATCACCCTGATCGGCCAGGGCGCCGACGTGGTCACCCACCACACGGACTCGACCGCCGTGGTGCAGGCGGCCGAAGAAAAGGGCAAGTATGCGATCGCCTACCACTCGGACATGAAAAAGTACGGCCCGAAGGCGCAGCTGGCCGCCGTCACCCACCATTGGGGCGACTACTATACGAAGCAGGCGCAGGCCGTGCTGGACGGCACGTGGAAGTCCAGCAGCACCTGGGGCGGCATCAAGGATGGCATGGTCAAGCTGGAAGGCATCAACGCCGCCGTGCCGGCCGACGTGAAACAGTTTGTATTGGCGCGAGAGAAAGACTTGGTTGCTGGCAAGCTCAATCCTTTCAGCGCGCCGATCAAGGATAACGACGGCAAGGTGCGCCTGGACAAAGGCGTGCTGGACGATGCGGCGCTGACGAAGATGGATTATTTTGTCGAAGGCGTGGCAGGGAAAGTTTCCGGAAAGTAATAGGTTTGAGTTTGAACTTGCTGTAATATTGCCGGAAACGGGAGCCAGGCCGGGGATACATGCGCATTCCCGGCCCATCCACACAGCAGAGCCTGAACAGGCCCGTACCGGAGATTGACCCATGGATAGACTGGAAGTATTCAAGATTATCGCGCTGCAAGCGAGCAAGGGCGAGCTGACGTTCCCCGCCAACGTCAAGGCCACCTTGAAGCTGCAGGAAGCGCTGGACGACCCCGATTGCCATATCGAAGCGGCTGCCCGCATGGTCATGGCCGAGCCGCTGCTGTCGGCCCGGGTGGTGGCCTTGGCCAACTCGGCCGCCTACAACCGTTCCGGCAATGAAATCGCCAATGTGCGCGCGGCTGTCTCGCGCCTGGGTTTTGCCACATTAAAGTCGATGGTGGCGTCCGTCATCGTGCGCCAGCTGGGCAGCCAGATTACCGACCCGCAATTGCGCGCCAAGGCGGCCAAGCTGTGGGAACACACGGCCCACGTGGCCGCGCTGAGCCAGGTGATCGCGCGGAAAGTCACGCACGTGGATGTGGAAACGGCCATGTTCGCCGCCATCGTGCACGAAGTGGGCGGCTTTTATCTGCTGTCGCGGGCCGAGGAATATCCGGGTTTGCTCGACGACAATACCGAAGACTGGATCGAATACGGCGAAAAGCTGATTGGCCGCGGCGTGCTGCGCCAGTTGCAAGTGCCGGACATGGTCTTGCAAGCCGTGGAAGGCATGTGGCATGGCGGCAGCCCGTTCCCGCCCCGCACCCTGGGCGCGACCCTGGTGCTGGCCAACGATCTGTCGCCCGTCGGTTCCCCTTTGCACCCGCCGGAAAGCGCCGCGCGGCGCCAGGCGGCGGCGAAGATCGACTTCGGCATCGGCGGCAGCACCTTGCACACCATCCTCGAGGAATCGGCCGAAGAGATCGAATCCCTGGCGGCCGCACTGCTGGTCTGAACGTTCTCCCTGCCAAATCCCCGCCCTTGCCGCGGGGATTTTTTTCGTCCGCATTTTGATCCATCTTTCCCCATGGCATACAATCGCCGGCTCGGCCATCCGCCGGACCGCTTTCCTCCTCTTACCCAAAGGATCTTATGCAGAAGCTGTTTTCTTCCCTGGCCGTCACGGCGCTCGCTTCCAGCCTGGCGCTGGCGTTTTCCGCCCACGCCGCGACCGGCATGCCCGTGGTGCAGGAAGCACCCTTGCGCGCCCACCTGGCCTTCCTGTCCAACGATTTGCTGGAAGGCCGCGGCACGGGCCAACGGGGGGCTGACCTGACGGTGGCCTACCTGGAAACCCAGGCGCAGATGGCCGGCTTGCAACCCGTGCGCGGCAACAGCTACCGCCAGAGCGTGCAGATCGCCGGCGTGAAATCCTTGCCAGCCGAGAGCAGCCTGCAGGCTGTGGCGGGCGGCAAGCCCGTACCGCTGGCGTTCGGCCCGGACTGGGTCTGGGCTACGGGCGACTCCGTTGGCGCCCACACCTTCGACGCGCCACTGGTATTTGTCGGCTACGGCATCACGGCCCCGGAAGAAGGCTGGAACGATTTCAAGGGTGTCGATGTCAAAAACAAGATCGTCGTCATGATGGTCAACGACCCGCAGCCGACCGCTGCCGAACCAAACCGTTTCGCTGGCAAGGCGCTGACTTACTACGGCCGCTGGACCTACAAATTCGAGGAAGCCAAACGCCAGGGCGCGGCTGGCGTGTTGCTGATCCACACGAAACCGTCCGCGTCGTACGACTGGAGCGTGGTGCAGAACAGCTGGAGCGGCAGCGAGCGCTTTCAATTGGCTGACCGCACTGCCGGCACGCCGCTGCAGGGCTGGATCGCGGAAGACGCGGCGCGCCGCCTGTTTGCTGCGGGTGGGCAGGATCTGGACGCCTTGCGCGCGCAAGCGGAAAGCAAGGACTTCAAGGCCGTCGCATTGAACGCCAAGCTGAGCGGCGAAATGAAGTCGGCCGTGCGCAAGGTGGAACAGTTCAATATCGCCGGCATGGTGCCGGGCACCGACCCGACACTGAAAGAGGAAGCCGTCATCTACAGCGGCCACTGGGACCACCTGGGCAAGCAAGGGGATAGTGGCGATACGATCTACAACGGCGCCGTCGACAACGCTTCCGGTACGGCTGGCTTGCTGGCCATGGCGCAGGAAGCCGTGAAAAAACCGGCGAAGCGCACGCAGATCTTCCTGTGGGTAGCGGCCGAGGAACAAGGCTTGCTGGGCAGCGCCGCGTATGCGGCCGACCCGCTGTGGCCCCTGAACAAGACGGCTGCCGCGCTGAACCTCGATAGCCTGAACTTTGTCGGTGCCACGCACGACATCGGCGCGCAGGGCAGCGAGCGCACGGAGCTGGGCGCCATGGCAGCCACGGTGGCCAAAGCCATGGGCATGCATATCGCGCAGGCGCGTCCCGACCTGGCGGGCGGCTATTTCCGCAGCGACCATTTCAGCTTTGCCAAGGCGGGCGTGCCCGCGTTTTCCATCAATGGCGGACGCGAGTACATCAAGGACGTGGCCGCGTCGAAAGCCAAGGCGGCGGCCTACGGCCCCCGCTACCATCAAGTCACCGATGAGTACGATGCCAGCTGGGATTTGTCCGGCATGACGCAGCAGGCGCAATTTACCTTGAACCTGGGGCAAGCCGTGGCCAACGCGGCCAGGATGCCGGCCTGGAAGGCGGGTGATGCGTTTGGCAAGGCGCGCGAGCAGGCGAAGTAACTGTCTCGGCATAAAAAAACCGCTCAATCTTGAGCGGTTTTTTTTACGTCTCAGCTCGCCTGTTCCAGTCTGCGCTGCGTGTGCCGGTACTTGCTCCACACCAGCAGCAGCAACAGCGGCATGGCGCCACCGACCATGCACAGGGCGGGCCAGCCGCCGGCGGCAAAGCTGGCGCTGGCCAGGGCCGAGCCAGCAGAGGCGCCGATGAAGCCGCCCGCGATAAAGACCGTGGTGACCCTTGCCCGCGCATGCGGCGCCAGTTTATAGATGATCGACTGGTGCGTTACTTGCAAGCCCATCACGCCCATGTCCAGCAGGACGATGCCGATCAATAGCAGTACCAGCGAATGGGCGCCAAAGCCGATCAAGGCCCAGCCCGCGATCGAGGCGACGGCCAGCAGCCAGGTGGCCTGGCGCGCATAGCCGCGGTCGGCCATGCGGCCCGCCGTATTCGCTGCAAACGCGCCCGTGGCGCCGGCCAGGCCGAACAGGCCGATCTGCATTTCCGAATAGTGATACGGCGCGCCGCTGAGCAAGAAGGTCAGGCCCGTCCAGAACACGCTGAAGGTGCCCAGGCCCAGGCCCGAGAACAGGGCGCGCTGGCGCAGCAACGGTTCCTGGCGGATGATGTCGGCCAAGGAAGCCAACAGCTTGCCGTATTGCAGCTTGCCGCGTGGCGCTTCGTTTGGCAGGATGCGGCGCAGCATGACGAGCAGGGCCGCGACGACGATGGCGGCCAGCACGTAGACGCTGCGCCAGCCGCCGCTGATCTGCGACACCGTGCCGGACACGGTACGCGCCAGCAAGATACCCAACAACAAGCCCGTCATGACGGTGCCCACCATGCGGCCCCGGCTGTGATCCGGCGCATATGAAGCCACCATGGCCGTGACAACCATTAATGCGCTGGATGTGATCCCCATCAAGACGCTGGCGATGGCAAAGACGATAATATTCTGGCTGGTAGCGGCCAGCAGCAGGGCGCCGATCTTGGCGATCAGCATCCACGTCAGCAACTGGCGGCGGTTCAGCACATCGCTGAGCGGCACCAGAAACACGATGCCCAGCACATAGCCGATCTGCGTGGCCGTGACCAGGTAGCCGGCTTGCGGCACGCTGACGCCAAACGAGGCGGCCAGCATGGAAGTGAGCGGTTGCACATAGTAGAGGCTGGCGACGAGCACGCCGGCGGACAGGGCAAACAGCAGGATGCGGGTCGACGTCAGCAGGGCGCCGGCGTCGATATTGGATGGTGCAGATTTCATGCGATGCAACTTTCTTGGAATGACGCTTTTGGATGAGCATGATAGCGGGGCTGCGCTTTTCTTGCCGGGCAGGGCCGATTTTGCGGCGGGGTGGAAGGAAACCCTGCAGGCAAAAACGCCAGGCAAAAAAATCCCGGCGATCGTTGCCGACGGCCGGGAAAAGGGTATAAGGAGATATACCGAGTGAGGAAGTTAAAACGTGTTCTAAACTTACTGCGCGTCGTTAGTCTCGGCCTGCGATGCTCACTGCCTCGGTGGCCCCGTGCATCCGCACAGCTCCGCGTCTCGTCCACAACTCACTTCCGCTCGCGACAGTTTAGAAAACGTTTTTATGACCGCGTGCCAGCTCCGCATGCACCTGCGCCGTGATTTCATACGAGCGCAGCCGGTGCTGGTGGTCGAAGATCTGCGACGTGATCATCAGTTCGTCGGCGCCCGTTTCGGCAATGAAGGCAGCCATTTTTGCCTTGACGGTGTCCGGCGCACCGATGGCCGTGCAGGACAGGACGGAATCGAGCATGGCGCGTTCCTGCGGACCCAGTTGCTCCAGGTAACCGGGCACGGGCGGCTGCAAACGCGACGGGCGACCCGTGCGCAGGTTGACGAACGCTTGCTGCATCGACGTGGCGCGCAAGTGCGCTTCCCCATCCGTGTCGGCGGCAAAGACGTTAAAGCCCAGCATCACATACGGTTTCTCCAATTGTTTCGAAGGCTTGAAGTGTTCGCGGTAATAGGCCACGGCTTGCATCATCATTTGCGGCGCGAAGTGCGAGGCAAACGCATACGGCAAACCCAGGTGGGCGGCCAGCTGGGCGCCGAACAGGCTGGATCCGAGTATCCACACGGGCACTTTCGCGCCCTTGCCGGGCACGGCCAGCACGCGCTGGCGCGGCTCGTCGGACATATAGTCGATCAATTCCAGCACGTCTTGCGGGAACTGTTCCGCATCGGACTGCAGGTCACGGCGCAGGGCGCGCGCCGTCGTCTGGTCGGAGCCGGGCGCGCGGCCCAGGCCCAGGTCGATGCGGCCCGGATGCAGCGCTTCCAGGGTGCCGAACTGTTCCGCGATGACGAGCGGCGAGTGGTTCGGCAGCATCACGCCGCCGGCCCCCACACGGATGGTTTTCGTACCGGCCGCCACATGGGCGATGACGACGGCCGTGGCGGCGCTGGCGATGCCCGGCATGCCGTGGTGTTCGGCCAGCCAGTAGCGGTTAAAGCCCCAGCGTTCGCCGTGCTGCGCCAGGTCGAGCGTGTTCTTGAACGACTGGCTGGCATCGCTGCCTTCGGCGATGGGGGCCAGGTCGAGTATGGAAAATGGAATCATGGTAGCGATATCGGGACGTGGTGGAAAATCACAATGGACGATTTGTCTATCCCCTGACGACAACAGGGTCGGCCTTGGAAACGGCAGGGATGACAGGCTGTGCACATGATAATGCGAATCGGGAATTTGCGTACTGATCGGTAAAAAACTCGTATCGATTGGAAATCGGTGCGGGCGATGCTAGAGTTGGCCTCCCTACTTTATGCGTCCCGCCATGTTCAAGAAACCCGTCCTGCTGACCCTGATTGGCCTGCTGCTGCAGCCCTCCGTTCACGCTGCGCCCGTCAGCCTGCAGGCGCAGGAGACGGCCCGCTACGCGCTGGCCACCTACCCCGAACCGCTGATCGCCAGCCTGGCAAAGATGGTCAGCTACAACACGGTGGCCGACCCGGCCGTGCCGTTTGCCGACAATCCCCAGCACACGGGTTTCAAGCGCTACCTGGCGGCCGAGGCGCAGCGCCTGGGCTTCGACTTCCAGGATCATGGCCACGTGCTGATCATCGGCATGGGCAGTGGCAGCGAACGGGTGGGCGTGATCACGCATGGCGACGTGCAGCCCGTGAACCCCGCCAAATGGGCCCGTTCGCCATTCGAGCTGGACCGCACCAGCGAACCTGGAAAATTGCTGGGACGGGGCACGGAAGACGACAAGGGGCCGATTGCCACGGCCCTGTACGCGATGAAAGCCATCCAGGATCAAAAGGTGCCGCTGAGCAAGCGCATCGAGTTGTACGTCTACATGGCCGAGGAATCGGACTGGGAACCGCTGAAACAGTTCCTGAAAAACCATACGCCGCCGCAAGTGAACATCACCATCGATGCGGAATACCCGGTGGTGACGGCCGAGAAGGGCTATGGTTCCATCAAGCTGACCTTGCCGCCGCGCACAGCCTTGCCGGCCGATGGCGGCCCCGTGCTGACGAGGCTGACGGGCGGCTTTTTCGGCAGTCAGATTCCGGAAGACGCCCAAGCCGTCATTGAGCGCGCGCCGGCCGCACTGGAAGCGGCCATCCGCGCCCGCGCGCAGCAGCAACAGGGCATGCGCTACACGTATGCGCGCGATGGCGGCACCTTGACGGTGACGGCGCTGGGCGTGTCGGCCCACTCGTCGAAACCGGAAGACGGCGTCAACGCCATCAGCATGCTGGCCGACGCGCTGGCCGTGCGGCCGTGGCAGGGCACGCAGGCGGCTGACATGCTGTCATTCCTGAATGAACTGGTGGGTACTGGAATCTACGGCGAACGCTTTGGCCAGATCGCTTACCGCGACGGCTTCATGGGGCCGATGACGGTAGCGCCGACGGTACTGAAACAGAACGGCGGCGCGCTGGAACTGAATATCAATGTGCGCCGTCCGCAAGGCAAGACGGCGGCCGTGTTGCAGCAGCAGATGACGGCTGCCTTCGACGGCTGGAAGGCGCGGCGCCACGTGCCGGCTACCCTGCAGGTGCAGATCGGCGAGCCGTGGCTGCAGACGGCGGCGCCGCAGATTCCCACCTTGCTGTCCGTCTTCGAACACTACACGGGCGTCATCAATCCGCAGCCGGTCGCCATCGGCGGCGGCACCAATTCGCGCCTGTTCCCGAATGCCGTCAGTTTCGGTCCGGCCATGCCGCACACCGTGTACACGGGGCATTCCGAACACGAGTTCATCACGGAAAAGCAGCTGCTGTTGAACTTGCAGATGTACACGGCCGTGCTGATCGAGCTGGCGAAATAGCGGCTTGTAAAAATGGACGGAAGTCATAGACTGCAAGCCTGAGACGAAGCCGGGCACTGAACTTTTTATGCGCGCGCCAGTCTTATGTTTCCATGTAGGAAGGGAGCAGCTATGCATGAACAAGACGAGGCCCGGCTGGCGCCAGGCAGGGCAGGCGGGGTAGCGCCGCGCCGGATTCCGCACGAGGGGAAGACATGAACTGGCCGCTGGAACTGGAAGTGGCGCACAAGCTGGCGCAGATGCGGGGCTGGCTGGAACAGGAGCGGGCGGGCGCCGTGCGTCTGCGCGGCGTGGACTGGTTTGCGTGGGCCACGGCGGGCGCGTCGAACAGCCACTACCATACGACCGAGTGCGGCTGCGCGGAAGTGCTGGTGACGCGCGACGCCGCCTACATCTTGACGGACGAAGCCGAAGCCATGCGCATGCGCGAGGAAGAAGTGCGCGGGCCATGGACGTGGCAGGTGTCGCCCTGGATGCAGCCGCAGCTGTATGAATTGCGCGAGCATTTCGTGCGGCATGTGGCCGGCGGCGCGCCTGTCCTGTCGGACCGGCCCGGCTTGCACGAACGCAGCCTGCCCGTGGCCCTGCGTGAAGAGCGTCTGGTGCTGCTGGAATCGGAGCAGTTGCGCTACCGGCAGGTGGGGCAGCTGGCAGCCAGCGCGGCTGCGGATGCGCTGCGCCAGGCCCGCCCCGACTGGAGCGAGCTGGAACTGGCTGCCGCGTGCGCGCGCGCGCTCTGGTTGCGGGGCTTGCAGGCCGTGCACGTGCTGGTCAGCGGGGCGGAGCGCCAACAGCGCTATCGGCGCGCACCGCCAGCGCAGGCGGTGCTGGGCACGCAAGCCGTACTGGCCCTGTGCGGACGGCGTTTCGGCCTGTGCGCCAGCCTCAGCCGTCAACGGCGCTTCGGCCCGGCGCAGCATCGTGCCGATGGCGCGGCGTTGGTCATGGACGATGCCGATGCGGCCATGCTGGCGCTGGAAGCGGTGGCGCTCGACGCTTGCGAAACGGGCCATGCGCTGAGCATGGTATATCACGCGCTCGACAGCGCCTACGCGTATGCAGGCCAGCCCGATACGGTGCGCACCAGCCGGCAGGGTGGCATCCATGGCTACCTGGCACCCGAAGTGGCGGCCGGCGCGCACACGGAAATCATCCTCAAGCGGGGCATGGCGCTGGCCTTCCACCCCAGCCTGCCCGGCAGCACGGTGGAAGACACGTTTCTGCTCGACGGCAGCCAACTGCACAACCTGACGCACGACCCGGCCTGGCCTTCGGCCGTGGTGCAGGGGCGCCGCCGGCCGCTAACCCTGGCGCTGGCCTGATGCGGTCAGTTGCGACCAGCCTCGGCCAGTGTCGGTAAATATCAATAGCGCTGCAGTACGCCTTTTTGTACGCTGACCCGGTCGCCGATCTGGAAGGCGGGCTGGGTGTTTTGCACAAAGGTGCGCGTCGTGCCGTCGTCCAGGCGCAAGGTGACGCGGTACAGCAGGTTGCCCGCCGCCCCCGAGGTGCTGCCGGCGGTGCCCGACGTGCCCGCCTGCATGTCGCCACTGCCTTGGTCCATGCTGCGCGGCACGGTTACGATCGATTGCACCGTGGCTGAACTGATGTTCATGGTGGACTGGCTCAGTTCGCTGCTCACGTCGCTGCTCATGTCGTTGCTGGTATCGGCGGCTGTACTGGCCGTGCTGCTGGCCGGCACGCTGCTTTGCGGCGTCGTGCCGGCCGGCGCGGCATAGGTTTCGCCGCTATTGCTGCGCGCCAGGCTGGTTTGGTCCGTGGAATGGCAAGCTGCCAGCAAGGCGCATGTCAGGCCGGTCAGCAGCAGGGTTGTTTTCGATCTCATCTTGGTCTCCTCATGGTCGCACACTCAGGATCGGCACCCGCGGTGATTGCGGATAGCGGCGATTGCTGCATGTAAGAGCATGGCGGAACAGGGATGTTCGGCGGCCATCGTTGCCGATTGAGCTAGATCAAGTGTCCAATTGCCGTGCTTGGTATAAAAGATGCTGGCAATTACCACTTCGTGCGGCTGCACGTTTCCTCACTGTTGAATCGGGAGAAAAAATGTCATCTGGCCCTACAGCAAAACTGATCGATGAGTTGGTGCTGGCCATCGGCGGCACTGCGCGCGATGCCCGTGCGCGCCATGTGCTGGCCCAGGCCTTGCACGGCCTGGTGCGGCTGGCGCGCTCGGAACAGTTGCTGGACATGCAGCGCGACGCGGCACGCGCCATGGGGGCCGGCAGCCGGCGCGAAACGCGCGCCCTGATGCGGCGCCTGGGCAAGCGCAGCCAGGGGCAGTTGCGGCTGGCATTGCAGGATGGCGAAGCGGATCGCGCCTGACGCGCGCGCCATCCCCCGTTCAGGCTTCGGGCAGCGGCGCGTCCTTGACCAGGGCGGCGGCGACCATTTTCGGCCAGAGGAAATACAGTGGCAGGCAGACCGCCGCGGCGGCCGTGATATCGACGACCCAATCGCTGACGGCGCCACGGCGGTAAGGCAGGAAACTCTGGATGAATTCGTCCAGCGCACCCATGGCCGCCACCATCAGCACCGACAGCAGCGCGCGGCGCGCCATGCTGCCTTTCGTGCCGCTGAACAGGATCAGGGCCAGCACGCCATAGCCGACGGAATGCAGCACGCCGCCCGACGCATATTGACCCACGTCCGCGCGCACGCCGGGAATGTCGCCGATCAGGATCACCAGAGCATAGAGCACCAGCGCCGTGCGGTAGCGCAGGCGTTCGTAGCGGTCGGCAAAACACAGTTCGGGCAAGGGTGCAGGCATGAGGCGTCAGGACAGGTGGAAAGGCCGTCACAATATCATGGGCAGGGCGGGCCACCGTGTTTTTGCGCAAGAGCTTGCCGTACAGGCAAAAAAAGGCCCGCGGGGACGCGGGCCAAAAACCCAAATGAAATGGGTCAAGAGTTGAGAGTTGCTCGGTACTCACCGTGTCGCGCGCCTTGCGGGCGCCCGCCACGGTCATGAAAGGGGAGTGGTGTGCCATCGCGGCACACCTGTCTGTAGTCAGGCATATCGGTTGCCTGTACAGCAGATGAAGCAAGTATAGGGGGCGAAGATGACGTGCTGATGACACGCCGCAACATTTTTTTGCGGCAGGCAGAAGGAGCGGGAAGATTGTGCATCATGGCAAGAATAGCCATGTTTCAGCAGTGACAGCGAAAAAAAAGCCCGCTGGTGAAAGCGGGCTTAAAACTATTTTCTTGGAGGAGAATAGTGGAGACAGGTGCATTATGCTGCGTCGCACGATATGTGTCTAATGGTCTTTTCAGATAACCATTATTATTTTTTGATATAACTATCTGCGTCTGTCTTCATTCCTTCACGGCCACCGTGTAATTGAGCGCCATGCGCCCGCCGTCGACATAGATGGTCTGGCCCGTCATGTAGGTGGCGTCGTCGCTGGCCAGGAAGGCGGCGATGCCGGCCACTTCCTCCGGCTCGCCGCAGCGGCCCAGCGGCGTGCGCGACAATATCGTGTGGCGCGCTTCCGGGCTCGACAGCACTGCCTGCTTGGCCAGTTCCGTCAGGATGGTGCCGGGACCGATGCCGTTCACGCGCACGCCATGCGGTGCCAGGTTCAAGGCCATGACCTTGGTCAGCTGATTGATGGCGCCCTTCGACACCACGTACGGCACCTGGTTAGGGATCGCCAGTTCCGCATTCACGCTGGACATATTGATGATGCAGCCGCTGTTGCGCTTGACCATCTCGCGCGCCACGGCCTGGCCGCACAGGAACATCGATTTCAGGTTGATGCGCATGACCCGGTCGAAATCGTCTTCGCAGACGTCGAGGAAATCGGCCGCGTGCGTGACGCCCGCATTGTTGACGAGAATATCGATGTGGCCGAACTGGGCCAGGGTTTCCTTCAGCATGGCGTCCACGTCCGCCTTCTGGCTGACGTCGGCGCAAAAGAAGCGCGCCTGCGGGCCGAGGGCGGCGGCCGCCTGCGCGCCTTCTTCCTTGATGTCGACCAGCATCACTTGCGCCCCTTCGGCGATCAGGCGGGTGGCGCAAGCCAGGCCGATGCCCTGCGTGGCGCCCGTCACGATGGCGGTTTTATGGATCAGTTTCATGTGTGCTCCTCGGCGGTAATAGGGGCCGCGCTGCCCAGGTCACCGGCCCGCGCGGCAATGGGCAGATTTTAATCCCTGGGCAGGAATCAGAGGAGGATCGGTTCGTTCGGCAACTGGTTGCCGCGCGTGCCGTTGGCGGGGAAGTGGCTCTGCAGCAAGGTATTCAGCTGCTGCAAGGCATCAAGCGTACTGTCGTGGTAATTGCCATCCTTGAACCCTTTCGTCATGGTGCGGCATACGGCTTGCCACTGCTCCGGCGTGACGCGCCGGCCCACGTTGCGGTCGGCGACGATATCGACCTGATGTTCGGCCAGGTTGATGTAGATCAGCACGCCTACGTTGTCTTCCGTATCCCACACGCCATACTGGGCGAACAGTTCGCGCGCCCGCTCGCGGTTGCTCACGCCCTGGTAAGCCATGCCCGGCGTCAGGGCCGCTTCGACGATCAGGCGCACTTCCGCCTGGTGCATCGCTTCACCGTCGGCAATCGCCGTCTCGATGGCTTTCAAGGTGCGCTCTGGAAACGCCTGGCGCGCCGTCGCCGGCGTGCCCCGCAAATGTTTCAAGGCCCGTCCGCAGCGTTGTCCGAATGTCAGTTGTTTCGTCATTACCAATCTCCCGAGGCGCCGCCGCCGTCAAAGCCGCCGCCGCCGCCACCGAAACCACCGCCGCCACCGCCACCGCCAAAACCACCGCCGCCACCGAAGCCTCCTCCGCCACCGCGGTTGTTCAGCGCCTGGCTGAGGATGCTGCCCAGCACGACGCCGGTGGCGCCGCTGGACCAGTTGCTGCCGCGCTGCAGCCGCGTGGGGCCGCCGCGCGAGCGGAACAGGGTCAGCACGACGAGGAAGCCGAAGAACAGCAGCGGCAGCCAGAAGGTCATGCCGCCCGCTTCCACGGTGGCTGGCGCCTTCTGCTGTGCCGGAGCGGGGAATTGCTCCTGGTTCAGCAAAGTGGCAATCGACCCCACGCCGGCCACCAGGCCGCCGTAATAGTCATTCTGCTTGAAATGGGGAGCGATCACGTCTTGCAGGATGCGTTTCGATTGCGCATCCGTCAGCACGCCCTGCACGCCACGGCCCGCTTCGATGCGCAGGCGGCGCAGGGACGAGGGATTGTCCTTCGCCACCATCAGCAGCACGCCGTCATCGACGCCCTTGCGGCCCAGCTTCCAGGCATCCGTCACGCGGATGCTGTATTGCTCGATGGCTTCCGGTTCCGTGCTCTTGACCAGCAGCACGGCGATCTGGCTGCCCGTCTTGGCTTCGTAATCGGCCAGCACGCCTTCCAGCGCCGCTTTCTGCTTGGCGTCCAGCATGCCGGCGTTGTCCGTCACGCGCGCGGCCAGCGGCGGCACGGGTTGCAAGCCCTGTGCGCCGGCTGGCGCCATCGTCCACAGCAGCAGCGCCGTCGCCAGCGCCGCGAGGTAGGACCAGGCTTTCATCTTATTTGCCAAAGTTGACGCTCGGTGCGGTCGAGATGGCTTTTTCATTTTCCACCGTGAACGATGGCTTGACCTTGTAGCCGAAGACCATGGCTGTCAGGTTGTTCGGGAAGCTGCGCGCATGCACGTTGTAATCCTGCACGGCCACGATGTAACGCTGGCGCGCCACGGTGATGCGGTTTTCCGTGCCTTCCAGTTGCGACTGCAGGTCGCGGAAGCTGGTGTCGGCTTTCAGGTCCGGGTATTTCTCGGACACCACCATCAGGCGCGACAGGGCCGACGACAGCTGGCCCTGCACTTGCTGGAATTTTTCGAACGCGGCCGGGTCGTTCAGCACTTCGGGCGTGATCTGGAAACTGGTGGCGGCGGCGCGCGCCTTGGTCACCGCTTCCAGGGTTTCGCGCTCGTGCGTGGCATAGCCCTTCACGGTGTTCACCAGGTTGGGGATCAGGTCGGCGCGGCGCTGGTACTGGTTGACCACTTCGCCCCAGGCGGCCTTGGTGGCTTCGTCCTTGCTCTGGAAGTCGTTGTAGCCGCAGCCCGTCAGGATGCCGGCCAGGACGGTGACGCTCAAGGCCAGGCGCAGCCATTTGGTGAATTGATTGGTGATTTGCATGATGGGTTCCGTGCGAGTAAGGGAGGTGAGGCAAATATACCTGAAACGGCCCGCCATGTCGGTTTAATAAGCGTTGGCCGCCACCACCGGCTGACTTGATAGGGCCGCGCCGCGTTACAATACGGGGTTTGCAACTGAATATAGAGAAGGTGTGCCGTGAATTTCATCAATAAATTATCCGCCGCATGGACGGCCAATAATTCCCTGCTGTGCGTGGGCCTGGACCCCGACCTGGCGAAACTGCCGGCCGAACTGCGCGATTTGCCTGATGGAATCACCACCTTTTGCACGCGCATCATCGATGCCACGGCCGACCTGGCTTGCGCCTTCAAGCCGCAGATCGCGTATTTTGGCGCGCTGGGTGCGGAAAAGCAGCTGGAAGACATCTGCCGCTACGTGCGCGAAAACTATCCGCACATCCCGCTGATCCTCGACGCGAAACGGGGCGACATCGGCGCGACGGCCACGCAATATGCGCGCGAAGCGTTCGAGCGCTACGGCGCCGACGCCGTCACCGTGAACCCGTACATGGGCGAGGATTCGCTCGACCCCTACCTGGCATGGCAAGACCGCGGCGTGATCATCCTGTGCCGCACCTCGAACCCGGGCGGCTCCGACCTGCAATTCCTCGATACGGACGGCGTGCCCCTGTACCAGCGCGTGGCGCGCCTGGTGGCCGAGAAATGGAACAAGAATGGCCAGTGCGCGCTCGTCGTCGGCGCCACCTTCCCTGAAGAGCTGGCGCAAGTGCGCGCCATCGTCGGTGACATGCCGCTGCTGGTGCCCGGCATCGGCGCCCAGGGCGGAGATATTGCCGCCACCGTCGGCGCGGGCCAGACGGCGAACGGCATGGGCATGATGATCAGCTCCTCGCGCGCCATCATCTACGCCACGCCGCAGGCTGGCGAAGACTTCGCCGCCGCGGCGCGGCGCGTGGCCATTGAAACGCGCGATGCGATCAATGCGCATCGTTCTGTATAAAACTATCTACAGTTAGCCGCACAGCGCCTAACCAAACCGACGCGCAGTAGGTTTGCTTAGGTGCGACTAATCGCGCTGGGGGGCGACAATCTCCGCGTAATCGTACAGTTCTCCCAGAATTTCCTCTCCCCGCTCATCGACCGATTCCGACAGCACATCGATCTCCGTAAACAGCATTTCGATGGTGCGGGCGCCGGCGTCGCCGTCGAACAGGCGGGCGGCGCGGTGCTGTTCCCAGCGCAGGCTTTCCGCTTCGCTCAGGGTTTGCGGGAAATTGCGGGCGCGGTAGCGGAACAGCAATTCCTGCAGGCGCTCGTCGGCAAACGAGGGGCGGGCCGTGGCCAGCTTGGCCGGTGTGTCGCGGCGCAAGGATTCGAGCAGGCGGCGGTCGTCGTTGCTGACGAAACCATTGTACAAATCCTCATCCACGTCCAGCGCGACATTTGCGCCCGGGCGCTGGAAGACTTCGGCCCAGATGGCATCCATGTTCGGCGCCGTCGCGGCCAGTTGCGCGTTGACCTTCGCCGCGTCCAGATCGATGCCCCATTGCGCGGCCATGGCCGGCGACAAAGTTTTCAGATTGCCGACCAGCATGGGCGATTTGTTCAGGTGTACGCTTTTCACGGGCAGGCGCGTCATGCCTTCCGGCATGGCATCCTTGCGTGTAAATAAACGCGTGCGGATGGTGTCGGCGTCCAGCGCGAACAGTTCGCGCGGGTCGTAGGCGCAATCCCAGACGAGGATCTCGTTTTTATTGCTCGGATGCGTGGCCAGCGGCCAGACGACGCCCAGGCAGCCCCGCTCGGCGGGGAACATGCCCGACACGTGCAGGAAAGGCTGGCGCTCGGCGGCTGCCAGGTGCATGCCCATTTCGCTGGCGACCCTGTCCTTCTTGTGCAGCGCCAGGCAGAATTCGAACAGTTTCGGCTGCTTTTCCTTGATCAGGCGCGCCAGGGCGATGGTGGCGCGCACGTCGGACAGCGCATCATGCGCCGCTTCGTGGGCCAGGCCATTGGCCTTGCTCAAGTGTTCCAGTTTAAAACTGGTCTGGCCATCGTCGCGTTTCGGCCATTGCATGCCTTCCGGGCGCAGCGCGTGCGTCATGCGCACGACGTCGAGGATGTCCCAGCGGCCGCAATGGTTCTTCCATTCGCGCGCATACGGGTCGATCAGGTTGCGCCAGAACAGGAAACGCGTGACTTCATCGTCGAAACGGATGGTGTTGTAGCCCACGCCGATGGTGCCCGGCTCCGAAAAGGCCGCTTCGATGGTGGCGGCGAACTGGTGCTCGGGCACGCCCAGCTGCAGACACTGCTGCGGCGTGATGCCCGTGATCAGGCACGATTGCGGGTCGGGCAGGAAATCATTGGCAGGCTGGCAATACAGCATGATCGGCTCGCCGATCTCGTTGAGGTCCGCATCCGTGCGGATGGCGGCGAACTGGGCCGGGCGGTCGCGGCGCGGCTGGGCGCCAAAGGTTTCGTAGTCGTGCCAAAGAAAGGTCTGGTTAGTCATTGATGGTCGTTGCTTGATTGGTTATCCGGGCCGCTAAAAGCAGCCGCTGCTACAGTTTTCTGAAAACCTGCCGATACTACACGAGAGGATGGTCATCATCGCGTTTTCCGCATGGTGGCATACATTGCCCGTTCAAGGAGGTCTATCGTGTCAATTCCCATCGCCGCAAGCGGCAATTCCAACCCTTCCGTGACTTCCGTCAGTACGGGTGTTGCCGGCAAGGACGATAAAGTCCAGCAAAAGGACGGTATCAACGCTGAAATGAGCGTCAATGACCGCACCAAGCTGCAGTTGAACGCTTCCATCATGCAGGCCTCGCTGAACGTGTCGATCGGTTCCGAGAACGAGCCGCTGGCGCTGCTGTACAAGACGGCCATCACCAACATCAATGAAGCGCTGAAGAGCCAGTACGGCGAGGACGCGATCCAGAATGCGGCTTCGCAGGATAACAGCGCCGAAGCGACGGCGAGCCGCATTGTATCGCTGTCAACGGGTTTTTTTGATGCGTTCAAGAAACAGAATCCCGGCATGGACGACGATACGGCCCTGACCAAGTTCATGGACACCATCAGCGGCGGCATGGAAAAAGGCTTCAAGGAAGCGCGCGACATCCTGGGCGGCTTGAAAGTACTGAATGGCGATATCGCCGGCAATATCGACAAGACGTATGAACTGGTGCAGAAGGGCTACGCCGACTTCATCGCCGCGCACAGCAGCAAGAAGGATGATGCTGCCAAGCCGGATGCAAGCAAGCCGGCCGACAGCAAGGCCGCCTGATCTATAGCATGACCCTGTTGCGGCCCGATGCTTTGGCGCGGTAGAGCGCCGCGTCGGCCGCGGCGATCAGCGCATGGTCGTCCTGTTCGGCCGCTAGGCTGGCCACGCCGAAGGAACCCGTGATGTGTGGCAGCGCGCTGCGCATGTCTGCAAAGATGACGGCGAGTTGCATGCGCTCGCACAGGCGCTCGGCCACCCGCAGGGCCACGTGTTCGTTGGTATCGGGCAAGATCACCATCATTTCCTCGCCACCGTAGCGCACGGCAAAATCCGTGGGCCGCAGGGCCGCGCCCAGCACTTGCGCGGCGATGCGCAGTGCCTGGTCGCCCGCCTGGTGGCCGTGCGTGTCGTTGAAGCGCTTGAAATGGTCGAGGTCGATCATCACCAGCGACAGGGGCGAGCCGCTGGCGTGGGCCGTGACGATCATGTTCGGCAGTAAATCCGTCAGCCAGGCGCGGTTGTACAAGCCCGTCAGGCTGTCGACCATCGACAGCTGGCGGTAGAATTCGCCTAGCTTTTGCCGGCGGCGCAGCAGGGCATTGGCGGCGCGGATGCGGAAGGACAGCAGCCGCAGCAGGTTGCGCGCCAGGCCGTTCGACTGTTCGATCAATTCCCAGACGATGGCCGCGTCGATCACCAGCAAATCGGTTTCTTCCAGGGCGGAAATGGCGGCCAGGTTGCTCGCTTCATCGAGCACCGACTGTTCGCCCACGCTTTCGCCGGGCAAGACCTTGCTGACGGTGCCGTCATCCATGCCCGTGTGGGTGTCGGCGGCCACGGCCAGCGAACCGCGCAGGACGATGTACAGGCTGGCGCCTTGCGTGTCGGAAATAGCTTCGCCCGCTTCGAGGCGCATGACGGGGCAGGGCGCCAGCATGGCGGCCGTCTGGCTATCCGCCCCATCGCGAAATAGCTGTAAATCGCCGATGTTGCAGCCTGAAGCGCCGAAGTTGCCGATCTGTTCCACAATCACACTTTCAAAAAGCCGGCGCGCGAGCAGGGGGCCGGTAGCTTCATGATAGCGTAAAGCAGCCTTGGCTGTAACGGCAAAGGCTTGCTTGAGGTCACTTACTGTGAGAAATACGACAATTATTTCATTGCCGCGTTAATACGCTGGAATGCTTGCGGTTTTGTTATGGATGTTGGCGCGCGCGAAAGGCGGGGCGGATGTGCAAAGGCAGCCTTGAACGGCTGCCTCAGTCTCTGGAAATCCTGCGGGTGGGGAGTTACTCGGCGGTTTCTTCCGCTTCGGCCGTATCGATCACGGCATTCTTGCCGGTGGCATGGCGCTTGCTGTCTTGCAGGCGGCCCAGGGCGCTATCGATGGCGCGTTTCAGTTTATCAGTGGCGCCGGCAACGGATTGATGCACGGTGGCGTTCTGTTCGGTCACTGCGATCGGTTGATAGCCAGCAACGCGTGCTTCCATGACGCAGCGGATATCGTCGGCGCCGCCTTTCGGGCCATTCGTGTCGCTGATGTGGACTTCGATGCGGGTCAGGTTGTCGCGGAAGCGGTTCAGTGCGCTTTCAAGTACGGATTGCACATGTTCGTTCAGTCCAGCGGTGTTGGCGATGGTGCTGTCGGTATGAATATTGATTTGCATATGCTTACTCCTGTCAATTCAAAAAAAACCCATCTCAGGCGTGCTGCGGCCTGGTTGCTGCCTCATGCACATGACCTCTGTGCATGGAACTTATCTTACTCCTCTTTCCAGTATTTCAAGAGGGTGCGCACGATTAAGATGCGCTTAACCCTTCAGCCAGGTCAAGTTTCCGCTACGAAATTATTTTTCAGCCATTGATGAGTCCAGCCGCGATATTGATCGACAGCCCCAGCACGACCAAGTTGAAGAAAAAGCTCAGCACGGATTGCCCCAGCACGATCTGCCGCATCATGCGCGTCTGCACGGAAACGTCCGACGTTTGCACGGCGACGGCGATGGTGAAGGCGAAATACAGAAAATCCCAGTAATCGGGCTCTTGCTCGTCGTCGGGAAACTTCAGGGGGCGCAGTGCGGGGTCGGCCTGGTAATACAGGTGGGCATAGTGGAAGCAGAACAGGGTGCCGACGAGGAACCACGAGCCGACCAGGGTGAGTATCGTCAGGCCATAATGCAGCGCGCGCTCGTCCGGCGCCATGTCTTTCATCGAGGACAGCTGCGAGACGATGGCCACCAGGCTCATCACGGATGCGACGGACAGGGCCGACAGGACGGTGGCCGCCCGCTCGTCCTGGCGCGCCGCCATGGCTTTGACCTTGTGGTGGTTGGCGCGCATCATCATCCAGGCCATCGTCGCCAGGTAGAACCAGACGGCGACATTCCACGCCGTCAGCAAGCGCGTCATCTGTTGCCAGGACGAGGGCAGCAACAGGCCGGCCGCCACGCCGATGGCCGTGGCCATGCTCAGGTGGGGGCGGCTGCGGATGAAGCTGTGGAATGGAAGCGTGATTTTCATGGTGCGGCTTGGTCAGTGGCGATAGCGCATCTTAGACCTTATGTGCTGGCCGTGGTGGCCGTCCTGGCGGCCGCTTCCTTCTCGTGGTGGGGGAAGCGGTCCATGCGCGACAGCACGGGGAACAGCACGGCCCAGATGCCCGTCACGGCCAGGGTGGCGGCGCCGCCGAAGAGCACGGCGCGTACGAGGCCGAACCAGCCGGCCGTCAAGCCCGATTCGAACTCGCCCAGCTCGTTCGAGGCGCCGATGAAGACGGCGTTGACGGCGCTGACCCGTCCGCGGATCTCGTCCGGTGTCTCGAACTGCACCAGCAAGTGGCGGATGTAGACGCTGACCATGTCGCCGGCGCCCATCAGGAACAGGGCCGCCAGGGCCAGCGGGAAATAACTGGTGCTGCCCAGCACCAGAGTACCCAGGCCGAAGACGGCCACGCCGCCGAACATCCACGCGCCCACGCGGCGCGTGATGGGAAAGATGGCCAGCGCGATCGAGCACAGGGCGGCGCCCGCGCCCGGCGCCGTGCGCAGCAAGCCCAGGCCGCTGGGGCCGATATGCAGCACGTCGTGCGCGAGCGCCGGCAGCAGGGCCGTGGCGCCGCCGAACAGCACGGCAAACAGGTCGAGCGAAATGGCGCCCAGCACGATGGGTTTCGACCAGACGAAGCGCAAGCCTTCGAGCAGGGTATGCCAGCTGACGGGTTCGCGCTTCACCACTTGCGGCGCGGGCGTGGTGGCGCGCATCAGCAGGACGGACACGACCAGCAGCGCGGACGAGATCAGGTACACGACCTTGGGGCCGAAGTAATACAGCAAGCCGCCCAGGGTGGGGCCGAGGATGATGGCGACGTGCGAACTCGATGAACTGAGTGCGACGGCCCGGCTGAAGTGTTGCGTGGGCACCATGTTGACCAGCACGGCTTGCGTGGCCGGCATCATGAAGGCGCGCGCGCTGCCGAACAGCACCAGCACGGCAAACACGGGCCAGACGATGGAAATATTGCTTAACGTAAACGCCAGCAGGGCCAGCGCGCAAGCCAGTTGTGCCGCCAGACACCAGGCGATGATATTGCGGCGGTTATAGCGGTCGGCCACGTGGCCGGCCGGCAAAATCAAGACGAGGAAAGGCGCGAATTGCGCCAGGCCGATCAGGCCCAGGTCGAACAGGCTGCCCGTGATCTGGTACACCTGCCAGCCGATGGCCACGCTTTGCATCTGCACGGCCACGGTGCCCAGCACGCGGGCGGACAGGTAAAAGGCGAAATTGCGGTGACGCAGGATACTGAAGCCGTTGCCGGCAGAGGCGAGAGACATGAATACTTTCCAGGGCACGACGGGGTGAGGCGGGTGGCGGCAGCGGATGCCGCGCCAGCAGCACCCCGCTGTCTGGAAGGTGACGCTTACTTGGCCAGGTCGGCTTCCGTGGTGAAGGCGTCCGCGTAAAATTCGTCGGCTGGCAGCTGACACAGTTGCACGAAATCGCGGTGGGCCGCATCCACCATCACGGGCGCGCCGCAGGCATACACCTGATACGCGGACATGTCCGGCAAGTCGGCGATGACGGCCTGGTGCACGAAGCCCGTGCGGCCTTCCCACGCGTCTTCCGGCAAGGCGTCCGAGACGACGGGCACATAGGTGAACTGCGGCAAGTCGGCGGCCCACTGGCGGCACAGCGCGTCCATGTACAGGTCGTGCGGACGGCGGCCGCCCCAGTACAGGGTGATCGGGCGCGGCGATTGCTCGTTGATCATGTGCTCGACGATGGCTTTCAATGGGGCAAAGCCCGTGCCCGAGGCCAGCAGCACGACGGGCTTGTCGGAATCTTCGCGCAGGAAGAAAGTGCCCATCGGGCCTTCGAAGCGCAGGATGTCGCGCTCTTTCATGCTGCCGAACACCTGGTCGGTGAACAGGCCGCCCGGCAGGTGGCGGATGTGCAGGCTCACGGGGCCGCCTTCGACGGGGGCGCTGGCCATGCTGTAGCTGCGGCGCTTGTTGTCGCGCAACAGGATTTCGATATACTGTCCGGCGCGGTAGTGCAGGCGCTCGCTGGCCGGCAATTGCAGGGTCAGCACGACGACGTCGGGGGCGACTTTCTCGATGGTGGTCACGCGCGACGGCATTTTCTTGATCGGGTAGTCGCTGCTGCCCGCCACTTCGCGCGCTTCGATAACGAGGTCGGCGTCCGTGGTGGCGCAGCAGAACAGGGAAAAGCCGGCCGCTTCCTCTTCCGGCGTCAGGGCGCGCTGCTGGTGCGCCTTGTGCTGGACGGTGCCGGAGAGCACTTTGCCCTTGCAGGAACCGCAGGCGCCATTTTTACAGCCATACGGCAAGCCCACGCCGGCGCGTATCGCCGCCGCCAGCACGGTTTCGTCCGCTTCGCAGCTGAACTGGTGGCCGCTGGGCTGAACAGTAACTTGAAAAGTCATACAATCCTTGAGATGAAAAATATGTTAATGCACTCTTTGCGCAAGCCGTCAGGCTTGCCGCGCTTGCTGATCCTGGGCTGCGGCGACGTCGGCATGCGTCTGTTGCCGCAGCTAGCGGCGCGCTTCCGCGTCTTTGCCGTCACCAGCCAGCCGGCGCGCTGCGCGCAGTTGCGGGCGGCCGGCGCCGTGCCCATCGTGGCCAACCTCGACGACCGCGCCAGCCTGAAACGGCTGGCGGGACTGGCGTCGATGATCGTGCACCTGGCGCCGCCCTTGTCGTCGGGCTTGCTGGACCGGCGCACGCGCAATCTGGCCGCCATTTTACCCGAGCATGCACGCATGGTGTATGTGAGCACCAGCGGCGTGTATGGAGATTGCGCCGGCGCCTGGGTCGATGAAACGCGGCCGACGGCGCCGGGCAATGCGCGCGCGAAGCGGCGCGTCGACGCCGAACAGGTCTTGCGCGGCTGGGGCGCGCGCCGCGGCGCCAAGGTGGCCATCCTGCGCGTGCCCGGCATTTATGCGGAGGATCGCTTGCCGTTGAAGCGCTTGCGCGAGGGCACGCCAGCCCTGGCCGCGGGCGACGATGTGTACACCAACCATATCCATGCCGATGACCTGGCGCGCATCATCGAGCGGGCCCTGTGGCGGGGCAAGCCGGGACGCGTGTATCACGCCAGCGATGACAGCGAACTCAAGATGGCCGAGTATTTCGACGCCGTGGCCGACACGTTCGGCTTGCCACGCCCGCCGCGCCTGCCGCGTGCCGAGTTGCAGCAAGTGGTCACGCCGATGCTGCTGTCGTTCATGTCCGAATCGCGCCGCCTGCACAATACGCGCCTCAAGCGCGAGCTGGGCGTGCGTCTGCGCTATGCGCGCGTGGCCGATGCCTTGCAGGCGCTGTCTGCCGATGGCGCCGGCATCGGGTAAAATGGCCGGTTATCTGCGCACTTTGCTGGGCCGGCGCGCAGCGCGCCGTTCCCGCGTTGCGCCACTCACTTAAGGACTACAGCATGAGCACCCTCACTTACGAAGAATACCTGGACGAGGTCACCACCGTCCTGACGGAACTGTACGACCTCGACGACGAGGCCGCCATCAAGCTGGTCGTGGCGGCGCAGGACGCCGAATTTTTTGTCCCGCACGATGCGCATGAGGAAATGCGTACCGCCGAGCAAGCCAAGAAAGATGCGGTCACCTTGTTCGAGCGCAAACAGAATCGCCAGCAAACGCAGGAAAAACAGCAGCAGCGCGTGCGCCAGCAAAAGAAATAAGGACGGAAGCCAGGCCGCTGGAGTCATGGCACAGTACAGGCTTCGGCGCAACGCCGGGGCCGTGCCTTTGACGCAGCGCAAACGCGTCATGGCGCGCTGGCGATATGGTGAGCAATGTCGTCACGCGTCTGGGCTCTTGTGGCGGGCTCTGAACAGCGTGACGCTGTTTCCCGTCAGCAGGAGCAAGCCATGCGAGCTACGAATCACCCCAGCAAGGAACAGGTACGCGCCTACATGCGTCGGCGCGAACGCGCGCTGCAGCCGCCGCCGCCGCCCGATGAAATCCGCCGGCAACTGGCCTGGTGCCGCGTGGATGCCCTCCCGGGCACTTGCCCGCTTGCCACCCCGGCCGGCGTGGCCGCGCAAGGCTGGCATTTATCTGCGGAAATGGCCCGCCTCAGCACCCTCATGGCCATAGTCTGGCTCATGCATAGCGGTGTTGCTCATCGTAAAAATTGATGACTTGCAGCAAATTTTTCCGATTTGAGTTATCCTCTAGCACATTCCAAGTGCGTCAATTCTCTTCAATTATCACAATTTTGCTTTAAGTTACGCAAAAATCAACAATAGCGTGTATTATATTGTTTGCGGCGTAAAAGCCGCATAAGTGATGGCGCTTTTTAGTGTGTTTACCCTGAATTATTGCAGAAGAGACATTCGGTTTCTTTTTGCTCTAATACAACAAGTACGGATTTTCGATCATGTCTCTCAAACAAATTACCTCTTTGCCTACCTACAACCCGAATCGCGTCCTCGATGCGATCATCGACAAGTTGCAACTGAAAAACGATGCCGCCTTGTCGCGAGCCCTGGAAGTGGCGCCACCGGTCATCAGCAAGATTCGTCACAATACCTTGCCGATCGGCGCCACGATCCTCATCCGCATGCATGAAATCAGCGATTTCAGCATTCGTGAACTGCGCGAGTTGATGGCTGCCTAAGAGCGCCTGACAGACGGCAAGCTGAGAGGTGCCGTCTGGGTAAGCCAGGCTTGCCGCGTGCGGCAGCCACATCTGTTTTCCGCTTTTCTATTGCGGGTCGCGGTTCAGCACCGGACGATCGACATAGAAACGCCCCATTTCCAGGCCAGTCGAGGACGACTTGACCACCGCCGCGGCCAGTGAGGCAGGGGCGCTGGAAAATGCGGTGTTGGCAGCCCCGGTCGCGCGGCCCGAATACGCCGTCGCCTGCACCGCCGCACTGGAAAACGCCGTCTGCACGGCCCGGCCCGAGTAAGCCGTCGCCTGTACCGCTGCACTGGAAAATGCTGTTTGGACAGCCCGTCCTGAATACGCAGCTTGCACTGCCCGTCCCGAATACGCAGCCTGTACCGCCCGTCCCGAATACGCCGCCTGTACGGCGCGCCCCGAATACGCCGTGTCTGCGCGGATATAATCTTCCCCGAACGTTTGTTCATACAACTGCTTCATGCGCTCGCCCACGCGATGGTGCGCCGCTTCGTCGTCTTCGCCGCGCAGGCCGATGTAGGGGAAGTGATGAAGGAAGTAACCGAACACCTGTTCGCAGTCCGCCGCATATTTCAGGGTGTCGAGGATGTGGTAGTGCCAGAAGGTGTCGACGTCCATCAAAGGCGCCGTTTCTTCTTCCGGAAACTGTTTCATCAGGATCAGGAAGCGGCGGTACTCGAATTCCACTGCATTCGCCTTCTCCAGACTCCATCCTTCGCCTGACTCCCGGTGCATCAGTTTGACCTTGATCGCGTCCAAATTCAAATCGGCAATTGCTTTGAAACTGTCGTTCGTATCCATGAATGTCCTTTGGTAAAGAGCGTTGTGGGAACTGCGGTGTAACAAGGAAAAGCGGTGCGTGTGTACTCCTGGCAAGTAGTCGAGGAATGCCTGGCCCATGGCGGGCGGGCGCTGAGTTGTTCTACATCAATATTGCATCTAATTACGAAATATGCAAGCTGAGCTTGCTTCGTGCGGGCGCGCGGCTGTCACCCGCTGGCCCGGCTTTCTTCCTGGTAGGGAAAGGCGGTGGCGTCCGCGCCCAGCGGCACGCTGACGTGTACGCTCATGCCGGCGCCGGGGCTGCTTTCGATGTAAAAAGTGCCGCCCAGCAATTTGATGCGTTCCTCGATGCCCACCAGGCCAAACGAGCCCAGCTTGTTGCGCCCGTCGATGGCCGCGCCCACGCCGTTGTCGCTGATGCTCATCGACACCGTATCGTGGCATTTTTCCAGCTTGACTTGCACGCGGCTGGCATTCGCATGCTGGGAAATATTGCTGAGCGACTCTTGCAGGATGCGGAACAGGGCCGTCGCGCATTGGTCGCTGAGGCAAATGTCGTCATGGCTTTCGCTCACTTCGCAGGCAATGCCCGTGCGCTGGCGAAACTGCGCCACCTGCCATTCGACGGCCGCATTCACGCCCAGGTCCAGCACGGTAGGGCGCAAGTCGTTGATGATCTGCCGCACGCTCTTGATGGTGGCGTCGATCTGCTCCAGAGTCGAGCGGGCGCGGGCGTTCAGGCGCGGGTGGCGGCGCTGCGTGCGCGAGGCCAGCATGTCGGCATCGATGCGCAAGACCAGCAGGTTCTGTCCCAGGTCGTCGTGGATTTCGCGCGCGATGCGCTTGCGCTCTTCTTCCTTGATCTGGTCGGCATGCGCTGCCAGGCGGCGCAGTTTCTGGTGCGACAGTTGCAATCGGATCTGGCTGGCGCGCAATTCCTCCGTCATGCCCGTCGCCATCTGGATGGCGCGCCGGCGCGACGACGCCAGGGTGTGGAACAGTACATACAGCAGCATGGTGCTGGCAAAGCCGATCAGCAGGGCCAGCCACGGCAGGAAGACGTCGAAGCGCGAATACAGGTCGCTCTTGCGCACGCTGAACAGCGCTTGCCAGGCGCGGCCATTGTGCTCGATCAGCAACGTGCTGCTCAGGTAGCGGCCCGAATTGCCGGGCTGCCACCATGGCGCATGCATGCCCGCCGCCGTGCTGTCGAAGATGGGACGCATGTCGTGCGGCAGCTGCAGCGGCACCTCCCGCTGTTCAAGCGCCTGCGGGCCGATATCGAACAGGGTCAGGCGGACGTTGCGTACCGGCATGTCGGCCAGCGCGCTGCGCATCATCGTCACCAGGTCGTAGCCGATGCCGACGGAGCCCTGGTAAGCCGCGCGCCTTTGCTCCAGCGTATCGACCGGCATGCCGAAGCGGTACACGGGCATGCGCATGGCCATGCCCGTCAATTGGGGGCGGCCGTCCATCGGCACGGGCACGCCGGAATTGCTGATCTGGCCGGAGTCGCGCGACAGCGCCAGCGCTTCGGCGATCAGCGGGCGCGCGGCGATGTCATAGCCATACTTTTCCGGAGCGCTGGCGATCGGCTCGATGTACACGAGCACGGAATACTCGGCGCGCGGGGCGGGCGGATGGATGGCAAACGCCGGATAGCCGTCGCGCCCGGGCGGATAGTCGCGCTGCATGGCCGCTTCGAAGGCGGCGCGCTGCGTCTCGTCGAGTTCCTGGCTGTAATTGAGATTCATCACGCCCGGGTAGTTCTGTTGCAGGGCGATGTTTGCCACGTAGCGGTGGAATTGCTCGCGGCTCACGTGTGCGTTGGCGCGGAACAGGCTGGCCGTGCCGCGCAGCAGGTTGGCATACGACTTGGTGCGCGATTCGATGCTTTTCTGGGTGTTGCGCGCCAGATTGTTGAATTGTTCGCTGGCATCGCTTTCGATCGATAGCGAGGCGGCCATGTAGAACAGCAGGCCCGCCATCATCGACACCACAACGCCGAGCAGCCACTGCGGTCTTTTTTCAGCAGCTAAGGGGTGTTCGCCGGCAGTAGAAGACATCGCCATCCGCATCAGGAAGAGGAATCGGGTGCCGCCTGGGCGGCGGAGGCTGGGCTGGGTTGTGCAAGCGCCATCGAAATTGCAAATTGCTCAATAGCTGCCTAATATACAAAATTATCGTGAATGTAGTCAACAGGCAATATTTCTCGTTGAAACGAAAAAAAACCGCCGCAGCGGTTTTTTTCGTGTGCCGTCCAGCCCTTATTTGGCGGGCTGCCAGCTGTCTTTCAGGGTGACGATGCGGTTGAAGACGGGCTTGCCAGGCTGGCTGTCAACCCGGTCGGCCGCGAAATAACCGTGGCGCTCGAACTGGAAGCGTTGTTCCGGCTGGGCCAGTTCCGCGCCCGGTTCCAGCCACGCTTGCACCACTTCCTTGGCCAGCGGATTCAAGGCCAGTTTGAAGTCCTTGCCGCCCGCGTCCGGCTGCGGGTCGGTAAACAGGCGGTCGTACAGGCGCACTTCGGCGGGAATGGCCGTCGGCGCGCTGACCCAGTGCATATTGCCCTTGACCTTGTAATTGGCGCTGCCTTCCGTGCCCGATTTGCTGTCGGGGAAGTAGGTGCAATGCACGGCGATGACCTTGCCGTCCGCATCCTTGTCGTAGCCCGTGCACTCGATCACGTAGCCGTAGCGCAAGCGCACACGGCTGCCCGGCTTGTCGTCGATCGGCGGATACAAACGGAAATAGCCTTTATTTGGCACTTCCATGAAGTCGTCTTCCTCGATCCACAGCTCGCGCGAGATGGGGAAGGTGCGCAGGCCGCGCTCCGGGAAGTGCGGGTGCACGGGCGCCGTGCATTCCACGCTCTCGCTCTCAGGGAAATTGTCGATGATCAGTTTCAATGGACGCAGCACGGCCACCGTACGGGGTGCTTTCGGATCCAGGTCTTCGCGCAAACAGCCTTCCAGCACGCTGTAGTCGATCCAGCCGTCGGATTTCGTCACGCCCGTGCGTTCGCACATCAGTTGAATCGCTTCCGGCGTGTAGCCGCGGCGGCGCATGCCTACCAGGGTCGGCATGCGGGGGTCGTCCCAGCCATCGACGATTTTTTCTTCCACCAGCTGGCGCAGCTTGCGCTTGCTGGTGACGATGTAGGTCAGGTTCAGGCGCGAGAATTCGAACTGGCGCGGCACCGGTTGCTGGAAGAAGCCGCCGGCCGACAGGGTTTCCAGCAGCCAGTCGTAGAACGGGCGGTGATCCTGGAATTCCAGCGTGCAGATCGAATGCGTGATGTTTTCCAGCGCGTCCGAGATCGGATGCGTGTAGTCGTACATCGGATAGATGCACCAGGCGTCGCCCGTGCGGTGGTGGTGCGCATGGCGGATGCGGTAGATGGCCGGGTCGCGCAAGTTCATGTTCGGCGAACTCATGGCATCTTCGCTCATCTTCGCGCGCAGGATGTGCTCGCCATCCTTGAATTCGCCCGCCTTCATGGCGCGGAACAGGGCCAGCGATTCGTCGCGCGGACGGTCGCGGAATGGCGAATTCTTGCCGGCCTGACCGAAATTGCCGCGGTTGGCGGCCATGTCTTCGGCGCTCTGGCTGTCGACATAGGCAAAGCCGGCCGTGATCAGGTACTCGGCCATCGCGTACAGCTGGTCGAAATAGTCGCTCGCGTAGTGCAGGTGGCTCTGGCCATCGGCATGCTTCGGCTCCCAGTCAAAGCCCAGCCATTTCACGCTGTCCATGATGGTGTCGACGTATTCCTGCTCTTCCTTCGCCGGATTGGTGTCGTCGAAGCGCAGGTTGCACTGGCCGGCATAATCGCGCGCCAGGCCGAAGTTGACGCAGATCGACTTGGCGTGGCCCACGTGCAGGTAGCCGTTCGGCTCCGGCGGGAAACGCGTGATCACCTGGGGCAGGCCGGGACGCACATGGGCGCCGGCAGCCAGGTCGGCTTCGATGATGTTACGCAAGAAATTGGGCGCCAGCGCTGGCGCGGCGGTATTCGGTTTATCGTTGCTCATTGATCAATGCGGAAGAGTGACAGTAAAAAGCATTTTACCGTACCACAAGCGCTTTATAAGCACGTATTTACCCCCATTTCCCGGCATGCAAGCGACGCCGACGCCGTTCTATAGGATAATTCGCCTTTAATTAGCAAACAAAACGTGACCCCGGAGCCATTTATGGAAAATTTATATAACGTCCTCGGTGTCGCGCCCAATGCCAGCGACGATGAAATCAAGAAGGTTTACCGTTCGCTGGCCATGCGCTTCCACCCCGACCGCAACCAGGCCCCCGGCGCCGAGGCGCGCTTCAAGAGCGTGACCAAGGCGTATGAAATCCTGGCCGACCCGGCCAAGCGCGCAGAATACGACCAGAGCGTGAACCACCGCATCATCATCGACCCGGAAGCGGAAGCCTATGCCCTGTGGTGCGGCGTGTTCCGCCTGCATGGCACGGTACTGCCGGCAGACTAAGCCTGCTGGCGGCCGCCCGGCCAGCCCGAATGATTTGAAAAACAACAAACAATGGTGCTTTTGCTTTTAAGTAAAAGTGCCGCGCATCACATTGGAAAGCACAGCATGAGAAGAGTACACCCTGAATTCGCGTACCAGTCGCGCGAGCTGGAAGGCCAGATCGAAGGCATCCTCGGCGACCCGCCGAACCGCAAGAACTACAAGAGCATGGTCGACGCCCTGGTGGGCGAATACGCGAGCGGCGGCGGCATCGAAGACGTGAACATGCTGGCCTTCGCGCTGGTCGACCACATCACGTTCAGCGACCCGAAAGGCTTGCTGGCCGAAAGCGAAGACTACGAATTCGGCGATACGGCCCGCGTGTTTTCCATGGCCGCGTGCGCCGCGCCGGAAGCGGCGAAGATGTACGCCGCGATTGAAGAAAGCTTCCCCGACCTGGCGCGCCAGGCCATCATCACGGCCTTTTTGCACAAGAATCCGCGCCTGTGGGACGACGACGACCAGTCGCTCGACCAGCTGGCCGCCAATGACGACGGCGACGACGAGCACGATGAAGACGAAGCCACCGACGATTTCGCCCAGATGTTTGACCAGGATGGAGATGACCATGGCCGATAACAATGAACAAAAGAGCAACTTGCCCGCGCTGACCAAGCAGGTCACTGAACTGGTGCTGTCCGGCTCGCTGGGCCACGCCGAGCAGGCGTTTGCCGACGCGGCCGACCAGTACGGCGATCTTGCCGTGGTGGAAGTGCTGAGCGCCATCCCGCCGCAAGTGACGGCCCTGCACCTGGCCGGCTTCGACGGCGGCAAGATGTCGCTGGCCACCCTGCTGGTGCCGCCGAAGGCCTGGGCCGACAGCCTGGCCTTCATCGCCGCCACCTGGAGCGACGACCAGATCGAGGACGATCCGGAACGCATCGCCGAATCGCTGTTCGCGCACATCCACGGCGTGGTGTTTTCCACCGACGACGCCGAGCGCCGCCGCGAGCTGCTGCTGGAAGCGTCCGCGACCGACTGGGGCGCCACGGCGTTCGCCATCCTGTTCTCGATGGCGCCGAAGGAAATCCTCGAAGTGGCGGGCGAGATCGTCATCAAGGGACCGTATGTGACGGGCGTGACCTCGTCCGACAACGACGTCGTGCCGCTGGCCATCGAGCTGGCGCAAGCGAATGAAGACGGCTGGGACCGCTCGTTGTTCGAGCTGTTCCCCGACTTCCGCCACAGCGCCGACCTGGCCGACGCGGAATACTCGGACGACCCGGACGAAGAGCCGACCATGTTGCAGCGGAGCACCAAGGAATTGCTGTACCGCCTGCGCAAACAAGTGCCGAGCACGCGCAGCGCGCCACGCTCCAGCACGCGCCGCAGCCTGGGCACGGGCATTTTCTCGTAATGAAAGCAGGGAACGTCTAATGCTGCCAGCAATTGTTGTAGAGAATCTTCCGCGCCTGGTGCGCGCCATCAAATTGTTGCCGAACGATCCGCGCGAGGACGCGGCGCTGGACCTGGCCGACGAATTGACGGGCATCACGGCCATGGTGGCCGAGAAGTTCACGAATGAACGCACGGCCGACGGCATCCAGAAAGCGCTGTACCTGACGGTGGGTGGCGTGTCGCTGGGCCTGGAGCAGGCCGTCACGCATGAAGGCGACCAGGCCGCGCTCGACTTCCTCGTCGAGCACGGTGCCGAGCACGCATTCCAGGTGGGCTTCCGCCTGATCAAGGAATTGTCGCAGCTGCCGGAAGACGCCCTGGTGGGTGAGTACGACCAGGACCCCGTTTACCTTGCGCGACGCCTGCGCGAGCTGTTCATCGATATTTGCCAGGCCGACCCGAACCAGAACTGGGCCGGCTATGAAAAGTATGCCGTGCAGTTGCAACAGCGCAAGGAAGTGCAAGCCGTCGTGCGCCTGGCCGGCTGGCTGCGCCGTCACCACGACAACGGCCCCGTCAGCGACAGCGACTTGAATGCCGAGGGCGTCATCGCCCTGGCCATCATCTTTGCCATCGAAGGCGGTGGGCGCATCATCGCGCGCACGGGTCAGAAGGAGTTTGAACGCTTTGTGCGTTCCGTGCGCAAGAACAAGCCCGACTTCGAGGAAGGCTGGGCCGCCCTGGTGGCCAAGGTGCCCGTGCAGCACCATCCCGTGTTGCTTGACCGCATCGCCTCGTACCGCCGCAGCTGCACTGTCGTGCATAAAATCCTCACGCGGGCCAGCATGAAGAGCCTGTTCGAGGATCTGGAAAACTATGCGGGTTCGGAGCTGGACGCCGACTACTCGTAAAGCAGTGCACGTAGGCCGGCGCCTGCTGGCCTACGCTCCCCCTTCCAGCGCCGCTTCCTCGGCCAGTTTCACGAATGCCGCCACCAGCGGCGACGTCTCTTCTTCCCGTTGTGCCAATAACAGACTGGTGGTCGCCTGCGGGTCTGCGATCGGGCGGTAGCACACGCCATCCATGCGGATGCGGTCGAACGAGGCGGGCAGCACGGAAATGCCGCAGCCGGCCGCCACCAGGCCGATGATGGTCGACGCTTCGCCCGCTTCCTGCGCCACCTGGGGCACGAAGCCGGCCGCCTTGCACAGGCGGAAGATCTGCGGATAAATTCCCGTGCCTGCATCCTTGGGGTACATGACAAAACCTTCGCCCGCCATGTCGGCAATGGCAATCGCATCCTTGGCCGCCAGCGCATGGGCGACGGGCAGCACGAGGAAGAGCGGATCTTTGCGCAACTCCGTCAGGCGGATATCGTCCGGATACGTCGTTTCCGGCGGGCGCACGAAACCCAGGTCCATGGTGCGGCCGCTGATCGCTTCCAGCTGATGCAGGGTCGCCATCTCGTGCAAGGTCAAGGTGACGTGCGGAAACTGCTGGCGGTAGCGGTTGATGACGGTGGCGAAATACGGCGTGAATGGCGTGGAAAAGGTAAAACCGATGCGCAACTCACCCGCTTCGCCCCGCTGGGCCCGGCGCGCCGTCACGGCTGCCTGTTCCGACAGGGCCAGGATGCGCCGCGCATCATCGAGAAACAGCGCACCCGCCTGCGTCAGCCGCACGGAGCGTTTGTTGCGTTCGAACAACTGCGCGCCCAATTCCGCTTCCAGCGCCTGGATCTGCTGGCTCAGCGGCGGCTGGCCGATGTGCAGGCGTTCAGCCGCGCGCGTAAAGTGCAGCTCTTCGGCGACGGCGACAAAGTAACGCAGGTGGCGCAGTTCCATATAAGTAATATTTTAAAAGTATGAGTTGGGCCTTGAATATATATTGGACGATATGAGTTGGCAATCCTAAGATGAAGACTCGCTCCTTCTTCGAAACACGGCCATGTCTGATTCATCGCTTGCCTTTGCCCCCGCTGCCCCATCCGCCATTCCGGTTTCTGCTCCAGTTCCCCGCACGGCCATCGCCAAGGGTTCCATTGAATTCAAGCGCAGCAACCGCGCCCTGTTCTTTGGCGGCTTTTCCACTTTCAGCTTGCTGTATTGCATCCAGCCCCTGTTCCCGCTGCTGTCACACCAGTTTCATCTGACGCCGGCGCAAAGCAGCTGGTCCTTGTCCGTGTCCAGTGGCTTGCTGGCCATTTCCTTGGTGCTGCTGAGCGCCGTCTCGGACAGGATCGGGCGCAAGCCGCTGATGGTGGCGTCGATGTTTTCCGCCGCGATTCTCACTATTTTGTCCGCGTTTGCGCAGGATTATGCGCAGCTGCTGGCGATCCGCGCCGCGCTGGGCGTGGCCTTGGGCGGCATGCCGGCCGTGGCCATGGCGTATCTGGGCGAGGAAATCGAGGGTCCGTCCCTGGGCCTGTCGATGGGGCTGTATATTGCCGGCAGCGCGTTTGGCGGCATGTCGGGACGGCTGGTGGCGTCCATGCTCAGCGATTTCCTGTCGTGGCGCTGGGCGCTGGGCGTGCTGGGCGTGGCCGGCGTGCTGGCGGCGGCGGAATTCTGGCGCAGCCTGCCCGCGTCGAAGAATTTCGTGCCCAGTACAAAAGGCTGGAATGCCTTGCCGCACGCGATAAAACAGCATTTTTCCGACCGGGGCTTGCCATGGCTGTTCTGCCTGGCGTTCGTGCTGATGGGCTGTTTCGTCAGCCTGTATAACTACATCGGCTACCGCCTGCTGGCCGCGCCGTTCGGCTTGCGCCAGAGCACGGTCGGCTTGCTGGCCTTCCTGTACCTGATCGGCATCTTCAGTTCCGTCTGGGCGGGCCGGCTGGTGGACCGGCTGGGGCGCCGGGGCGTGCTGTGGATCATGCTGTCGGTGATGCTGTCCGGCATTTTATTGACCCTGTTCGACTCGCTGCCGCTGATCGTCATCGGCATGGCGCTGGCCACTTTTGGCTTCTTTGCTTCGCACTCGATCGCCAGCAGCTGGGTCAGCCGCCGCGCCCGCGCTCCGCAGGCCCTGGCGTCGGCCTTCTACCTGCTGTTCTATTACCTGGGTTCGAGCCTGATCGGTTCCGCCTCGGGCATGATGTGGGGCTTCGACGGCTGGACGGGCGTGGTCATCATGCTGGGGCTGTGCCTGGGCGGCGGCGTGCTGATCGCCTTGCGCCTGCGCCATTTGCAGCCGCTGGGGGCGCGTGACGCGGTGGGCTGAGTGCGGCTATTTGGGGCACATGCCGATCATCGTTTCCCCCTGCTTGCCGGCGCGCGTGGTCACGCACAAGATGCCCAGCGCGCTGGTGATTTTATACGTGCGGCTGCCCTTGGCCTCATTGGCGCCGATCTCCTCGATCTTTGACGCCTCGTACCATTTCGGCGGCACGGCCGCGTAGGCTTCGGCAAAGCCCTGCTGCATGCGCTTGAAGCCCGTGTCCTCGAATTTCTCCCCGCCCCGCTGCGGGAATTCCTTGCGTAAATCCTTGTCGATCTTGCCCACGTCGCGTTTGGCTTGCGCCAGGATATCGGCTGCGCTCGGTGGCGTGATGGCCGTGATCGCTTCTGGCATTGCTGGCGCTGGCGCCTGCTCGGCGGCGGGCGGCGGCAAGGGGCGGCTGACGGGCGCCGCAACTGTTACCGGCAGGCGCGGCGGATGCGTGGCGGCTGGTGTTGCGCTTGGCAATGGCCGGGGCTTGGGCGGCGCAGGGAGCGTGTGGCGCAGCCAGGTGATGGCCGGGCCTTGCGGCAAGTTCTCGTCCGTGACGGCGCGCGGCCGCGATTGCAAGACAATATATGCCAGGCCCCCGTGCAGCAGGACGATCAGCAGCAGGCCGGGAGCGCGGCGGGGCAGGGGGGGCAGCGAGGTCATGGAGGACATGGTGGTTCAGGTACGCCAATGTATCTGAAGGATTTGATAATTATCTAATATGTCACAAGCGCTTACAAAAAAAGTGCCGCGTGGAAATTTCGATGCCATGGCCGCTGGCGGGGAACCCTGCGCCAGCTTCGCGATCCAACCCGGATACCACGCGAACAGGAGAGCATCATGATGCAAGTAAAGGAAGTGGCACGGCGCTTCGGCGCCATCGAACACGCGATCGGCCAGGCGGCCCAGTTGTGCGGCAAGCAGCAGGGCATGCCGATGGACTTGAAGGATTGCATCAACCAGCTGGACCAGCAAAAGAACGCCGTGCGGCAAGCCATCGACACGCAAGACGATGCGCGCATCCGGCAAGCCGTCGACCAGATGGAATCCTTGGGTGACCGCGCCAAGCGGGCCTGCGGCACGGCGGCCAGCGTCACGCCGGAAATGAAGAGCGCGGTGCTCAAGGTGCACGATGAATTGTCGGACCTGAAGCACCAGCTACATTAGCTACATCTGGCGGAACAAATGCGCATATAAAGGGCTGACGCGCAGTTGCGCCGGGTGCTGGCGCAGGGTCAGCGACAGCTTGCCGGCCTCGTCGCGCACGGCCGTGGCAATGGCGCTGGCGTTGACGATGGTGCCCCGGTGAATTTGCCAGAATTGTTGCGGATCCAGCTGGGGCAAGAGTTCCTTCAGGCTCGTGCGTATCAGCGCCTCGCTGTCCTGGCACACGACGTTGATGTATTTGTCCAGCGCTTCGAAATACACGACGTCGGCCAGCGCGATCATGCGCACGCTGTTGCCGACGGCCGCCCGTATCATTTGCAGGCGCGGGGCGGGCGGCAGCATGGCTTGCAGCTGGCTCAGCAGGCGAGCCATGTTGTCGTCGCTGGCGGATTCGGCTGCCTGCGGCGCTCGCGGCACCGGTTCGGCTGGCGCTGCTGTTGCCGTGGCTGCAGCAGTGCCGTTGCCAACGCTGCTGTCGCGCAAGCGCTGCTGCAGGCGTTCCACCGTCTTGCCCAGTCGTGCATCGTTGATGGGTTTTAAGACGTAATCGGCGGCTGCGTGCTCGAAGGCGGCCAGCGCATATTCGTCATAGGCGGTAACAAACACGATGTGGGGGAACGCAATGCCGTCCGGCCACTGTTCCGCCAGTTCCTCGGCCGCTTCCAGGCCCGTCTTGCCTGGCATCTTGATGTCGAGAAAGAGGATGTCGGGTTGCAGTGCCAGGCCTTGCCGCAAGGCTTCCACGCCATTGGGGCAGGTGGCAACGATGTCGAGCTCTGGCCACAGCCGCTGCAAGGCGTGCGCGAGGGCGGCGGCGAGTATCGGTTCGTCTTCGGCGATCAGGGCGCGTGGCGCGCGTGGGGTGTATTGGCTCATGCGAGTGGACTCGTGATGGTGGATGGAAGGGGGAATGTCAGGCGGGCGGTCGCGCCTGCCGGATGGTTGGCGATCAGCGACAGGCTGGCGGCATCGCCATGCATGCCGCGCAGGCGTTCGCGGATATTCGCCACGCCCAGGTGCGTGCCCTTGGTCTGGCCCGAATGGTCGAGGCCCAGGCCATCGTCGCTGACGGTGAGAATCAGCACGCCAGCGTCCGTGGATGCCTGCACATGGATATGGCCGCCTTCGATCTTCGGTTCCAGACCGTGCTGGATGGCGTTTTCCACCAGCGGCTGCAACAGCATGGGCGGCACCTTGACTTGGCGCAAGGCCTCGGGCAAGTCCAAGGTAAAGCGCAGGCGCGCGCCCATGCGGATCGACATCAGGCCCAGGTAGGCTTGCATCAGGGAAAATTCCTGCTCCAGGGTGGTGGACTCGGCGCGCGAGGAAGAGAGGGTGGCGCGCAGATACTGGATCAGCTGGTCGAGCAGCAACTGGGCGCGGTCCGGATCAAAGCTGATCAGGCCTTGCAGGTTGGCCAGGGTATTGAACAGCATGTGCGGTTCGATCTGCGCCTGCAGCAGTTGCAGCTGGGCCTGCATGGCCTGGCGCGCCACGGATTCGGCGCGGGCTTTTTCCTGGGCCGCCTCCATTTGCAGGCGGGCGATTTTTTCGCGGCTGCCAAAGAACAGGATGGCCGCTCCCGCCGCCGCCAAGGTGAACACCGTCATGCCGACATTGCGTGACGACATGGAGACGGGCGCGGGAACGTCGATATTGGCCAGCCAGCCGAACAGCATGGTGCCGCCTACCTGTGCTACGGCGGCGCTGACGATGATGAGGGCAGTGAAGGGCAGCCTTGGGGGGCGGCGTCCCTCGCCCCACCAAGCCAGGCGGATGCCGTCGATCAACAGGAAGGCGATGCCGCCTATGCACATGGATGCAAGCAGGTTGAGCCAGAAGCTTTGCCCACCGCTCAGCACGAAGGTAATGAAGAGAGCGCACAGGACATTGAGCATTAGCGCATAGCGGGCATCGCCCAGCAGGCGCCGGTAGGGAAAGCTCGTTTTGCGGGGGACGGTGTCGGTAGGATGCATGCGGGACAGCTTTCGGATGGGCGCTCGGGTTGGCAATGAAGCAATTATGGGCGGCTCTGCATGCGGGTGCAACGCCGCTGCGACGAAACAGGGCTGGCGTGGCGCCAATCGCCTGATCGCGTCCTTTACATGGTGGCGCTTGCACGCGATGATGGCAAGACGTCTTGATCGACAATCTCATCATCATAAAGGAACACCATGTGGCCCTATCCACGCACCCTGGCGCACCGCGGCGGCGGCACCCTGGCGCCTGAAAATACCCTGGCCGCCCTGCGCTGCGGCCTGGCCTACGGCTACCGCGCCGTGGAATTTGACGTCATGCTGGCGTCCGACGGCGTGCCCGTCGTCGTGCACGACCCCGAGCTGGGCCGCACCGTGGCCGGCAGCGGCCAGGTCAACGATTACACGGCTGCGCAGCTGGGAGCAATGGAGGCGGGCGCCTGGTTCGGCCCCCAGTTCGCGGGCGAAGGCGTACCCGCGTTCGAGGCCGTGGTGGACTATTGCAAGGCGCAGCGCATCTGGATGAATATCGAAATCAAGCCGGCGTCCGGCTTCGACGTGCCCACGGGCGAGACCGTGGCGCGCGCCACGCGCGAACACTTTGCGCAGGAAATCGCGGCTGGCGCATTGCTGCCGCTGCTGTCGTCGTTCAGCATTGACGCCTTGCAGGCGGCGCGCCAGGCGGCGCCGGAACTGGCGCGCGGCTGGCTGGTCGAACAGATACCTTCTGATTGGGCGGAAAAGGCAAAGGAACTGGGCGTGGTGGCGATCCATTGCGACCACCGGCAGCTGACGCCGGTACTGGCGCGAGAGGTCAAGGCGGCGGGATATGGACTGTTCTGCTACACCGTCAACACCCCGGAGCGGGCCAGCGAGCTGCTGGCCTGGGGCGTTGACGGGTTTTGTACGGACAGGATAGATTTGATCAAGGCAAGCTGACAACCTCCTGGCTTAACAACGCCTGACAGAAGCGTAGCGAGCGGAAGTGAGATATGGCCGAGAAGCGCAACTGTGCTATAGCACAGTGAGCATCGCAGGCCGTATATCACGACGCGCAGTAGCTTATGTCAGGTGTTACTAGAAAGTTACGCGCATGCCTACTGTCAAATTGCGCCCCATCAACGGTGCCGCATTCTTGATAAACGAGGTGTGGCTGTACGCCAGTTCATTTGTCAGGTTATTTGCCTTGATGTAGAACTGGGCTGGCGTCGTCCCGATGCGCGTGTCGTAATTGGCGGACAGGTTGAGCATGTTGTAGCCAGGCGTTGCCGTTTCGAACGCTGCCACTTTATCCTGCTTGCCCACGCGGTAGAGCTCGGCCACGCCGCTCCACGCCTGCCAGTTGGCGTCGAACTTCACACCAAAACGCTGGGCCGGGATGCGCGGCAAGTTGCCACCGCCGTCGGCCAGCTTGGCCCGCACGTAGTCGCCGAACACGCTGGCGCCGAACATGGGGTTCAGCTGCTGGCGGATCTGCCCTTCGACGCCCGTGAACGTGGCGTCGCGCTGGGCGTACTGGATCAGCTGGAAGCCATCGTGGTTGTCCAGGGTGGAGCCGAAGATGTAGTTGTCCACCTTGTTGCGGTAGGCGCTGGCCGAGAAGGTCGTGGCGCCCGCATATTTGCGCAAGGTCAAGTCGATATTGTTCGACGTTTCCTTGCCCAGGTTTTCATTGCCCAGCTCATACGTGGCCGTGGCCATGTGCACGCCGTGCGCATACAGTTCCTCGGCGCTGGGCAGGCGGTGCGTGCGCGAGATGGTCGAACCGAGCGAATATTGCGGCGCAAATTTCCACACGGCGCCCAGGGAAATCGAGGTGCCCTTGGCGCTGCGGTCTTGCAAGGTGGCGCTGTCGACCGTGATGTCTTGCCATTCGTGGCGCAAGCCCGCTTCGAAGCGCCATTGGTCGAGCTTGTATTCTTCCACCAGGAAGGCTGCGTGTTTCTTCGTGACCGTCGGCGCCACGTACGCTTCCTCGCCCAGGGCCGAGAAATCGCGCTTCGACGTTTGCAGGCCGACTACGCCGCGCCAGCCGAAGACGGGATGGTGTTCCATTTCCAGGCGCGCATCGTGGCCCTTGTTTTTAAACGTGGTGGCGATTTCCGTGCCTTCGATTTCATCGTGCTTGTAGTCGGTGAACGCGGCGCGCAGGCGCAGCTTGGCGAAGCCGGGCACGGGGTCGCGCAATTCGCCGCGCACATCCCAGCGTTCGCTCTTCAGTTTCACGTACGGCACGCTTTCGTGTTCATGCTCGTGCTCATGTTCTTCTTCGTCGCCATGGCCGTGGCCCTCGTGGCCGCCGCAATGCAGGTGCGTGCCGTGCGGGTGGCAGCTCTCGAATTCGTGGTTGTGGCCAGGCAAGCCGTATTCCGCGTTCTGGCTGGTGAAGGCCAGGCCCAGGAAGCCGCGCTGACCTACCCATGACACGCCCACGCTGCCCGTGTCCGTCTTGTTGTAGCTGCCGCCTACTGTCGAGCCGCCTTCCCAGCCGCTGCCGACCTTGTATTCTTTCGCGTCGCGCTTGACGCCTTCCGCGTGGAAGGCGATGTTGCCGGAGCCGCCAGTCACTTCAAAGGCGCCTGCCTTTTCACGCGCCGCCGAGTTGGCGCGCACTTCCGCGCTGCCTTCAAAGCCTTTTGCCGGCACGCGCGTGGGGATTTTCTTGTCGATTACATTGACCACGCCGCCGACAGCGCCGCCGCCGTAGGCCAGCGCGGACGGGCCGCGCAAGACTTCAATCTGTTCCGACAGCATCGGTTCGGCCGCGACAGCATGGTCGGGGCTGATGGTCGAAGCGTCCTGCACTTCGGCGCCATCGGACAGCACTTTCACGCGCGGACCATCCATGCCGCGGATGATGGGGCGGCTGGCGCCGGCGCCGAAATGGCTGGACGTGATGCCGGGCTGGCCGGCCAGCGTTTCGCCGAGGGTCGCTGCCCTTGCCAGCACCAGTGCCTCGCCTTCGAGTACGGTGACGGGCGTGCTCATGTCGTCGCTGCCCAGGGCCAGCGCGCTGGCCGAGACGGTGACGGCAGGCAAGGTTGTCGCCTGCTGCGCCAGGGCGCTGGCAGGGGCGGCAAAGGCCAGCATGATGGCCAGCGCGAGGGGAGTGGGTTGGTGAGGACGGACGGACATGGGCAAGATTTCCTTATCGGCTATCGGTGTTGGCAGGGTTGGGGCAGCGTGTGACAGGTAAATGCCTGCCCTAAGATGATAATGATAACCCATTATCATTACTGTGTGACAGTTTTTCCGGGCGGTAGATACAGGCGGATGGTGTATTCTGTCGGCTATGGAACGCACAACACGTCAAAAAACCGCTATTCAAGCCGCCATCGAGTCGGCCCAGCGCCCCCTGTCGGCGCAGGAAATCCTTGAACAGGCCAGCTTGCAAGTGACGCAACTGGGCATCGCCACCGTTTACCGCAACTTGAAGTCGCTGGTGCTGGAAGAGAAGGTGCACGTTGTGACCTTGCCGGGCGAAAACCCGCGCTACGAATCGAACGCTGTCGCCAATCACCACCACCACCATTTCCAGTGCACCACGTGCCAGCGCGTGTTCGACGTGCATGATTGCCCGGGCGACTTGAAGCGCATGGCGCCGCAAGGCTTTGTTGTCGAGCGCCACGAGTTGACCCTGTACGGCCGCTGCGCCGACTGCAATGCCGCCGCCGGCGCCACGGCCACAGCGGGGAGCGCCACCGTTGCCACCACTGGGCACGCCTGCGCCAGCCACCACGACCCGGCCTGAGCCGGCAGGCTGCCGATGTTGGCACGGGCGCAACAATGCCCTGGCCAGCCGTCATTGCCGCACCCCATATCACGTATAATCTTCCCTTTAAAGCTGCCGCCACTCTTTGCCAAAAAAACATGAAATCAACTGAAATCCGCGACAAGTTCCTCAAATTTTTCGAGTCCAAGGGCCATTCCATCGTCCGTTCCAGCTCCCTGGTGCCAGGCAACGATCCGACCTTGCTGTTGACGAACAGCGGCATGGTGCAATTCAAGGACGTGTTTACGGGTACGGACAGCCGTCCGTACACGCGCGCCACCTCGGTGCAGCGCTGCGTGCGCGCCGGCGGCAAGCACAATGATCTGGAAAACGTCGGCTACACGGCGCGCCACCATACCTTCTTTGAAATGCTGGGAAACTTCAGCTTCGGCGACTATTTCAAGCGCGACGCGATTCAATACGCGTGGGAACTGCTGACCAAGGTATATGGCTTGCCGGCTGACAAGCTGACCGTCACCGTCTACATCGAAGATGACGAAGCGTACGATATCTGGGCCAAGGAAATTGGCGTGCCCGTCGAGCGCATCATCCGCATCGGCGACAACAAGGGCTCGCGCTACGCGTCGGACAATTTCTGGCAGATGGCGGACACGGGCCCATGCGGTCCGTGCACGGAAATCTTCTACGACCACGGCGCCGACATTCCTGGCGGCCCGCCGGGTTCGCCTGACGAAGATGGCGACCGCTTCATTGAAATCTGGAATCTGGTGTTCATGCAGTTCAACCGCGACGAAGCGGGCGTCATGCACAAGTTGCCGAAGCCATGCGTCGACACGGGCATGGGCATGGAGCGCCTGGCCGCCGTGCTGCAGCACGTGCATTCGAACTATGAAATCGACCTGTTCCAGCACCTGATCAAGGCTGCCGCGCGCGAAACGGGCGCCACGGACCTGGAAAACAAGTCGCTGCGCGTGATCGCCGACCACATCCGCGCCGCCGCCTTCATGATCGTCGACGGCATCATTCCGGGCAGCGAAGGCCGCGCGTACGTCTTGCGCCGCATCATCCGCCGCGCCTTGCGCCATGGCCACAAGCTGGGCCAGACGAAGCCGTTCTTCTACAAGCTGGTGGCTGACCTCGCCATCGAGATGGGCGGCGCCTATCCGGAGCTGGAAGAAGCGAAAGACAATGTCGCCAACATGCTCAAAGCCGAGGAAGAACGTTTCGGCGAAACCCTGGAAACGGGCATGAAAGTACTGGAAGCGCAGCTGGCCAAGGATGCCACCGGCATCGACGGCGCCACCGCTTTTACCTTGTACGAAACCTACGGCTTCCCGCCTGACCTGACGGCCGACATTTGCCGCGAACGTGACATCACCTTTGACCAGGCCGGCTACGACGCGGCCCTGAAGGAAAGCCAGGAACTGTCGCGCAAGGGCGGCAAGACGCACAAGGACAGCAAGGTCGAGTACACGGGCGAGAAAAACACCTTCGTCGGCTACGATCAACTGACGTTCAGCAGCAAGGTCGTGGCGCTGTACGCAGCCGGCACGCCAGTACAGGAACTCAAGGCCGGTGAAGCGGGCATCGTCGTGCTCGACACGACGCCGTTCTACGCGGAATCGGGCGGCCAGGTGGGCGACCAGGGCGTGATCGCCTCGGGCGCGGGCAGCTTTGCCGTCAGCGACACGCTGAAAGTTCAGGCCGACGTGTTCGGCCACCATGGCGTGCTGGAATCGGGCACCTTGAGCGTGGGCGACGCCGTCTCGGCGCAAGTCGATACGGCCAAGCGCGCGCGCACCATCCGCAATCACTCGGCCACGCATTTGATGCACAAGGCCTTGCGCGAAGTGCTGGGCAGCCACGTGGCGCAAAAGGGCTCGCTGGTCGATCCGGACAAGACCCGTTTCGACTTCAGCCACAATGCACCGATGACGGCCGAGCAAATCGCCGCCGTGGAAACCATTGTCAATAAAGAGATCCTGGAAAACCGCGCCACGCAAGCCCATTTGATGTCGTTTGACGATGCCGTCAAGCATGGCGCGATGGCCTTGTTCGGCGAGAAATACGGCGACGAAGTGCGCGTGCTCGACATCGGCAGCTCGAAAGAGCTGTGCGGCGGCGTCCACGTGCAGCGCACGGGCGACATCGGCCTGTTCAAGATCATCGGCGAAAGCGGCGTGGCCGCCGGCATCCGCCGCGTGGAAGCCGTGACGGGTGAGGGCGCGCTGGCGCTGGTGCAAACCATCAACCGCCGCCTGGTCGAAGCGGCCAATGCCCTGAAGGCGCAGCCGGAAGAGCTGACTGCCCGCATCGTCCAGGTGCAGGACCACGTCAAGGCGCTGGAGAAGGAACTGGCCGCGCTGAAATCGAAACTGGCGTCGGGCCAGGGCGATGAACTGGTCACGCAAGCCGTCGATGTCAATGGCATCAAGGTGCTCGCTGCCGTGCTGGACGGCGCCGACGTGGCCCGCTTGCGCGAAACCATGGACAAGCTGAAGGACAAGCTGAAAACGGCCGCCATCGTGCTGGCCAGCGTGGCGGACGGCAAGGTCAGCCTGATCGCCGGCGTGACGGCGGACGCGACTTCCAAGGTCAAAGCGGGCGAGCTGGTGAACTTCGTTGCACAGCAAGTGGGCGGAAAAGGCGGCGGACGCCCCGATATGGCGCAAGCGGGCGGTACCGATCCGAGCGGCCTGGCGAACGCCCTGGCAGGCGTGCCGGCCTGGGTCGGCGAACGCGCAAAATAAGGCGTAAGCTAGGGGGCATGCGGGGTTTTCGCCCCACAGCCCCTTGAAAACGGCCCGCAGACACTGTTTGTGGGCCGTTTTGCCGTGTGGAATCTCGTTGTGACACCACAACAGCCGATGAACTATTTTGGTGCAGCGCGTCAATGCCCCTGATTTAGAGTAGTATGTCGAAAATCAGTACAACAAAAATGGCGGGATATTGATGATGAGCGACACACTACTTGATACCGAGATTATGGAATTTCACAAAGAACTCGACGCGCGGGGCTTGAATTGCCCCTTGCCGATTCTGAAGGCGAAAAAGGCTTTGTCAGAGCTGCAGAGTGGGGAAGTGCTGCGCATCATGGCAACCGATCCCGGTTCCGTGCGCGACTTCCAGGCTTTCGCCAAGCAAACGGGCAACGCCCTGCTGTCGCACGTGCAGACGGGCACCGAATTCGTCTTCCTGATGCAACGCAAATAATTCTGCCAGCCGGGGCCGCCGTGGCGCGGCCTGGTTTTCCTTTCCATGCCGGCTCTTTTGCTGCCCTGCAGCGTAGCGGCGGACTCCCCTGAAATCCTCAAAGCCGGACAGTTTAGATGGATTGCTCTAACAAAAAATCGCACGATCGTGCTTAAATTCGGTTCAGGATTCAAATTTCTCTTATAATCGAACGCACAATCAGCACTTGATCCGTCATTTTTATAATTTCCCAAAGGCATAGCTATGAAAGTCTTGGTACCCGTCAAACGCGTGGTCGACTATAACGTCAAAGTCCGCGTCAAGAGTGACGGCACTGGCGTCGATACCGCCAACGTCAAAATGTCGATGAACCCTTTCGATGAGATCGCACTGGAAGAAGCGATGCGCCTGAAAGAAGCCGGCAAGGTCACTGAAGTGGTCGCCATCTCCTGCGGCGTGACGCAGTGCCAGGAAACCCTGCGCACGGCCATGGCCATTGGCGCCGACCGCGGCATCCTGGTGGAAACGACGACCGAACTGGAACCGCTGGCCGTCGCCAAGCTGGTGAAAGCCCTGGCCGAGAAAGAGCAGCCGCAACTGATCATCCTGGGCAAGCAAGCCATCGATGACGACAGCAACCAGACCGGCCAGATGCTGGCAGCCCTGCTGGGTTGGCCGCAAGCCACGTTCGCTTCGAAAGTCGTGCTGGAAGACGGTAAAGTCACCGTTACCCGCGAAGTCGACGGCGGCCTGGAAACCCTGGCATTGACCTTGCCAGCAATCATCACCACCGACCTGCGCTTGAACGAGCCACGCTATGTGACCTTGCCGAACATCATGAAGGCAAAGAAAAAGCCGCTCGAGACCGTCAAGCCGGAAGACCTGGGCGTCGATGTTGCGCCACGCCTGCAGACCCTGAAAGTCGTCGAGCCAGCCAAGCGCTCGGCGGGCATCAAGGTCCCGGACGTCGCTACCCTGGTCGCCAAGCTGCGTACCGAAGCCAAAGTCATCTAAGCGGCTTTGCCGTCTATCCAGAACAATTACAGGACATATCATGGTCGCATTAGTTATTGCTGAACACGACAACGCTACCTTAAAGGGCAGCACCCACCACACCGTGACCGCGGCTGCCCAGTGCGGCGGCGACGTGCACGTACTGGTCGCAGGTTCGAATGCATCGGCTGCCGCTGCTGCTGCCGCGCAAATCGCCGGCGTGACGAAAGTCATCGTTGCCGACGCGCCATATTTTGCCGACGGCCTGGCCGAAAACGTGGCCGAGCAAGTGCTGGCCATCGCCGGCAACTACAGCCACATCCTGGCGCCAGCCACCGCCTACGGCAAGAACATCCTGCCGCGCGTGGCCGCCAAGCTGGACGTGGCGCAAATCTCGGAAATCACCAAGGTCGACTCGCCTGACACCTTCGAGCGCCCGATCTACGCCGGTAACGCCATTGCCACCGTGCAATCTGGCGACAAGGTCAAGGTCATCACCGTGCGCACCACCGGTTTCGACGCCGCTGCCGCCACCGGCGGTTCGGCTGCCACGGAAACCGTCGCCGCCGTTGCCGACAATGGCAAATCGGCCTTCGTGGGTCGCGAACTGGCCAAGTCCGACCGTCCTGAACTGACCGCCGCGAAAATCATCGTGTCGGGCGGCCGTGGCATGGGTTCGGCTGAAAACTTCCACATCCTGGAGCCGCTGGCCGACAAGCTGGGCGCCGCCATGGGTGCTTCGCGTGCCGCCGTCGACGCCGGCTTCGTGCCGAACGACTGGCAAGTGGGCCAGACGGGCAAGATCGTCGCCCCATCGCTGTACATCGCCGTCGGCATCTCGGGCGCGATCCAGCATCTGGCCGGCATGAAAGACTCGAAAACCATCGTCGCCATCAACAAGGATCCGGAAGCGCCGATCTTTGCCGTGGCCGACTACGGCATCGTGGGCGATCTGTTCGAGATCGTGCCGCAACTGGTCAAAGAACTGGGTTAAGTCACACCCCTTCCGGTTTTGTTACTGACAAAGCCACGCCGGCCCGCCCCACACGGCGAGCCGCGCGTGGCTTTTTTCTTGGAGAAAAGAAGATGAGCTATCAAGCCCCGTTGAAAGACATGTTGTTCGTGATGAACGAACTGGCCGGCCTGGCCGAAATCCATACGCTACCTGGCTGCGAAGACGCAACGCCCGACACGGCTGAAGCCGTGCTGGAAGAGAACGCCAAGTTCTGCGGCGGCGTGGTGGCCCCCTTGAACGGCCCCAGCGACAAGGAACCGAGTTTTTGGCACGACGGGCAAGTGACCACCTCGAAAGGCTTCAAGGAAGCCTTTAAGGCGTATGGCGAAGCGGGCTGGCAGGGCGTGCAGCATCCGACGGAGTTCGGCGGCCAGGGCTTGCCCAAGCTGCTGGCCACGCCCTGCATTGAAATGCTCAACTCGGCCAGCATCTCGTTCGCCCTGGTGGCCCTGCTGTCGGACGGCGCCATCGAAGCGCTGCTGACGGCTGGCAGCGACGAGCAAAAGGCTGTGTACCTGGAAAATCTGGTGTCGGGCAAGTGGACGGGCACCATGAACCTGACGGAGCCGCAGGCCGGTTCCGACCTGGCCGCCGTGCGCACGCGCGCCGTGCCGCAGGAAGATGGCACGTATAAAGTGTTCGGCACGAAGATTTTCATCACGTACGGCGAACACGACATGGCGGAAAACATCGTCCACCTGGTGCTGGCCCGCACGCCGGATGCGCCCGCTGGCGTGAAAGGCATCTCGCTGTTCATCGTGCCGAAATTCCTCGTCAATGCCGATGGCAGCCTGGGCGCGCGCAACGACGCCCATTGCGTGTCGATCGAACACAAGCTGGGCATCAAGGCCAGCCCGACGGCCGTATTGCAATTTGGCGACCACGGCGGCGCCATCGGCACCCTGGTGGGCGAGGAAAACCGCGGCCTCGAATACATGTTCATCATGATGAACGCGGCCCGCTTCGGCGTCGGCCTGCAAGGCATCGGCCTGGCCGAGCGCGCTTACCAGCAGGCCGTGGCGTTCGCCAAGGACCGCGTGCAGTCGCGCGACCTGGCCGGTTCACCCGGCCCCGTCTCCATCATCCACCACCCGGACGTGCGCCGCATGCTGATGTCCATGCGCTCGCACACGGAGGCGGCGCGCGCGCTGGCCTACGTGGGCGCGGCCATCAGCGACGTGGCGCACCACCATCCGGACGCGGACGTGCGCGCGGAAAGCCTGGCGACCTATGAATACCTGGTACCCGTCATCAAGGGCTGGGCCACGGAAATGTCGCAGGACGTCACGCGCGACGGCGTGCAAGTGCATGGCGGCATGGGTTTCATTGAGGAAACAGGTGCCGCCCAGCATTACCGCGACGCCAAGATTCTGACCATCTACGAAGGCACGACGGCCATCCAGGCCAACGACCTCGTGGGCCGCAAGACGGTACGCGACGGCGGTGCCGTGGCGAAAGCCATCATTGCCCAGGTGCGCGCCACGGAAGCCCAGTTGGGCGAACTCTCCGGTGCCGACTTCCAGGCCTTGCAACGCCACCTGGCCGAAGGCAGCGCCGCGCTCGAAGCGGTAGTTGAGTACGTAGTGGCGAACATGAAGACGGACATCAAGGCCGTGTTTGCGGGCAGCGTGCCGTATCTGAAACTGGCCGGCATCGTGCTGGGCGGCTGGCAAATGGCGCGCGCGGCCGTGGTGGCGCAGCAAAGGCTGGGAGAAGGCAGCGGCGACGCGGCGTTCTACAAGGCAAAAATCGCCACGGCACGCTTCTTTGCCGACCACATCCTGTCGCAAGCGCCAGGACTGCGCGCCACCATCATCGACGGCAGCGCCGGCGTGATGGCGCTGTCGGAAGAGCAGTTTTAAGTGGCATCCTGGCCGGTGAAAGCCGGCAGCATGTAAAAAAAGCGCTGGAGAGTGATCTCCAGCGCTTTTTTATTTAGTTCTGCGTTCTTAGCGGCGGGCGATGCCGTTGCCGGAATTACGCACGAGGTCGCCAGCTGCCAGGCCTGGATCCTGGTCAAAAGCGAAGTCAGCCTTGGCGCCCGTTTCATATTGCACGGTGACGGTCCACACCTTGCTGTTTTTCATGTGGCCTTCGACTTGCTTGCCCGCGAAAGCGCCGCCTGCTGCGCCGGCCAGGGTGGCCAGATCCTTGCCGCGTCCGCCGCCGACCTGGCGGCCCAGCAGGGCGCCGGCCACGCCGCCGCCGATCATGCCCAGGGCGCCACCTTCACCGGCTTTTTCAGCGACGTTGACTGCCAGCACCTTGCCGCAATCGGCGCAGATCTGCTGTTGAGCTGGCTTGTTGTTCTGGCCTGCATACGAGTTGCCGGCTTTTTGCGCGGCCTTGGCGTTGATGATGGCCTGGTCGTATTCGCCCTTGGCATCGCGCAGGCATTGCATGCGGGCTTTCGAGCTGCTTTCTTCTGCGCACAGTTTCTTGTCGTCCGCGTAGCGCGTGTTCGCTTGCTTCGTGTCGTAGGCGTATTGCGCCTTCGGCGACAGGTTTTGCGCGAAGGCTGAGGTGCTGAACAGGGCCGTGACGGCGACTGCGAGGATGAGTGGGCGACGAATCATGATCTTCTCCTAGGGGGTGTTGAATGTGCCAGTAATGTCGGCATTGTGAATGCAGTATAGAGGAAAATCATGATTGCTTACCAACACTTACATGTGCGTGCGGGGCGTGGCAAATGATGGCATTTCCATGCGGAAATTAACCGTAGGCACCGCCTGTATACAGCAAGTCGAACAGGCGCGCCATGGTGGCGATCAGCACGCCTGCGCCTAGCATCAAGGTAGCGACCAGCACCACGGCCAGGGGCCAGCCCGTGTCCGACAGGTGGTCGGAGGCGGCGTTGTAGCGCGCATCCCACTTGTCGTCCGGCATCAGGCCCAGTACCAGCGCTTCCAGGAAACCGCCCAGGGCGGACAGGGTCAGCGGCAATATCTGGTAAAACCAGTCGGCTTCGGGAAGCAGCTGGCGCAGCAGCAGGGAGGCGGGCAGGGCGGCCAGGTGCAGCCATCCCCACCGGTCCTTGGCGCCATGCAGGTAGAAGCGGTGGGCGCCCAGCATGCCCAGCAGGAAGGCCAGTAGTGTCGTGAAAGCCTTGTTCTTGTGCGACTGTTGCAAAATGGTAGCGGTGGTCATGGGACTCCAGAGTTGCTCATCGGTAAAGATTGCCAGTATCGGTCATCCTCTCGCACAACGATAGCACTTTCCTGTGGCGTTTATGTAATGATTTCGCCTGATTTCAAGCCATGGTCGGCACGATAGGCGCACGCGCCTATTGCGTCTTCGGCCATGACTGGTCATAATGTTTGATTAGCCCAAATTACACGCCCGTCATCATAACGCTTGCTGCCTGGCGGTAAAGCGCGCTATAATTTGCGGCTTTTTCCGCCTCAGCACACTTTTTGGAAATATTATGGTCGTTATTCGTTTAGCTCGTGGAGGCGCCAAGAAGCGCCCGTTCTTCAACATCGTCGCTACTGATTCGCGCAATCGCCGCGATGGTCGCTTCATTGAGCGTATCGGTTTTTACAACCCGATGGCGCAAGGTGGCGAAGTTCCACTGCGTATCACCGCAGACCGTCTGGCCTACTGGCAAGGCGTTGGCGCACAATTGTCGCCAACCGTTGCTCGCCTGGTAGCTAGCAACAACAAAGCAGCAGCTTAATTAGATCACTGGTTTGACGGTCAAGACTGCATCCGGGGTGAAAGTCCCCGATGACCTGGTACAGGTAGGCTATGTCTCCGGTGCTTATGGCATTGCTGGCGGGGTCAGGATCACTCCTTTCTCCGACGACGCGGATGCATTATTAAGCGTCAAAACCTGGTGGTTTGATAAACCGACCTTGCATGATGTTCAAGTCAGGCAAGCGAAGTTACACGGCGGCGACGTCGTGGCCCAGCTGGTGGGTGTGGTCGGGCGGGATGCCGCAGAAGCGCTGAAAGGCGTCTCTGTGCAAATTCCGCGTAGCCATTTCCCGACGCTGACGGCCGATGAATTTTATTGGTCCGATCTGATCGGACTGACAGTCGAGAATTTGCAAGGCGAGTGCCTCGGCACAGTGCACGACATGATGAGCAATGGTCCGCAGTCGATCTTGCGCGTTACGCCCGTCGCCACTGCCGATGAGACCGTTGAAAAGGCGCCTGAGCGCCTGATCCCGTTTGTTGGCCAGTTTGTCATTAACGTTGACAAGGCTGCCAACAAGATCACGGTCGACTGGGGCCTCGATTATTAAACCGCCTGCGCTTAACAATGCGCCGGGCAAACGTTGCAGGATGGTGAGCGATGCAATTTGATGTCGTGACCCTGTTCCCGGAAATGTTTGCCGCGCTGACGCAGTCGGGTGTGACCCGGCGCGCCTTCGAGCAGGGGAAATGTGGCTTGTCGCTGTGGAATCCCCGTGATTTCACCACCGACAATCACCGTACCGTGGATGACCGCCCGTATGGCGGCGGCCCCGGCATGGTGATGATGGCCCGTCCCCTTGAAGCGACAATTCATGCCGCGAAGCAACGCCAGACCGAATTGGGCCTGGCGGCGCCCCGCGTGGTGTTCATGTCGCCGCAAGGCCGTCCGCTGACGCACGAGCGCGTCACGCAGCTGAAAGCCGAACCTGGTTTGGTGATCCTGTGTGGCCGCTATGAAGCCGTGGACCAGCGTTTGCTGGACCGTTGTGTCGATGAAGAAATCAGCGTCGGCGACTTCGTTCTGTCTGGCGGTGAATTGCCTGCCATGGCGCTGATGGATGCGGTGATCCGCTTGTTGCCGGGTGTCTTGAACACCGAGGCATCGGCCATCGAGGATAGCTTCGTCAATGGCTTGCTCGATTCGCCGCACTACACGCGGCCGGAAACATATGAAGGCATGGCCGTACCGCCCGTCTTGATGGGTGGCAATCATGCCGAGATCGTCAAGTGGCGCCGCCAGCGCATGCTGGAAGCGACTGCGACAAAGCGGCCTGACCTGCTGGTCAGTGCGCGCGCCGCCGGCTTGCTCAGCAAGACCGACGAAAAATTCCTGGCCAGCCTGTAAGCCGTCTTCGGATGGCGGGCAGGGTGGCTTTGCAGTGCCGGGCATGTTGCCCAAATTGGTAATACCCATCCTCTACCGGGCGGATACTTGCTATCCACAGTGCGCCGGCATGATGGTTTTCGGAGTTATAAAATGGACTTGATTCAACAATTAGAGCAAGAAGAGATCGCCCGTCTGGGTAAATCGATTCCTGACTTCGCACCAGGCGATACCGTTATCGTCAGCGTCAACGTAGTCGAAGGTACGCGCAAGCGCGCCCAGGCTTACGAAGGCGTCGTTATCTCCCGTCGTAACCGTGGCCTGAACTCGAACTTCATCGTTCGCAAGATCTCGTCCGGCGAAGGCGTTGAGCGTACGTTCCAACTGTACTCGCCGCTGATCGCTTCGATCGAAGTGAAACGCCGTGGTGATGTTCGCCGCGCCAAGCTGTACTATCTGCGTGAGCGTTCGGGTAAATCGGCGCGTATCAAAGAAAAATTGCCAAATCGCCGCGTTGTGGCGAAAGCAAGCGCGTAATATCAGCGTCTGCGTTGGGAAAAGGGGTGCCTCTGATGGTGCCCCTTTTTTTATTCTGAATTGCTATTGAGGCAAGCTGCCATGGCCACTATCGCATTTGATCCAAAACAACTCGCCATCGATTCGATCGCCGGCGAGGCGGCGCTGGACGCCGTGCGCCTGACGCCCGGCTGGCTGCGCCAGCGCCTGGCCGAACAGCCCGACTGGCAGCCCGAGATTACCCAGGATTTCCTTTCCGCCCGCGCCGTGCCCGTACGCGCCGCCGTGCTCATTCCCCTCGTGCAACGGCCGCAGGGCTTGACCATCCTGCTGACCATGCGCACCGATCACCTGAGCAGCCATGCGGGCCAGGTCAGCTTTCCCGGCGGGCGCAGCGAAGCTGTCGATGCGTCGCCCATCGCCACGGCCTTGCGCGAAACGGAAGAAGAAGTGGGCCTGGCGCGCGAGCACATCGAAGTGCTGGGCTGCCTGCCCGACTACCTGACGGGCACCGGCTACCAGGTCACGCCCGTGGTGGGCCTGGTGACGCCGCCGTTCGAGCTGCGCGCCGACCCGTCCGAAGTGGCGGAAATTTTCGAAGTGCCGCTGGCCTTCCTCATGGATGGCCTGAACCACCAGCGCCTGTCGGTGGAATTGCCCGGCGGGCGGCGCTCGTTCTACGCCATGCCCTACGAACGCTTCTATATTTGGGGCGCCACCGCCGGCATGCTGCGCAATCTGTTTCACCTCTTGCGCGCGTAAAATGATGCCCCGCACGTAATAAGTTTGATTCCAGCACTGCACTGCGCTATCGTAGCGGGCATTGCGGTATTGCTGAAAAAGACAAAAAGGACGTTTGATGACATTTCTCTCCATACTTTGCGCATTGCTGATCGAGCAGCTCAAACCTTTGCGCGCGGACAATCCGATCTACGCCGAAATCAAGAGCCTGGCAATGCGCATGGAGACCTGGTTCAATGCCGGCCACGCCAACCATGGCCGCATGGGCTGGTTCCTCATGATCGGCGTGCTGATGGTGCCGACGGCAGGCATTTACTGGCTCTTGCAGCATTATCAGCTGACCCTGCTGGCCTTTGCCTGGAACGTCCTCATCGTCTACCTGACCCTGGGCTTCCGTCACTACAGCCATTACTTTACCTCGATCCAGCTGGCCCTGAGCGCCGGCGACGAAGCGACCGCGCGCACCTTGCTGGCCGAGTGGACCAAGCTCGACACAGTGGGCATGGAAGCGAGCGAGATCGCCCGCATCGCCGTGGAAAAAGCCCTGGTCACCACGCATCGCAATGTGTTTGGCGTGTTCTTCTGGTTCCTCATGCCGCTGGGCCCTGCCTGCGCCGTGATGTACCGCGTGGCCGAATACCTGGCGCGCGCCTGGAACGAACCTGAACACATGCGTAATGAAGCATTCGGCCAGTTCGCCGCGCGCGCCTTTTACTGGATCGACTGGATTCCCGTGCGCCTGACGGCCGTGGCGTTTGCCGTGGTGGGCAATTTCGAGGATGCCATCTATGCCTGGCGCAATTTCGCCCAGCGCTGGCAGGACGAGGCCATCGGCATCATCCTGACGGCCGGCGGCGGCGCCATGGGTGTACGCCTGGGCACGCCAGCGGAAACGGCGGCCCGCGTGGTCGTCACGCCGGACATGGCCGTCGATGACAGCGACAGCGAAAGCGATATCCTTCCGGGCGAAGAGCCGGGCGCGCGCGCCTTGCAGAGCACGGTCGGCCTCGTGTGGCGCGCCTTGCTGCTGTGGATGCTGCTGCTGCTGTTGATGTCGGGCGCCGTTTTCCTCGGCTGACGCGGGCGCACATGCGCCATCCATGCGCCTTGCGCGTGGAACAAGGTTAAAATAGGGGCTGGCGCGCTAGGCGTGCCGGCCCCTGTTTGCATCGCCAGGGCAGATCGAGGTAGAACCCAAGTCTTCTATAAGATATAATACTGGCTTACCGCAGCAAACGTAGTTGAATTACCAGCCCGGCTTACCCGCCGGGGCCATTCACGCAATCCAGTCCCGACAAGCCACATGGCCGAGTTATCTCAAAAAACAGGGGAACTCTCAGACGAGTTCTTCATCCTTGGTCTCACCAGCAATGGCAAGCAATTCCGACCCAGCGATTGGGCCGAGCGCCTTTGTGGAGTGATGTCCTGTTTCAATCCCGAAGGTGGCGGGCGCAACGCGCACCTCCAGTATTCGCCGTACGTGCGCCCGACCGTCGTCAATGGCGTCAAGTCGGTGGTGGTCAACACCAAGTTGCGCGAGATCGAGCCGATGGCGTTTCACTTCGTGCGCGAATTTGCCAAGGATAACGACCTGCAAATCGTCGAAGCCTGCTTCCTGCCGCCTCCCGAAGAAAAGTAAGACTAGTTTCATTGATGTGCCTCAAACCTGCCAGCCTGCTGGTGGGAGACATCATGAGCGCGCAACTGCTGACGGCCAGCGAAGACGAAGACGAAGACGTCTACGACATCATCGAACGCATGCGCGTCAACGGCATCCGCCGTCTGCCCGTGGTCAACAATCTGGGCGCGCGTTCCGGCGTCGTCAGCCTCGACGACCTGCTCGCCTTCCTGGCCCAGAAGATGGCCGAACTGGCCCGTATCAGCAGCGGCCAGCTGGTGTACGAAAAGCGCACTAGAAAATATGCCCGTATTGCGCAATTTCAGTCAAATCCCCGTCACCCGAAAATGCTACAGTCGCTGCTCGTTCAACGGGAAGCGCGCATGCACTATCTGGCCAAGGCACTCTGGTATATCGAATCGCATTATGCGGAGAATATCTCGCTCGGCGATATCGCCCACGTGGGCGGCGCTTCGCCGTGTCACCTGACGCGCGCGTTTGGCCTGGCCACGGGCCACTCCGTGATGCGCTATGTGCGGGCGCGCCGGCTCAGCGAGGCGGCCCGCGCGCTGGCGCAGGGCGCGCAAGACATCCTCGCCGTCGCCCTGCAGGCCGGCTACAGTTCCCACGAGGCATTTACGCGGGCCTTCCGCGAGCAGTTCCAGCTCACGCCGGAAAAGGTGCGGGCCCAGCGCCACGTCGCCAACCTCGCGCTGGTGGACGCCATCAAACTGGATGTGGCGCCGGGCGTGGCCCTGGAAGCGCCCCGTTTCGAGCAGGGTCCCGCCTTGCTGCTGGCGGGCCTCGTCGAACGTTATCGCGCAGAAACGGTTGCCGGCATCCCCGCCCTGTGGCAGCGCTTTCTGCCCCATGCGGCGCCCGGTCAGGTGCTGTATGGCGTGTGCTGCAATAATGACGATGCGGGCAATTTCGATTACCTGTGCGCCATGCCGGTGAGCGACTTTTCCCAGGCCCCCGAGGGCTGGATGCGGCTGCGTATCGCGCCGCGGCGCTATGCCGTGTTTCACCACCGCGGCCACATTTCCACCATCCGCGCCACCTGGCATACGGTGTGGAACGAGTGGCTGCCCCAGTCCGGCCTGGAAGTGGCCGACGCGCCCGATTTTGAACGCTACGACCAGCATTTCGACCCCGTCAGCGGTAGCGGCGGCGTGGAAATCTGGCTCCCCTTGAAAGCATGACCATGCTCAATACCTTGTCTGCGCCGATCCTGTTTGCGGGCGGCACCGCGCTGCGCCAGCGCCTGTTGCAAATCGCCGCGGCGCTGGCGGCGGGCCTGCCCCTGTACTGGGTGCTGGGGCCGCAGCCGCTGGGCGCGCTGGCCTGGTGCGCGCCGCTGCCCGTGCTGTGGCTGGCCCTGCGCTCGTCGCCCCGCGATGCGGCCTGGATGACGTTCCTGGCTGCCATGCTGGGCCTGTCATCGAACGTTGACTATTTCCGCCTGCTCATGCCCTTGCCGGCCGTGCTGGCCGCGATCGCCGTCAAGGCACTGCTATGGCTGCTGGTGGTGCTGGCCACGCGGCGCCTCGTGCTGCGCTACCGGGCAAGCTGGACGGTGCTGGTGTATCCCGTGCTGTGGGTGGCTATCGATACGCTGATGGCGGCCTTGCTGCCGGACGGCAACTGGGGCAGCCTCGCGTATTCGCAAGCGGATAACCTTGCCGTGCTGCAGCTGGCGGCCTTGGCGGGCGTGCCTGGCCTGCTGTTCATGTTGTGCCTGGCGCCATCCGCGCTGGCCCTGTTGCTGGCCGGTGGCCGTGTGTATGCGCCAGTGGCGGGCGTGACCGTGTTGCTGCTGGCGGCCGCGTTCGCCGGTGGCGCCTGGCGGGTGCACGGTACCCCGACTCCTTCCGGGCCGCTGGCGGGACTGGTGGCCATCGATGACTTTATCGGCCCGGCCACGCCGCCGGCGCGCGCGCAAGCCATCTGGGACCAGTACGCGCGCCACGTCGAAGCGCTGGCCGGACAGGGCGCCACGCTGGTGCTGCAGCCGGAAAAGATAGCCGTGCTGGAACCCGCGCAGGCGGACGCCGTGCGGCAGCGTTTCCAGGCGCTGGCGCGTAGCACGGGCGCGTGGATCACCTTGGGGCTAGGCGTGCAGGACGCTGCCGGCCGGCGCAACCTGGCCTGGCTGTTCGCGCCCGATGGCACCGCGCCCGTCAGCTATCAGAAACATCATCTGGCGCCGCCCGAGCGCGAGTTTCTTGCTGGCAGCGCGTACGCCGTGCAGCTGGTGGCGGGGCAGACCATGGGCCTGGCCATCTGCAAGGACATGCATTTCGCGCCCCTGGGGCAGGCGTATGGCGCGGCCGGGGCGCAGGCGATGCTGGTGCCGGCCTGGGATTTCCAGCTGGACGCCTGGATGGGCGCGCGCATGACCGTCATGCGCGGCGTGGAAAACGGCTATGCCGTGCTGCGCGCGGCGCGCGAGGGGATGCTGACGGTCAGCGACGCGTATGGACGCGTGCTGGCGGAGCGGGCCAGCAGTGCCATGCCGGGCAGCACCTTGCTGGCGCCGCTGCCGGCGCACCGGTCTGCCTCCCCTTCGGCTGGATGGCTGGGGCCGCTGTTCGGCTGGCTGTGCGTGGCGCTGGGCGTGATTTTGCTATGCATGGGCCGCCGCGCCGCGTCCGCGGCCTGACGCATCACGCCACGTTTTGCTGCAATGCGCAAAACCGTATCGCACGGCCTTCCTTTATATTCTCCGTACATAGCAACATAATCGCCGCCGATGATTGCACCATTGCCGTGCATATATTCGGCGTGATACCGGCATATATATTGCACTGCAATAAGTGGTGTTATCTGGTATTGAGAAATTCGGGCAGCTGGTATTAATTGGTACTTAATTCGGCCACGAAGTCATACATATCGCCGCGGAAGTAGGAGCGGCAAAATTCCACGGCGCGGCCATCGCGCAAAAAGCCCAGTCTTTCCACCGACAAGCCCGCGTCACCTTCCTCCGCCTGCAACAGGCTGGCCTGCTCCCCCGTCAACAACAAGGCGCTGAGGCGCTGCAAGGCGCGCACGGGCCGGTTGCCCGCCTGTTCCAGCGCGTCATACATGGAGATATCGACGGCGTCGAGGTCTGGCAGGCAACTGGCGACGATGGTCGCGTACTCCAGGCACATCGGCACCTCGTCCGCATAGCGGATGCGGTGGAAACGGTACACGGGCGCGCCCGGCGACAGCCGCAGGCGCAAGGCCTCTTCCGGCGTGACGGTGCCCTCTGCGCGCTTGAGCCACACGCTGCGCGGCGTGCGTCCGCGCGCCCGCATGTCCTCGGAAAACGAGGTCAGCTTGGCGAAATTTTTCTCGATGCGCGTATTGATGAAATTGCCCGAGCCGGGGCGCCGCACCAGCAAGCCCTCGTTGACGAGGCCATCGATGGCCTTGCGCACGGTGATGCGCGAGACGGACAGGTCGCTGGCCAGCTGTCGCTCGGCCGGCAAGGCTTCCTCGGGGCCGAGGATGCGCTTGTCGATCGCTTCGCGCAGCGCGCGCTGCAGTTGCTGGTACAGGGGCAGGCTACTCGTCTGCCCCAGGCCTTGCATGATGTGAGCCAGGGTTGTCATACGCTGAGGGTCTCCGTTACGGCGCGTTGCAGACGCGCTCTGTATCTGTTTTGTGTCGCTGGATAATACCAAAAAAGGCCGTTATAAAACCAATTTGAATTATCAGGCCAGCAATTTATGCCTGGCCTCGCAGGTATTTAGCCTGCTCATACGGGCTACAGATTGATTTGGATAAAGTGGTCTGTGTGATTCAAACAACGTTATAAAAAAAAAGTTGCAACTGGTAGTGTTCTGGTATTGGATAGTAGTATATTGGCGTTGAATTGGTTTTGTAAGTGGTTGTGCCGAAGGGTCTGCAGCATGCCGGCGAGAATGGGCGGGCTGGAAAGAAGACCTACATTAAAAATGAAAAGGTTCCAATCCTGGAGCCTAAATCAAGGGGGAGTACATGAAACGCAATTTGACAGCTAGCGGTGTAACGCGCCTGACGCCTATCGCGGCAGCCGTGGGGTTGATGGTATTGGGTGCGAGTTTTGCCGCCCAGGCGCAGGAAGCAGTGCAACCGGATTCAAGTGTCGTGGTGGTGACCGGCGTGCGCGCCGCAATGGCCCAGTCGCTCAATCAAAAGCGTAATTCCGACTCCCTGGTCGAAGTCGTCACGGCCGAAGACGTAGGCAAGATGCCGGACAAGAGCGTGGCCGATTCGCTGCAGCGCATTCCTGGCGTGTCCGTCGCCACGGCAGGCGGCTCCGAAGGTGGCTTTGGCGACAATGACCGCGTCAGCCTCAAAGGCACGCCATCGAACCTGACCTTGACCACCCTTAACGGCCACACCGTCTCGAGCGGCGACTGGTATATCTCGAATATCACGGGCGGCGGTCGCAGCGTCAGCTATAGTATGTTCCCGTCCGAGTTGATCGGCCGCGTGACTGTTCACAAGAGCTCGCAAGCCGACCTGATCGAAGGCGGCGCCGCTGGCAATGTCAATATCGAAACCCGCAAACCCTTGAGCTTCAAGAAAAACCTGACCTTGATGGGTTCGATCGAAGGCGCTTACACGGAATCGGCCAAGAAAACCGACGTGCAAGTCAGCGGCTTGATCAACTGGAAAAACGAAGCCAACGACCTGGGTATCTTGCTGCAGGTGTTTGACGAGAAACGCACCTTGCGCCGCCAGGGCCAGGAATTCCTGTGGTGGGAAAAGCTTGACAACACGAATGCAAAAGCCTGGATTGCCGCCAATCCCGAAGTCGCAGGCAAGACTTTGTCGTTCCTGACGGGTTCTTCGCTGTTCGAGCAAAAGCGCGAGCGCAAGGGCGGCTCGCTGGACATCGAATACAAGGTGTCGAACGACCTGAGCTTCAACGTCAACGGTTTCTACACCCGTCTCGATGCGGACAACGTCAATACCAACTTCATGCTGGCGCCGTATCAAGTCCTGTCGAATAACTGGAGCAACGTGGGCGGCGCCATCCCGTCGTCCTACACGCTCAAGGGCAACACGATTACTTCGATCGCCTTCCCGTCGAAGTGCCCGGTCGCCGATTGCTCGGCAATGGGCGCTTCGGTGCAAGACATCATTGCCCGTCCAGGTTCTTACAGCGATTCGAAATTTGTCGACTTTAACTTCAAGTACCGCGCCAACGCCAATCTGAAGTTTACTGGCCAGGTTGGTACCACGCGCGGCACGGGTCACGCCCGCGACTACGCGTATGAAGGCTGGCTGGCCTATTCGGGCAGCAGTCTGACCATGCATGGCATCGATGCGCCAGCCAATGTCGTCATCGACAATGCCTCGACGTTGAATCCGCGCACCGGCGCCCCATTCTTCACCGGTTGGGCAACGGACGTCACCACGCGTGACAAGGAAAACTATGGCCAGGTCGACGGCACCTACAGCACTGTATGGGACGCCGTGCCGAACATTCGTTTTGGCCTGCGCACCGCCAAGCATGACCGTTCCCTGACCTGGCTCGAAGGCAGCTATCCAGCGGCCGCCGGCCTGCTGGAGAATGCGCCGAAAGGGTTGACGCGTTATCCGACCAGTCCCTTGTCTAACGTGCTGCAGAATCCCTGGACCTTCAGCGGTTCCTCGATGAAGGAGTGGGGCGAAAAGTACGCGACGTATAACAAGCATGCTTACCAAAGCGAATTCCAGATGACGGAAAAAGCAAATGCCGCCTACGTCATGGGTGACCTGAACTTTGCCGACGTGCAAGGTAACTTCGGTGTGCGTTATGTCAAGACCCAGATTGACGTGGCCAATGCATCGCCGAACGACGTGTGGAAACCGACCCTCAGCTCGAATACCTACAATAACTTCCTGCCGAGCGTGAACTTGCGCACGGACCTGGCGAAGGATGTCGTGTTGCGCGGCGCGGCCAGCCGCACCATGGCGCGTCCTGACTTTGGCGCCCTGGGTGCCTTGAGCCTGAACGACTTGACGATGTCCGGTTCCGGCGGCAATCCGAACCTGAAGCCGATCATGTCGAACAACGTCGATGCGGGCGTGGAATGGTATTTCATGCCGAAGTCGCTGATCGCGGTGAACCTGTATCAGATGAAACTGGCTTCGTATGTCACCTACGGTTCGTCGGTGGCGCAGTTCTACAACGCGACTCTGGGCCGCGTAACGGATTACAACATGAGCGCCGCCATCAATACCAAGGCGCGTGTGCGTGGCGTGGAACTGCAGTACACCCAGGACCTGAGTAATGGTTTCGGCTTCAGCGCCAACTACACCTATGCCGACGGCAAGGAAACGCAAGCGGCGCCAAAATCGGCTTGCGCCGATGAAGGCAACTGCGATATGGTCGGCACGTCGAAGAACTCGTACAACCTGTCGGGCTTCTTTGAAAACGCCAAATGGAGCGCGCGCCTGAACTACAGCTTCCGTTCCGCCTTCCTGAACGGACTGGATCGCAAGAGCGCCATTTACCAGGATGACGTCGGCACCGTTTCGGCTTCCATCAACTACAACATCAACGAGTTCCTGACCCTGTCGCTGGAAGGCAAGGACCTGAACGATCCGCTGTTGAAGTCGTATGCGTCGACCAAAGACCAGCCGCGCGCGTTCTACAAGAACGGCCGCCAGGTATTCTTTGGCCTGCGTGGCAAGATGTAAGACGTTTTACTTGGTTAATGCCTCCCGGCGGACACCCGGGATGGCATGACAATGGCGGAGCGCAGCTGGCTCCGCCATTTTTTTATTGCAAGATGGATTTTTTATAGGGTGGGATACCTCCGATGACATTACACGCAATGCTGGCTTGCTTCGCCTGCGCGCTGCCACTGGCCGCCTCCGCCACTCCCGCCGCGCCGGCCTTCGCGCCGGAAGTGGTGGCGTATTATCCCGGCTGGAAATCGGCCGATTTTCCCGTTAACGAGCACAATATTCGCGCTGGCAATGTCAGCCTGATCCAGTACGCGTTCGCCGACATCTGCTGGGATGGCGAACATGGCAACCCGGCGCCCGAGGGCGGCGGCGTGAGCGCCTGCCTGGATGCGCAGGGCCAGCCGTCCCGGCCGGCCAATGGCAGCATCGTGCTGCCGGCGCCGCAAGCCGATGCCGATAACTTGCGCAAGCTCAATGCGCTCAAGCAAAGTAATCCGCGCCTGCGCGTCCTGCTGTCGGTAGGCGGCTGGATCTGGTCGAACCGCTTTTCGGACGTGGCCGCCACGCCGGCCGCGCGCCAGGCATTCATCGCTTCCGCGCTGGAACTGGTGCGCCGGCATGGCCTCGATGGCGTCGATATCGACTGGGAACATCCGGCTATGGGGGGCATTCCCTGTATCGGAGGCAAGGTCTGCCACCGCAGCGACGACAAGGAAAACTATGTGCGCCTGGCTGCCGAATTGCGCAGCGCCTTCGAGCAGGCGGGCAAGCAAGATGCCGGTCGCCATTACCTGATCACCATCGCCGCCGGCGCGCATGCCAGCCTGAGCGATGACAGCGATGCCGCGCCCGGCTGGCTGACCCGCCTGGCGGCGCAGCTGGACTGGATCAACCTGATGACGTATGACTACCGCGGCGTATGGGATGCCGAGAGTGGCCAGCTGGCGCCCCTGTATGCCGATCCCGCCGATCCGCAGCACGACAAGGCCCTGCATGCGGACGCCACCGTGACGCGCTTCCTGCGCGCCGGCGTGCCTGCCGCCAAGCTGGTGCTGGGCGTGCCCTTCTATGGCTATGGCTGGAAGCAGTGCGCTGCCGGTCCCCAAGGCGATGGCCTGTACCAGCCTTGCCAGGGCGCGGCCAGCGGCAATGACGGTACGCCGACATTTACTTACCGGTATCTGCTCGAGCAAGGCTACCTGGCCGAGGGCAAGGGCGCGCGCGGCTTCCAGCGCCATTGGAATGCCGCGTCGCAAGTACCGTATCTGTACAACCGCGACAGCGGCGTGTTCATCAGCTATGAAGATGCGCAATCGGTAGCCCACAAGGTGCGCTATATCCGCGACAAGGGCTTGCGCGGTGGCATGTTCTGGGAATTGAGCGGCGATGCGCGACAGGAGCTGGGCACGGCCCTGGCACCTATCTTGACGGAGAAACAACCATGAACCAGCGCTATCTCGCCCTCGACGTCTTGCGCGGCCTGACCGTGGCCCTGATGATCGTCGTCAATACGCCCGGCGACTGGGGCAGCGTGTATGCCCCGTTCCTGCATGCCGAATGGCATGGTTTTACCCTCACGGACCTGGTTTTTCCCAGCTTTTTGTTTGTCGTCGGCAATGCGCTGGCCTTTGCACTGGGGAAATATGAGCACCTGGGCCATGGCGCCGTGCTGGCCAAGCTGTGCAGGCGCAGCGCGCTGATCTTCCTGCTGGGCTTCCTGCTGTACTGGTTCCCCTTCTTCAAGCTCGACGACGCGGGCCAGTTCGCCTGGTCGCCGCTGTCGCACACGCGCATTCCCGGCGTGCTGCAGCGCATCGCCGTGTGCTACCTGGCCGCCGCCCTGATCCTGCATTACTGGAAGACGCGCGGCGCGCTGGTGTTCAGTGCCTGCGCCTTGCTCGGCTACTGGGCCATCCTGGCGACCTGGGGCGATTACAGCCTGCACGGCAATGCGCCGGCCAAGCTGGACCTGATCCTGCTGGGCGACAGCCATTTGTACCACGGCGAAGGCATCGCCTTCGATCCGGAAGGCATCCTCGGCACCTTGCCGGCTATTGTCAATGTGATCGCCGGCTATCTGGCGGGCAGTTTCCTGCGCCAGGCGGCGCCGGCGCAATTGCGTTCGAGCCTGTATCAGCTGGCCGTGGCCGGCGCCATTTGCGTGGCGGTGGCCCTGTGCTGGAATGAAGTGTTTCCGATCAACAAGAAGCTGTGGACCAGCTCTTACGTGATGCTGGGCATCGGCCTGGACTTGCTGCTGCTGGCGCTGCTGATGTTCATCATTGACGTACGTCAAATGACGGGCTGGACCTACTTCTTTGAAGTCTTCGGCAAGAACACCCTGTTTATCTACCTGGTGTCGGAAGTACTGGTGATCATCGCGTTTACCGTGCATATCGGCAGCGGCAACCTGTACCAGTGGCTGTACCAGCAGTGGTTTATGGGCTGGGCGCCGGCGCGCGTGGGGTCCATGCTGTTTGCTATCAGCTTCATGTTGCTGTGCTGGCTGATTGCCTACGGCATGGACAAGCGCAAGATCTATATCAAGGTCTAGAACTTCAGCTTCAGGCCGTAACGCGTGGCCAGGGCAGTGAAGAGCAGCATCAGGGCGGTGACGGCGGCGGCATTCCACAGGCCGGCCGCGCCGCCCGTTTCAAGATACGGCCACCAGAAGCGCGGCAGGTGCAGCACGGCCGCCAGTTGCTGCCACAGGTCGGGCACGATGTAGGCGAACAGGGCATTGGTTCCGGCGGGCAACAGCACCACCGCCCAGGCGCGCCAGCGCCACACGTCGATCACGACATAAAACACGAGGAACAGGGCCAGGATGATGGCGCTGCACACGAGCGTATAGGATTCCGTTGCCGCGATCTTGTTGATGTGGTGATACGGCCGCAGCAGCAGGCCGGCAGCGAACAGTCCCAGCGCGAACCACGCCATGAAACGGATGCGTTGCCCATGGCTCAGGGCGGCGCCGCGCAGGAACAGCTGGCCCACCAGGGTGCCGGCCAGCACATTGGCCGCCGTCGAACCGAGCACTTGCGGCACGTTGACAAACCCGTTGATACCCGCCGGCAGGAAATCCAGGCTGCCCGCCGTGCCGCCCATGTACAGCGTGATCAGCAGGGCAAACACGCCCATCAGCGCCGTGCCGCTGCCCTGGCACGCCAGGTACAGCAGGCTGCACAGCAGATACGCCCAGCCGATCATGCCGAGGATGCCCCACCATGACGGTTGCAGCCAGGTGCTGGAAAACTCCGCATTCAATTCGCCGCGGAACGTCGCCAGCAGGAACAGCATCAGGGCGCCGCCTGCGGCCAGTTCCAGCTTGCCCGCGCCCTGGCGCCACAGCAGGATCATGGCCATATAAAACAAGAGGAAATAGACGGCCTGCGGCAGCAGCGCCGCCTGCGCATCGTAGCGGTAGACATTCGCCAGCACCACGCCGGCCAGCATCAGGCTGGCGGAGCGCCACAGCAGGCGCCCCAGCAAGGCTGGCGTGACGTTGCCGCAATGGCGCTGCAAGGCCAGCGGAATGGCCATGCCGACCATGAACAGGAATCCGGGAAAGACCAGGTCGGGCACGGTGATGCCGTCGGCGCGCGGCCCCGCATGTTCGAGCCACCAGGCAATGCCGGGCATGCCTGCCAGGTAGTTGACCCAGATCATGGTGACGATCACGAAGCCGCGAAAGGCGTCCAGGCTGGTCAATCGTTCAGGTGCAGGTGCGGGGGAGGTGGCTGGCGGCATGGAAGGAGGAAAAAAGGTCGAAAAAAAAGCAGCCCCGGCCTGAGCCGGGAACCGCTTTGCGTGTGCTGCCGGGAGCGGGAATTACTGCGCCGCTGCTGCCGGTGCTGCCGCTGCCGTGGCAGGACGGTTCAGCCACAGGATCCAGTAGCGGGCCAGGTCGCCCACGCCGTCGCCGCCCTTGACCGTTTCCAGGACCTTGATGGCGTCGTCTTTCTTGCCGGCCATGGCGTAGGAATAGCCGAGGCGCAGCTTGGCGTCCTCAACGCGCTTCAGGCCGCCCTTGGCGATGCCTTTCTGGATCAGGTCGATACCTTTGTCGAACTGGTCCATCGTCACGAAGGCGTAACCGAGGTTGATCAAGCCCGTGCCATCCTTGCTCTTCATGGCCGAGGCTTCGCCGCTGGCGATGTTTTTCGCATCGTCGGCGGCAGCCTTGCTGGCCTGGTCGCGCAGTTTCTTGTGCTTGGCGGCATTTGCGCCCGTGCCCAGCACGCCTTTGGCAAAGCCGGCGTCGAGGACTTTTTTCGCTTCCGTCGGGAAGGCGTTCTGCAAGGCGATTTCAGCCATGTCGCTGTAGTCCTGTGGCGGCATGGTGTCGACGGCCTTGAATTGCAGGCGCAGCACGTCCAGCGCGAAGCGGTCCGAATAGCCGGCCTTGCCTTGCAGGCGGCCCAGCAGGTCGCTCCAGTAGTCGTCCGACGGGTAATAGCGCACCAGGTTTTCCATGGCGATCAGGTAGGTGGCTGGATCCTTGCTTTTCGAACCTGTGTTGGCCAGCAATTGCAGCTCTTCGATGCTCGGCGTCTTGCCCGCTTGCTGCTTGGCCGTCACGTCGGCCATCAGTTCCTGCTTGGCGCGCGCGAAATCATTGCTGAAGTAATAGGAGCGGATGATGTAGGGACGCACGGTGGCCACGTCGCCCGTTGCCGTCTGGTAACGGGTGAACCATTTGATGGCGTTCGGGTAATCCTTGGCGTTGTAGTGGTAGTTCGCCAGTGCCTGGATGAAGTCGCCTTCCGATTTCTTGTCCAGCTTGCCCGATTCGATCACCGCTTCCAGCGCCGTCATGGCCATCGGCGCATTGTTGGTGGTCGAGGCCAGCGCCACGCGCAGGCGGTTCAGCACGAACGTTTCATACGGCGTCAGGGCCGGAATGGCGGCAGCCTGGTCGATGCGGCTTTGCACGTCGGCGTAGTTCTTGGCATCCATCGATGCCTTCACGGCGGTCGGATCGAGCAGCTTGAACACTTCAGGGCGCACCGAGTCGGCCGGAGCGGCAGCAGCGGCGGCTGGCTTGGCATCCTGCGCGTGCGACAGGGATGGCAGGACATTGAGGCCGATGGCGGCCAGGAGCAGGCTAAGACGGGCAAGACGGAATTGGGACATGGGTTATCCTTCAATCAATAACAAAAATACGCACCTGCACTGGCAGCCGCAACATCGTGCATTGGCATTGCCAGAGGGGCAAGGAAGCTCGAAAAAACATCATTCTGCCAGTCTGCCTGCATAAGTCAAACAGAAGCGGCATGATACAGAGCGGCTATTGTCACATAAACGGCTGAGCGGGTGCGGCAAACGTGCGCGCCAGGGCTTGCCCTTTGGCATCGAACAGCAGGCAGCGCTGCGCCGGCAGATGCAGGCGCATGGCGTCGCCCGCCTGGCGCAAGCCTTCCTCGGCCGGCAGCTTGACGGACAGCATCTCGGCCACAGCTGGCATGCTGGCGTACACGATGGCCACGTCGCCCAGGTATTCGACATGGCTGACGGCCGCGTCGACGACGTTGTCGCCTGCATCGTTCGCGTGCCGCAGGCTGACATGCTCGGCGCGCACGCCCAGGGTCAGCTGGTCGCCCGGCGCCACGTTCTGCCCCTGCGCTTCGACGTCGATGACGGCGCCGCCGGGCAGGCGCACGGCCACCGAGCCGGGGCCGCTGGCGATGGCCTCGCAAGCGACGAAGTTCATCTTCGGCGCACCGAGGAAGCCGGCTACGAACAGGTTGCCGGGATTGTTATACAACTCGTGCGGACTGCCTACCTGCTCGATGCGTCCGCCGTTGAAGACGACGATGCGCTCGCCCAGGGTCATCGCCTCGACCTGGTCGTGCGTGACGTAGATCATGGTGGTTTTCAGTTCCTGGTGCAGGCGCGAAATCTCCACGCGCATCTGTACGCGCAAGGAAGCATCGAGGTTCGACAACGGTTCGTCGAACAGGAACACCTTGGGTTTGCGCACGATGGCGCGGCCGATGGCCACGCGCTGGCGCTGGCCGCCCGACAGGTCCTTCGGCTTGCGCTTGAGCAAAGGCGTGATCTGCAGAATCTCGGCCGCGCGCTCGACGGCGGCGCGCACCTCTGCCTTCTTGTGCCCCGCCAGGCTCAGGGCGAAGGCCATGTTTTCGTACACCGTCATGTGCGGATACAGGGCGTAGCTCTGGAAGACCATGGCCAGGCCCCGCTCGGCCGGCGCGATATCGTTGGCCAGCTTGCCGCCGATATGCAGCTCGCCATCCGTGATGTCTTCCAGCCCGGCGATCATGCGCAGCAGGGTTGATTTGCCGCAACCGGATGGCCCCACGAAGACGACGAATTCGCCGTCGCGGATATCGAGGTCGATGCCGTGGATGACCGGGTGCTTGTCGTCATACAGCTTGACGATGTTCTTTAATGCGATATGTGCCATGGACTGTGCGATTCCTAGCTTGCGCTGGCCGGCGCGGACGTGGCGCCGGCGTCAGATTGGTCGGAGGTATCCTTGGGGCCGATGCGCATGAAGCGCGACAGGATCAGGACGGGCACGGCCGACACCAGCACCCACAGGAAAAAGGTCTTGTAGCCGAGCGCCGTCTGGATGTCGCCGCTGATCATCTTGAACAGCACGAAGCCGAGCTGCATCACGCCGGTGGCGAACGCATAGTGGGCCGTCTGGTATTTGCCGACGGAAACCACTTGCATCATGAACAGGATCAGGCCGACGAAGCCGAAGCCGTAACCGAACATCTCCACGCTGAGCGCGGCCGTGATCAGGGTCAGGTCGGTCGGCATGCTGTGGCTCAGGTAATAGAACACCAGGTTTGGCAAGTTCATGGCCAGGATCAGAAAGAACATGGCGCGCTTCAGGCCCAGCCACGACGTGAAGTAGCCGCCGCCGATGCTGCCCAGCAGGAACGCGACGGTGCCGGCCGTGCCGTACACGGCGCCCACTTCCGTCGTCGACAGGCCCAGGCCGCCCAGTTCGCGCGCTTCGCGCAGGAACAGCGGGCCGATGGTCTGCACTTGCGCCTCGCCGGCGCGGAACAGGATGATGAAGGCGATCATGCCCCAGATGCCGGGCTTTTTCAGGAAATCGACCAGCACGTCCCACAGGGTGCGGCTGATGCCAGCCACGCTCTTGTCGGCCACGGCCGCGTTGCGCACCTGCGGCAGGGCCCACAGGTGGTAGGCGGCCAGCGACAGCATCATGGCGCCGATGATCAGGAAGATCACCGACCAGGCGGGCTTGATGCCGATTTTTTTCTCCAGGTAGCCGGCCAGGATCACCAGGCCGCCCAGCGAGATGAATTTGCCCGCGTTGAAGAAGGCGCCTTGCCAGCCCGCGTAGGCGGCCTGCTGCTTGTCCGACAGGCTGGCAATATACAGGCCGTCGCACACGATGTCGTGCGTCGACGAGGCCAGCGCGGCGACGAACAGCACGGCGATGCAGGCGGCAAACCACAGCGGCGTTTGCAGGGCCAGCGCGATCAGGCCCAGGCTCAGGCCACCGAGGAACTGGAATAGCACCACCATGGTCTTCTTGCTCGATGCCAGCTCCAGGAAGGGACTCCACAGCGACTTGAAGACCCAGGCAAAGCCGATCAGGCCCGTCCAGCGGGCGATCTGGTCGTTCGGCACGCCCATGCTCTTGAACATCAGGCCGGCCACCAGGGCCACGGCGTAGAACGGCAGGCCCTGGGCGAAGTACAAGGTGGGCACCCAGGAAATCGGACTGCGTGCTTTCTTGCTGATGCTGATGCGCTGGTCGTGCATGGAGGCTTCCTTATCGAGAGACGTTTTCATTTGACTGCGCCGTCCATGCCGCGCATGAAGAAGCGTTGGGTAAACAGGAAGGCGAGCAGGGTTGGCACGATGGTGATCAGGGTGCCGGCCGCGATCACGCGCGTGCTGCTGCCGAAGGTGCCGCGCAAGTACAGCACGCCCACCGACAGGGGGAATTCATCGGGTTTGCTCATGACGATGGAGGGCCAGATGTATTCATTCCACGATTCGACGGCCGTCAGGATGCCGACAGTGGCCAGCCATGGCGTGATCAAAGGCAGCATGATGCGGCTGAAGATCACCCACTCGGAGGCGCCATCGACGCGCGCCGCGTCGATCAGGTCTTGCGGCACTTCCTCGAACGCCTGCTTGAGCAGCAAAATGGCCACGGCCGTCACCACGTTGGGCAGGATCACGCCCGTGTAGGTGTCGACCAGGCTCATTTGCGTGATGGTGATGAAGTTGACGAGGAAGTTCACTTCCGATGGCAGCACCAGCGTGGCCAGGATCAGGCCGAACACGAGTTTGCGGCCGCGGAATTTCAGGCGCGCCAGCGGATACGCGGCCAGTGAGCACAGCAGCAGTTTCCAGAACACGGTGAACACGGCGATCAGCACGGAGTTCCTGAAGAACGACCAGATGGGGATCGCGTTGAACACTTCGATGAAGTTGTCGAAGGAGGGCGCCTTCGGCCAGAAGGTGGGCGGGAAGGCGAAGATATTGCCTTCCGTAGAAATGGCCGTCACCAGGGTCCACCAGAACGGGAAGACGCAGACGACGGCGATCGCGCACAGCACGGCATAGTGGCCCGCATATTGGCCAAACAGCTGCAAGCGGGTTTGCAGGGAGCGGGAGCGGTTTTTCATGGACATGCCCCTGTCAGCGGTGCTTGGGTTTGAGGTAGCGCAGGCACAGCAGGGCGATGCCGATGCAAAATAGGGACACGACGAAGCTGGCGGCCAGCGCGCGCGGCAGTTTCAAGTGTTTGAGACCCTGGTCATACGCGTAGTACAGCGCCGTGAAGGTGGAATTCATCGGCCCGCCCTGGGTCAGGACGTCGACTTCCTGGTATGCCTTCAGGGCCGCCAGCACGGACAGGATGGAGCACAGCATGATGGTCGGGCGCAGCATCGGTACGGTGATCTTCCAGAAGCGCTGCCAGCGGTTGGCGCCATCGAGCATGGCCGCTTCCTGCATGTCTGACGGGATAGCTTGCAGCGCCGCCAGATACATCACCATGTACCAGCCCAGGCCGCGCCACAGGGTGACGAACATGACGGCAAACAGGGCCAGGCTGTCGTTCGACAGCCAGCCCACGGGCGCATTCACCAGTTTTAACGTCATCATCACGTAGTTCAGCGCGCCCTGTTCGTGGAACATGAAGCCCCACATGATGCCGACCACGGAAACGGTGGTCACCACCGGCACGTAGAAGGCGGCGCGGAAGAGACGGATGCCGGGCAGGCGGTTGTTCACCAGCACGGCCAGCGTGATGGCGCCCACCTGCACGAAGGGCACCATCAGCAAGAACATCAGCGAGTTTTTCAGGCCCGAGACAAACATCTCGTTGTTGAAGATATAGCGGAAGTTATCGAGGCCGACGAAGCGCGTCTCGCGTATCAGGCTGTAGTCGGTAAACGCCAGCACGGAGCCGTAGCCGACGGGCCAGAAGGAAAAGGCGGCCAGCAGCAGCAGGGCGGGGGCGAGGAACAGCCAGGCTTGCACGGTATGGCGGTGGGCGGGTTTCATCATGTCCTCAGTGGCGCGGCAGGGTGGCCAGCTTGCGGTTCCAGATGGCGACGGCCTGGTCCAGCGCCTGTTTCACATCCTGCTTGCCCGTCACGCCCGCTTCGACGGCTTTCACCAGCGAGCGGCGCAATTCGTCGTAGTCGTCGATGCCGGCCACGTACAGGGTGCGCGAGTGGCCCATCGACAGGGCGCCGGCGGCCACCGCCTTTTCGGCCGCGCCCGCGTTCTTCGGCGTGGCGAGGAAGAACGGGTCGGCCGCCGCTTTCACCGTGGTGGGGAAGACGCTGGCCTGGCGCGCGAAGGCCAGCTGGTTTTCGTCGTTTGTCAGGAAGCGCGCGAACTTGCCCACCGATGGCAACTGGCGCGCCGGCACGCCTTTCGGAATGGCGAAGTGCACCAGCCAGCCGCCGTCGGCGATGCCGGTGGGGCCCAGCGGCGCGGGCGCCACATCGGTGATGGCGTAGATATCTTTCGCATCGCCACGGATGCGCTGCATGGCCGTGGGCGGCGCCAGCAACATGCCCAGGCGGCCGCCCTTGTAGGCGTCGATCACGGCCGGAAAATTGTCTTCGGCGAACAGGCTTTCCTTCAGCAGGCCGCCCACTTTATAGGTGTCGGCCAGCTTTTGCACCAGCGCCACGTGCTGCGGCGAATTGAAGACGGCGCGGTTGTCGGTGATCACGGCCAGGCCCTGCTGCATGAACAGGCCGTCGATTTTCGACAGGGCGGGGGCGATGCCGGCCTTGCCTGTGCGTTGCGCGATCTGGCGCGCAAACGCCAGCTGTTCATCGAGGCTGGCAGGGCCGCGCGTGAGTCCCGCCTGCTTGAAAATGGCGGTATTGAAGGCGATCACCGCGACATTGCTGTACATGGGAAAACCGTAGGTGTCGCCCTTGAAGCGCAAGTCTGCCAGGGCGCTGGGAATGTAGCTGGCGCGCGCCTCCGCGATCAGGCCATCGACTTGTGTGAGCAAGCCGTCGCGCGCAAATTCGTCGGCCCAGGGCACGTTCAGGCTGACCAGTGCGGGCGGCGTGCCGGCCACGATGCGCGTGACCAGCTTGGTCTGGATGACGTCCCACGGGAAGTCGATCCATTCGATCTTGACACCGGGATTCTGCGCCTCATAGCGCGCCACCACCGTATTGAAATACGGCGTGAACTTGGGCTTCATGCTGAAGGTCCAGAATTCGATTTTTTCGGCAGCCCATGCCTGCGGCGCGAGCATCCCCGCGCAGGCAACAACCGCCAACAGTCTCTTGATCGTCATTTTTATCCTGGAGCGCGAGGCTCCAATGTCCATGAGTCCGCGGCGCGGGTACATGCCCTTGCCGTCGCTTATATTCGGGTGCTGCTGCCGGCAGCCACGCCCCGTGCCGGGCGCGGGACTGCCGGGTACTGCCTGTTAATTCGTCTTGGTGACCTTGCTCAGGTGACGCGGCGCATCCGGGTCCATGCCGCGCGCGGCAGACAGCTTGGCCGCCATCACGTAGAAGGACTGGATGGCGACGATCGGATCGAGATCCGGCGTGGCCGCCACGGGCAGGGTCAGGTCGCGTTCGGCCACGTTGGCGGGGGCCGCCAGCAAGACCTTGGCGCCGCGGCCGCGCATCTCTGTGGCCAGTTGCAGCAGGCCGGCCTGGGTCGGGCCGCGCGTTGCAAAGATCAGCAGCGGGTAGCCGTCTTCGATCAGGGCCATCGGACCGTGCTTGATTTCGGCGCCGCTGAACGCTTCCGCCTGCAGGGCCGAGGTTTCCTTGAATTTCAGTGCCGCTTCCAGCGCCACGGGGAAGCTGATGCCGCGTCCCACGACCATGATGTTGCGGGCCGGAGCCAGCACGTCGATGGCGGGCGACCAGTCGACGCGGGTCGCTTCGAGCAGCGCTTCGGGCAGCGCTTCCAGGCCCGCCTGCAGCTCGGGGTCGTTCTGCCACTGGGCCACCATGCGCGCGCCGGCGACCAGGCTGGTGATGAAGCTCTTGGTGGCGGCGACGCTTTGTTCCTTGCCGGCGCGCAGGGGCATGGCCCATTCGGCGGCGTGCGCCAGCGGCGAATCGATGTCGTTGACGAGGGCCACGGTGGTGGCACCGCCGTCGCGGAAGTAGCGGATCGGCTCGACCACGTCCGGGCTCTGGCCCGATTGCGAGATCGAGATGGCCAAGGTGTCGCGCGTCACCAGCGGCGACTTGTTCAGCGTCACCAGCGACATCGGCAGGGACGCGACGACGCGGCCCAGGCGCGCCATGATCAGGTAAGCGACGTAGTTGCAGGCGTGGTCCGAGCTGCCGCGCGCGATGGTCAGCGCGGTCGAGAACGAGGTGCTCCTCAATTTGCGGCCCAGTTCCGCGTAGCGTTCCGTGTCGCTGGCCAGTTGCAGGGCGACGCATTCGGCGGCGGAAATGGCTTCTTTAAGCATCATTGAGGTCACAGATTTCTCCTTCTATATACACAGCTTTGAGTTTGAGATCGCGATCGAGTACCACCAGATCGGCGTAAGTACCGGGGGCCAGCCGGCCACGTTCTTCCAGGCCCAGGTAATCGGCGGCGTTGGTCGACACGCGCTTGGACGCATCGGCCAGGTCCAGTCCCAGTCCCACCAGGTTGCGCAGCGCCTGGTCCAGGGTCAGGGTGCTGCCCGCCAGGGTGCCGTCGGGCAGGCGCACGCCGCCCATGCATTTCTGCACGGCGTGGCGGCCCAGCATGTATTCGCCGTCCGGCATGCCGGTGGCGGCGGTGGAATCGGTGACGCAGTACAGGCGCGGGATGGCGCGCAGGGCCACCTTGATGGCGCCCGGATGCACGTGCAGCAGGTCGGGGATCAGTTCCGCGTATTCGGCGTGCGCCAGGGCGGCGCCGACCATGCCCGGCTCGCGGTGGTGCAGGCCGCTCATGGCGTTGAACAGATGCGTGAAACCCATGGCGCCGTGTTCCAGCGCGGCCACGCCGTCTTCATAGGAGCCGAGCGTGTGGCCGATCTGCACGCGCACGCCGGCATCGGCCAGTGCGCGCACCAGGTCCAGGTGGCCGGCGATTTCCGGCGCCACGGTGATGACGCGCAGCTTGGCCAGCGTTTGCAGGCGCTCGATCTCTGCCAGGTTGGCGGCGCGCGCATAGTTGGGCTGCGCACCGAGCTTGCCGGCATTGATGTATGGGCCTTCCAGGTGGGCGCCCAGCACGCGCGCCGTGTTCGGGCGGCGGTTGTTGGCGGCGATGCCGATGGCCGTCAGGGCCATGTCGATATCTTCCGGCGGCGCCGTCATGGTGGTGGCCAGCAGGCTGGTGGTGCCGTGGCGCGCGTGGATGGCCGCGATGGTGTAGACGGCTTCACCGCCTTCCATGATGTCCTTGCCGGCGCCGCCATGCACGTGCAGGTCGATAAAGCCGGGCAAAATATAGTCGTCGCTGTTGTTCGACGGGTGGAGGGAATCGCCCGTGATGCTGTCGACCCGCTCGCCGAAGGCGATGGCGCCGTGGATCCAGCCGCCGGGGGTAAGGATATTGCCTTTGATAGTGCTGCTCATCTGCGCGACTCCGCTACGAATTCATAATAATCACTGCGGCAATACGAGTGGGTCAGTTCCACCGCTGCGCCGTTGTCGAGATAACTGACACGGGTGATGTGCAGCATGGCTTCACCCGTCTTGATATTGGCCAGCTTGGCCTGTTCCGCCGTCGCGTTGACGGCGCGGATATGCTGCAGCGCGCGCATCGGGATGGTGCCGCGCGACTCCAGGTAGCCGTACAGCGAATCGGTGACCTGCTGCGGATCCGGCATGTACAGGGCGGGGATGGTGGTCGTTTCGATCGCCATCACCACTTCGTCGGCCGTGCGCAGGCGGCGCAGGCGCGCCACCGGCATGTGCGGCGACAGGCCCAGCGACAGCAATTCCAGCGGCGCGGCCGCGCCGATGTCGCGCTGCAGCCAGCGCGAGCCGGCCGTAAAGCCACGTTGGCGCAATTCTTCCGAAAAGCTCGTCAGGCGCGACAGCGGCTGTTCCAGCTTCGGCGTGATGTAGGTGCCCGAGCCGCGCTTGCGCGTCAGCATGCCCCGGTCGCACAGCATGTCGATGGCCTTGCGCGCCGTGACGCGCGAGATTTCCAGGATGTCCGACAGCACGCGCTCGGAAGGCAAGGCCTGGTTGGCGCGCCAGTCGCCGCTGGCGATGCCGTCCGACAGCATGTTCGCCAGCTGCATGTAGAGCGGCGTGTCGCTGGCCGGATTGGGTTTGAAGGCGGACAGTTTGGCCAGCATGGTCATTGCTCCTGCAAGTGCTTGCGTATCAGGCGCAGACCGCCTGCGGCCGAGTCGCCCTGTGCCGGCACGACCAGTTTTAACAGTTCCTCCGGCAGGTAGCCCGACAAGGGCGCGGCCAGGCCGCCGCACAGGGCCACGGGCAAGGCGCCTGCCGGGTCGAGCGCCCTGGCGATGAGGGCGATCTGCTGGCCCGCAGCCGTCAGGATGCTGCGCGCCACGCCATTGCTGGCCGCGTGTTCGAGCACCAGGCGCGCCAGTTGCGCGAAATTGGTCTGGCTGGCGGCCGCCAGCCACACTTGCATGGCGTCGCGCTGGCCGCCGCAGGCATCGATGATGGCCGTGGCGAAGGCGCTGCCGGGCACGCGCCCGTCAACCACTTGCTGCGCGTGGTTGATGGCGCGCATGCCGATCCAGGCGCCGCCCGCTTCGTCACCGGAGGGGAAGCCCCAGCCGCCCACTTCATGGCGGCTGCCGTCCGCGTGCAGCACTTCGCCCACGCTGCCCGTGCCGATGGCCACGATGGCGCCCGGCTGGCCCGCATGCGCGCCCAGCAGGGTGGTCAGGGCGTCCGATTCGAGCGCCACCAAGGCATAGCCGGGATTGTGTTCGACGAAGCTGGCGGCCCACTGCTTGTTGTGCACGCCGGCCAGGCCCAGGCCGATGGCCATGCGCTGCAACGATGGCTGTTCCAGTCCGGCGGCGCGGAAGGCCAGGGTGACGGCGTGCGCCACGGAGGTCCAGGCCCGTTCGATGCCCAGTCCCAGGCCGGATGGGCCGCTTTGTCCCTGCGCCAGTTCCTCGCCATCGAGGCGCGCCAGGCGTACGCGGGTTCCGCTGCCCCCGCCGTCGACGCCGATTATGTATTCGATCATGTTGTGCAGTCCCGCGTTTGGTTGAATGCGCCTGTCTCGGTTCTTTTATTTGTCGGGCGGCGAAAAAGCTGAAGGCACTATATTGTCGCCCAGATGGCTTGTCAACAGGTATTTAAGTGGTATTAACAAATGCGTTGCGCGATGCCGTGCCATGCCCGAGGGTGTGATTGCAAGTTGTTGTTAATAAAAGGATTTTTATGTGGGGCGAATGGTATTGAAATTGGCCTTGTTTAATGCCAATTTTTTCGGACTGGTCTGCGCCGCGCGCTGTGGTGTTGCTTGTGTGCATGCTTGGCAAGGGGCGCCATGAAGAGTAAAGTCCGCCTTTTACACCTGAGTTGGAAGAGCATGATGAACGACAAGGCAGCAAAGAGCGAGTACTGGGACGACTGGCAGCAAGAGGCGCTGGCCGCCGGCGTGTCGGCGCCGCTGGCTAAGCTGGGCATGGAAATGATGCGCACGCACCGCAAGAACCGCTGGCCGAAGGATTTCCTGGGCCGCGAAAGCGATGGTCCGGTCATGATCGAAATGTGCCTGGAAGACGAGGCCGAAACGGAATTGTTCTTTATCGAGAACCTGTATCCCTACGATACGGAGCTGATCGAAAAGACGCGCCGCCGCCTGTGCCTGCACTGAGTGTGCGCTGACGCGTGACTGGAACGGCCGCCCTGTGCGGCCGTTTTGCTTTTCGGGTGGCATTTTCATGGGGGAGTGTCATAATGGCCCAGGCATTTTCGCCCAGGTATGGAGTAGATAATGAGCAAGGCACAGGACAGCAAGAAGGAAGCCAAGAAGGAACCGGCCAAGACCATGAAGGAAAAGAAGGAAGCCAAGAAGGTCAAGAAAGAAGAGCGCAAGCGCTGATCATGCGCCTGCGTCGCTTACTGTCGCGCCCGTGGCGTGCGCCGGCCCTGCTGGCGGCGTTCGCCCTGCTGGCCCTGGGTACGCCCATGTCCGGCGTGCTGGCGCAGCAAAAGCCGCCGCCGTCCACGTTCGGGCAAGTGGTGGGCAATGCCGTGCTGTGCATCGACCAGATCGACAACAAGGCCTTTTATGCCTATCTGCTGACGGCTTTCGGCCCCGCCTACAAGCATGAAGGGGGCGCCTACTGGTTCCGCACGGACGCCACCTTGTGGGGCGCGCCGATTACCGACGTCATCGTCAGCGACGACACCAGTCCCCTCGTCTTCATGGGCGTGGTGGCGGACTCGACACCGGAAAAGCTGGAGCCGGCCATCCGCGGCGTGTCGGGCCTGCGTTTCAATAAACTCGACAATTCCGCCTTTCCTGTCCGTGGTTCCGTGCCTGGCAGTAAAATCGTCTACTTTCGCAGCAAGGCGAAAGTGTATTGCGCCAAATACAAGCCGTTGCCGCCCGCCCGCACCCGATGAGGGGTTCGGCTTGCCGCCGCGCATTTTGATCGTTTCATCCGCAGGGTCTCCATGTACACGCATTATTTCCAGCTCAAGCAATCGCCGTTCTCGATCGCCCCCGATCCGCGCTACCTGTTCATGAGCGAACGCCACCGCGAAGCGCTGGCGCATTTGCTGTATGGCGTGGGCAGCGGCGGCGGCTTCGTGCTGCTGACGGGGGAAATCGGCGCCGGCAAGACCACCGTGTGCCGCTGCTTCATGGAGCAGATTCCGGAAAACTGCCAGCTCGCGTATATCTTCAATCCGAAACTGTCCGTCGAGGAATTGCTGCTGTCGATCTGCGAGGAGTTCCGCATCGCCCTGGCGCCCGGCGTGGTCAGCGTGAAAGGCTATGTCGACGCCATCAATGCGCACTTGCTGTCCAGCCATGCGCAGGGCAAGAACAATGTGCTGATCATTGACGAAGCGCAAAACCTGTCCGCCGCCGTGCTGGAGCAATTGCGCTTGCTGACCAACCTGGAGACGAGCGAACGCAAGTTGCTGCAGATCATCCTCATCGGCCAGCCGGAATTGCGCGCCATGCTGGCCCGGCCCGAGCTGGAGCAGCTGGCGCAGCGCGTGATCGCCCGTTATCACCTCGGTTCGCTGACGGCGGACGAGACGGCCAGCTATATCCGCCACCGCCTGGCCGTGGCGGGCAGCACGGCGCAGACACCGTTCGCGCCCCGTTTGATGGCGCATATCCATGCCTTGAGCAAGGGAGTGCCGCGCCGCATCAACCTGTTGTGCGACCGCGCGCTGCTGGGCGCCTACGTGGAAAACCAGCCGCAGGTGACGCGCCAGATCCTGCGCCGCGCCGCCGAGGAAGTGTTTGCGGAAGAGGGCACGCCGGTTGCCGGACGGGGCCTGCGCTGGCCGCACGTGGCCGGTGGCGTGCTGGCCGGCGCGCTGGTCACGGCCGCGCTGGCCTGGCATTTCATGCCGTCCCCGTCCGCCGTGCCTGCTGTACCTGTCTTGGCCGCCTCCGTGCCGGCCGCCTCCGCCGTGGTGGCTGCCGCCGCATCCGTGCCCGCACCGGTCAGCGTGCCGGACCGCAACGCCGTGCTGCGCCAGCTGGCCGCCCTGTGGGGCGAGCAGTTGCCGGCCGGCGACGCTTGCCAGGCGGGCGCCCGCGCCGGCCTGCGCTGCCTGCACAGCCGGGGCGGCATCGCCGAGCTGCGCGTGCTGGACCGTCCCGCCCTGCTGACCCTGCGCGACGGGGAGGGGCGGGAACAGCTGGCGCTGCTGACGCGCTTGCAGGACGAAATGGCCACCTTGATGCTGGACGGCAAGCAGCAAAGCCTGCCGCTGGCCCAGCTGGCGCAGCGCAGCGATGGCGGTTTCACGACCTTCTGGCGGGCCCCGCGCAGCTGGCGCGACGAGGTGCCGCTGGGCGCACGCGGCGCCGACGTGGACTGGCTGGCGCAGCGCCTGGCGCAACAGCGGGGCTTGCCTGCGCCGGCCGCCAATCTGCCGCTTGATGCCGAGATGCAAGGCCAGCTGCGGGCTTTCCAGCAAAGCCAGAACCTGCGGGCCGATGGCCTGGCGGGCCCGAAAACGTACATACGCCTGATGCAGCTGGGCGATAACACGGAGCCGCGCCTGAGCAGCGCAGCTCCTGCCGTGGCGGCGCCCGCTGCGACGGCGATGGTGGCGGGGAAATAAGATGTCCTACATACTTGAAGCACTGAAAAAATCGCAAGCCGAGCGCCAGCTGGGCGAGCTGCCGTCGATCCACGCACCGCAAGTGCAGCTGCATGATGCCGCCGCGTCCGGCGCGTCGCGGCGCGCCCCCGTCTGGCTGGCGCTGGGCGGCGTGACGGTAGTCGTGGCGGCCGCATTGCTGCTGTGGCAGCCTTGGCAGGCTGCGGCCACGGCACCTGCGGCGATTGCTGTCGTTCCAGCCGTGCTGGCCCAGGCTGTGCCCGCGCCGATGCCAGCAGCTGCACCACCGGCGGCCCCCGCACCTGCGCCGCATCCTGTTGCGCAAGTCACGCCCGTGCCGCCGGCGGCCACCGCCGCGCCCGTGCACCATGCCAGGCCCGTGCCGGAACCGAAGCAGGAGTCGCCCGGTCAGGCCGCGCCGTCTGTCCCCGCTCCGGCTCCTGCCGTACCTGCGCCTGCAGCGGAAGAGAGCGTGCCCGGCATGCGCGACTTGCCCGAGCCGATACAGCGGCAAATCCCCGCGGTCGCCATCGGCGGCTATATCTATTCGAAGAATCCGGCCGACCGACTGCTGCTGATCGACAAGGTCTTGCGCCACGAAGGCGAGGAGCTGGCGCCCGGCCTGGTACTGGAAAAGTTGCAGCCGAAAGCGGCTATCTTCAGTTTCAAGGGCTACCGCTACCGCGTGCCGTATTGAGTTGTTGCGTATCAAGGTCATGCCGCCATAGCTGAACCATACTGGCGGGGCCTGGTCGAACCAGGGTCGCTGCGACCGTGTGCGCGGCCGGGGAGGTCCGATGATTGCTGCCGCTGCTGCTGGCGAGGGTGTGCTTGATGCGCATGGCTTGGGGAACCTGGCGCGCATCGACCATATCGTCGTGCTGATGATGGAAAACCGCTCGTTCGACCACATGCTTGGCTACCTGAGCCTGGAAGGCGGGCGCGCCGACATCGACGGCTTGCAGGCCAGCCATGCCAACGTGCATGCGGGCGTCAGTTACCCCGTGCACCATTTGCGGCGCACGGCCTTTGGCCCGCAGCAAGACCCGTCGCATACGGGCATGTCGGTGGCGCAGCAATTGCAAAACAATAACGGCGGCTTCATCGACGACTATGCGCAAACGCATCCGGGCGACCCCGACATCGACCTGGTGATGGGCTACTACAATGGGGCCGACTTGCCCATGTATGATTTCCTGGCGCGGGAGTTCTGTGTCTGCGACCGCTGCTACAGCTCCGTGCCGGGCGCCACCTGGCCCAACCGCCTGTATGCCATCAGCGGCAAGGCGGCCGGCAGCAAGGATAGCAAGCGCGTGCCCCTGTATGCGAACAAATCGTTCGTGCGCCACCTCGAGCGTGCCCAGGTGAGCTGGAAATTTTATTCCGCCTGGAAGCCCTGGAGCCTGGCGCTGACGGACGACCATTACCGTTCGTCGGAAATGTACGAACCGTTCGGCTCCAGCGCCCGCCGCTATGGCTTCATCGGCGATGCGCTGGCGGGCGCCTTGCCCTCCGTCAGCTGGATCGATCCGCATTTCTTTGACAATGACGACCACCCGCCGGCCGATATTCGCGCCGGCCAGGCGCTGGTGGCGCAGGTTTACCTGGCCCTGTCGCGCGGCCCGGCCTGGGCGCGCACCTTGCTCATCCTCAGCTATGACGAACACGGCGGCTTTTTCGACCATGTGCCGCCGCCCGCCGCTGTGGACGACGACCCCGCGTTTCGCCGCTACGGCGTGCGCGTGCCCATGCTGCTGGTGTCGCCGCTGATCGCGCCGGGCAGCGTCAGCCACGAGGTGGTCGATCACACGTCGATCATCAAAACCATACTGCAGCGCTTTTGCCGCGCCGCCGATGGCGCCTTGCCCCAGATGGGCGCGCGCGTGGCGGCCGCCAGCGGCCTGGGCGCCGTGCTGACCCTGGCGCAAGCGCGCGCGGCGCCCGCCGTGCCCGCTGCTGTGCTGGCGCAGCGGGCCGCATGGGAGGCGGAGGTGCGGGCGCAGGATTTTTCCCCGCTGGCGTCCGCCTGCCCGCCCGATGGCGAGCTGGCCGCCGCTGCTGCCATCCCTTTCCAGTCCGATGCGGAGGCGGGCGCGATCGCCGCGCACCGGCAAGTGGCGCGTAGGGCCAGGAATGCGCAGGCGGTGAATAATAAAACGGCGAATAAAACCGCGGGAACGACAGCGCCGAAGTCCACAGGCCGGCGCCGGCGGCAGGGCGCCAAGCCGGCGCCCTTTGGTGACCGGAATGGGGGAAAACCCGGCAGCGCTTGACTTGGGTGATGAGCTGGGCAATGTGCGGCGCTGCGCCAGGCGGTCGCGCCCGTGGGGCTGCGTATAATCATTCCTTCTCAATCAAGGAGTGACCATGCACGATGCGATGCCCGCACACCCGGTACTCGGTGTGATCGGCCGTTCCGGTAGCGGCAAGACGACCCTGCTGGAATTTGTGGTGAAGGAACTGGCGGCGCGCGGCTTGCGCGTCAACCTGGTCAAGCACAGCCACCATGACCTGGCGCTGGAACCGCCGCAAAAAGACAGCGCCCGCCTGCGCCTGGCCGGGGCGGCGGAAGTGCTGGTGGCGTCGCCGTACCGTTTTGCCATCGTGCATGAGCTGCGCGGGGCGCCGGAACCGAGCCTGGCGCAGCAATTGTCCCGCATGGGGCCGGCAGACCTGACCCTAGTCGAAGGTTTCAAGACGGACCCCATCCCCAAGCTGGAAGTGTTCCGCCCGGAAGTGGGGCAGGCACCCCTGTATCCGCATGACCCGCATGTGATCGCCGTGGCGTCCGACAGCCCGGCGCCGGCCGATTTGCGCGAGGGCGTGCAATGGCTGGACTTGAATGCGCGCGAGCACGTGCTGGCCTGGCTGCTGCTGCAGTTGGAAAATAAGCTGGAAAAATAAGTTAAAGGTTTGCCGGCGGCATCCGTTAACAAGGGTAGAACCTCATTGGAGAAACGTATGGACGTCGGAAGCATTGCTCAACTGTCAACCACGATGGCGGAGACAGGCACGCGGCAAGCCGTCGGCTTGACTGTCCTGAAAAAAGCCCAGGATATCCAAAGCTCGACTGCCACGGCCTTGCTGGCGGCGTTGCCACCGGTACAGTCGGCACCCAGCCTGCCGGCTCACCTCGGCAACCGCATCAACACGACCGCCTGAGCGCAGTCCCGCGGCGCCAGCCTGGCGCTCGCACTACTTACGCCCACACCACCGTCATCGACGGTGGCAAGTGGGCGTTTTTGTCTGCCTTTTTGCTTCCTTTTCGCCTTCCTTCCCTCCTGTGCCAAGTTGATTAATTGACCATGGTTCGCCATGGCGCGGCCGATTCAGTAAAATGATGCCCATGACCTCGCGTTGCCCATGGCGCAGCATGGGGCGTGCCGTGACTTATCGATTACTTTGACCCAAGCAAGAGGAATCACCATGAACAAACGCCAAGCTCTCATCGCCGCCGCCCTCGCGGGCCTTTGCGCCGGCACTACCATCAACGCGGCCGCGCACGATGGTCCCGCCCCTGGCGACAAGGAAAAATGCTATGGCGTGGCCAAGGCAGGGCAGAACGATTGCGCTTCGTCCGATGGCGCGCATTCCTGCGCAGGCCAGGCGGAGGCGGATAACCTGCCGACCGAATGGACTTATGTTGCCAAGGGCACGTGCGAGCAGGCGGGCGGCTCCGTCAAGCCCATCAAGGCCGGCAAGGCTGCAAAACCGGCCACGCAGCCCTAAGCGTCCGCCGCCTGCCCATGCCGCCGCCCATCCAGGCGCTTGCCGGCATCGGCCTGCGCGCCGCGCACTACCGCGACTTCCTGGCGCGCCGTCCCAAGGTGGGCTGGCTGGAAGTGCACACTGAAAATTATCTGCAGTCGTCGGGCTGGGATAGCCATGTGCTGCAAGCCCTGCGCCAGGATTACCCTATCAGCCTGCATGGCGTGGGCCTGGGCCTGGGTTCCGCGCGCGGCTTTTCCGAAGCCCATTTGCAGCGCGTGCGCGCCGTGGCCGAGCGCATCGAGCCGGCCCTCGTGTCGGAACACCTGAGCTGGGGCGCCGTGGCGCAGCAGCAACTCAATGATCTGTTGCCGCTGGCCTTGAATGGCGCCGCCCTGGATTTGCTGTGCGCAAGAGTCGGGAGGGTGCAGGATGTGCTGAAAAGGCCGATCTTGCTGGAAAATGTCTCCACTTACTTGCGTTTTGCCGACGATGCCATGAGCGAGGCGCAATTCCTGGCGGAGCTGGCGCGCCGCAGCGGCTGTGGCCTGCTGCTCGATATCAATAATCTGTATGTGAACCAGTGCAACCACGGCGAAGACGCCTTGACGGCCATGCAGTCCATTGCACCGGGCAGCGTGGGCGAGCTGCACCTGGGTGGCCACCTGCAGACGCCGCATGCCGTGATCGACCACCATGGCGCCGCCGTGGCCGAGCCCGTCTGGGATTTATATGCGGCCGCCTTGCAGCGCTTTGGCGCCATGCCTACCCTGGTCGAATGGGATACGGATTTGCCCACCCTCGATATCCTTCTGGGCGAAGCGGACAAGGCGCAAGCCATGCTGGCGCGCCATGCGCCGCAAGCGCCATGGCAGGGAGCGATGCTGCCGTCCCCGCCGCCGCCCGTGTCGTTTGACGCGCTGGCGGCCGGCCAGCAAGCATTTGCCACGGCCTTGCTGGATGCTGAGGCCACATTGCCAGCGTTCGCGGGAGAATCGGTGCCGCAGCATTTTTCACTGTACCGCGGCAATGCGAGTGCCACCTGGCGCCGCACCCTGGGCTACGCCTATCCCGTCGTGCTGGCGCTGGTGGGCGAGGCATTCTTTGCTGGCCTGGCGCGCGCGTATGGCCGCCAGTATCCGTCCGATAGCGCTGATTTGAATGAGTTTGGCGCCCGTTTCGCCGATTTTCTGACCAGTTTTCCGCCTGTGGCCGACTTGCCGTATCTGCCGGACATGGCGCGCCTGGAATGGGCCGTGCACCTGGCGCATTACGCGGCCGATGCGCAGGGCCTGGCCCCCGAGTCGCTGGCCGCCCTGCATCCCGATCAGCTGGAAGCGCGGCGTTTCCGCTTGCATCCCGCTTGCGCCTTGCTGGCGTCCAGCTGGCAAGTGGCGGCCCTGTGGCAGGCGCATCAGGAAGGTGAGGGGCAGGGGATGTTTCCGCAGGAGTTGCAGGTGGCCAGCCATGCGCTGGCATGCAGGACGCGCTGGAAGACGCAGGTGCTCGTACTGGATGCGGCCGCGCATGCGGCCTTGGTCATGTTGCAGCAGGGCCAGACGTTTGGCGCCGCGCTCGATGCGGCGTTCGAGCTGGATCCGGCATTCGACCTGGCCGCCCACTTGCGTCAGTGGCTGGCGCATGCGGTGTTGACGGCGTGACAGTTTACTCGAAGGCCCGCAGCAGGCGCGCTTCGCCCGTCTGATCGCGGTACAGGGCATTCGCGGCCAGGGTGGCATCCATCATGCGCGTGACTTGCTCTTCTTCAAAGCGGGCCAGCTCGGCCGTGGCCGCGACGAGGGCCAGTTCCAGCCTGGCGCGCGCGCTCTGGTACAGGCTGCTGGTGTATTTGTCTGTGTTACGCAGCAATTCTTCCGCGTTTTCTATTACCTGGCGCAAGTCGCCGATCAGGCGTTCCTGGCTGCGCGTACCTTGTTCGGGCTGGTCCATGGCGCTCCCCTTCTGCAATCGATATTTATCTGACAATAACGACATGTTGCAGCTTGATCCAGGCAGCCGGCTGGCAGCGGTGCTGGCTGGACGCATGGGGCCGCTTTCGCGCCCCATGCCGGCATCACACGGGAGCGACGACCGTGATACGGATATCGCCCACGCTGACGACCTGGCCGGCGCGGATCTTGGCGGTCTTGCGCAATTCCTTCTTGCCATCGACCTTCACCACGCCGCTATCGACCATGACCTTGCCTGCGCCACCGCTGTCGCACAGGCCGACCAGCTTCAACAGCTGGTTCAGCTCGACGAACTCGGATGTTAAATCAAAGCTTACTTTTTGCATTGTATCCCTTATTGCAATGATGTGTTTTCAACACTTGATGACGACCTCAACTAACTCATAGTTTACCTGAAGCCGCCAGCAATGCAGGGTGGAAGTCAGCTTTTGTTGGGCCGCGTCATCTCCATGGGCACGATCCACGCACCGAATTGCTCTTCCGTCACAAAGCCCAGGGCCAGCGCCGCTTCCTTCAAGGTCGTGCCTTCGTGCTGGGCCTGCTTGGCGATTTGCGCCGCCTTGTCGTAGCCGATGTGCGGCGCCAGCGCCGTGACCAGCATCAAGGAACGCTCCATCAGGTCGGCGATGCGACCACGGTTCGGTTCGATGCCGTGCGCGCAATGCTCGTCGAAGCTGCGCATGCCGTCGCCCAGCAGGCGCGCGCTTTGCAGGAAGTTGTGTGCAATCAATGGCTTGAAGACGTTCAGCTCGAAATTGCCCGAGGCGCCGCCCACCGTGATGGCGACGTCATTGCCGAACACCTGGCAGCACAGCATGGTCAGCGCTTCGCACTGGGTAGGATTGACCTTGCCCGGCATGATGGAGCTGCCCGGCTCGTTTTCGGGGATGGTGATCTCACCGAGGCCGGAACGGGGGCCGGACGCCATCCAGCGCACGTCGTTGGCGATTTTCATCAGCGCCGTGGCCAGGGTTTTCAGCGCGCCATGGGCGGCCACCAGCGCATCGTGGGCGGCCAGGGCGGCAAACTTGTTGCTGGCTGTCTCAAACGGCTGGCCCGTCAGGCGTGCCAGTTCCGCGGCGATGCGGTCCGCAAATTCCACGTGGGCATTCAAACCCGTACCGACGGCCGTGCCGCCGGCGGCCAGTTGCAGCAGCGGCGGCAACGATGCGGTGATGATGTGTTCGGCAAAGTCCAGCTGTGCCACGTAGCCGGAAAATTCCTGGCCCAGGGTCAACGGCGTCGCATCCTGCAAATGGGTGCGGCCGATCTTGACGATATCGGCAAATTCCGTGGCTTTCGCATCGAGCGTGGCGCGCAGCTGGCGCAGCGGCGGCAAGACCGTGTTGGCGACGGCCAGGGCGGCGGCCACGTGTATGGCGGTGGGAAAGATATCGTTCGAGGACTGGCCCAGGTTGACGTCGTCGTTCGGGTGCAGCAGGCGCTCGGCGCCCCGCAAGCCGCCGATCAGCTCGGAACCGCGGTTGGCCAGCACTTCGTTCATGTTCATATTGCTTTGCGTGCCAGAACCCGTCTGCCAGACGGCCAGCGGGAATTCTTCGGCGTGCTTGCCGGCCAGCACTTCGTCGGCGGCCTGCGTGATGGCAACGGCCTTCTTGCCGTCTAGTAAGCCCAAGTCCAGGTTGACGTGGGCGGCCGCGCGCTTGACGGTGGCCAGGGCGGCGATCAGTTCGGGCGGCATCTTTTCCGTGGAGATATGGAAGTGCTCAAGCGAGCGCTGCGTTTGCGCTCCCCACAGCCGGTCGGTGGGTACGTCGATCGGGCCGAAACTGTCGCGTTCGATTCTGCTACTCATGACATCCCTTTCATCGATAGAGGTGGATCGAGTGTACTCCAGGCGCAAAAAAGGCACAGGATGATGCTGTATTGCATCATTTTTGCCGTAGCCCATCTATATTTTTGCGATTTCCTGCCGTTAAAGACAGGCGAGTTCCCCTTATTTATCTTGTTATCAAAGCGATCAGTCCATGCAGAGCAGCATCTTTCCCCGTTGGTCCCTGATCGCGTGCGCCGCCGCCAGCCTGGCCTTGCCGCCTGTCATGGCGGCCGAACTGGGTGACATGGCCGTGCTGTCGCATGTGGGTCAACCCCTGCTGGCTGAAATCGAACTGACGGCCTTGGCGCCCGAGGAAGTCAACGGCGTGGCCGTGCGCCTGGCCTCGCCCGATGTGTACCGCGGTGGCGGCATCGGCATGGATCCGGCCCTGCAGGGATTGACGATCAGCCCGCTGGAGCGCGGTGGACGCCATTATGTGCGCGTGACTACGCGGCAAGCGATCCAGGCGGGCCACGTGCATCTGTATTTGTTGCTGGGCAATGGCAATGGCGCCGTGGTGCGCCTGGGCACCGTGTGGCTGACGCCGGCGCCGCCTGCTGCCGCTGCCGTCAGTGCGCCAGCCAGGCCCGCCGTTCCGGTACCCATGCCCATGCCTGTCCCCGCGCCGTTGCCACGTGCAGTGGCCGGCGCACCATCGCCCGATGCCGCCGTGCTGGCGGCCCGCGCGCGTGCCGAGGGCCTGGTGCGCCCGGCGCGCGTGTTCGTGCCGCCGCCTGCCGCACCCAAGCCGCCTGCTCCCGCGCTGCGTGCGCAGCCGCTGCGCCGTGCCATGGCGCCCGTCGCCGCCTGCGCACCCCAGGCGGATGCCGGGCAGGCGCAAGCGTGCGTGGCGCTGGATGAGAAAAGCGCGGCCCTGAATGACAAGCTCGGCGAATTGGAAGGCAAGATCGGCGCCTTGCAAAAAGCACTGGCTCAGCCCGCCACCGCTGCGCCGGCTGCCGCGCCGGCCGAGGTGCCGGTGCCGCATGCCAAGCCCAAGCCCCTGGTGCCGCCAGCCGTCGAGAAGGAAAAGAAGGCGGGCGGCAACGGCTTGCTGTGGCTCGGTATCGGCACCGTGGCCTTCCTGCTGCTGACGGCGCTCATCGTGTATGTCGTGCGCAAGCGCAGGCAGGCGGCAGGGCCGGGTGCGCCGTCGAAATACTGGGTCTTGCTGCGCAAGCCGTTCCGCCGCAAGAAAAAGGATGTGCCCGTGCTGACGGAGGCGGTGGAGGACGGGGCGGCAGCCGAGCCGGAACCGGAGCCGTTCTCGCGTTAATCATGCTGCAAGGCTGCGCTATAATTTGATATAAAAAAAGATATTGAAAAAAGACATGGATATGCTTGCCAATCGCGTTGTCTATTTCTTAAAGATGGTGTTATGATTAATTCAGTGGACTTGCTCTACGACAAAACAGCCCCAGCCTGGCGCAGTCACCAACGATAGTGTGGCGCGGCAAACAGGTGTAGCGTTGCATAAACGCCTGGGTCTGGAAGCGGTTCGCGATGCCGACGATGTGCTCGCGAACGCCGGATGCAACCGGCAGCGAGGCGACGCCAGGAGATACCTGGGGCTCGCCTTCCAAATTTCCCCTCCTTGTTCCTGAGCGCCGCAACTGCCGCGCTTCTTGCCAGGGAATAGATGTAAAAAAAGCACCCGCGGGTGCTTTTGTCGTTTCTGGTGCTGTAACTTCTTACATGCGCGCGCGCGCGCCCTGCATGGCGTTCGGCAGCTGCGTCATCCACGGTTCCGTAATGGTGCGGATTTCGCGGTCGTTTGCCAGGATTTGCTTGAGCAAGTCGATCTTGCGCAGGCGCGAGGCACCGGCCAGGGCAGGCACCTTGCCCGTCATGGTCGCGCTGGCGGCGCTGGCGCACTGGTTTTCCAGGGCATCCAAGTCATTCCAGTCGCTCGAACGTGCGGCCACGACCATTTTATTGGTCATTCCTGCAATATTTTCATACATCGAGAGAACGTCGTTGGAGGTCATGAGCACACCCGTAACTAGTGAATGGATTACCGCTTGTCTAGATTAACGGCGTGCTTATCCGGAACTTGAGGGTGTTTTTGAAAAAAAAGTGAAAATAATTTGGATAGTTTTGGCGGGCCGCCGGAATCGCCCGCCAAGCCGCATGGATGCTGGGCCGACGATGCCGGCGCTGATGGATTTATTTGACGAGTTCTTCCAATCCTGCGCTCAGTTCGGCAGGCGGCGGCATCTTGTCCACGAGAACCGAGGGTGGCAAACCGAGCGCTTCAGCCACGTTGCTGGGGTAGCAAGCGATGATTTCTTCATTGCTCAGCGCGTTTTCATCAATACGGGCGCGCCAGGCTGCCAGGTGGATGATGGCGGCCAGGCGGTTCAGGGGCGCCTTGGCCAAGGGATCGGGAAAGGCGGCGATGGCGTCGGCAAAGGCAGGGGGGAACTTCCAGCGGCGCGCCAGTTCGGCGCCCACCTGCGCATAGTCATAGCCCAGGGAAACCCGCTCCGCGTCGAGCCGGCGCGCATCGAGCGGCGGGGCGATCTTGTCGAGCTGCATGGCTTGCTCGGGCATGGCGGCATGGATCACCAGTTGTCCGATCGCATGCATCATGCCGATGGTGAAGGCCAGGTCCTGGTTGTCGCCCGTCTGTCTGGCGATCCAGCGGGCCGACACGGCGCTGTGCAGGCTGTAACGCCAGAATTGCGGCAGATTCAGTCCTGGCACGGCCTTGTAGCCGCTGACCAGGCCCGAGCTGATGACAAGCGTGCGCACGGTTACAAAGCCGAGCATCAGCACGGCGTCTTCCACCGTGCCGATGCTGCGCGAGACGTGGTAATACGCCGAGTTGGCCAGCCGCAGCAGCTTGGCGCTCAAGGCCGGATCCGCTCCCAGCTGGCGCGCGATGTCTTCGGTGGCAATGGCGGGGTTGTCGAAACTGCGCACCAGTTCATCGACGATCTTCGGGGCGGCAGGCAGGGCGTGGGGTTGCTGAAACAGCGCTTCCAGTTGCATGGCAATCTCCTTGGCGTACACGCGGCGCGGGGTCGTGAAACTATAGGCCGATTTTTTGTCCGTATGCAAAAAAGTTCCGGGACGCTTTTTTCATGGGAAACAGGCTATGATTTTGACTATTCCATTGAAAGGATCGCCATGCACGGTTTGCGTTTTTCCTGGTCCCGGACGCCAGTCCAGGCCGCCATCATCCTCGCCCTGGCCGGCGTTTCGCTGGCCGGCTTGCCCGCCCAGGCGCATGCCCAGCCAGCGGCGGCCGATGTTGCTGTCCCCGCTGCCTTGCCCGGCGACGATTTCTACGATTACGTGAATGGCGACTGGCTGCGCGGCACGGAGATTCCCGCCGACCGCAGCAGCTGGGGCTCGTTCGCCATCCTCGCCAACGCCACCAACGAGCGCATCATCGGCCTCGTCGAAAGCCTGGCGGCGGCGCCGCAGGCGGATGCCTCCGCGCGCCAGGTCAGCGATTTTTACCGTTCCTGGATGGATGAATCGGCTATCGAAGCGAAAGGCTGGGCGCCGATCAAGCCCTTGTTGACAAAGATCAATGGCATACGCGACCAGGCAGGGCTGGCCCGTGCGCTGGGCGAGAGCCTGCGCGCCGATGTCGACCCGCTCAATTCCACCAATTTTTATACGGAAAACCTGTTCGGCCTGTGGGTGGCGCAAGACTTGAACGACACCACGCGCAATGTCGCCTACCTGCTGCAGGGCGGGCTGGGCTTGCCTGACCGCGCGTTTTACCAGGGCGACAGCGCCCGCATGCAGGGCTTGCGCGCGGGCTACCAGGCGCATATCGCGGCCATGCTCAAGCAGGCCGGCTACAGCGATGCGCCGGCCCGCGCTGCGCGCGTGTTTGCGCTGGAGCAGAAAATTGCCGCCAGCCACGCCAGCCGCGAGGATTCGGCCGATGTCGCCAAGGGCAATAACGCGTGGCGCGCCGCCGACTTCCCCAGTAAGGCGCCGGGCCTGGACTGGAAAGCCTTCTTCCAGGCGGCCGGCCTGGGCCAGCAAACGGATTTCATCGTCTGGCACCCGACGGCCATGACGGGCAGCGCGGCCCTGGTGGCAAGCGTGCCGCTGGCCGCGTGGAAGGATTTCCTCGCCTTCCACGCCATCAACCATTTCAGCACCACCTTGCCGAAGGCGGCCGCCGACCAGCGCTTCGCCTTCTATGGCAGCGCCCTGAGCGGCACGCCGCAGCAGTCGCCGCGCAGCAAGCGCGCGCTGGCGGCAACCAACGCTGCCCTGAGCGACGCCGTCGGCAAGCTGTACGTGGAGCGCTATTTCCCGCCGGAATCGAAAGCCCGCGTGCAGGACATGGTGACGAATATCGTGGCCGCCTTCTCGCGCCGCATCGACAAGCTGGACTGGATGGCGCCGGCCACCAAGGCGCAGGCGCAGGAAAAGCTCAAGACCCTGTACGTGGGCGTAGGCTATCCGGAGCGCTGGGACAGCTACGCGGGCTTGCGCGTGGTACGCGGCGACGCGCTGGGCAATGTGCAGCGGGCGGAACAGTTCCACTATCGCCAGGAGCTGGCCAAGCTGGGCCAGTCGCCCGACCGCAAGGCCTGGGCCATGCCGGCCCAGCTGGTCAACGCCGTCAACTTGCCGCTGCAAAATGCGCTGAACTTCCCGGCCGCCATCCTGCAGCCGCCGTTCTTCGACCCGCAGGCATCCGATGCGGCCAACTATGGCGGCATCGGCGCCACCATTGGCCACGAAATCAGCCACAGTTTTGACGACCAGGGCGCGCAGTTCGACGCCCAGGGCAAGTTGCGCGACTGGTGGACGCCGGCCGACCTGGCGCATTTCCAGACGGCATCCAAGCAATTGGTGGCGCAGTTCGCGGCCTACAAGCCATTCCCCGACCTGGCCGTGAATGGCCAGCTGACCCTGAGTGAAAACCTGGCGGACCTGGCCGGCGTGGCGGCCGCGCATGACGCGTTCACCCTGTCGCAGCAAGGCAAGCCGGTGCAGGCGGGCGCGGACCGCGATTTCTTCACGGGCTATGGCGTCAGCTGGCGCAGCAAGGCGCGCGAAGCGGCGGCGCGCCAGCAAATCCTCACGGATGGCCATGCGCCGGCGCAATACCGCGCCGCCACCGTGCGCAACCTCGACGCCTGGTATCCGGCCTTCGACGTCAAGCCGGGGCAGCAGTTGTACCTGGCGCCGGAACAGCGCGTGCGCGTCTGGTAAGAGTGCTGACGCTGCCGGCCGGGGAGCCGGTCGGCAGCGTAAAATGCGCCCATCGATGACAGGAGCGCCATGAAGCCGACCCCACCGCAAGATCCGCAAGACCCCATCCACGCCATCACCGGACGCACCCTGGCCCATTACGACGCCAGCGCCGAGCAGTTTTTCGAAGGCACGCGCGACCACGACGTCAGCCAGAATATCAGCGCACTGCTGGCCGCCATCGGCAAGCCGGCACCGCTGGCGATCCTCGACCTCGGTTGCGGCCCTGGCCGCGACCTGAAGGCGTTCACGGCCATGGGCCATCACGCCACGGGCGTCGATGGCTGTCCCCGCTTCGTCGAGATGGCGCGCGCCTACAGCGGCTGCACTGTCTGGCAGCAGGATTTTGTCGACCTCGCTTTGCCTGCAGGGCACTTCGACGGCGTGTTCGCCAATGCCGTGCTGTTCCACGTGCCCAGCGCCGCCTTGCCCGGCGTGCTGCACGCTTTGTACGCGTGCCTGAAGCCCGGTGGCGTGCTGTTCAGCTCGAACCCGCGCGGGCAAAACCAGGAAGGCTGGAATGGCGCCCGCTACGGCAGCTATCACGACGAAGCGACCTGGGCCGCTTACGTGCAGGCGGCCGGTTTTACCTTGATCGAGCAGTACTACCGTCCGCCCGGCTTGCCGCGCGACCAGCAGCCGTGGCTGGCGACGGTCTGGCGCAAGGGCGCGCAGGCGTAATTGATGATGTCGGCGCTGTGTTAGGAACCGTACAGAGCCTTTGATCCCCACTGCGTACTATGGACACATCGACACGCAACAAGCAGCGTGTGAGCCGCAGTACCGGCCCTTCGGGGCAGGACAACAGATGTACCAACTACAGTGAGGATCCATCATGAACAAAGATCAAGTCGAAGGTAAACTGAAGGAAGTCGGCGGTAAAATCCAGGAACAAGCTGGCAAACTGGTCGGCAGCGAAGAACAGCAAGCCAAGGGCCTGGCAAACCAGGTCGAAGGCAAAGTGCAGAAGAAAGTTGGCGATGTGAAAGATGCGGTCGAAACTGTGACTCGCAAGCCATAATTCTGGCAGCAAGAATGTAAAAAAAACCGCCGCCTGTCGCGAGACAGGCGGCGGTTTTTTATCTGATGCAGCGCAATCTTACTGTGCTGGCTTCATCAGGTTCTGCTTGAAGAACATCTCGATTTTCTTGTACACGTGGCGCTGGCCCGCGCGCGACGAGATGCCGTGCTTGGCGCCCGGATACGTCATCAGGTCGAATTGCACGCCACGGTTCACCAGCGCGTCGATCAGTCGCGTGCTGTTGCTGAACAAAACGTTATCGTCGGCCATGCCGTGTACCAGCAGCAGCGGCGACTTCAGGCCGTCGAGGTGGGCGAACACGGTGCTGGCCTTGTAGCCATCCACGTTTTCCTTCGGCATGCCGAGGAATTGCTCCGTGTAGTGGGTGTCGTACAGCGACCAGTCGGTGACGGGTGCCACGGAAACACCCATGGCGATCTTGTCGGACGCAGCCGACAGCAGACGCAGGGTCATGAAGCCGCCGTAGCTCCAGCCGAACACGCCGATGCGTTTCGCATCGACGAAGCTTTGCTTGCCCAGCCAGTCGATGCCGACCAGCTGGTCCGCCACTTCGGCCGCGCCCAGCTTGTGATAGATGGCGTCCGTGAACGCGCGCTCGCGGCGCGACGAACCCCGGTTATCGAGGCGGAAGACGACAAAGCCCTGCTGCGCCATGTACTGGTCGAAGTTGTTGCCCCAGCGGCGCGCCACGTGCTGCGAGTGCGGGCCGCCATACGTCGACAGGTAGACAGGATAGCGTTTGCTGGCGTCGAAGTTCGACGGCTTGACGATGGAGTAGTACAGCGTCTGGCCATCGTTGGCCTTCAGGGTGCCGTATTCCGTCGGCAGGTGGTCCGCCTTGTACTTGGCGTACGGGTGGCTGGCGTTCAGCGCATTTTCTTCCAGCCAGCCCACCATGGCGCCGTCCGGGCGGCGGATGCTCACTTGCGGCGGCGTGGCCGGGTCGGAGTACGTGTCGACGAAGACTTCGCCATTGCGCGAGAACGTCGTGTCGTGCCAGCCATCGGCCTTCGTTACGCGCTGCGGCTTGTCGGCCGTGCTGCCATCGAGGGCCAGGGCGTAGGTCTGCTTGTCGATGACGGCGTCGCGGTTCGACGCGACGAACACTTTACCCGTCTTCTGGTTCACGGCCAGCACGCTGTCAATGCCCCATGCGCCGGAAGTGACCGGGTGCAGCAGCTTGCCGCTCATGTCGTACAGGTACAAATGGTTGCGGCCCGTGCGCTCGGACGACCAGAGGAAGGTGCCGTTCGACAGGAAGCGCAGGTCGTCATGGATGCTGACCCAGGTTGTCGACGCTTCCGTCAGCAGGGTGCGCTGCGCCAACGTGCTTGCATCGACGGCCACCAGGTCGAGGGTCTTCTGGTCGCGCGACTGGCGCTGGTACACGAGAGACTTGCTGTCCGCGCTCCAGTCGGCGCGCACCAGGTAGATGTCGGGGTTCGTGCCCAGGTCCACCTGGCGCTGCGCGCCCGTTTCCGGCGAGACGATCAGCAGCTGCACCAGCACGTTCGGGTCGCCGGCAGCCGGGTAGCGCTGCTCGACGACGTCGGTGCGGTCGGCGAAGATTTCGAAGCGGCGCACGACGGGCACGGGCGCTTCGTCATAGCGCTTATAGGCGATGGCGGAATCGTCGGGGGCCCAGTAGTAGCCGGTGCGCTGACCCATTTCTTCCTGCGCCACGAATTCGGCTTCGCCGTTGCGGATGGCGCCCTTGCCATCGGTCGTCAACTGGCGTTCCTTGTCCGTCTTGAGATCGATCACATAGATGTTTTGATCGCGCACAAACGAGACATAGCGGCCTTTCGGCGAAATTTTCGGATCCAGCACATTGCCCTTGGCGACCAGGCGCGCCTTGTCCGGGTGGGCCGCGTCGACCAGGTACAGGTTGCCGGCCAGCGGCACCAGCAGCTGCTTGCCATCGGGCGACCAGCTGTAGCTGAGAATGCCGTTCAGGCTGGCCGTGCGCTCGCGTTCGCGGCGCGCCTGCTCTTCGGGCGAAATCGTTTCATTCGGCACCAGCGCCTTCGAGTCGATCAGGCGGTGCGTGCTCTTGTCCTTCAGCTTGAATTCCCACAGGTCGAGCTGGAACTGGTTGTCCGCGCGGCCGCGCAGGAACGTGACGCGCTCGCCATCGGGCGAGACCTTCAGGTAGCGCACGCCGGGGCCGGCCAGCGCCGGATCGGCGTGAATGCGTTCCAGGGTCAGCTTTTCAGCCGATGCGGGAACGCTGGCCATCGCGGCCAGAAAACAAAGAATAAAACGCATGGATGTCTCGGTGATTGTAAAGGGATGTCAAGAAGATGCTTGACAGCAAACGATACCAGAGCACGGCGTTTAATGCGATAGGGCCAGCCACGGAATAATCCGGCAATTGCCTTCTTTACTTTGGCGGAAAGAGTCGGGCGGTGGGGCTTTGTATGGCGAAGCAAGGAGAGCGGGGCGCATAAATTGCGCGCCGCCCTGGGTTCAATGCACTGTGTTCAATGCGCCGCGTGCAGGCGCTGCAGCGACAGCCGGTTCAAATACCAGGTCAGCAGCACGGCCGCCACCGTCAGGCCTGTGACGAGGCCGATCCAGAAGCCGGCGGCGGCCATCGGTTCTGCCGGCGACCAGGGGAAGCCTGCCGGCGCGAGACCCAGCACATAGCCGATCGGCAGCGAGAAGCCCCAGAAGGCCAGCAGCTGGATCAGCATCGGCTGGCGCGTCACCTTGTAGCCGCGGATGGCGCAGGACGTGGCCACCTGCGTCGCGTCGGACAGCTGGAACAGGGCGGCGAACAGCAGCAGCTGCGCGCACAGGGCCTGCACTTGCGGATCGGACGTATAGGCTTGCGCGATCTGGTGGCGGAAGACGGTGATGACGGTGGCCGAGACGATGGCCGCCGTCAGCGACATGGCCACGCCTACCCATGAAATGAAGCGGGCCTTGCGCAAATTGGCTTCGCCCACGGCATGGCCCACGCGCGTGACCAGCGCGATGCCGAAGGTGAGCGGCACCATGAAGACGACGGACGAGAAATTCAGGGCGATCTGGTGCGCCGACACCTGGATCACGCCGAAGCGCGCCACCAGCAGGCTGATGACGCCAAACGCGCTCACTTCGGCAAAGTAGGTCACGCCGATGGGCAGGCCCAGGCGCAGCATGGGGCCGATGGACGACAACTGCGGCCCTTCCCAGTGCGTGAACGGATACGTGGCGCGGTAGGCAGGCGCGATTTTGATCCAGGCCAGCATGGCCAGCAGCATCATCCACACGCAGCAGGTAGTGGCCACGGCGCAGCCCACGCCGCCCATCTTCGGCATGCCCCAGTGGCCGTAGATCAGCAGGTAGTTGACGAGGATATTGAGGCCCAGCGCGGCCAGCGCGATCACCATCACGGGCTTGGTCTGGTTGATGCTGGTGCTGTAGCCGTACAGCGCGCGGTAAGCGGCGAACGGCGGCAGCGCGCAGCTGATGATGTGCACGAACAGCTTGGCCTTGGATGCCACGGCGGGTTCCAGCATCAGGTGGTCGAATACCAGCGCCGCCATGTTCGTCAGCAGGCAAGCCACCAGGCCCACGAGCAGCGCCTTCCACAGCGACTGGCGCACGATGTGCGGCACCTTGTCGTGGCGCGCGGCGCCGATCTCATGCGCCACCAAAGTATTGATCGCCATCATGATGCCGCTCACGGTGACAAGCACGATGGACCAGATGGCCGCGCCCAGCGAGACGGCCGCCAGTTCCTCGGGATTCGTATGACCCGTCATCGCCACGTCGGCCGCGCCCATGCCGACGGTGGCCAGCTGGCCGATCAGGATAGGCCAGGCCAGCTTCCACAGTGAAGAAATTTCAGTACGGACGGCGGGCAGGGTGAACGAGGTAGTGTGTGGCATGGGCGGCAAGCTTGACTAAACACAAGATTCTACCGGCATTCGCCGTGCTTGTCCGCCGTGGCACCCGGAGGAGGCCGGGCGCGGTAATCATTTGTTACAGCTAAGCGGGCCAGTCGCGGATAGACTGCGCGCTCTATTTGGCAAAATGACCAAATAGTCAACCGCAGTACCCTGACTATGGAGCAAGACCATGCTGAGACACACCCTGAACTGCGCCCTGCTGCTGGGCGCCGCCATGACGGCCGAACTGGCCGGCGCCGGCGAACTGACCTTGTATTCGCGCGACGATTATCACGGCCGCTCGCAGACCGTGCGCGACGCCGTCGCCGACCTGGAAGACGTCCGTTTCAACGACACGACGCAAAGCATCCGCGTGCGCTCGGGCCGCTGGGAAGCGTGCGAGGAAGCCGATTTCCGCGGCGATTGCTTCCTGCTCGAGGCGGGCGAGTATCCGTCGCTCGATGGCCATGCCAATAAAATCACCTCGCTGCGCGAAGTGCGCGGCGGCTGGGGTGGTCATCCGGGCCGCGATCGTGACCGGGATCGTCACTGGGAGCGCGACCGGGAGCGTGGCCATTTGCCTGGGCGCTCGCTGGGCGGCGAACTGACCTTCTATACGCGCGACGATTTCGCCGGCCGCAGTTTGAGCGTGCGCAATGCCTCGGCCGATTTGCGCGAGCGCGATTTCAATGACACGGTGCAAAGCGTGCGCGTGCGCTCCGGCTATTGGGAAGTGTGCGAGGACGTGGATTTCCGCGGCCGCTGCCGCACCCTGGAACCCGGTGAATACGCGAGCCTGGAGCGCCTGAGCAACCGCATTTCGTCGGTGCGCGAAGTGCGCTGATAAGGTAAATGGCAATGTAAATGGCAATGACGGGCTCCTGCGCGAGCCTGTTATTGCTTTTGGTAACAATTTGTTGTCCTTTTTTCATACTTTGTTACACCGTTTTTTCCACGGATGGCTACACTGACATCAGTTGTCATGTCGATCACTCAGCTTTGCCGCCACCGGAGACCGCCCCCATGAATCGCCCGTTCGCCCTCGCCCTGCTGTGCGCCAGTTCGCTGTTTGTCCACCTCGGGGCGCAGGCCGGCGAAATCCGCCTGTACACCGATGACAATTTCAAGGGACGCGTAGTCGTCTTGCGCGATACGACGGATGACCTGTCGCGCGTCAGTTTCAATGACACCGTGTCGAGCATCCAGGTCGATTCGGGCAGTTGGGAAGTGTGCACGAACGCCGATTTCAAGGGCGATTGCAAGACGCTGGAACGGGGCGACTACCGCTCGCTGCCGGGCATGAACGACAAGATATCGTCCGTGCGCGAAATCGGCGGCGGACAGGGGAGCGGCAGCAGCGGCGGCCGCCGCGCGGCGCTGGAACTGTATGCCGACGGCGGCCAGCGCGGCGCATCGGCCGGCGTGAATGCGGACCGCGACGATCTGGTCGACATCAGCTTCAATGACCGCGCCAGCAGCGCGCGCATCGAGCATGGCTACTGGCAGCTGTGCAGCGATTCCAACTACCGTGGCAGTTGCCGCGTGTTCGGGCCTGGCAGCCATGATGACCTGGGCAGCCTGAATGGGCGCGTGTCGTCGGCGCGCCTGGTCGATCCGCGCGAAGAGAACCGGCCGCAAAACGACGAAGGCCTGGTGGTGCTGTACGGTCGCGCCTTCCTGAAGGGCCCGGGGCTGCAGGTGAACCGCGACGTCAGCGACCTGGTGCGCCTGAATTTCAACGACCAGGCCGGCTCCATGGCCATCAATGAAGGCACCTGGGAAGTGTGCACGGACTCGCAGTTCAATGGCACCTGCGAGCGCATGGGCCCGGGCAAGTATGAAATCCTGGACGCGCAGCTCGACAAGCGCATTTCTTCGCTGCGCCGCCTGTATTGACGCGTCACCGGGCCGTCCACGCGGCCTTGTATTTGTTACACTAGCATCCTGGCGCAATCGCCAGGCAAATCATCACCAAAGAATGAAGAATGGAGTTAATCATGACGGGCCCTTTCAAACATGCTGCGGCATGCACCGCAACCTTGCTGCTGTCGCTGGCGGCCCACGCCGGCGCCCATGCGGGCGAAATCACCCTGTTCGAGGATGACAATTTCCGCGGCCGCGCCGTGACGCTGCGCGAGACGACGGACGATCTGTCGCGCATGGGCTTCAACGACAAGACGTCCAGCATCATGGTGCGTTCGGGTACCTGGGATGTGTGCACGGATTCCGGTTTTCGCGGCAATTGCCGCAGCCTGGGGCCAGGCGAATACCGCTCGATGCCTGGCATGAACGACGCCATCACCTCGGTGCGCGAAACGGGGCGCGGCGATGGCTACAATCCGGGGCGCCCGGGGCGTGATCCAGACCGTGGCAATGGCGGCTATGGGCGCGGCGGCACCCTGGAAGTGTATTCGGGCGCGGGCCAGAATGGCGGTTCGGCGCGCCTGAACCGCGATACGGACGATTTCGTCAACATCGGTTTCAACGACCGCACCACCAGCATCGTCATCCATAACGGCTACTGGCAGTTGTGCAGCGATTCGAATTACCAGGGCACTTGCCGCATTTTCGGCCCCGGCCGCCACGATGACCTGGGACGGGGCCTCGATGGCCGCGTGTCGTCGGCGCGCATGGTCGACGAGCGCGAAGCGCGCCGCCAGCAGCAGTACGAGAATCAGTACCAGCGGCCGCAGTACGAGCAGCAGTATCCGCAATACCAGCAGCCGCAGTACCAGCAGCGCGGCGCCGTCCTGCTGTTCCCCGAGGCGGGCATGCGCGGCGAACCGCTGGCGCTGGACCGCAGCACGGAAGACCTGGTGCGTCTCAATTTCAATGACCGCGCCTCGTCCATCGTCGTCAACGAGGGCCAGTGGGAAGTGTGCAGCGATTCGAACTTCCGCGGCCGCTGCGAAGTGATCGGGCCGGGCGAATATGGCCGCCTGAATGGCATGGAAAACCAGATTTCCTCGCTGCGCCGCGTGCGCTGACCGCGTCCTGACGCCGTGCTGACAGGCCGCCTGCCGGGAATGCCCCGCCAGGCGGCTTTTATATTGGCTCTGTCATCGGTAAATAGGGGAACTGCCGGAATCTTCCCTTGGCATTGCTGTCTGACTCTGCATACTTACCACATAGGGAGCAGATCATGCAGCCAGCCGAATGGATCCGTTTTATCGCCCAGTTTGCTCACTTGAACCGACGCCAGCGGCAGACAGGCATGGCCCTGCTGCGTGGCAACGCACCGCAAGATGCGACCGTCGCGTTGCTGGAAAGCGTGGCGCAGCCGCGATTGGCCTGTCCCGCCTGCCGCTCGCCTCACCTGCACCGGCATGGCCATGCGCACAGCTTGCAGCGCTACCGCTGCGTGCCTTGCGGGCGCACTTTCAATGCCTTGACGGGCACGCCGCTGGCCCGCTTGCGTCACAAGGCGCTATGGATCGCGTATGCCGATTGCCTGCTCGACTCCGCCTCGGTGCGCCAGGCCGCTCAGCAGCTGGGATTACACCGCAACACCACGTTTCGCTGGCGCCACCGCTTTCTCAGCGTGGCGAAGACGGACCGGCCGCATGGCCTGCATGGCATCGCCGAGGCCGATGAACTCTACGTGCTGGAATCGGAAAAGGGATCGAGGCAGATGACGCGGCCGGCTCGCCGCCGGGGCGGCCATGCCTTTAAACGCGGTATCTCGAATGAGCAAGTCTGCATCCTGGTGGCGCGCGACCGCACGGGCCAGACCCTTGATTTCGTCACGGGCAAAGGCGCGTTGACGAAGGCGCAGCTGCACCGATGTTTGTTGCCCGTTATCGACAAGGATGTTCTGCTGGTAACGGATGGCCATGCGGCCTACCGGGCGTTTGCGAGGGAAGCGGGCATCAGCCACGAGGCCGTCAACTTGCGCGCCGGCATCCGTGTGCAGGGCGCCGCGCATGTGCAGAACGTCAATGCGTATCACAGCCGCTTGCGGCAATGGCTGCGTCCGTTTCACGGCGTGGCGACGCGCTACCTGCCAAATTACCTGGGCTGGCGCTGGATACTCGACGCCAGACGCATCCGTTCACCAGAAACGTTATTGAAAGCAACCCTGGGAGTATTCCCACACTTGATTGTGACATAGCCTTTACATTCCCAGCCGTGTGCTGACATTTGCTTGCCCTTTGTTACACTCGCCGCCTGCCGCCTGGACTACACTGGCGAAAATGTCTCAGTATTGGAGTTGTCATGGTTCGATCTTTCCGGCCCGCGCTGCTGTGCGCCGCTACCTTCCTCGCCCCCCTTGCCGCATCGGCGGGCGAAATCACCCTGTTCGAGGATGCCGGTTTTCGCGGCCGTCCCGTCACCCTGCGCTCCGACGCGGGCGATTTGTCGCGCATGGGCTTTAACGACAAGACCTCCAGCGTGATCGTGCGCTCGGGCACCTGGGAAGTGTGCAAGGACGCCAATTACAGGGGCAACTGCCGCACCCTCGGACCTGGCCGCTACGGCAGCATGCCGGGCATGAACGACGCCATCTCTTCGGTGCGCGAAGTGGGCCGGCCAGGCCATGGCGGCGGCGATCACCGTCCCTACCCTCCGCGTCCGGAGCCGGAGCGTCCTTATCCCGGCTATCCAGGTTATCCCGGCCACGGCGGCGGCCACCGTCCCGACATGAATGGCGCCGTGCTGATGTTCCCCGATGCGGGCATGCGCGGCCGGCCCGTGCGCCTGGACCGCGAAGTGCATGACTTGAGCCGCTATGGCTTCAACGACCGCGCCGAATCGATCATCGTCAATTACGGCCGCTGGGAATTCTGCGTCGACGCCAACTTCCGCGGCCGCTGCGTGGTGATGGGGCCGGGCAGCTACGGCCGCCTGCACAATGGCCTGGATCGCCGCATATCCTCGCTGCGCCGCGTGCGCTGATTTCGCCGCCGGGCAGCGTTGTATTGTGCACACGCTGTCCGGCGACTAATTCGTGTACTCTTTCCATAGGCAGTTCAACCATGGGGAGCAGGCACGGTGGAATACAAGGACTACTACAAGGAGCTTGGCGTCGAAAAGACGGCGACCGAGGCCGAGATCAAGAAGGCGTACCGCAAACTGGTACGCAAATACCACCCCGACGTGAGCAAGGAGCCGGACGCCGACAAGCGCACCAAGGCCCTCAACGAAGCTTATGGCGTGCTGGGCGACGCGGAAAAGCGCGCCGCCTACGATGAACTGGGCCGTAACCAGGGCGCGCAGGGTCAGCCTTTCCGCCCGCCGCCGGACTGGGGTTCGGGCTACGAATCCTCGGGCGCCGACGACAGCGACTTCTTTGCCGACCTGTTCGCCCACGTGGGCGGGCGGCGCCGCGCCAACAGCACGTTCCAGATGCAGGGCGACGACAGCCATGCCGCCATCACCATCGACCTGCAGGACAGTTACCAGGGCGCCAAGCGCCACATCGTCATGCGCGTGCCCGAAGCGGATGCGCAAGGCCACGTGGTGACGCGCGAACGCACGCTGGAAGTGACGATACCGAAAGGCGTCACGGAAGGACAGCAGCTGCGCATGAAGGGGCAGGGCAATCCCGGTAGCGGCGGCGCGCCCGCCGGCGATCTGTACCTGGAAATCCGCTTCCGGCCCGATGCGCGCTACAAGGTGGAGGGGCGCGACGTCTTCGAGACGGTACCCGTCACGCCGTGGGAAGCGGCGCTGGGCGGCGCAATCGACGTGCCCACGCCATCGGGCACGGTGTCCGTCACGGTGCCGCCCAATTCGCAGACGGGGCGCAAGCTGCGCCTGAAGGGACGCGGCATTCCCGCCGCCCAGCCGGGCGACCTGTACCTGCTGCTCGAAGTGGTGCTGCCGCCGGCGAACGATGACAAGGCGCGCGAACTGTATGCAACCATGGCGCGCGAAATGGCTTTCAATCCGCGCCAGAAGCTGGGAGGGTAAATCATGACTAACAAGGTAATTGGCGAATTGCTCGAAGACCGTGCCCTGAGCCTGGAAGAACTGGCGCGCGCCTGCGCCGTGGAGCCGGACTGGGTGGTGCAGCATGTGCAGACGGGCGTGCTGCTGCAGGACGGCCCGCCGGCGGGGCAACTGACAGCCTGGCGCTTCACGAGCCTGGACCTGGTGCGTGCGCGCCGCCTGCACGAAATCGAATCCGTGTTCGACGCGAACGCGGAACTGGCCGCGCTGGTGGTCGATCTATCGGAGGAAGTGGCGCGCCTGCGCCGCCGCCTGCACGTGCTGGGCGTCGAGTAGGCTGGAGTCGCCGTTATGCCGGCTCGCCGTGCCGCTGCACGGTGAGCCGGCCGATATAGAATTGCCCATCGATGACGACCCGGTGCGGGATGCCGGCCACGTCGAAGCCGGGACCGCCGTCTTCCATCCACTCCTGCGCCAGCGAGTCGAATTGCTGCGGCGTCATGCGCAGCATCTGCGCCGTGATGACGAAGCGCGCGCCCGGTTTTTGTTTGTTGACGAAGTCGTCGATGCCGGCCATGGTGGTTCCTTTTGATGCTGATCAATGTATGCGCGCATGATACCTGCGCGCGCGTGCTTCTAGAAGACTTGTTCCAGCAGTGGCAACTGCTCCGCAAACCGTTCCGTCAGCCACTTGCCCGCCTGGCCAGGCGGCGTGTCGGCGAGCTGGATCAAATAAATCGGGTAATTCTCGCCATTGTCGACGGCCAGCGGCAGGTGCACCAGGCGGCCTTCCGCCAAGTCGTCGCGCACCATCGCCTCGGGCATGTTGCCCCAGCCCAGGCCAGCGCGCAGCAGCGCATGCTTGGAACCGAGGTCGCCCAGGCGCCAGTTGCGCAAGCCCAGCACACCGAAATCCTGGCCCTGCGTCAGCACGCTGCGGTCGCTGAGCACCAGTTGCACGTGTTCGCGCGCCACGTTGGAGGCGATCGGGCCTGTCAGTTGCGCCAGCGCGTGGCTGGGGGCGGCCACGGGAATCAGGCGCACGTGACCGACGGCCAAGCGCTCGAAGACGCTGGCCGTGGACGTCATCCAGCCACCGAGGCCGATGTGGCAGCTGCCATCCATCACCAGTTGCGCCACGGCGCCCATCGCCTCGATGCGCAAGCGCAGGGCGACGGTGGGGAACTGCGCCTGGAACGCCTCGAGCACGCGCACCAGCACGCAGGTGGGAAACATCACGTCGACCACCACCGACACTTCCGCCTCCAGCCCGCCAGCCAGCGCCTTGGCGCGCGCGCGCATGCCATCGACCTTCAGGGCCACGGCGCGCGCGTCGGCCAGCAGGGCCTTGCCCGCGTCCGTCAGGGTGGGCTTGCGCTTGCCGCGGTCGAGCAGCACCACATTCAATTGTTCTTCCAGGTTGGCGATGGTGTAGCTGATGACGGACTGCGTGCGGTGCAGCTGGCGCGCCGCGTGGGCGAAGCCGCCCGCGTCGATGACGGCGACGAACACGCGCAACTGGTCAAGCGAAGGCTGGCCCGGTTCTCTCATGGTGACTCCATATCTAAAAATTCGATGCTAATCATTTATATTTATACGGTTTCATCGATGGTAGACCCGAACTATGCTGTGTGCAAGGGCCGCGATGCGGCATTCCAGTCTACCGTTTTCGAAGGAGCACTTCATGAGCAAGGTCTTGTATATCAATAGCAGCGTGCGTAACAGCGGATCCCTGTCGCGCCAATTGTCCGGTGAATTCGTCGCCAAACTGGCCGCGCAAGGCGCCAGCGTCGTCGAACGCGACCTGGCGGCGCAGCCCGTGCCGCACCTGACGGAAGAGGTGATGGGCGCCTTCTTCACGCCGGCCGAGCAGCGCAGCGCGCAGGCGGCAGCGGCCGTGCAATTGTCCGATACTCTGGTCGATGAATTGCTGGCCGCCGACGTGCTGGTGCTGGCCGCACCCATGTACAACTTTTCCGTGCCCTCGACCCTGAAGGCGTGGATCGATCACGTGGCACGCGCGGGCCGCACGTTCCAGTACACGGCGACGGGCCCGGTCGGCCTGGCCACGGGCAAGAAAGCGGTGATCTTCACGGCCAGCGGCGGCGTCTATAGCGAAGGTCCGGGCGCCGCATATGACTACCTGAGCACCTATCTGCGCACGACGCTGGGCTTCATCGGCATCACCGATATCGAATTCGTGCAAGCCGAAGGCGTGGCCATGGGCGAGGATGCCGTCAGCAGCGCGATCGCCAAGGGCCGCGCTTCGATCGAGGCCCTGGCTGCCTGAGTTTGCTTCCACCCTAGTTCCAATGGGGGATTGCCAATCTGCCATGGTTGACATAAGCTTGCCGGCGGCACGCCCCGTGCCAGGCCGGCGAGCCGTTCGCCATGAAAGTCCCCCATGCACAAGTTGGCAAGCGCAGTACTGTTCGGATGTTCTTTGTTTTCCGCAGGCATGGCGCTGGCGCAGACTGCGCCCCCTGCATCCCCTGCGCCATCCCACGTGGGCCGCCACGGCTCCACGCCTGAAGATATCCGCGCCATTGAAAAAGTCGTCGCCGATTTCCAGGCGGCGCTGATCGCCAAGGATGTCAAGCTGCTGTCGTCGCTGATGCTGCACACCAACATCCTGTTCGCCTCGCCGGCCGACGACGGTTTCATCAAGAAAATGCGCGACACGACGGACGTCCACTTCGATGGCGTCGCGATGGGCGGCTATATCGCATTCGCCAACTTCATCAAGCGCGAACCCTTGCGCACGGAAGAAAAATTCTACAACGTCAAGATCACCCAGGACCGTCATGTGGCGTGGGTCAACTTCGACTACGAATTCCTCGTCGACAATAAATTGTCCAACTATGGCGTGGAAGCGTGGCAAATGGTCAAGCGCGATGGCGCATGGAAAATCCTCAGTGTCGTGTGGTCCATGCATGCCGCGGCCGAGGCCGGGAAATAGGGGCCAGTGACGCCGCGTCAGTCGCGCGGCAGCTCGCGAATTTCCACCGTTCCCCCTGCGTTCAGTACGGGGTTTCCGATTAACAATTTTTTAGCATCGTCTATACTTTCAGCTTGTACACGTAGATAGCCTGACAAGTGTGACGTAACCGGTTTGGCCTGGCCGGACCGGTGCACGCAGATCCCGGAACCGATGGAGCTGCCACCGCAGAAGCGGCCGCTGGCCCTGAGCATGGCGAAGTAGTCTTCCCAGGCCGAGGTGGCGACGTCCATCGGTGTTTCCGTGTCGTCATGCATGAAGATGAGATAGTCATTCATTCATTTTCTCCTGTGCCGCGTGATAAAAACAAACAGCCGCATCGGGTATCCCGAGCAGGCGTGAACGCATGGTTTTACCCTTTTACCGCGTCAGTCCGTAGAGACAAGCTGTCCGGCCATGTCATTTTTGGAGCGAACATCGTGCCGATAAAGTATGTTGATTTTTATGAGGTGAATTACACGGCGGAACCCTTGCGGGGCTGCAAGCTATGGGGCGCCTACGTCGCCATCTATGCCCCGTCGCGCAACCCCATGCACCGGGTCAACCTGGTGAAAAAGCGCCGGGTGTCGGCCGATCACCAGTTTACAACGGAAGCGGACGCCGTGGCGGAGGCGGGCGAGGCTGCCGTCAAGCTGGTCGAGCGGCGCCAGCGCCGTTATGTCTTCCACCCCTGACCAGGCTTGTTCAGACGCAAGTTATTGCGAATGAGCACAGTCCTGGCGTCGACGGGGTAGGCGCGCCAGCGAAGTTGCCCGTATTATGCAAGATATCAGGCGAGATATCGCCACGCCAGAGGAGCGCCATGAAACGCCAGTTGCACCTGCTTGTCATCGACCCGCAAAACGATTTTTGCGATTTGCCTCCCGCCTGGTTGCCGCAGGATGCGGCGCCGGCGCTGGCCGTGCCTGGCGCCCATGCCGACATGCTGCGCGTGGCGCAGCTGATACGCGAAGGGGGCGGCGGTTTGACGCAGATCAGCGTGACGCTCGATGCCCACCACCGCTACGATATCGCCCACCCCGCCTTCTGGCGTACGGGCGATGGCGGCGCCGTGCCGCCGTTTACGCAGATCAGCGCGCAGCATGTGCGCGACCGATTGTTCCTGCCCGCCGCCAGCGGCGCCTTGCCGCGTGCGCTGGCTTACCTCGATGCCTTGCAGCAAGCGGGGCGTTACCAGCTGATGGTGTGGCCCGTGCATTGCGAGATCGGCAGCTGGGGCCAGAATATCCACGCGGCCGTGCGCGCCGCCTACAACGGCTGGGAAGTAGCCAACCTGCAAGTGGTGGCCAAGCTGAGCAAGGGTTCCAACCCATGGACCGAGCATTACTCGGCCGTCATGGCGGAAGTGCCCGACGCGCAGGATGCGGCCACCCAGCTGAACCTGGATTTCCTCGCCACTTTGCTGCCGGCGCAGCAGATTTATGTCACCGGCGAGGCGGGCAGCCATTGCGTAAAAGCCAGTACCGAGCACATCGCGGACTACCTGGAAGCGCAGCAAGGCAAAGCGGCCCTGTCGCGCCTGGTCTTGCTGACGGACTGCATGAGTCCCGTCACGGGCTTTGCCGCGCAGCAGCGCGACTTCCTTGTCGCCATGCAGGCGCGCGGCGCGCGGCTGGCGACTGCCGCCGACGTCTTGCCTGAATTGTTGGCCAACGCGGCTGCCTGAGCCGTTTGTTAAACGTGTCCTGCTGAAATGCTTGCGGTGGCGTACTATTCTGGCTTCAGGAAGTTGGAGAAAACACACATGACCCCGATAGTGCGCAGTTTGCTGGAAACCGATCTGTATAAATTTACAATGTGGCAAGCATTGCTGCACGGTCATCCGAATACCCATACCGAATACGAATTTGTCTGCCGCAACGCCACCGCCTTTCCCCTGGCCGAACTGAAGGGCGAGCTGGAAGAACAGCTCGATCACCTGTGCTCGATGTCGTTTGCCGACGACGAGCTGGCCTATCTGCGCACCTTGCGCTTCATGAAGAGCGATTTCGTCGACTTTTTGACGGTGTTCCGCTTCCAGCGCAAATTCATCGACGTCAGCACGGATGGCGACACCTTGCTCGTGCACGCGGCCGGGCCGCAAGTGCACGTGATGGGCTTCGAGATTTTCGTGCTGTACATCATCAACGAACTGTATTTCCGCCGCTTCGACCTCGATGCGGCCATGCGCGAAGGGCGGCACCGCCTGGGCTTGAAAGTGGAAGCCGTCAAGGAATTCGGCAAGCTGCCACGGCGCAAGCATCCGTTCGAGTTTTCCGACTTTGGCGTGCGCCGGCGTTTTTCCGGCGCCTGGCATGACGAAGTGGTGCAACGGCTGGCGCGCGACGTGCCCGAGTACTTCAAGGGTACGTCGAATGTCTACCTGGCGAAAAAGCTGGGCATCGTGCCGATCGGCACCATGGCGCATGAATACATGCAATCGTTCCAGTCGTTTGGCGTGCGCCTGCGCGACTTTCAAAAGGCGGCACTGGAAGACTGGGTGCAGGAATACCGGGGCGACCTGGGCATTGCCCTGACGGACGTGGTCGGCATGGATGCCTTCCTGGCCGATTTCGACCTGTATTTCGCCAAGCTGTTCGACGGCTTGCGTCACGATTCGGGCGACCCCGTCGAGTGGGGCGAGAAGGCGCTGGCCCATTATGCGACCCTGCGCATCGACGCCAATACCAAGCGCCTCGTGTTTTCCGACGGCCTGGACCTGGACAAGGCGTTCGCCCTGTACCAGCACTTCGCCGACCGCATCATGACGGGCTTTGGCATCGGCACCAATCTCACCAACGACGTCGGTTTGACGCCGCTCAATATTGTCATGAAACTGGTGCGTTGCAATGGCCAGTCCGTGGCGAAACTGTCGGATTCGCCGGGCAAGACCCTGTGCAAGGATGAAACTTTCCTTGCTTACCTGCGGCAGGTGTTTCACCATCCTGCCGTTTAAGGCGCCGGCACGGGCATTCACAGCCCGTGCCGATTGCCAATATTAAAACCCGGCCACCACCGTGTTCATGTGCTCCACTTGCGGCGGGGCGGCAAAGAATTCACCCACCAGGCCGCGCCAGGCCTGGAAGTCGTCGCTGCCGCGGAAATGCACGGTATGGTCTTCCAGGGTGGCCCAGCCCACCACCAGGCGGTAGGCATCGCCGTTTTCGATCGAGCGCTCCAGGCGCATCGATTCGCAGCCGCGCGCGCGCTGGAACAGGGGGATGGCTTTCGTCACGGCCGCTTCGAAGGCAGCATGCGTGGCTGATTTGATCTGGATGTGGGCAATTTCAAAAATCATGGCAAGTTCCACTGTGGAATGAAGGAAGCTGGATCTTGCCATAATTTGGCCGCGCAAGGGAGACCGTCAGCCTGCCTGCGCGTGCGCGCCCGTGCGCCGGCCGCCCGCGTGGCTGGCCGTGCGCTGTTCGATGTCGCAGCCATTGCAGGCCTGCACGATGGCGTGCGCCCGTTGCCGTTCCTGCGCATTGCCGATGGTCACGACGAGGCGGAACATGCCGCGCCACGCGGCCTTGCCCTGTATGGGGACGGCTTCGTCGTCGACCGTGTCGAGCTGCACGGCGTGCGCGGGGAAGCCATCATCGAGCAGGGCGCTGCGGGCCTGCTGCGCATCGGCAAAGTGGTCGAAGATACGGATCAGGGCGGGTGAAACAAGGGGGCTGGTGGCGGTGTGCATGGCCAGGCTTTCGAATAGGGGCATCCGGGTTTGACCTGCCAGCCTGCAAATAATTCTGCCTCAGCCTGTAAAATCCTCGATCAAGGCGCAAAAGTTTGATAAATATCCAGTATGGTTGCCAAGTCGCGCTAAGATACGCCTTGCGGTATCAATCTTTCATAGGAGAACTAAATGGCAGCGAAGAAAATTCTGTTTTTGACCGGCGATTTTGCAGAAGATTATGAAACGATGGTGCCGTTCCAGGCCCTGCTGATGCTGGGCCATACCGTGCATGCCGTTTGTCCCGGCAAGAAAAGCGGCGAGACGATCAAGACGGCCATCCACGATTTCGAGGGCGACCAGACTTACACGGAAAAGCCGGGCCATCTGTTTACCCTGAACGCCAGCTTCGACGAGATCGACCCGGCCGACTATGACGCCGTGATGATTGCCGGCGGCCGCGCGCCCGAATATCTGCGCCTGAACGAAAAAGTCATCGCCGCCGTGCGTCACTTCGCCGAGGCGGGCAAGCCTGTCGCGGCCGTCTGCCACGGCGCGCAATTGCTTGCCGCCGCCGATGTCATCCGTGGCAAGCGCATTTCCGCCTATCCTGCGTGCGCGCCGGAAGTGAAACTGGCGGGCGGCACGTATGCCGACATCGCCGTCACGGACGCCGTCACCGATGGCCAGTTCGTCACGGCGCCGGCCTGGCCTGCGCATCCAGCCTGGCTGGCGCAGTTCGTCAAGCTGCTGGGCACCGAGATCCGTTTGTAACCTTTACCAGCCCGGCAGGCCGCAGCGTTTGCCGGGCGCACCACTTTTCAGATTCGAGTTCTTCATGCATGCGCCGCGCAGTCAACCTTCCCGCAAACAACTTCCAGCGTCGCGCTGGCGCCAGCGCCGCCTGGCGCAAGCCGAATCGGGCCTGAGCGCCGCGCAGGAGCGCCAGCTGGCCACCCTGCACGAGATTTCCACCTTGCTGGCGGGACAGCACGCCATCGATGCGCTGTGCCGTGGCTTCCTGCGCCACGTGATGCAGTTCGCGCAAGCCGAAGGCGGCACCGTGCGCATCCTCGATCCGCAGCAGGACACCGTGCACATCATCGTGCACGAGGGTATTTCCGACGCCATGGTGGAAGAGGAACACTGCATCCGCAACAACGATTGCCTGTGCGGCGCGGCCGTGGCGCAGGGCGTGATCCAGATCCGTGATTTCCGCCAGGTCGATGCGCTGCAGCGTTACCGTTGCCAGGACGAAGGTTTTATCGCCATCGCCGTCTTCCCCATCCTCGCGCGCGACCAGGTGGTGGGCAGTTTTTCGCTGCACTTTGCGCGCCCGCAAGCGGTGCATGCGCAGCAGCAGGGCTGGCTGGAAACCCTGGGCCAGAGCCTGGGCATCGCCATCGAAAACCAGCGCCTGATCGCGCGCGAAAAGGAATTCGCCGTGGCGCGCGAACGCAGCCTGCTGGCCGAAGGCTTGCATGACAGCATCGCGCAAAGCCTGAACTTCATCAGCCTGCAAGTGCAGATGCTCGACGATTCCGTGCGCCGGGGCCAGCTCGACGAAGCGGCCGAAGTGTTGCCGCTGATGCGCATGGGTGTCGAGCAAAGCTATCAGGACGTGCGCGAATTGCTCGTCAATTTCCGCACGCGCTGGCATGGCAGCGACCTCGAAAGCAAACTCAGCGAAGTACTGGCCAAGTTCGAACTGCAGACGGGCGTCGTCGGCACCCTGGACATGAGCGGCAACGGCGCGCCACTGGCGCCCGAGCAGCAGCTGCAGATATTGTTCATCGTGCAGGAAGCGCTGTCGAATATCCGCAAGCACGCGCAAGCGAGCAACGTGGCCCTGCGCGTGGAAAACGGGCGCGATTTTGCGCTGCAGGTGCGCGACGATGGCGAAGGATTTGCTGCCAACCTGCGCGACAAGAAAACGGAATTGCAGATCGGCTTGCGTATCATGCAGGAACGGGCCGAGCGGCTCGGTGCGCAATTTTCCATCGACAGCACGCCCGGCGGCGGCACGACGATCTCGCTGGCCTTGCCGGCAGCCCGGCGCCAGGCCGCGTAACAGATGAATCATCCTTATCAGGCAACAAACACGTGAACGCACCAATCAAAATCCTGCTGGTCGACGACCACACCTTGCTGCGCAGCGGCGTCAAGCTGCTGTTGCAGCGCAATCCTCAATTCCAGGTGGTGGGCGAGGCATCGAACGGGCTCGACGGCGTGCGCCTGACGGCCGAACTGCAGCCCGACGTGGTGCTGATGGACTTGAACATGCCTGGCGTGTCCGGCGTCGAGGCGCTGCAGCTGATCCTGCAGGCCCTGCCGCAGATGGTCGTGCTGATGCTGACCGTGTCGGAAAACGCAGCCGACCTGGGCGCGGCCCTGCGCGCCGGTGCGCGCGGCTATTTGCTGAAAAATATCGAGGCCGAGCAGCTGGGCCAGGCCATTTGCCGCGCCGCCGCCGGCGAATCCGTGATTGCCGACGCCATGACGGCCAAGCTCGTGTCGCAGTTCCGCGCGGGGCAGAACGCGCCCCAGGCCGACTATGACAAACTGACGCCGCGCGAACGCGAAGCCATGGCCTGCCTGGCGCAAGGACTGAGCAACAAGGAAATCGCGCGCCAGCTCGACGTGGCCGAAAGCACGGTGAAAATCCACGTGCAAAACATCCTCAAGAAGCTTAAGCTCAGCAGCCGCGTGCAGATCGCCGTCTACGCGGTCGAGCGCGAATTGAGCAAATAAAGATCAAACAAAGTGCAAATAGTGCGCAAGCAATCCGCGATTGTTTGATCTGCATGGCGTTCCGGCCTAGACAACCCTAGTTCCTTTGACGTATGGCCTTGACCGTGCCGGCCCATTACACTCTTAGTCATTCGCTAATCTAATAAGAGAGTGTCATGCATAAGGTCAACGTCGATGGCTTGCTATCGAGCCAGGCTCTGTTCCGCCATATTTCCCCTTCGCAATTAGAGCAATTGCGCCAGGATGTCGTGCGTGTTGAAGTGGAAAAAGGCAAAGTGCTGTTCCGCAAGGGCGAAGTGGCGGAAGGCGCCTATGTGGTGGTCTTCGGCCTCGTCAAGCTCAGCGTGTTTTCCATGGAAGGTACGGACAAGGTACTGGAACTGATCCGTCCGGGTCAGAGTTTCGGCGAAGCCATGATTTTCCTCGATGAACCGTATCCGTTCTGCGCCGAAGCGCTCGAGCACTGCTTGCTGCTGCGCATCCCGCCGCACGCGCTGCTGCGTCTGCTGGACCAGTCGCCGCGCATTGCGCGCCAGATGATGAACAGCCTGTCGCATCATCTGATGGGTTTCATCCGCAACGTGGAGCGCTGCTCCGTGCAGAACGCCACCCAGCGCGTGGTCGAGTATTTGCTGCAGGCATCGGACCAGCAGCGCTCGAACGAGGTCAAGCTGGACCTGAAGAAAAGTCTGTTGGCATCGTTCCTGAACCTGGCACCCGCCACCCTGTCGCGCGTGCTGCACCAGCTGACGGACTTGCATTTGATTAAAGTCAGCGGTTCGCTGATCCAGATCCAACCCGATGCACTGAAGACGTATCGCCATGGTTCCACTGCGGCCATGCTGAATTAAGCGTTTATCACTCAGCTTTTTCAGTAGGCAAGGTCAGCCGCCAGAACAGCAGGGCGAGCAAGCTGACCGCCGCGCCCAGCGCGCATACCCCATGCCAGCCCGCCAGCGCATACACGCTGGTGGCGGCAATCGCACCGAGTCCGCTTCCCACCGCATAAAACAGCATGTAGCACGCCACCAGGCGGCTGTGCGCGTCGCTGTCGTCCTTGAAGATCAGGCTCTGGTTCGTCACGTGGATGGCCTGGCCCGCCAGGTCCAGCCCGATGATGCCGACGATTAACGGCCACAGGGCCGCGCCTGCAAAACTGAGCGGCAGCCATGAGGCCAGCAGCAACAGCAGGGCCGCGCCCGTCGTCCACTGCGCGCGGCCCTTGTCGGCCAATGCTCCCGCCCGCGCCGCGCCCAGCGCCCCGATCACGCCGACGAGGCCAAACGCGCCGATGGCTGCATGGCTATAGCCTTGCGCCGTCAAGGGCAGCACCAGGGCGCTCCAGAAAATATTGAAGACGGCAAACATCAGCAGGGCCAGCATGCCGCGTACGCGCAGCACCTTGTTGTGCAGCAGCATCTCCACCATGGAAGCGAGCAGGGCGCCGTAGGCCAGTTTTTGATTGGATGGCTGCGCCGGCGGCAGCTTGCGCCACAGCAGCAACAGCAGGGTGCAGGCGATGGCCGCCGAGACAACATACACGGCGCGCCAGTCGGCCAGGTCCGCCACCACGCCGGACAGGGTGCGCGCCAGCAGCAAGCCGATCACCACGCCGCCCTGTGCCATGCCGACGACTCTTCCCCGTTCATGGCTGGCCGCCGCGCTGGCCGCATAGGCGATCAAGCCCTGCGTCATGGCCGTGCCCAGCAAGCCCACCAGCAGCATGCCGCCCAGCAAGGCGGCCGTGGAACGGGCGCAGCCCAGCGCCGCCAGGGTGATGGCAAGCAAGCCCAACTGGAACAGGGTCAGGCGGCGCCGGTTCAGCATGTCACCGAGGGGAACCAGCAGCAGCAGGGCCAGCGCACAGCCGAGCTGTGTGGCCGTGATGACCATGCCGCTGGCGGCCTCCGTCATGCCGAATTCGTGCGCCAGTGTGGCCAGCAAGGGCTGGGCGTAATACACATTGGCCACGCTGAGGCCGGCCGCCGTGGCAAACAGCCAGACGAGGGAAGGGGGAAGTGCTGTCGTGATGGAAGTTGTCGTATCGCGCATGGTCTTGTAGGTGGGTGGTTTCAAATTAAAACCACTTGGAGTCTACGCCGGGAAGTTTTAAAATGCAACCACTCAATCCTGGAGCATGACGATGGCCAAGCGCAAGAGCCTGAAAACCGACCCCTGTCCCGTGGCGCGCGCGCTCGACGTGATCGGCGAGCGCTGGTCGCTGCTGATCGTGCGCGACGCCTTTGACGGCATGCGCCGGTTCGGAGAGTTCCAGAAAAGCCTGGGCGTGGCGAAGAACATCCTGGCCGACCGCCTGCACACCCTGGTGGAAGAGGGTATTTTTACGGTCGCGCCCGCCTCGGACGGCACGGCGTACCAGGAATACGTGCTGACGCAAAAGGGGCTGACCCTGTTTCCCGTCGTCGTCGGCTTGCGCCAGTGGAGCGAGGCGCAATTGTTCGAAGCGGGCGAGGCGCATTCGACCTTGCTGCAGCGTGGCTCAGGCTTGCCCGTGCGCAGGATGGACGTGCTGGCGCCCGATGGCCGCGTGTTGCAGGCGGGCGACACCGTCGTGCACAAGGTCGTGGCGCCATGAGCCGCACGGTGGCAGTCATCGGCGGCGGCATCACGGGCGTCACCACCGCTTACGCGCTGGCGCAACGGGGCGTCAATGTCACCCTGATCGAGCGCCACCGCTATGCGGCCATGGAAACGTCGTATGCGAACGGCGGGCAATTGTCGGCCTCACATGCGGAGGTGTGGAACCACAAGGCAACGATACTGAACGCCCTGAAATGGATGGCGCGGCGCGATGCACCCTTGCTGCTCCATCCCTGGCCCAGCTGGCACAAGCTGAGCTGGTTTGCGGAGTTTCTCGCCGCCATGCCCGCCTACGAACGCAATACCATCGCCACGGCCCGCATGGCGATCGCCGCGCGCGAACATTTGTTTGCGTGGGCGCAAGCTGAAAACATCGATTTCGATCACCGCCGCGCCGGCATCCTGCACGTCTACCGTGACCAGCGCGGTTTCGAGCGGGCGGCCGGCGTGTCGCGCCTGCTGGCGCAAGGGGGCTTGCAGCGGCGCGCCGTGACCTTGGCGGAAATGCGCGCCATCGAGCCGGCGCTGCAAGGTAATTTTTACGGCGGCTACTACACGGACAGCGATTCCACGGGCGACATCCACAAATTCACCAGCGGCCTGGCCGACGCCTGCGTCCGCCTGGGGGGGGCGTGCCGCTACGGCGCACAGGTCACGGCGCTGGCGCGCGAACATGGCAAGGTGCGCGTCTCCATGGATGGGGACAGCACCGTGTTTGACGCCGTCGTCATTTGCGCGGGCACGGCCAGCCGCGCCATGGCGGCCATGCTGGGCGACCATGTCAACGTGTATCCCGTGAAAGGCTATTCGATTACCGTGCAATTGGATGACGCCGCCAGCCGCGCGGCCGCGCCGAAGGTCAGCCTGCTCGACGACGCGACCAAGCTGGTCAGCAGCCGCCTGGGCGAAGACCGGCTCAGGGTGGCGGGCACGGCGGAATTCAACGGCGTCAACCACGACATCCGCGCCGACCGCATCCGCCCGCTGCTGCAATGGGTGGAGCAATGCTTTCCAGGCGTGAATACGCGCAAGGTGATCCCGTGGGCCGGCTTGCGCCCCATGCTGCCTGCCATGCTGCCGAAAGTGGGGCCGGGCAAGGCGCCGGGCGTGTATTACAACACGGGCCACGGCCATCTGGGCTGGACCCTGGCGGCCGCGACGGCGGAGATGGTGGCGCAGCAAGTGGCTGCCATGGCGCAGGATTGAAGCATGCCAACGATTGCCATCCTGATCTTTCCCGGCGTGCAGGCGCTCGACGTCAGCGGGCCCATGGACGTGTTTGCCGAAGCGAACAGCTTTTTGCCACCCGAACGGCATTACGTGATCGAAGTGTTGGGCACGCAGGAAGGCTTGCTGCGCTGCTCCAACGGGCTATGTCTGGCTGCGCACCGGCATTATGCGCAGGTGCACGACGCCTATGACCTGTTGCTGGTGGCGGGCGGTCCCGGCTTGCCGGTGCAAGCGCGTGACGCGGACCTGAGCGCCTGGCTGGCCAGCGCGGCCGGCAAGGCGCGCCGCCACGGCTCCATCTGCAATGGCGCGTTCTTGCTGGGCCATGCGGGCTTGCTCGATGGAAAAAAGGTTGCCACGCACTGGAACGATGCGGCGGCGCTGGCCGCCTGTTTTCCGTTGGCGCAAGTCGATGCGGACAGTATTTATCTGCATGACTGCAAGCTGGTCAGCTCGGCGGGCGTGACGGCGGGCATCGACCTGTCGCTATCCTTGCTAGCAGACGACTGTGGAGCGCAACTGGCGTTGCAGGTGGCGCGGCGGCTGGTGGTGTACACGCAGCGCCAGGGCGGGCAGTCGCAGTTCAGTCCGTACCTGACCCCGGTCGTCGATGCTTCCTCGCCCGTGGCGCAGGCGCAGCAATACGTGCTGGCACACCTTGGCGCGGCGCTCGACGTGGACAGCCTGGCGCGCCAGGTGGCGATGAGTCCGCGCAACTTTGCCCGCGTCTTCGCGCGCGAGCTGGGCGTGACGCCGGCATACTTCATTGAAAGCGCCCGGCTCGATGCGGCGCGCGCCCTGCTCGAAGCGGGTAGCGAGCCGCTGAAAACCGTCGCCTGGCGCTGCGGCTTTGGCACGGCCGACCAGCTGCGCACGGTGTTCCTGCGGCGCCTGGGCGTATCGGCCAAGCAGTATCGGCTACACTTTTTCAGCGGCCGCTAGGCGCGAACTGGGGATGGCAGGAATCCCCGCCATGCTGTCCGGAAAGCACGGCAGCCAGCACCCCCGCCCATCACGCCGCAAACCTATACTTTTCCTGCTGGCGCGCCACTTCGGCGCGCCCTTGAGGAAAGTCAAACATGCACACCACACTGGACGCCGAGCGGGTCGGCCCCGCCTATACTGAGGACGGCATGCTGCTGGCGCGCCGCAAGACGCGCGAGGCGATCGCCGCCATTGCCGCGCGCATCCGCCCCGGCATGCTGGAAGAAGACGCCGTCGCCATGGCGAAGCAGGTGCTGCTGGACATGGGCCTGGCCCTGAGCTGGCATCCCACGCGCGTGCGCTTCGGCCGCAACACGCTCAAACCGATGAAGCGGGCCTCCGAGCCTGGCGTGATCCTGCAAGAGGACGATATTTTCTTCCTCGATATCGCCCCCCGTGTGCAGGCGTGGGAGGGCGATGGCGGCGCCACGTTTACGGTGGGCGCCAGCGCGCAGCAGGCGGACTATGCGCGCTGCGCGCGCGATGCCGAATGCCTGTTCCACCAGGTGCGCGCCGTGTGGCAGCGCGACAGGCTGACGGGACAAGCGCTGTATGCCTACGCAGAGGAGGAAGCGCGCAAGCTGGGCTGGGTGCTGAACTTTGACCTGGGCGGCCACCGCGTGTCCGATTTCCCGCACGCGACGATCTACGCGGGCGCGCTGGCCGACGCGGATTTTTCTCCGTCACCGATGCGCTGGATACTGGAAATCCATTTGCGCCATCCGACCTCGCCGTATGGCGCTTTTTTCGAGGACATGCTGCTCGATGATAACTACTATGCTTAATTCTTCGGCAGCAAATCGCTGAGCGCAGCGCGGCCCTTGACGGTGAGGAAGGGGCCGACCTTGCTGTAGGGCAGTAAAAAGTCATTTTCGCAGCCGCTGCCGTTCGAGTCTTCCCAGAAGGACACGCCTTCCGGCTTCAGGGACAGGTGGAAGCGGCCGCGGCCGTCGTAATCCGTGCCCTTGCACTCGGCGTCGATCTTGACGTCCTTGAAGAGGGCCTGGCGCAGGCGGTCCGGCAATTCGGCCTTGTCGTCGCCATCGCTGGCGCTGGCGCCAAACCAGTTCCACACGTCCGTTTCCTGGCCCGTTTTCACGTCCCAGGTGCGGAACTTGATGGAGATGCCGCTGGCGCCATAGCCGGCCGCCCAGCGGTAGAATTTGATCGTCACCCAGCGCGGCGACCAGTAAGTGGGCTCCGCATACACTTCGTCTTCCGTCGTGAAACCGTTGCGGCCCAGGTATTCGCGCCGCGTCGCATAGAAGTCTTCCAGGTCCTTCTTGTTCTTCGCCAGCACGGCGCGCAGCTGCGTATTGATTTTCGCCACGCCGTCGCCGGGCGCGATCAGTTCCACCGTGATGGTGTCGCCCACTTGCAGGTTGCGGTATTGCCTGCCTTCAAAGGTAAGGGGTTTACTTACCTTGGTGCTGGGAAACGCTTCCAGCGCCAGGTTGTAGGCATCGCTGGCGCACGATGGATGGTCGCGGTCGCCCGCCGCTTCCAGCAGGGTCAAGGCCACGGGCAGGGTCTTGCCGCTTTTCGGGTCCGTCCATGTGCCGGTGACCTTGTCGTTTTGCGGGGTATCGAGGCTCCACGTGCCTGTCGTGTCGCCCTTGGCGTCGAGTTCCTGCCACAGCGCCTTGCCGTTCGGCTTGGAGAGCATGATCGGCGTCTTGTAGCGCGTGTAGTAATAATTGCCGCTGCGGTCAGACCCTTGCGTGGGGCTAAGCTGGTTGAAGCAGGCGACGATACTGGCCTTGCCCACGGTGCCCTGCCATACCCCTTGCACGGGCGCATCGCCAGCCATGGCGAGGTTCAGGGTGGGCAGGGTCAGGCAAGCAAACAGAAAGCGGCGCATCGGTTAATCCTCTCGTGGGCGAAGGCCGATTCTACATGGCCGCGCCCACGAGATGCCACACGTCAACTATGGGCGTGGAGGTTCCTGCGCCACGACGGCCATTGCCGCGCCCAGGTATTGCAGCATGGCTGCGTTGACAAAGCTGCCTTCCATCAGACGCGGTTCCTGCTGGTGCGCCTGGCGGAACTTCAGCTGCGTGGCCGGGTCCGTGCCCGCGTAGGAGCGGAACAGTTCCAGCCACTGCCGCGCCAGTTGCAGCACGGCCGGGTCGGTGGGCGGCATGCGCGCATCCATGGCGGCGCGCACGGCGGCGATCAGGGCTGGCCACTCGCCCGATCGCTTGCCGTAGTTGGCCACCAGGTGTGCGTACTCCTGCTCATTGAGGAAGGGCCGGTACAGCGCCATGCGCGCTGCATTGAAGGCGGCCAGGATGAACTGCATCAAGTCCGCATCGATGCTGGTCGTCGCTTGCATCGAGGGTTCCTGCGCATGCATGTCGTTCAGGCGCGCGAACAGGCCCGGATGGGCGCCCGTGTCGCGCACCAGTTTGACCATCCATTCCGTGGCCAGCGCCTGCGCCCGTGCATCGTCGGGACCAGCGCCCGTCGCCTGCAGCGCGCGTACCCTGGCGACGAGCGCCTTCCATTCCTGTTCCACGGCCGCATCGGACAGCAGCGGCAGTTGTTGCAATTCTTCGTGACTAAAGTATTTGTCGTACATGGTCATCAACTCCATAGTGGTGAGCCACTCGCCCAGTTCCGGCGCCTGCCCCTGCGCCAGTTGCGCTTGCAGGCTGCGCAGGCGTTCGCGCAAGGTGGAAGCTTGCGCGATCTGGCGTTCCAGCATGGCGATTTGCTGCGCCACGATGGAATGCAAAGGCAGATCCGGGCCGGCGAGGGCGTTGGCGATATCGGCCAGCGACAGCCCGAACTTGCGCAGCGCCATGATCCGGTGCAGCCGGTCCATGTCGCCGTGCTGGTACAGGCGGTAGCCAGCTTGCGTGCGCGCCGAAGGCGAGAGCAGGCCGATGCTGTCGTAATGGTGCAGGGTGCGGATAGTCAGGCCCGTGAGCCTGGCCAGTTCCCCGATTTTTAACAGCATCGTCTCTCCTTGTCTTCAGTGCGTGCAACCACGATGGCGCCTGACGTAACGTCAGGGTCAAGCAAGAATGTAGCAGAAGAGCCAAAAAAACCCGTAAAAGAATCCGTTGACCTTCATTTTTTTGTACGGTATATTTATAAAACCGAATAGCAACTACAGCAAAAGAAACAGGTTCGGGCCAGGTGGCATGATGGAGTAATCGTTGTGCGGCGCAGCAAGAAGCGCCATTGGCAGGGCTGGAAAGACAATCCGCACAGACGGATTTTTTTCACAGTTGGTTTGTACGTTAAATATAATATGCCACCGGCAAGATCCGGGAGGCGAGAGGGACGACCATGATGAAAAGTATCGTTTGCGATACGCCCGGCAGTTTGCGCATGGAGCAGCGCCCCGTGCCCGTGCCCGGCGAGGGTGAAGTGCTGCTGCGCATACGCCGCGTCGGCATCTGCGGTACCGACATGCATATCTTCCGCGGCACCCAGCCTTTCCTCAGCTATCCGCGCGTGATGGGCCATGAATTGTCCGGCCATATCGACAGCGCGCCAGCCGGCTCGCGCCTGGCCGTGGGCGACCAGGTATACGTGATGCCCTACCTGTCATGCGGTACTTGCGTGGCCTGCCGTCAGGGCAAGACCAACTGCTGCACCCGCATCGAAGTGCTGGGCGTGCACCGCGACGGCGGCATGACCGAATACCTGGCGCTGCCCGAGCGCTTTGTCTTCAAGACGGAAGGCATCTCGCTCGACGACGCGGCCATGATCGAATTTCTCGCCATCGGCGCGCACGCCGTCAAGCGCGGCGCGGTCGATGCCGGCAAGCGCGTGCTGGTGGTGGGCGCCGGCCCGATCGGCATGGCCGTGATGCTGTTCGCGTCCTTGAAAGGCGCCGACGTGACGGTGCTCGATGGCCGCGCCGACCGCCTGCAGTTCTGCCGCGACGCGCTGGGCATTACCCGCACGGTGGCGCTGGGCGAGGGCGACAAGGAGCAGCTGTCGGACGCCACCGGCGGTGAATTCTTCGACGTGGTGTTTGACGCCACCGGCAATATCGCCGCCATGGAGCGGGGCCTCGACTTCGTCGCCCACGGCGGCAGCTATGTGCTGGTGTCCATCGTGCGCGACCGCCTGTCCTTTTCCGACCCCGAATTCCACAAGCGCGAAACGACCTTGCTGGGCAGCCGCAACGCCACCGTTGACGATTTCGAGGAAGTGGTGGCGGCCATGAAGGCGGGCAAAGTACCCACCGCGCTGCTCAATACCCACCGCACCACGCTCGATGAATTTACCGGCGTGCTCGATCGCTGGATGCAGCCCGAGGCGGGCGTCATCAAGGCCATCGTCGAGGTCTGAGATGAGCGATCTCAACCCCATACTGCAATTTGGCACCAGCCGCTTCCTGCAGGCGCACGCCGACCTGTTCGTCAGCGAAGCGGCCAAGGCAGGCGAGGCGCTGGGCCATATCACCATCGTGCAGACCACGCACAGCGCGCAGGGCGCGGCGCGGGTGGCGGCGTTTCGCCAGGCCGGCGGCTACCCGGTGCGCATCCGCGGCTGGCAGGACGGCGCGCAAGTCGATGAAGAGCGCCGTGCCGACGCCGTCACGCAAGCGTGGCAAGCCGGCAGCGACTGGCGGCAGGTGCGCGATGCGGCCGTGGCCGCGCGCGTGATCATCTCGAATACGGGCGACACGGGCTACCAGCTCGATGACGCCGACCACGCCGGCATGCTCGACGGCGCAGCCGTTCCCGCCAGCTTTCCCGCCAAGCTGCTGGTGCTGCTGCACGGTCGCTTCCTGGCCGGCGCCGCGCCCCTCTCGATTTTTCCATGCGAACTGGTGGCCGACAACGGTCATGTACTGCGCCAGGTGATCGTGGCATTGGCGCGGCAGTGGCAAGTCTCGCCAGACGCCATCGCCTATCTGGAAACGGGCTGTTTGTGGATCAATTCCCTCGTCGACCGCATCGTTTCCGAAGCGATTGAACCGATAGGCGCGGTGGCCGAGCCCTATGCGCTGTGGGCCATCGAGGCACAGGAAGGCATGCTGCTGCCGTGCCGCCACCCGCAACTGGTGGTGACGGGCAGCCTGCGCGACTATGAACAGCGCAAACTGTTTTTGCTTAACCTGGGTCATACCTATCTGGCGCAACTGTGGCTGGAACGGGGTAGTCCGGCCGGCATGACGGTGCGCGAGGCGATGGACGATGGCGCCATGCGCGCCGCGCTGGAAGCCCTGTGGGACGAGGAAGTGCTGCCCGTGTTTGCGGTCATGGGGGTGCAGCACGGTGACGCCGCGCTGGCCTATGTGGCGCAGGTCAGGGAACGCTTCGGCAATCCCTTCCTCGCGCACCGCCTGGCAGACATCGCCCAGCATCACGCCGGCAAGATCGCGCGCCGCATGGCGCCCGTGGCGGCGCTGGCGCGGCAACTGTGTCCCGCCCTGGCGCAGCCGCGCCTGCGCGCCATGCTGGCGCCGGGAGCGCAGCCATGAACGCCCCGGTCAACGCAGTTGTTTCTTTTTCGGCATGCCGATCCAATCCGATATCGACTAAAATGGCCCACTCATCCACTTTCCCTTTCGCTGGCATAGCGCGTTCATTCATCCATGTCCAAACCCGCCACCGTCTTCAAGCGCAGTACCAATCTGCTGTTGCAATTTCTCGCCGAGAATGTCGCAGTGGGCGAGATGCTGCCGACGGAGCAGTTCCTGACCACCATCTGCCAGGGCAGCCGCACGGCGATCCGCAGCGCGATCGCCTACTTGTCGACGCGGCGGCTGATCGCCAGCCCGGCGGACCGGCGCTTGCTGCGCAAACCCATACCGGGCGACTACTTCGATATCTCCGAATTGCAGTCGGGGGCGGAGCGCATCCAGCAAGTGCTGATGGAACGCGTGTACCAGCGCGACATGCCGCCCGGCGCGGAATTTTCGGAAGCGGAGCTGGCGCGCGAGGCGGGCGCCAGTACCGTCAGCGTGCGCGAATTCCTGATCGGTTTTTCGCGCTTCGGCCTGATCGAAAAGAAACCGCGCGGCGGCTGGCGCCTGTGCGCGTTCGACCGCTCGTTTGCCACCGAACTGGCAGACATGCGGCGCATGTTCGAGATGGCGGCCGTGGAGCAATTTGCGCACCTGCCGCATGGCGATCCCGCGTATGCGGAACTGGCGCGGCTGATCAAGCAGCACGAGAAGCTGGCGGCCAGGATAGACACGCGCCACAACGCCTTTCCGGCGCTGGACCGCGAGTTCCACACCTTTCTCATCGGCTTGCTGAACAACCGCTTCGCGCAGGGCTTCTACGATATCGTCTCGTTTGTCTTCCACTATCACTACCAGTGGGACAAGGGCGAGGAAAAGGGCCGCAATCAGTACGCGGTGCAGGAGCACCTGGCGATTCTGCGCGCGCTGGCGGAGCACGACATACCGAAGGCGCTCGAGGGCATGCGCTCGCACCTCGATTCCTCGCGCCGCACCATGCTGTCGTCGATCGGCACGCGCGAAAAACTGAGCCAGCCGGGCGCCTAGCCATCTTTGCCGGGGAGGGTGCGCCATGAGCCTCGCTTCCCGGCCTGCCAGCCTGCTCCTGATGTCGCCCGAAGATAACTGCCTGATCGCCAGGACAGCCTTGGTCTGCGGCGACGTGGTCGCCATCGATGGCTTGCCCGTCACCCTGGCGCAAAACATCCAGATCGGCCACAAGGTGGCGCGCCGCGCGCTGGCCGTGGGCGACAAGGTGCTGCGCTACGGCGCCCTGATCGGCAGCATCACGGCCCCCGTTGCCATCGGCGAGCATATCCACACGCACAACCTGGCAAGCGATTACATCCCCACGTTTACCCTGGGCCAGGACGGCCACCACTTCCTGGACAAGGACGACCAAGCATGAACGCTCCCGTGACGACACCCGCCCTGTCGGGCTATCTGCGCGCCGATGGCCGCAAGGGCATCCGCAATATCGTGGTGGTGGCCTATATGGTCGAATGCGCGCACCACGTGGCGCGCCTGATGGTCAACGCCTTTCCCGGCCAGCCCGTGCACCTGATCGGCTTTACGGGCTGCTTCCCCAATGAATATGCGGACCAGGTGATGCGCCGCCTGCTGACGCACCCGAACGTGGGCGCCGTGCTGCTGGTGTCCCTGGGCTGCGAAGGCTTCAACAAGTATGGCCTCTCCAGCGCCGTGGCCGATAGCGACCGCCCCGTGCATACGATTACCATCCAGGAAAACAGCGGCACGCGCCCCAGCGTGAGCAGTGGTACGGAATGGATAGGCTGGGCGCTCGAGCACCTGGCGCAGCAGGAGCGCGTGCCGATGGGGATCGATGAACTGGTCGTCGCCACCATCTGCGGCGGTTCCGACAGCACCAGCGGCATCAGCGCCAACCCGGCCGTCGGCGTGGCATTCGACACCCTGATCGCGGCCGGCAGCCCCTGCATCTTCGAGGAGACGGGTGAGCTGGTGGGCTGCGAATACCACATGCAGCGGCGCGCCGTCAGCCCCGACCTGGGCAATGCCATCGTCGAAACCGTGGCCAAGGCGGCCCGCTATTACACCATCATGGGCCATGGCAGCTTCTCGCCGGGGAACGCCGATGGAGGCCTTACGACCCAGGAAGAAAAGTCGCTGGGCGCCTACGCCAAGAGCGGTTCCTCGCCCATCGTCGGCATTTTGAAACCGGGCGACCAGCCGGCCGGCGGCGGCCTGTACCTGCTCGACGTGGTGCCGGACGGCGAGCCGCGCTTCGGTTTTCCGAACGTGTCGGACAACGCGGAAATCGTCGAACTCATTTCCTGCGGCGCCCACATCACCTTGTTCACTACCGGCCGCGGCTCCGTCGTGGGTTCGGCGATTTCACCCGTCATCAAGGTGTGCGCCAACCCGCAAACCTTCGAGCGCCTGGCCGACGACATGGATATCAACGCCGGCAAGATACTCACGGGCGAAGCCACCTTGGAAGAAGTGGGCGCGGAGATCGTCGCCGCCGTGCTGAACGTGGCCAACGGAGAACTGAGCCGCTCGGAAGACCTGGGGCACCAGGAATTCGTGCTGACCTATAAACAATTCGACGCGGTGGGGCCAGGCTGTTTCCCATTGCGCGCAGCGTGAGGGCCGGGTTCATGGATGCCACACAAATGCGTACCCTGCCGCGCGGCGGCTTGTCGCTGCCCTGCATCGGCATGGGCTGCGCGCCGCTGGGCGGCTTGTACCAGGCGGTCAGCGATGCGCAGGCGCGCGCCACCCTCGATGGCGCCTGGGATGCGGGCGTGCGCTTCTACGACACGGCGCCGTTCTACGGCTACACCCAGTCCGAACACCGTCTCGGCGCGGCGCTGCGCGAGCGGCCCCGCAACGAGTTCGTGATCAGCACCAAGGTCGGACGGCTGATGCGGCCCGACGCCAGCGTGCGCCCCGGCGACGATGGTTTTGCCGCGCCGCTGCCGTTCCGTCCCCATTACGACTACACGTATGACGGCGTGCTGCGTTCGCACGACGACAGCCTGCAGCGGTTGGGGCTCGAGCGCATCGACATTCTGTTCGTGCACGATATCGGCAAAGCCACGCATGGCGAACACGATCAGCAATACTGGCGCCAGTTGACGGACGGCGGCGGCTTTCGCGCGCTGGACCAGCTGCGCGCCAGCGGCCAGGTGAAGGCCGTGGGCCTCGGTGTCAATGAATGCGAGATCGTGCTGCGGGCCATGGCCGAATTCGACCTCGATTGCACCCTGCTGGCCGGCCGCTACACCTTGCTGGAGCAGGCCTCGCTGTCGCCATTGCTGGACCTGTGCGTGGAACGCGGCAACGCCATCGTCATCGGCGGCCCGTTCAACTCGGGCGTGCTGGCCGGGAACGGTAAATTCAATTACACCGATGCGCCGGCCGCGATACTCAAGCGCGTGGCGTGCCTGGACGCCGTCTGCCGTGACTTTGGCGTGCCCTTGCAAGCCGCGGCCCTGCAGTTTCCACTTGCCCATCCGGCCGTCGCTTCCTGCATCCCGGGCGGCCAGAACCTGGCGCAGCTGCGGCAAAATCTGGACTGGTTCGCCACGCCGCTGCCCGACGCCCTGTGGCTGGCGCTGCGGGACGCGGACTTGCTCGATGCGCGCGCGCCGCTGCCTGCGGGAGTGGCCGCATGATGCGCATCGACGCCCACCAGCACTTCTGGCAGCTGGCCGCGCGCGCCGGCAGCTGGCCACCGCCATCGCTGGCCGCCATCCACCGCGATTTTGCGCCCGCCGACCTGGCGCCCTTGCTGGCCGCGCACGGTATCGCTGGAACGGTGCTGGTGCAGTCGCTGCCCTCGGTTGCCGATACCGACTACCTGCTGGCGCTGGCGGAACAGAACAGTTTTATCCGCGCCGTCGTGGGATGGAGCGATTTGCTGGCGCCTGACGCAGCGGCTGCGATTGCCCGCCTGGCATCGCAGCCGAAGCTCAAAGGCTTGCGGCCCATGCTGCAGGATCTCGAAGACGATGCCTGGATCGCCAATCCGGCGCTGGCGCCAGCTTTGAAGGCCATGGTGGAACACGGTCTGCGGCTCGATGCGCTGGTGCTGCCGCGTCACTTGCCCGCGCTGCTGCATTGCGCGCGCGATTATCCGCTGCTGCCCATCGTGATCGACCATGCAGCCAAGCCGCCGATCGCCGATGCCGCCTTCGGCACATGGCGCGAAGACATGGCGCAGCTGGCCACGCTGCCGAACGTGCACTGCAAGCTGTCGGGACTGGTGACGGAAGCGAAACCCGGCTGTAACGTGGACGACTTGCGCCCCTATGTCGCACATGTGCTGGAAGTATTCGGCCCCCGGCGCGTGATCTGGGGCAGCGACTGGCCTGTGGTGGATCTGGCCGGCGGCTATGCGGCGTGGCTGGCGGCCAGCGAGGCGCTGCTGGCGCATCTGGGGCAAGAGGACAGGGATGATATTTTCGGCCTCAACGCATTGCGCTTTTACGGCATCAGTCAGGAAACGCCATGAAAAAAATGGGCATGGTCATCGGCATCGCGCCGGAGCGCATCGCGGAATACAAGACCCTGCATGCCGCCGTCTGGCCGCAGGTGCTGGCAAGGCTGGCAGCCGCGCATGTCAGTAATTATTCGATCTTCCTGCGCCAGCCGGAAAACCTGCTGTTCGGCTACTGGGAATACCACGGCGAGGATTTCGAAGCCGACATGGCGGCCATTGCCGCCGACCCGGAAACGCAGCGCTGGTGGACCTTTTGCGCACCGTGCCAGGAGCCGCTGGCCTCGCGCGCCGAAGGCGAGCACTGGGCGATGATGGAACACGTATTTCATATGGCTTAGGCCCTAAAAAAAGGAGACAACATGACCGCCAGACTACAAGGCAAAATCGCCCTGCTCACCGCCGCCGGCCAGGGCATCGGCCGCGCCACGGCCGAAGCGTTCGTGCGCGAAGGCGCTACGGTAATCGCCACCGATATCAACCAGGCCCAGCTCGACGTGCTGAAAGAGGCGACGGGCTGCGCCATCCGCCGGCTCGACGTGACCGATGGCGCGGCAATCACCGCGCTGGCCGACGAGATCGGCCCCGTCGATATCCTGTTCAACTGCGCCGGCTTCGTCGACGGCGGCACCATCCTCGACTGCGACGATGCGGCGTGGGACCGTTCCTTCGACATCAACGCGCGCTCCATGTACCGGCTGATGCGTGCCGTGCTGCCTGGCATGCTGGCCAGGGGCGCCGGCTCCATCGTCAATATGTCGTCGGTGGCGTCGAGCGTGAAGGGCGCGCCGAACCGTTTTATCTACGGCACCTCGAAGGCGGCCGTGGTAGGCATGACGAAATCGGTGGCGGCCGATTTCGTCACGCGCGGCATCCGCTGCAATGCGATCTGTCCCGGCACCATCGAGTCGCCGTCGCTGAAGGAACGCATTGCCGCGCAGGCGGCGGCGACGGGCTTGAGCGTCGATGAAGTGCAGGCCGCGTTTGTCGCCCGCCAGCCGATGGGCAGAGTGGGCAGGGCGGAGGAAATCGCCGCGCTGGCCGTCTACCTGGCTTCCGACGAATCCGCTTTCACCACCGGCATGACTCACGTCATCGATGGTGGCTGGTCCAATTAATTACAACAACGAGAGACACACATGAAACTGATGCGTTATGGCGCCAAGGGCGCTGAAAAACCTGCACTGATCGATGCTGACGGCGCCGTGCGCGACCTCTCCGGCGTGCTGTCCGATATCACGGGCGAGACCCTGGGCAAGGATGGCCTGGCAACCCTGGCCGCCATCGATATCGCCAGCCTGCCGGTGGTGGACCATCCCGGCCGCATCGCGCCGCCGTGGAAGGGCGTGGGCAAGTTTCTCTGCGTGGGACTGAACTATGCTGACCATGCGGCCGAATCGGGCATGGCCGTGCCGGCCGAGCCAGTGCTGTTCATGAAGGCCACCAGCGCCATCATCGGCGCCAACGATGCCGTGGTGATGCCGCAGGACTCGAAGAAAAGCGACTGGGAAGTGGAGCTGGGCGTGGTGATCGGCACCACCGCGCGCTATGTGAGCGAAGCCGATGCGCTGTCGTACGTGGCCGGCTACTGCGTTGTCAATGACTTGTCCGAACGCGAGTACCAGCTGGAGCGCGGCGGCCAGTGGGACAAGGGCAAGGGCTGCGATACCTTCGGCCCGATCGGCCCCTGGTTGGTCACAAGCGACGAAGTGGCAGACCCCCAAAACCTGGGCCTGTGGCTGGAAGTGAACGGCAAGCGCGTCCAGGATGGCAATACGAGAACCATGGTCTTCGGTGTGGCCAACCTGGTCAGCTATATCAGCCGTTTCATGACCTTGTACCCGGGCGACATCATCAGTACCGGCACGCCACCGGGCGTGGGCATGGGGCAGAAACCATCGGCCGTGTACCTGAAGCCGGGCGACACCATGCGCCTGGGGATCGAAGGCCTCGGTGAGCAGAAGCAGACCGTGCATGCGTGGAATCCGCAACTGATCGACGGTTAAACCAGTAGCAGACCGGCGTGCCGCCAAGGTGCTCAGACATCGGCGCGCCGGCCTATGGCAGTGGAGTGGAGGAGACACACCATGAATCAATCCGAAGAGATACTGGCGCTGAACAAGGTCAGCAAGCGCTTTCCCGGCGTGCTGGCGCTCGATAACGTCAGCTTCAGCCTGCGCAAGGGCGAGGCGCATGCGCTGTGCGGCGAAAACGGCGCCGGCAAGTCCACCCTGATGAAGGTGATGAGCGGCGTGTACCAGGCCGACGAGGGAGAACTCGTCTACAAGGGCAAGGTGTGCAGTTTTTCCTGCAGCGTGGATGCGGAGGCGGCCGGCATCGCCATCATCCACCAGGAACTGAACCTGATCCCGCACCTGAGCGTGGCGGAGAATATTTTCCTGGCGCGCGAACCGGTGCGCGGCATTTTTATCGACCGTAAAAAAATGCGTCTTGATGCACAGGCGCTGCTGGACCGGCTCAAGCTGCGCATCGATCCGCGCCAGCTGGTCAAGAACCTGTCCTGCGCGCAGCAGCAGATGGTGGAAATCGCCAAGGCCCTGTCGCTCAATACGGAAGTGCTGATCATGGACGAACCGACGTCCTCGCTGACGGAAAGCGAGACGGGCCAGCTGTTTGACATCATCAATGAACTCAAGCGCAATGGCGTGAGCGTGGTCTACATCTCGCACCGGCTGGAAGAGATGCAGCACATTATCGACAGAGTGACGGTGCTGCGCGACGGGAAATTCGTCTGCACCGACGATTTTGCCGCCACCACCCTGGACGCCATCGTGGCAAAGATGGTGGGCCGCACGCTCGATGAAAAATTTCCCGACCGCGTCTCGACACCGACCGCCGACGTGCTGCTGCGCGTGACCGATTTGCACCGCAAGGATGTCTTCGGCCCGTTGAGCTTTGATTTACGGCGCGGCGAGATCCTCGGCTTTTCCGGCCTGATGGGCGCGGGGCGCACGGAAGTGGCGCGCGCCATCTTTGGCGCCGATCCCCTCACCAGCGGCGCGATCCACCTGGGCGACATGGCGGTGACGATCACCAGTCCCATCGACGCCATCGGCCACGGCATCGCCTATCTGTCGGAAGACCGCAAGAGCCACGGCCTGGCGATCCGCATGTCGGTGGCGGCCAACCTGACCCTGACGAATGTATCGGGGCTGGCGAACCGGTTCGGCTTCATCGATTTCGCCAGGGAAGAGGCGGTGGCGCAGCAGTACATCGCGGCGCTGGGCATCAAGACGCCGACCTCGAAACAGATCGCGCGCAACCTCTCCGGCGGCAACCAGCAAAAGATCGTCATCAGCAAATGGCTGTACCGCGAATCGAAAATCATCTTCTTCGACGAACCCACGCGCGGCATCGACGTGGGCGCCAAGTTCGCCATTTACCAGCTGCTCGACAAGCTCGCGTCGGAAGGCATCGGCGTGGTGCTGATCACGTCCGAGCTGCCCGAGATCATGGGCATGACGGACCGGGTGGCCGTGTTCCATGAAGGGCGCATCAGCGGCATCGTCAATACGCGCGAGTCGTCGCAGGAAGAGATCATGCAGTTGGCGTCGGGGCGCGTAGTCAGTCCCACTCCTGGCCAGGTGGCAGCCCATTAAAAACAGAAAGCTTAAAAAAATGAACAAAGAACTGATCCAAAAATTCGCCGCGCTGGGCAGCCTGTCGCTGTTGCTGCTGGTGTTCTCCCTGACCAGCAACGCCTTTTTCTCCGTCAGCAACGGCATGAGCGTGGCCTTGCAAGTGACGTCGATCGCCTACCTGGGCATTGCCGCCACCTGCGTCATCATCACGGGCGGCATCGACCTCAGTTCCGGCTCCGTGCTGGCGCTGGCCGGCGTGGCCGCCGCGCTGCTGGTGAAAAGCGGCGTGCCCGTGCCGGTCGCCATGCTGGGCGGCGTCGTGGTGGGCGCCATGTGCGGCGCCGTCAACGGCTTTTGCATCACGCAATTGAAACTGCCGCCCTTCATCGCCACCCTGGGCATGATGCTGATCGCGCGCGGCCTGGCGCTGCAGGTGACGGGCGCGCGCGCCATTTCCGGCCTGGGCGATTCGTTCGGTGAACTGGGTAACGGCGTGCTGTGGCGCATCGAGCGCGACACGGGCGGCACCTTTCCCGAAGTCGTCTTCCCCGGCATTCCGTATCCGGTGGTGCTGATGGTGGTGATCGCCGTGGCCGTCTCCATCATGCTCAGCCGCACCACCTTTGGCCGGCATATCTATGCCGTCGGCTCGAATGCGGAAGCGGCGCGCCTGTCGGGCGTGAAGGTGGGCCGCGTGACCCTGCTCGTGTACACCCTGTCCGGCGCCTTGTCGGGCCTGACGGGCTGCGTGCTGATGTCGCGCCTGGTGACGGCGCAGCCGAACGAAGGCGTGATGTACGAACTCGATGCGATCGCCAGCGCCGTGATCGGCGGCGCCTCGCTGATCGGCGGCATCGGCACCATTTCCGGCACCGTCATCGGTTCCTTCGTCATCGGCATCTTGCGCAACGGCTTGAACATGAACGGGGTATCGAGCTTTATCCAGCAAATCATTATCGGACTGGTCATCTTGCTGACCGTCTGGATCGATCAGAAGCGCAACCGCGCCTGAAGCAGCAGCTGAAAGTAGTCACACCCATAAATCTATAATTAAATGAGGACGACAATGAACACCATCAAAGCCATGTCACTCGGTCTGTTGACCGCAGCATTTGCCCTGAGCTCCAGCGCCGCCTTCGCCGCCCCGGGCGAGATCGCCGTGATCGTCAAGACGACCAATTCCAACTACTGGCAAAACGTCAAGAAGGGCGCCACGGCCAGCGCCGCCGATGCCAAGGGCTACAGCCTGACCTTCCAGGGGCCGGCCTCGGAATCGGCCATCGCCGACCAGGTCAGCATGGTGGAAAACGCCGTCACGCGCAAAGTGGCCGGCATCGTGCTGGCCGCGTCGGACCCGGACGCGCTGGTGCCGGCCCTGAAGAAGGCATGGGAAGCGAAGATTCCCGTGGTGCTGATCGATTCGCTGGTGGCCGACAGCGGCAAGCGCTATTACCAGTCCTTCCTGTCGACCGACAATGAAGCGGCCGGCGAGCAAAGCGCCAAGGCCCTCATTTCGCAGGTCGGCAAGACGGGCAAGATCGCCGTGATGTCGTACGTGGCGGGCGCCGGTTCCGAGACGGGCAGGGTGGGCGGCTTCAAGCGCTATATCGAAAAGAACTCGCAGCTGCAGATCGTCGGCACGTATTACTCGCAGTCGCAGATGGCCACGGCGCTGAACCAGACGACCGACGTGCTGGCATCAAATCCTGACTTGAAGGGTATCTTCGGCGCCAACGAGCCGACGGCCGTGGGCATGGGCCGCGCCATCGCGCAGGCGGGCAAGGCCGGCAAGGTGATCGCCGTCGGCTTCGATGGCAATGAAGACTTGAAAAACTTCGTCAAGGACGGCACCCTGTACGCGACCGCCGTGCAAGGTTCGTACTCGATGGGCGCACTGGGCGTGAAAACCCTCGTCAGCCTGATCGAAGGCAAGAAGGTCGCGCCGTTCGTCAACACGGGCGTGGTGATCGTCACCAAGGCCAATGTCGATCAGCCGGAAGCGAAGAACGTTTTATATTGAGTTGCATATTGAGTATCAGCTGATCGTCAGGCGCTGCTTCAATTCGTTGAGCAGCGTGCCGGTCTTGGTGGTCAGCTGGCGCGCCAGCGGCCACGCGAGGGACAGCGGCAAGCCTGGCGTGGCGCAGGCCGGCAATACTTCGACGATGGCGCCGCTGGCCAGGTGTTCCTGCACCAGCCAGGTCGCCTGCTGCGTGATGCCCAGGCCGGCCAGCACGGCGGCCGTCTGCGCTTCGGCGTCCCCCACCGTCAGGCGCGGATGGACCGCGCGCCGTTCCACCCCGTTCTCGCCGGCAAACAGCCACGGCGCCGCCGTGCCGTCGCCCCGGCCATACGCGATGCAGTCGTGGCCATCGAGATCCGCGATGGCCACCGGCGTGCCGCGCCGCGCCAGGTAGGCGGGTGCTGCGCAAAAGATCAGGCGCTCTTCGCCCAAGGGCATCTGCCCCAGCGTTGGCGGCCAGCTGCCGGGCGCGCCGATGCGCACGGCGATATCGATGCGCTCTTCGAACAGGTCGGCAAAGCGGTCGCTGAAGCTGATCGACGGTTGCAGCTGCGGATATTTTTCGCACAGTTCAATCAGCGCCGGCATCACGCGCATGCGGCCATACGAAGCGGGCACGCCGATGCGCACCTTGCCTGCAAGTTCGCCATCCTGCTCGGCCAGCACGTTTTCCGCATCGACCAGTTCCTGCAGCACGCGCTTGCAGGTGGCGTAATAGGCATGCCCCGCGCTGCTCAACTGCAAACGCCGCGTGCTGCGCTCGAACAGGATCACGCCCAGGCGTGCTTCCAGGCGCGCCACGCTCTTGCTCACGGCCGAGCTGCTCAGGTGCAGCCGTGCGGCCGCCCTGGTGAAGCTGCCGGCGTCGGCGGTGGCAAGAAACGGCGCGATGCCTTTCAAGTGTTCGGACATGATTGAGGAATATTTTTCATGAATAAGGCGAAATACTATCGCAGATAAGAATTTCTGTCCGCTATATCATGGTGTTTCACACAGGTATGGGAGTACGCATGAACAAGCACGCATTGATTATCGGCGCCAGCGGCGTTATCGGCAGCAATCTGGCCACGCACTTGCTGGCGCAGGGCTGGCAGGTGACGGGCGTCTCGCGCGGCCGCACGCCCGTGCCTGCCGGCTGCGCGGCCCTGTCGCTCGACGCGACGGATGGCGCTGCCGTCGCCGCCGCGCTGGCTGGCCTGGACGCCAGCCACGTCTTCTTCACAGCCTGGGCGCGCCAGGCAAACGAGCAGGAAAACATCCGCGTCAATGGCGCCATGGTCTTCAATGTGCTGGCTGCCCTGGGCCCCACTGGCCATTTGCGCCATGCGGCGCTGGTGACGGGCCTCAAGCACTACCTGGGACCGTTCGATGCGTATGGCAAGGGAGCCGTGCCCGTCACGCCGTTCCGCGAGGAGCAGGGCCGTCAGGACGTGGAGAACTTTTACTATGCACAGGAAGACCGGCTGTTCGAAGCGGCCGCGCAGTATGGTTTTACGTGGAGCGTGCACCGCCCGCACACCATCATCGGTTACGCGCTGGGTAATGCCATGAACATGGGCCTGACCCTGGCCGTGTATGCCAACTTGTGCAAGGCCGGCGGCCAGCCCTTCGTCTTTCCCGGTTCAAGCGCCCAATGGCACGGCTTGTCCGACATGACGGACGCGGGCCAGATCGCCCGCCACCTGGCGTGGGCAGCCGACAGCCCCGCCGCGCGCAACGAGGATTTCAATATCGTCAATGGCGACGTATTCCGCTGGAAGTGGCTGTGGCCGCGCCTGGCCGCGTATTTCGGTGTCGAGGCGGCGGACTTGCCCGAGGCGATGGCGCCGCTGGCCGACCGCATGCAGGACGCGCCCGCGCAGTGGCGCGCCATCGCGCAGCAGCATGGCCTGGTGGAGCTGGATGTCAGCCGCCTCGCTTCCTGGTGGCATACGGATGCCGACCTGGGGCGGCCGATGGAAGTGATGACGGACATGGGCAAGAGCCGCAAGGCGGGCTTTCTCGATTATCAGGATACGCCCGATGCCTTCTTCAATCTGTTCGAGAAGTTGAAGGCGGAGCGCGTCATTCCGCGCTGACGGGTTCCGTGGCGACCGGTGGCGGGGCTGCTGCTGCTGCTGCTGCTGCTGCTGCTGCCGCCGCATTTGCCTTATGCTGCTGCGCCCGCTGCCATTCCAGGCCAGGGCGGTCGACGCGGAATTGCAGCAGCCGTCCCTGCACTACTTCCGTCACATACGCCGTGCGGCCATCGGGGCCGCCGAAGGTGATGTTGCTGGGCTTGGCGCCGGGCACGCTGATTTCGCGCAGGATGCGTCCCTGCGGCGACAGTTTCACGACGCTGCCCTTGCCGTAGCGCGTCACGTACAGGTTGCCGTCGACGTCCACGCGCATGCCGTCCATGCCGAAATCGTCGAACTTGATCAGCAGGCGCTTGCCGCTCAGGCTGCCATTGGCGGCGATGTCATACATCCAGATATTGCGCTGCACGCTTTCATTCACATACAAGATCTTGCCGTCGGGACTGACCTCGATGCCGTTGGCCGTGCCCATGGTGTCGAGCGCCAGGGTCACCGTGCCGTCCTTTGCGATGCGCCACACGCGGCCCGTATTTTCCTTCCAGTTCGGGTCGCTCGCATACAGCACGTCATCGGCCGTGATGGCGATGTCGTTCGGCTGCGTCATGCGCGGTTCGCGCGCGTGGATGGTCAGCGCGCGCGTGGCCGGGTCGACCAGGTAGATCGTGTGTTCCATGTAGTCGGCAAGGTACATCTGCCCGCGGCTGCCGAAGCGGATGCCGTTGGCGATGCTGGTGCCGGGCAGGGTCAGGTACACCTCGCCAATGCCGCCGGGGCTGACCTTGCCGATGGTTTGCTGGCGCGCAAAGTTGACGGCATAGATATTGCCATCCGCATCCACGGCCGGGCCTTCGATGCCCTTGGTAAAGGAATGCGCGGGCGTGAGCGTGGTGGCGAGGAACAGCGTTTCGTGCGCGGGCTGGCTGGCGCAGGCGGACAGGCTGGCCAGCGCGGCGGCCAGCACGGCCGTGCGCAGCGATGGCAGGGCATATCGGGATTGGTGCATCAGTGTTCTCTGTATGGCAAAGGTGGCGTATGTTACCCGACACGCGCAGACGGAGGCGCCGGGCTAGGCGGCCACCCTAGGCAGCCACCACAACGAGATCGGGGAAGTCGTCCTGCCAGCCATCCCACTCGTCTTGCAGATGGGCGTGCATGCCGGTCCGGTCTTGCGCCTGCTCAAACGTGTCCGCGCTGGCCAGCAGGAAGCGGGCGATGGCGCGCAAGGTGGCCGGGTCGGCCTGGATGGTCACGTCGGAACAACGTTTGGGACGTTCTGCGGCCTCGTCTTGCAGATAGCAGTGCAGCGATAAATGTGTGGTCATGAGGTTCAGTTGTTGATGTAGGCGCCCAGCATGGCGTGTGTGTTCAGTGCGGCGCGGGCCGCTTCCAATTCCCCGGGCTGCAGGTGCCAGAAGATCCAGCCGGCATGCTCTTCGCAGCGGCCATACGCCTGCATTGCGTCGCGCAGGGCTTGTCGGCGCTCGGGCGGCAGCGCATCCAGTCTGGCTTGCGTAAAACCATTGATGGGATATACATCGCGCAGGTGCGAGTCTTGCAGTCCGCGCCGCTTGATGGCGGCCCAGTTATTTGCGGGGCAAGGAATGCCAAAGGTCATCGGGTGGGCCTCGTCGAGCTGCCGGTAGCCGAGTGCGTAGCCGGTGCCATAGCCCTGCGTTTCAGCGTAGCAGTACACATATTCGCAATGCTCGAATAGACCGGGTATGGCCCGCGCAGCGTCGAACAAGGGCGCCAGCGCAAGCTTGCTGGCACGTATGGCCAGCACGAACAACGAGCCCGATGAATACACGACAAGCGCGTCGCAGTTGGTGGTCTCGTCGGCTTCGTCGGGCGGCACGATGCGCGGTGAAAACAGCTCGATGCTGTCGGTCTCTGGCGCAAACAGCATCTTCTCGTAATTTCGCTGTGAGAACTTGACGACCTTGCCGCGCTTGTTGCCATAGCGCTCGACGGGTTCGCCGATGTATGCGAACCAGGCAAACAGCTGCGCGCTTGCCGCGGCGGCGATGAAGGGGCTATCTTTCTTGAATTCGCCTACCAGGAAGTGATATTGATCCATGTGTCGTCAGAGTAAATGGGCAACGCGCATGATGCCATGCGCGGCCCCCCTGTGCCTAGCGCGCACGCGAGGAATGGTGCTGGCCATGGATGCATGGTGGCGGTGCCGCGCGGGCGAGATGGAAAAAGATGCGCGACTGGACGGCGCAATGGCCGGGTTGAGGCGTATGATGGAAATACAGATGTGGTTGCCGCAAGGCCGTGCGACCGGCACCGGCCGCACATCTTGCAGGTTTTTTTCGTGGTTTTGGCAGCAATGACAACGAGGAGACATCATGGACAAACCCGAATTCATCCTGGCCGCCAAGGCCATGGAAACGCTGGAGATGTATCAAATCTTTTACGGCCACTCCAGCGAATACCAGGCGCACCAGCAGGAAGTGCTGAAACTGCTGCGCCACAAGGGCGCCTCCCTGCTCGTTTCCGAGCATGGCCCGGCGAAATTTTTACTGGCCTTTGCCGATGCGCTGGAAGCGGCCAGCTTGCCGGGCGAGTATGTGCCGCTCAGCCGCAGGTAGGGCGGGCCTGTCCCGGCAGAGGATGAATATCTCTGCCGGGATAGCGCCTAGCCGCCGTTCCCTCTGTCGTTCAGCGATACCCTGGGCAGGCGCACGGTAAATATCGTGCCGCTTTCCAGGCTGGACTCGGCGCCGATGGTGCCGCCGTGCGCGCTGGCGATTTCACGTGCGATAAACAGGCCCAGGCCGATACTGGTGGCATTGGGCGCCTTGTGGTCGTCGGAAATGGCAAGCTGGACCAGTGGATCGAAAATGCTCTTCAGCGACGCTTCCGGGATCTGGCGGCCGAAATTCTTCACTTGCACCACGGCCGTATCGGCATCGCCGCAGGCCGTGATGGTCACCGGCTGATCATCGGTCCGGTATTGCGCGGCATTGTTGAGCAAATTGGAAAACAGCTGGGCCAGGCGGGCCGCATCGAAGTCGCCGATCATCTCGCCCGTGGTACTCAGTTCGAACTTGCATTGCGGGTGAGCTGCCGAGGCATCCTCGACGGCCGTCTTGCAGATTTCCCCCAGGTCGCCCAAGGCGGGCGAAATGGGCATGTGTCCGCCCAGCTGCGTCCTGGCGAACTCCAGCAGATCGTTCACCATGGTTGTCATGGTCGCCGCGCTGCGGGCGACCCGCGCACCGATCTGCACCGTGGAAGCGGAGGTCGCGCTCGGCCGGCTCAGCAGCGCACCGGCCATCGTCATCGTGCTCAGCGGGCTGCGCAGATCGTGGCTGAGTATGGCGAGAAAGGTATTGCGGGTGCGGTCGCTCTGCTGCGAGTAGCGTATGGCCGACTCCTGCAGCGCCTGGTCTATCGCTTCATTGAAGCGCAAGATGTCGTCCGTTGCCGTTTTCGTCGTCACCGACACCTGTGCCATCCACAGTCGCAGAACGCTGGCCCGCATGGCGCGAAATTCCGCCGTCAGTTGCGGCAGCGTGAAGCCGATCTGCTGGCGCAGGGAGCCATGCGTGGCGGCGGCCGTTTCCTTGCCCGTAATTTCCGATACGCCCGTGGTCGATTTCTTTTTTCGCTGCGCCGCGTTCTCGATGACGTCCATGTCGCGCACGATGGTTTCGAGCATCTGCTTCGCATGATCGCGCAATTCCGCTTTTGAGATGGCGGCGCCAGGAATGGGGAGCGACCTGGCGAAGAGTTCCCACTCTTGCAGGATCGGCTCCAGATGGCCGCTAATAAAGCGCGATAGTTTCACGGAGGACCAATGCGTTGATGGAAGAGGAGCCAGTGTACGCTGTTGAGGCGGGGATGGGGGATTGCTTCCCTGTGCTGGGTGTTATCTACGTGTGACCCGGAGCCATGGCGTCAGACATGTCCTTGCCAACGGCCCCTTGACCCTGAAAGAAATCTTGCGTTCATGCGGTGTAGGTGGCTGGAATTGCGGTATCGCAAACAATAGCGAGTTGGAACCGGATTCATCGATGCCATGGCGGTAACTTTTTTATATCGTGTTTGTGACGATGTGTGAGTATGTCGCCACCTATTTGGCGCACACTCTGCGGCATATCAATTCGGGAGTGCCTCCATGCTCAGGTCACGCAGCTTGCCGCCACGATTGCTGGGAGCTGGCTTCCGTGGCTTTTCCCTGCTGCCGCTGGCCATCTCATTTGTCGTGCTGGTGTGCCTGTCGCTGCTGGCGATCCAGTTATGGATGACCTTGCGGGCACGGGAAGTGCAGCTGAATGAAGCGGGCCGTGAAAGCGCCAATCTGGCGCAATCCGTTGCGCAGCATGCCTATGACACCATCAAGGAGGCCGATACGGTGCTGGTCGGACTGGTGGAGCGGGTGGAAACAGACGGTGTTTCCGATCTTGAATTGGCCCGCATGCACAAATTGCTGGTCACCCGTGTCACCGAGCTGCGCCAGTTGCACGGCATTTTCATCTATGCCAGGGATGGCAGCTGGCTCGTGAACTCGCAGAAAACGCTGTTGAGCAATCTGAATAATTCTGATCGGGATTATTTCAACTACCATCGAACGCATGAGGACCGGGGGCCGTATGTCGGACCTCCCGTGCGCAGCAAATCAACGGGGCACTGGATAGTCACTGTGTCGCGGCGAATCAACATGCCTGACGGAAGTTTTGGTGGCGTGGCTCTGGCGACCATCGACATGAATTATTTCCGGCAGTTTTACGAACGCTTTTCGATAGGAAAAAAAGGCGCCATTTTCATTGCGAATGGAAAAGGGATTCTTTTATTGAGACGGCCCTTCGATGAAAGTTTACTGGGGCGCGATCTTTCGCAATTTCCCGTGTTTCATGATTATTTGCCCAAAAGTCCCGTTGGCACGGCAGTGATCAAGTCGCGAGTCGATGGCGTGACGCGTATCAATAGCTATCGAAGAATCGAGGAATACCCACTGGTGGTCTCTGCCGCATTGTCACAGGATGAAGTGCTCGCCGAGTGGCGTCTCGACATGATTTTACAGAACGCGGTGGGGGGCGTGTTGGTACTGCTGATTGCCTTCATCGGATACCGCGTGGTGCGGCAAATCGATTTGCGTGTCAAGAGCGAAGCGGGTTTGCTTGAAGCGCGCAATGAACTGGAATTGATTAATGAAACCCTGGCCCGCCTTGCCAACCAGGATGGCTTGACGGGGCTGGCGAACAGGCGCCACTTCGACCAGTCGCTGCTTGCCGAGTTCAGCCGTGCGCAGCGTGAAAATAGTGCTCTGGCACTCGTGTTGATCGATGTCGATTTCTTCAAGCAATACAACGATATCTATGGCCATGTGGCTGGCGACGAGTGCTTGAGAAAAATCGGCAAAGTGGTCGGCTACAGCATGCGCAGGCCGGGCGACCTTGCGGCGCGCTACGGTGGCGAGGAAATGGTCATTTTATTGCCCGGAACGGATCTGCCGGGTGCCTTGGCGGTGGCGGAAGGCGTCCGCCAGGCCGTGCAATCGCTGGGCGTCGAGCATAGTGGCAATCCCCTTGGCGTAGTGACGGTCAGCGTCGGCGTGGCGGCTTTCATGCCGACGCACCTGGAAAATCAGGCGGTCGAGTTGGTTGAACTCGCTGACAAGGCACTCTACAGGGCAAAGGCATCGGGAAGAAATCAGGTCTGTTATGAATCGTCTTGCGAGCCTGCCGAGCAGGCCGCGACTGCTTTTGCATTTCGATAGCCATTTTTGAAGGTGGAGGAGCGGGCCGTACTCGTCGCTACTGCGCGCCGGCGCACTGAGACATGCCTTCGTTTTATCCGCGGCAGGCAGAGCCCGGTTTAGCAGATCGCTCCATACATCCCTTTTCCCGTACGCAGGTCGAGTCCGAAATAGCATTCGTATGCTGTCCCTTTTGTATGAACGCAGGTAATATCTCCCCTGCGCCGCTCCCGGTAATCCGCTGAGGAGCTGCAGGCCTGTTCCTGCTTCACATCTGGTCCGATCTGAGCAAACAGTTCCCTTGCCAATTCCCCTTTGACCATGATTGCCACTTTCCGGTCGTTTCGCGTGGGCGGTAGCATGTCGGACAGCGTTCCGCCATAGATCTGATAGTCACCACGCAAGGGGCGTGGTTCGCCAGTCCATGCCGGCGGCTTGTCCGCGGCTTGCGACGGCGAGAATAGAGCGAGCGCCATGGTGCAGCATGCAAGCCGAGTATTCATCCATGCTCCCTGATTTCAATATGAAGATGGTCGTCGTGCCCTTGCAGAGAGCGGACGCGCCCACCGGCAATTATTTTTTGCACCTCGCCATCGTTAAAGAAGACCTTGGTGATCATAGGATGCTGCAAAAACAGTCGTATCAATTTGATGGTGGCGTTTCGGTCATACACGTCATCAAAGCGTGACACGCGTGCGGACTGGCCTTCCAGCCTGTCCTTGCGTATGGGGCGTATATCCATTTCAAGGCCTTTCCGATGGCTCACATGTTTGTCGTACCCTAACCCTTCCGCGATACTGATATTCCCGATGCCAAATTTCCGATCATCAATTGCCTGCCATTCACGTTCGATGTAAAAGATCAGGGATAGCAAGCTGGGGTGCGCATATTGGGCCATATGGCCGGAATGCGGCATCCGGTGTAGATTGCCATAGACGTAATACCCGGCACCTTCCGGAGCCTGGGGCAGGATGAAAAACCCGCGCTTGTCTCTGGGCTGAACTTCAAGCATGGTCGACTCCGCCAAGTGCAACGGTTGGGGGAGTTGGCATTGTTTCGTATTCCTTTCCACCGGGAATTGCGGTATCGCAAGCAATGGCGAGCTGGAGCGGGGTTTGCCCGTTGCTCTCGGCGGCGCGTGCGCCAGTCTAATCCATGTACAATCGGCAACATACGGATCGACGTATCCGCCCCTTCACTGCAGAGTACGCTTGAGCGTGACACAAATATTGCAAACCTGGCTGCAGGCTTGGCGGGAAGCCTTTACGTGCGTCGGCCTGGGACTGCGCGATGCGCGTCATGCGGGGCTGTGGTGGCGCTCTGCGCTGTGGTGCATGGCGGTCGTGGCGCTGTGGCTGGGACTGTATAGCTGCTTCGGCCGTTTTTTTGTCGAGCTGAGCGCCATGCTGGCGCTGGTGTCCGTCACCGGCTTGCTGGGCCTGGGCGTGATGGATGGCATCGGGACACTGGCCAACGGGCCTGCCACGCTTTCGCAGATGGGCAATATCGCCGGCGGCTTGGGCAGTGCCGCCAAAGCTCTGTTGTCGATAGGCCAGATCGCCCTGGCCTTGCTGGCGCTGGCTGGCTTTTTCTATGTGATGGTTTTTAGCGTCGGCGCCATCGGCACGGCGCGCTTGCCGTTGCGCTGGCTGTTGCTGGAGCGCGCCAAGGCTGTGGCAGCGCGCCGCTATGCCGCTTGGCAGCCGCCGGCCGGCCTGGATGCATCCTCCGCGCGCCCTGTCTGGCGGCGGCGCCTGTTGCTGCTGTTTTCCCTGCTGATTCCGGTGTGGGCCATGTGCGTGCTGATTTCGTACTTGCTGGCCTGGAATGTCCAGATGGTCTACGGCGCGGCGGCCGACAAGGTGCTCGGCGCGGAACAGCAAGCGGCGTTGCGCCGCGAACAGCGTCCGGCGATTTTTGCCCTCGGATTGCTGTTGTGTTTGCTGATGCTCGTACCAGTCCTCAATTTACTGGTGCCAGCCTTGCTGTGCAGCAGTGTTTGCCATTTGCAGCGCCGCGGCTGGCGCGCAACGGGGTCACCAATCAAGGTGGAGTGAACAAGGAGTGAACAATGAGTGAACACGCAAGACGCGGCACCCTGGAGCGCGCGATTGAAATTGCCGCCGCCATCCATGCGGGCCAGACGGACAAGGGTGGTGCGCCGTACATACTCCACCCCTTGCGCGTCATGCTGCGCGTCGCGCCCGGTGCTCAGCAGATCGTTGCCGTGCTGCATGATGTAGTGGAAGACAGCGATGGAAAAATCACCTTCGACGACCTGGCGCGCGAAGGATTTCCCCGGGAAGTCATCGACGGCGTGCGCGCCGTGACCAAGATCGACGGCGAGTCCTACGAAGCGTTCATCGCCCGCGCGGCCTTGGACCCGGTCGGCAAGGCCGTCAAGCTGGCGGATCTGGCCGAGAATAGCGATTTGTCGAGGATAGATAGGCCGACGCAGAAGGATCTGGAGCGGCTGGAGAAGTATCGGCGGGCGATGGAATATTTAAGGGGTGATGTTTTTTAACTTCGAAATGGCGCAACGCCATCGCTTCAACTGGCAACAAGTCCACCAACGTACGGATCTTTGATCCTTCGCAATGCTCAGAAAATGTATAGCGGTAAGAATTGTCGAGCGCACAGATTTCTTTGCGAGCGTGCAAGGAGTCCTGCCAAGGGGGGCATCCTGCCATTGGTTTGAGCTGAGTTCGGGATTTTACATTCAGGAGTACGCATGCTGGAATTGCAGCCAAAGGATGCACGCGGCTATTTCAATCTTCCGCAACGACCTGAAGGCGCGGGATATTACACCTACGGGACGCCGCCGAATGGCGCCGGCCAATATGCGCATCCCAAGCTGCTTTCGCTCCTGTTTTTGGTTGAGCATCAATGGCAAGGTATCGATAACCGGAAAATTGGTTTTGGAAATATCAGCCTGGCTGATGGCGCTCCCTACAGTGAACATAAAAGTCATCGAAGCGGAAAAGACGTCGACGTCCGATTGCTTCGCAAAGACAAAATGGATAGCCCTGTAACAAGGTTTGACTCTCAGTACGACCGCGATGCCACGGCCCAGTTAATCCGCATATTTTTTGAATTCAGCTTTGTCCACGTTATTTTTTTTAATGATCCCACTATTCCCCGGGTAAGACCCCTCATACGGCACGACGACCATTTTCATGTCACGATCAAGTAGCAAGGCTGATGATATGAAACGCCTTCTCGCTGTTTTTCTTCTTCTTGTTTTGGCTATGGCCATGGCCCAATCCGCTCCCAAATGGCTATTTTCTTACCAGTCATTCAAAGGCCGCTATGCGATTTATGGCGGAAGCCTGAGCGATCCGCAGCCGCCAACCAGGAAAGACAAGCGCATCGCGTTCTGGGTCGACGGCAAGGCGGCGAAACAGCTATTTGATGCGATGGGGCCCGACTTGCGCAACGCGTGCGACGTGGATGGCGAGTATCGATTGCGCCAGCGGGCGGAAGTGAGCTGCTCCTACCATCCCCGTGATGGCCATCATTGCGACTTTGGCTTTGATCTGCTGACGGGGCGCAGCATCGGCGGCTCCATATGCTGAGGCGCGCCAGCCTGCTAGGCATCACGCTACTGTGCCTGCTGTTGGCGCACCAGGCTCGGGCCGTATGGGCGTTTGCAGAGAGGAATTTTTCAGCTTCGTACGCGATCTATGGCGGATATCTTGACGAAGCCGTAGCCCCGATTGCGGGCGATACCAAAGTCGCGTTTCGTTTGACGGGAGCCGTTGCCAGAGATATGTTCGATGCCATGGGGCCGGATTTACCCAATGGCTGTCCCGATGCACAAATACGCGTTCGCCATCGTGACATGCTGCTGTGCCGATATCGGCCAAAGGATGGCCATCACTGCGATTTTGGCTTTGATTTGTCGACGGGGTTGAGTATCGGAGGAGCGGTTGGTGGGGCGGTGTGTGGCGAGTAGTGGGGGCGGCGGTGAACCTTCAAGGGTCACCGGGTACGAGCAAGCGCTTTGCGGATGGCCTGCTCGACGGGGCGGTCTATCAGCGCCAGGACGATCACCACGGCAGCGGTAACAATCAGTCCCTCCAGTAAAGCAGGATCCGGAAAAAGTTGCTGATTGGCGATGGCAGCGGGCACTGTTACACGCTTCCAGAGAAGCAGCAGCAGGGCGGCGCCAGCGGCGAGCAGCATGGCTGGACGACGATGGTGCAAGCGGGCGATTTGCCCCATCAGCAGCAATGCGATACCCCACGCAAAAGGATAGACGCCGTGGTCGAACAGGATCATGCGCTCGTCATAGTAGACGCCGGTGTGCCACGTAAAACGGGAGAAGCCGAAAAGACCATAGACGACGAGGGCCACAGCTAGCACGAGGAAACTGGAGGAAAGCAGGCGCGCAATTTTCATGGTTGGGATTTCTTTGCCAATGCGTGAGATCGCTCCCGGCCAGGTGGCGCTTCTGCGTGGTTACCTTGATGATCTTGCCTTTGCTTGCAACTGGCCAGCCGGCCAAGGCGCCTGTGGCCGATTCTTCCGGTTGCTTCTGTCGCAGTGGAAACTACTGCACTGGACCGCGTGGCGGACAGTACTGTCTGAGCGACAGCGGCGCCAAGAGCTACCGCAGCTAATTCTTGTCTGGCCGGACCGCGTACTGGCTGAGGCATGACAGATGCGAGGATGGCGAGCGAGGCTAATTACGAGGTAATGGACGCGTGATGAGGAAGCGTGTTATTGGAAAGATGGCAGACCATTACCATCATTCCAATTTCTGCCATGTCCGTTTTGAAGGAGATTTCACCGCGTTCTTGAAAACCAAGGCTTGCGTAGAAGCGCCGAGCACTTGAATTGGTCTTGAGTACATCGAGCCATACCAAGCTCTCCCCGCGCTTTATCGCCAGGTCGTAAATGTAGCTTAAAAGCTGTTTTCCATAGCCACGCCCGGCCTCGGATTTGAGGAAGTATATCTTTTGGAGCTCTAATCCCACCTCACCGATTATTGGCACCGGCTTCGACAAGTTGACCTTGGAAAATCCTACGACTTTTCCGCCTTCGTCGGAAGCAACAAGCCAGACTTGGTTTAATGAATTCAGCGAACTTTCAAGCGCGCTGGGCGAAAAATCTTGGTCTAAGAAATCTGATATTCCATCAGAGGACCAAATTTCCGAAAAATGCTCTCGATAGGTCTGACAGCCAATTTCACGTAGAGTACTCAGGTCAGCGGTTCTGGCTTCACGAATATTAATCATATTATTTCGATCTAGTGAGAGGGGATGCAATGTAGGACGACATTGTAAATTCCTTCATTCCATCTATCGACGAAAATCAATTGCTTACTTGCAAATCTTCGTGAGTGAAGGGACATTCCCCTAAGATTTAAATCGTGGCATATACCCGATGATCCGCAATAGTGGCCAACATCCGCTATGGGGACGAAAGCGGACGGAGCCGATTAGCGCTCTGAATCGCCACCAGTAGCTTAAGGCCGCGATTCTCCGCGTGGGAATTTATACCGTACCAGCAGCGTAGGTCCTTTGCCGCCGGGTGGCGTCAGCAGTATCTCGTCACCGGGCTGCATCTCTTCATACATTACCGTGCAACAGGTCGGCATGGAGTGGCCGCGCGCCGGATAAATGCCAACGTCGGTGTGCAGGGTCGCAGCGCGTACGTCCACGCTGGTCTTGCCGGCCTTTCCTTCTTCTTGCAGCAGCTTGCGCAGTGCGGTGACGAAGTCCCCTTTGCTGAGTCTGGCAGGTGCCTGGGTGGCTTGCGGGCGAACGGTTGCGTCGTTTTTCATGGCAGTTTCTTTCAGTGAATACATTCCCGCCACTATATCATTGGCCCCTGATGTTGCATGACAGTCAGCCGGTAGATTTCATCGTTAGAGACCGAACACAATTTCCGCTTTTGATCTGGTCGCCGGATCTGCATCCGCAAGGAGTAAGAGGCAGGTTGAGCTAGTCCGGCATTCGTACACGGCCTGAGCGGCTGATGTTGTTGCTAGGAAAAACCGCCTGCGGCGCAAGAGCCAGCCAGACGAATCGGAGAGGGTTGCGCTTGCAAGCGCAACCCGGTTTTGCGGCGCCGAGCTGCGCTCGCCGAAGTCCCGCAAAACCCCCGCCTCCGTACCGGACGCGACGCCCGCGTTCTGCATGCATGGAATAAATAAAAAGGGCCTCCCCGCCAAAACGGGGAAGCCCTTTTTATTTATTCGGTGGTGGAGACGGCGGGAATCGAACCTACCGTAATGTAAGCACTAGCGCCTTTTTGGTAAGTAAGGCTGTCAAAATTATGTCATTATTGCTTACTAGCTTAATTTTATTAGTGTCATTCATACGGAAATATTTAAAACATGAAATGTCCTCACTGTCAAGTGGAAATCCATGAGAATTTTTTCTCATTACCGATTCGACCACCAAATTCTAATATTGGCTATGTCGGCAAGCATGATGGTGACTTTGCATATTGGGTTGTAGAGGGTATGGCCTGCCCAGCCTGCGGCGAAGCAATACTCAAATTGCGGAGAGGTTTGGGCGCCCTATTTGGCAGTGAAAAGGAATATTTAGTTTATCCAAAGAAAGCAACCCGTGCGAATGCGCCGAAGGAAGTGCCTCAGCTGATTGCAAACGATTTTAATGAAAGTTGCTTAGTGCTTGAAGATAGCCCAAAGGCATCTGCGGCACTCAGCAGGCGCTGCCTTCAGGCGACTTTGAGAGACAAGGGTTACAAACAGCATGATCTGGTAAAGGCAATTCAAGCTGCGATTGACAGTAATCAGCTTCCTACTTCAGTATCTGAGAATCTTGACGCTGTTCGAAATATCGGAAATTTTGCTGCTCATCCGCTTAAAGATACATTGTCGGCGTCCATAGAGGCGGTTGAGCCGCATGAGGCGGAATGGAATTTGGACGTATTAGAAGAGTTGTTTGATTTCTTTTATGTTCAACCAGAGCGATCTAAGCAGAAAAGAGCTTCGCTTGATGCGAAGCTCGCAACAATGGGGAAACCACCAATGCAATAAGCAGGAGGGGGCTGAGCTATTTTACTTTTATTCCAAATATAGCCTCAGCTTTCATTCCTGACATTAAGTCAGCATCTGGCATCCACCGCCCATACACCCGGGCAATCATTGTCCAGTCGGCATGCCCCATCTGCTTCGCCACCCACATGGGGTGTTCACCGGACGACAGCATCATGCTGGCATAGGTGTGTCGTGTCTGATAGGGATTGCGATACCGGACGCCCGCGCTTTGCAGGATGCTCGTCCATAACGTTTTGCGGATCGGCTGGTCACCCTCCCAACGCCGTTCCAGACGCGGATTCTGAAAGACTTCCTCCCCCTTCGCCCAGGTGTATGCTTTTTGCTCCTGCAGCGCATGCATGGCGCGCTCCAGCAGCTTGACTTCTCGGCGGCCGGCGTTTGTCTTGGTGCTCTCCGCCACCCTTGAATGCTGAGTGAGGGCTCGCGTCACCATCACAACGCCCCGCACGAAGTCCACATCGGCCCAGTCCAGGGCCACTAATTCGGAGGTGCGCAAGCCGGTCCAGAAGGCAAACTGCAACAGGTTGCGCCCTTGGCCGGTTGCCTGTGCCAGAATTGCAGCTTGCTCCTCTTTCGTGAACGGGTCGATATCGTCCTTCGACTGTGGCGCCTCGACCTTGGAATAGCACCAGCGCGCCAGCGGATTGACCTCGATCAGCTCGTCCTCAATTGCATCGTCTAGCGCCTTGCGCAGCACGCTCTGGATGTTGGCCATGGTCTTGTTGGTCGCGTTCATGGGTTCCAGCTTTGCCCGCACGTCTTTCTTGCGCAGCGCCGACAGCATGATAGTGCCGAACCAAGGGATTAGCTGGCCAACGACGATCTTGCGATAGCCATTGTACGTGCTGGCCTTGAGGTGCTTTTTCTGCCTGTCCAGCCACTTGTCCAGGAACGCCTCGATGGTCTGCACGTCGCCCACTTGGTCAGCGAATTTGACGGCATTGGACGATTGCGGAAAGGTGGCCGTGTAGTCAAAGCTGTTGGTGGCAATCGCGTGCAGGATCGCCGCTCGATGGTTCTCGGCCCGTTTCAGGTTAGCGGAGGTGGGCTTGAGCGCGATCCTTTCCCGGCACCTGGTGCCGCGATACATGAAGGTGATTTCGATGCTGCTTTCCGATGCAGCTTTAACACCTCGCCCGTCTCTACCCATGATTCATACCCTTTCACGTCAATTAAAATTCGATTGTCTGGCGCTTTGATCCAGACGGCGTCCTTCGGCCAGATCCCGTCCCGGATCTTTGTTCTGATCGCGTCGGGCGTGTAACCCGACTCGGTGGAGAACTTCGGTATGGTCATGTAGCGAAGCATTTCTTTTTCCTATTCTTGGAATTGGTTTGTACCGCCAAAGCAAACGCTTCGGCCTCCGTGTATTGCGGCACCTCAGCGCCTGGCTTGCGGTAATCGCGCAGTCGACAAAATTCCTTGTAATCCGCTTCCTCGGCTGGGGAGGTCAGCGCTGGAGAATTGTTCCTCATACGGGCACTCTGCAGCGTTGAGCCAGGGCCACTAGCCAATGGGCCAGCTCGGGCGGCGTGTGCTCGCGTTCTGCCTTGCCGCATTCCGGCCGCCAGCCCGGATCACCTTTCCGGCGCCGCTCGCCGGCGCGGTTGCGGCCGGATTGGGCGATCACATGCGAGGCGTCGCCCAGGACGATGGGCATGGCCGGTATTTGAGCCGGCGCACAGCCGACGATGTACAGCAAGGTGGCTTTTTCGGCGCGGTGACCAAAGGAGCTTTGGAAAATGGGCAGCGTCCAACCGCCAAATTTGTCCCGCTCGCCGATCACTGGCAATCCGCAGTGTGGCCAGAGGGTCGAGCGCTTGGGGTGCTCGAGCACGCCGTCGAACTTGCGCACCTGGGCGACGGCCCACACCGCGAGTTCCTTTTCACCTGGGCGCGGCTTGGCCAGGGCGCGCAATGTGCCCCAGGAGCGGCACGGTGGATGCGCCACCACCGGCACGCCACCTGGCCAGGCGCGGGCGTCGCGCACCGCATCCCATGCGTCGACAGTCGGCATGGTCTTGTAGATGGAATTGGCGCGCACGAACAAGGCCGCCACGGCAGGTAATGAGCGTTCCGCTGTCATGCTGGGCACCCGACAGGCGCGGTTGCCTTCTTGATCGCCTCGATGGCGGCCAGCGGCACGGCCCGGAACATGCCCGGCCACTGGTGGTCCAGCTCCACCCACGCATGCAGCTCCCCATTACCCACGTCGCGGCGCAGGTCGTTGACGGTGCCGGCCTGGTAGCCTTCATCGGTATCGAATGTCACGCGGTCGCCCAGGGCGATTTGCCGCGGTGAATTGGTCGAGGTGGTCAGCATTGCGGTGCTCCTTTCAGTTTGGCAGAAACGCCGCATACGCCGTAGCGGTCAATGGCGTCTAGGATCACGTCGCCGCAGCAAGCGGCAATCGCGGCATAGTCAAAGCGTTCGGTTTGCGTGCGAACGATCACGGCATAGGTGCTCATGTGCCATTTCCTTCATGGGGTGGGGTGTCGGGGACGATCAGCCGGGGATAGGGGCAGGCGTTGACGGCCGCCCAGGCTGCAATCAGTGCTGTTTTTGCTTCGTCGGGCAGGTCAGGCACGGGCGCCGCTGGCGGCGTGGCCGGGGCAGGGCGGTCGGGGTGCGTACAGTTATTTACACGAGTCCGAGGAACGGCAACCCCAACAGCCACCCCGCGCCCGCCTGTGGCCTGTACCGGCGTCCACGTATGGCGCACGGACTTGAAGACCACGCCTATCAGGTCGCTGCAGCGCACGCCGTAGGGCGTGGTGCGCAGCGTTTCGCCGTAGCGGCCGATGACGGTCTTTTCGTCCTTGGCCAGCGTGACGACGAGCTCCTTGCGCGGCACCAGGGCGCCGCCCTGGGCGCGCAGATACTCGGCCCAGCAGGCGCGCTTTTCGCCGTCGATCTTTTGCACGGCATTCCAGGCGCGGCGCATGGCGGCCGGCGCCTCGTTGACCATGCTTTCTTCGATCCGGCGCAGCTCGCGCCATACGGTGACGGGCGCGCCGCCCCATTGCTGGAATTGACGGATACCCCAGCACGCAGCCCAGGACTCGACCCGCGCCGATGGCGTCAGCTCGACATCGCCTTCGGAGTCGGCCGTAACGACGTAGCCTTCTTTCGTCTTGTGCTCGGCCACGCCATCGATGTTCTTGGCCACGTACTTGGCGATGTAGCCGGCGGCACTACCCTTGGCCCAGTCGATGCGTTTCACGTCCAGGCGCCGCGCGAAGGCGCCCGGTTCGCCACGGTCCACGCGCCAGGCGTAGCGCTTCATGATGCGGATGGCGCGGCCGGCCACGTCCTGCAGGTGGACCGTCTTGTATTTCGCAGTCGGGCGCACGAATAGCAGCAGATGCCAATGCGGGCAGCCGTCGTGGTGCGGCTCGGCGATGCGAAAGCCGTACAGGCCGATGCCACGGCGCGCCAGCGCGGAGCGGCACAGCGATGTCATCTTGCCCAGGTAGGCGTTCGCCTCGCGCGGCGTGGAGCCGTCGAATTTGTCGTTTGGCTTGCCGCTGTGCTGCATGGCGTGAAAGCGCGATGGGCACGTCCAAGTGATGAAAATGCCTTGGTCGCCGCACTCGCGGGCGATCTGTTCAAAGCCGTTGATGCGCAACATCAGCTCGCCGCGCCGGATGGCTTTATTCGCGGTCGTTTTCTCGGCCAGCTCGGCGATACTGAATTGCTGGCCGTTCTCGTTTTGCACCAGGGTGGCCGCCAGCGCTGCCGCGTTGCGGCGGTTTTGCGCCAGGCGCGACAGCACGGCGTCGTTGCTGGCGTAGGGTTCGCCGCGATAGTTCACATAGCCCAGGCGGATATTGCCGGCTTCAAAGGCGCGCTTGACACGCTTGCGCAGTTGGCGGCGCCACCAGCGGGCGTCCACCAGGCGGGCGATGGTGTCGGCCAGCGCGTCGAACTCGGGCAGTTCGATGCCATACGAGGCGCATTCGTCTTCCATGATCTGCAGGGCGTGCGTGTCGGATACGGCCATCCACAGCATTTTGGTGACGCCGGCCGCCGCGCGCTCGGCGGTGGCCACGATGTCCGCATCGCTTTGCGACAGGTCGACGCCGGCCGGTACGTACTGCTCGGCGAACTCGCGCACAAAGCTGGTCGCGACGGACTCATAAATTTTGTACCAGGATGACCAGGCCATCTTGGCCATGGCGGCCGTGATGACGCGGTTGCGCCATTTGAACGGAATGCGGGCCAGCTCGGGCGCGAACTGCGCGGATCGCAAAAAGGCTTCGTGACGCTGCGGGGTAGGCAGCAGGATTTGTTTAGATTGCATTCAACAGTCTTTCGTACACACGGATAGCGGCGGAGGTGGCGGCGCGCAGCTCGATGCGCTCTTCTTCGGTAAATGAGTGGATGGGCGATTCCCAGCGGTCGGCGTCCAGGCCGGCGGCGATCAGCACGGAACGCCGCGCGCCACGCGGCGACAATCCCCAGGCCTGGGCCATGAAGGGCGCCAGGTTGCGCGGCTTGATGCTGCGTAGCTGGGCCTTGGCCTCGGCGATGGCGGCCAGCGCATGCCCGGCGCCCGGTGGCGTCGGCATGTCCTTGTCGCGCGCGGCCAGAATCTCGGCGGCAGGCTGGAAGGACAGGTGATTGTCGATAAGGGACGCCGGCATGGTTCAGTCCTTGATGGCGCCGATAGCCCGCAGCACGCTGGGGGTGATGAGGATCAAGAGCGACAGCAGCCAGATGCCGCATGTTTTGGCCAGGCGCAGCATCAGCGTGCCCCTGCCTTGAGAAAATGTTCTGCCCAGTAGGGGAGCGTGTGCGATGCGCCGCAGCAGTGCCGGGAACCCGCTTCAGTGGCGAAAAGGTAGTTCACCTCGATGGGCAGCTTGCCGACCAGGGCGCGTTGCTTGGCTGGCGCGAAAAAGCCGTCACGCTCCAGTGCCTGCCCATCGCTGACGATGAAGGTCAAATTGACAGCGCCGTAGGCGTGATAGGTCTTGGCGATCTCATGGATGTGGGCGGTCAACGCCGCGATGCCGATGCCCGCGCCAGCTCGCAGCAGAAAACACGTTGGCGCCACGGGGACAATACAATTTTGCAAGGTCGGGCGGGTCGTGCTTGATGCCATGGATTGGCCGGCATGACTGGCGGCGTGCAGCGTGGTTTCCATCAGTTTTCCTTATTTCAGGTTGAACGAATCCCGCACGCTCAAAAGGGAGCGCTGCAGGGCACAGCAAAGGAGGGGGGAGTTACGGCAGCCGGGCTACGGCGGCGCGAGGAGCGGGATAGTCATCAGCAGCCCGCAGTCAGGTCCAGGGCCAGCTGGCTGGTGGCTGCCGCGCGCGCATGCTGGGACATCGGGATGCGGATATCCGGCTTGGGCATGGCAGACAGCGAGAGGGTGCGCAGTACTTCCAGGCCTGCCACGAAGGAGTGCCCGCAGTCGGGGTTCTGGCACATGTAGGTGATTTCCTTGAACATGGCGGACATCGTGCGGCTTTTGACGGCGCGGACGGTGTATTCGCAATGCGGGCAGGGCAGGCCGATGACTCTCATTTCAGCTTTCTTTCCACTTGGTACAGGGCGCGACCGCGACCTGTCATGTTTTTTGACTGCTTGCGTAAGCGCGACTTGACGAGCCATTCAGCCGCCTGATCGATACTTGCCAGCCCCTGGCGTTGGCGCACGAGTTCCAGCACCGCGCGCTCTTCGTCATTGAGGTTAATTTGATGGTCTGGCATTTTTCGTAACTTTAGAGTTGCTCAAAAGTGACTCGGCTTAAACGGTGCGACGCTGTACGCTGTCGATGGTGGCGTCATCCAAGGCGATCACGGCCAGGGCTTCACGCATCACGATCTGGCGCACCAGCACCGCAAGCTCTTCGCCCTGGTAGTTGGCGATCGAGGAAACGAGCTGATGCTCATAGTCATCGAGGCGCAGCATGACGCGGTGGCTGCGGATACGTTTTGCATCGGGGTACATGACGTTGTCCTTAGTGGGTGGATTTGGAAGCGAGTTCACGCTTGTAATCGGCGAGGCCGCGCAGGATCAGGAGGCGAAGGAGCCATGCGCGTGACCGCTGTTGAGCTGCGGCAAGAGATTCGATTTCCTTCACCTCTTCAGGAGCCAGACGAACGCCAAGCGGCTGAGAGGTGACGCCTTTGGCAATGCGTCCGACTTTTGACAAATTATTCATAATGTTATGATCTGTAATCGCTACGGAATGGCGTAAATATATCACTCATTTGAGTGATTTTGAAAGGTATTTGTACTCAAATGAAGTATTTTTTTGATCGTCTCAAGGAAGAACGGAAGCGCCTCGGCCTCAATCAGGACGAGTTTGCTGCCCTTGGTGGGGTAAAAAAGGGGGCCCAGTTCAACTATGAAAACGGCTCCCGTACGCCAGATTCTGACTATTTGGCGGCCGTTGCTGCGGCTGGGGTAGATGTGTTGTATTTGCTGACAGGAGAACATGCACTGTCTGCGTTACCTGCGGACGAGCATGAACTGTTGACAGGCTATCGAAGTATGGACGTTCGCGGGAAAGCAGGCGTCCTTGGGATGATTAGCGGCATGCGCTCGCCAACGCCCCCAGCATCCCAAGCAGGAAATGCCTCACACGTTGAAACCCACGGCAAGATTGGGCAAAATTTCGTGGGCAATATCATTGGGCCGCAGACTTTTAACGTGGCCAGCAGCAGACGAAAAAAGGAAAAATAGTCTGCAAATGATTGATCTTCTTATGCTTATTGTAATTGCTGCTTGTTTGCTCTGCATAATTTCTGTTGAGATGACCCAGCGGAGGCGAGTAGCCGATGGAAGTGATTTTTCCGGCTCGGTTTGGCACCGTATATGTTCAAACATGGTGGGCGAATCGAGAGACGAATGCGTATACCATGGTCTGAATGGGATTTCGCGCAGCCCCCTAGAAAAGAAGACATGAGATTTTCGCTCGTCCGAAAACTGGCCATTACCGTACTTCTGCTGGTCAGTGCGCCATTGTTAGCGGCAAATACCCCATGCTCTGGTCGCAAGGGTGGCATTTCTCACTGCGATGGCGCCACTTTCGTATGCAATGATGGTTCGATCAGCGAGTCGAAGAAAATATGCTCCGCTAATGCCCCACCTCCCAAGCTGCCGATTGCTGGTTCTGATGGCTGTACCTGCCGGAGTGGGAATTACTGCACGGGGCCACGCGGCGGGCAGTATTGTCTAAGCGACAGCGGGGCCAAGAGTTACAGGCGGCGCTGATATAACCAGAACTTTTAACACCCACACTTCCATATGAAAAAAACAGTCGCAATCATCACATTATCTTTGCTTCCATCCTTTGCTTTTGCTGCTGCAAAGACAATAACGTCACCAATCGAAATTAAAAAAATCCTTGCGCAGATTCAAGTTACTGACAAAGACTTCGCCTACAAAAATGTAGGGGAGAGAATCGAGCGAATTGGCCTGAAAATTTCGTCTATCAGAATCGATAAGGTCGGAAAAGAAGATGCAGAACCACCTTTGTATCAGGCTGGTGATGAGTTGATTTATATTTCTACCAGTGAACCATCGGAAGTGGTAAAGGCCATCTGTCCGATTATGGGTTCCCCAATGTTTACTAAACGTCGTGGCAAGTATATTGCTTCTGGAAGGACCGCATACTGGCTTATGCACAATAAATGCGAGACTGGCGAAAAACGCTAATTACACCTCGCTGTAGTCCGGACTATCGCTATTTGCAGGAATCCCAGAGGCCTCGCTGTTTTCCCTGATGTTGTCTCGCACTTCGTTGATGTGCTTCCATGCTATTTTTTGCCGGCCCCTTAGCGCCACTTTTGCTTTAGTTAAGATGCTCCAGCGTTTTGAGCTTGGGCTTTGTGGCTGCTATCTCTTGTCCTGTTTTTTTTCCTCTTCACAGTAACATCCCTCCACCTGTCCAGCACGCCTGTAATACGCTCGTCGGGGTCGGTTGCCACCTGCCGCACGGCCTCGATCGGTTCCGTTTTCGTTTCACGGTTGCGGCGGCAGGTCTGCGATTTGGACACGATCTTAGCCTTGGCTTCTAGACTTACAATAAGTTATGTTGCACTAATTGTAATTTTATCGCACAGAATTTCTCTACATTTCTACACAGCTTGGGCCTAGATGGGGCATTCGTGGGTGCGTGACAATGTGTGAGTCTTTCTGCTTGGCAATCCGCTATGCTCCAGTACCACTATCGGCGTTAGCGGATTGTGTATCCCTTTCCATGCCTAAAATTAACAATATAATAACGGTTAATATGAATGATAAATTAGAAAATCTAAAATTGCATTTTTTTTACTGCGCAGTTATATTAAATCTTATAATAATAGCAATTGCCACTGATCGATGGACACTTCAACCTAAATTTACAGAATTTCTTAGTAATGCAGCTACTATGACGTCCTTGGTTTTGGGGTTGGTTGCGATATTTTACTCATTCATTGCAAATGATGGACTTTCGAAAAGTCTCGGGAGTATTGGCATTGTTTCAGAGGAAATAAAGAGTTCAAAAGAAAAAATAACGCAACAGGTCGCTGCCGGCGCTGAAACAACGAAGGCGGCGGAACGGAGTGCAGTTTTGATCGATGCTGCATCTACATCCATAGGATTAAGCCTCACGTCACTTTCAGCAACACTCGCAGCAATTCAGACGCATACAGAGGTTTTACATGGCTCTTTAGTAGGTTTGCCTACGCGCCTCGATCAACTCGAGACAAAGGTTATAGATGCAACACGCTCTTTGGGACAAAAGCCTGTGCAGCTTCCCATTATCAATGAAGAAAAAGTTATCGATTCGAGTATAGTGGAAAGCTTTTTGAGAAAATCTGCACTCTCTATAAACATACTAACATACGCATGTGTTTTAGCGAAAGAAAACAAAAAAGAATTGAAATTTTCTGAATTTTGTATTGCCATAAATTCAAAATTAGAAAATTATTATTTTGGTGCTTTTTCTTGCATGGATTCAATTAATCTTCTAAATTCTACTATAAATGCAGAGGAGGAGCGAACATATACTATTGATAAAATTCATCCGTATCTGGTTGAAAATACAAAAAGCTACATTATCGGATTCTTGGATCGAAATTTTAAAGAGAAACATGCGAAAACTTATGAGCGATGGATTGGTGCAATGGAGAACGTCGAAAATCTATTAAAATAATCAATGGTGAACTCTCACTAATGAATGTGTCGCATATTAATTCAAGAAAAAAGTTAATAGGACGGTCTGTAAGTGGGGCGTAAGCAATCATTGAGCCGAAGTAAAGGGAAAAAGTTTATGCTCCTTCTGCGCCAGCTACTGCTTGCGAAGGTTTCCAGGTATCCTCGCTATTCTCTTGGATGATGTCCCGCACCTCTTCGATACGCTTCCACACATGCAGCGCCGCCCGCTTCGCGGCCTGCTTGCTCTTGTAAACATGCTCCAACGTCTTGAGCGTGCCTGTGGCCCCGGCCATTTCCTGTCCCGCCTTTTTCTTCTTCGCCGCCACGTCCTTCCACTTGGCCACCACGCCCGTGATGCCCTCGTCCGGGTCTTTCTCTTCCTCGCGCTCCGCCTCGACTGCTTCCGTTTTCGTTTCAAACTCTATGCGCGTGGTAAAGCCATTCCCGCCCAGGGTGTGTGTGACCTTGACCGATAGCCATTCGGTGGCGTCGATCTCGGGCTTGAAGCCTGTCACGGTCACGGGCGATTGCGGGAACACGGCCGGGTTGCCCAGGGCCAGGCTCATTTCGAAGGTGGCCAGGCCGCGCAGGATGCGCTGCCATTCGGCCACGGCCGCCGCGCGTGCGTCGGTTTCGTTGGCGAACGTGGTGCGCAGGCGCTTGCTGTTGCCGGGCACGCCGGCCACCACGCTGCGGCGGCGCGCGTAGCGTTCGTCGTGCCAGAAGGCGCGCACGCCCGTGTAGGCGTCGCTTTCGGCGCTGTGGTAGCGGTGGCCGTCGCCCAGGGCGCGCGTGATGGGGATGACCGGTAGCGCCTTGCCGCTGGCGGTGCGGCTCTGGTTGATGGGGATGAACAGCAAGGTGTCGTTCTTGACGGTGGCCACCGCATCGTATTTCCTGCCCAGCCGACGCAGGAAGGCCGCATCGCTTTCGTGCGTCTGGTCGATGTGCTCGATGGCGGTATCGCGTAGGCGCGCCGACACGCCCGACGCCAGCTCGTTGCGGAAGGCGATGGCCTCGATGATGGCGCCCAGGGTGGTCTTGTGAAAGCTGTGTTCCTGTTGCTGTCTAAATGTGTCGATCAGGTTGGCCGACCTGGCGCGCAGGGTGATGGTGTCGGGCGCGCCGCTGTGCTCCACCTCGTCGACGGTGAACTTGCCCATGTCCACCAGTCCGGACGCTTGCCAGCCCAGCGCCAGGGCGATCTGCGCGCCGCGCGGCGGCAGGGCCAGCTTGCCGTCGCTGTCATCCAGGGAAATGTCGAGCTGGTCGCTCTCGTCGCCACGGCACAGCGTCAAGGTCAGATTGATTAGCCGCGGCGAAACGATGGCCGTCAAATCCTTGTCCTCGATGCTGACCTTGAAGGCGGGGATATGCTCGCTCATTTGAACTTGTCCGCCGCGCTGCCGATGGCGCCGCTGATGCTGCCGCCGATCTTGTCTTTCATCTCGCTGACCACGCCGCCATATTTCGACGTGATGCCGCCCACGACATTGCCGACTACGCTGCCCACGGCATCCTTGGCCGCGCCCGCGATGCTGCTGGTCATGCCATCGATGCTGAGCATGTTTTTCAGATCGCCGATGTCGCCCAGGCCGACCATGGCCAGCACGCCGTCGTCGTCGCGCTTGAGCGCAATCGAGAACTCGACGCGCCGCGCGCCGCCGCTGCCGTCCAGGATGGTGCGCCCTTCCGTCATGCTCGTGATGCGATACGAGCCGAGAATACGGCCCGTGCCCTGGATCAGAATCCACGATTTACCCGTGTCGGCCATCATGCGCAGCGCATCGAGCGAATACAGGGAGCCGGTCAGTTCCGGCGCCACCCAGCCCGACAAGGTAATCGTGTCGTCGCCGGGCCCCACATACTGGTGCGCGTCGCGCAGGCCCACGCGGGCCGTGCTGGCGTGCTTCCACTCCGTTTGCCGCTGCAGCTCGTGATAGGCCAGGGTCGGCAGACTGAACACGAACATTCCTAAAATCATCATCATGGTGGTTGTTCCTTCTTAATCGTGGTCGCGCAGGGAAGAGCGGATGCGTGCCGCCTTTTCGCGGTCGCGCTGATCGAGCGCCGCGCTTACCGCGCGCGCGATGGCCTGGGGATCGGTGCCGGCCTGCACGTGGAAGGTGATTTCGATCTTGTCGCCTTGAATGGTCATGCCGGCGCCGAACCCGCCTTGTGACAGCGGTGCGCGCATGTCAAAGGCGCTGGCCGGCAGGGCGGTTGCCGTGCCGATGGCGATGCCGGCGCCCAGTTGCGTCAGGCGCTGCGCCAGTCCGGAAACCTTGGCAATGGGCGCGCCCTCGCTGCGGTCCAGGCCCACGGCCAGGCCCTGCATGGTGTAGTCGCCGAGCTGGGCAAACACGCGGCTTGGGCTGTGGATGCCCAGCTTTTCCTTGAACCAGGCAATGGTGCTGGAACCGGCATTGCTGATGGCGTCCTTGACGGCGCCCATGGAACCCGTGATGCCGTTGACCAGGCCGCGCAGGATATTGGCGCCGAACTCGGTGAACTGGGCCGGCAGCTTGATGCCGAACCAGCTCAAGACGCCGGCGAATGCGTGGTAAAACACGCCGACGGGAGACCAGTTGATAATCAGGGCAGTGATACCGGCCATGCCGCCGCTGAAGGTGGTTTTCAGCTGCGACCACAGACTGGCAATGAAGCCTGTCAGCGGCGCCAGTCCTTCGACAATGCTGTGCCGGATATTAGCGGCAAAGTCGGTGAACTTCGCCGGCAGCGCGATGCCGAACCAGCCCAGCACGCCTGCGAAGGCGCGATAGAACAGGCCCAGCGGTGACCAGTTGGCGATCAGGCTATTGATGCCGGTAAAGCCGCCGGCAAACGCCGTCTTGACGTCCGACCACAGGCCGCGAAAGAAACCCTTGATCGGCTCCCAGTATTTGTAGATCAGGAAGGCGGCGCCGGCGATGACCGTGATGGCAATGCCAATTGGGTTCATCAGAAGAGCGCGGCCCAGCCATAGCACGGCGCGGCCCGCCCACATGAAGGCGCCACCCAGGCCGCGCAGGATGGGCGTGAGTACGCCGCCCGTCACGCCAATTTTGGCGAACATGACGTGCAGCATGGCATACGGGCCAATCATGGCGGCAATGCCCAGCATCAGCGGACCGAGCACCAGCAGCAGGCCGGCCAGCACGGCAAAGGCGGTAATCATGATCTTGGCCACGGTCGGGTTGCGTTCCATGAAGCCGTTCAGGCGCTGCACGGCGCTGATGGCCATTTCCAGCCCCTGCGCGTAGAGCGGCAGGATTTTTTCGCCCATGGTCAGTTTCAAGTTGGCCAGCTTCGACTGCGCCTCCAGTTCCTTGCCGGCGGCCGAGTCGCGGCCCAGCTTTTCCAGCTTGCCGATATCGGCGGCGCCACGGTTGAGCTTTTCGTTCTTGTGGATCTGCACGCGCTGCAAATACATCTGGGAGTACAGGTTCGACGCGGTGCGGTTGGAAAAGATGCTGCCGATGGCATCGAGCACCTGTTTTTTTTCCGTGATGCCCTTCTTGGCCAGTTGCGGCAACAGCACCTTTTCCAGCCATTCGAACTGGTTTTCGCGGAACAGTTCCGCGCCCAGCAGCGCGCCGGGATCGAGGAACGAGACTTGCCCCGCCTTGTCGTGCTTGACCTTGCTCTTGTCGCCGATCAGGCCGAACTCTTCCAGCTTCCTGGCCGAGCGCTTCGTCGTGCGGCCTTGGTATAAATTCTGGTAGGCGCTCATCAGGGACGTACCGACGCGGTTGCCGCTCATCTCCTGCACCAGCGGTTCCATCTGGTAGTAAAACGCATCATCTTTCAAGCCCTTGGCCGCGATGCCGCCCGTCTTGATCATGTTCAGCCACTCATTCGGGCCGACGCGCCCGCCCGTGGCGGTGATGACCTGCTGCACGATATTGGCCTGGGCTTCGAACTTTTCCTTGCTCTCCAGGCCGCCGCGCAGCTCGATGACCTTGAGCATGTCCATGAACTTGCGTTCGTTGTCGGCGCCCTCGGCCTCGCCAAAGAAGGCGTGATTGGCAAACTTCATCTTGGCCAGGGTAGGGGCGACCATTTCCGCGTGGTGCACATCGGCAAAGGCGCTCATGCCGTCGCGCATGAGCTGCAGGTTGTCGAGCTGGCTGGTGCCGTAGGTCTTCATGTTGCGCGCGAAGGCGACGGCCTCGGCTGACACCTTGTCGCCCAGGCCCAGCGCGTTGACCCTGCCCACTTCCGTTTGATAGTGCTTGGCCTCGTTCAGCCCCTTGACAACAGGCGCGCCAAGCACGGCGCCCGTGGCGGTGGCGCCAGCGCCGGCCATGGCCAGATTGCCCGCCTTGTTGCGCAGCTTGTCGGCATGCTGGGTGGCGTTGGTGACGCGCTGCTGCTTGGCGGCTGACGCGGCCAGGCGCTTTTGTTGCGACGCCAGTTCAACGTTGGTCAACTGGATACTGTTCTTAAGCCACTCCTGGGCCTTGCCTAGTTGGCGCGTGTCGATGCCGGCCTCCTTGAGGCTGGCGCGCAGGGCGCGGAATTGCTGGCTCTGTTCTCGGCCTTTCAGCGTCAAGGCCTGCGTGACCTTCGTCGCCGCCTTCAAATCACGCGTCATGGCGCGTGTGGGAGACTCGGTCTGCTTTATGCTTGCGGCCAGCTCTTTTACTTTTTTTTGAGCTTCTTTCAGCTCAACCCCCGTTGTTCGAATACCGCTATGCAGTTCGCGGAATTTCCCCAGGTTTCTCTGTTGGGTGTTCAGCTCGCGCAAACGGTCGCTGGTCGCTTTCAACGCCTTGGCCGTGTCGCTGGAACCGCCCATGATCTTTTTCAGCGGGCCGGTGATTTTGTCCAGCGCTGCAAACACTACCTGTAACCTCAAATCCCGACCAGCCATCTATTCCGCTCCGCTTCGCTGCCGGGCGCGTTCGCGCCAGGCCATCAGTTCATCAATCGTAAAACCGTCCATCGCTGCCGGCGTCCAGTGAAAGACGCCGGCAATGTCGGCCATGGCGTCTTCTACTTCGCCGGGGATACCGAAAGGCGATCGGCTTTGTTCGCCAAAAAACCGGCAACCTCGACGCCCACGGCCAGCAGGTCGGCCGGGTCCATGTTGGCCACGTCGTGCGCGGTCAAGGTTGGCTCGGTGATGCGCGGCAGCACGATCTGCAAGGCCGACACGTTCAGGTTGGCCAGTTCGATCAGGGAAATGCCGCGCAGGGCGCCCGCCTTGGGCTTGCGCACGGTCAGCGAGGTGATGAAGGTGTCGCCGCGCTTGATCGGCTCGTCCAGTTCGATGACGGCTTGATTGTTGTTTTCGGTGTTCATGGTGTTGTCCTTGTGTGTAGGTGGTGACTAAAAAGGGGATTACAGGCCGCTGGCCTTGCGGATGGCCGCATTGGTATCGACGCCGCCGATGTTCTCGATGCCACTCATGAAGTCCAGTTCGATGACCGTGGCGCCGTCGATCATCAGCTTGTAGTAGCTGCAAGCCATCGTGTATTTATGGGTGGTGTCGTCGCCCATCTTGGCGCCGCCCATGTCGATTTCCTTGTAGCGGCCGCGCACGACAACCTCGACGGCTGCGACGTTGCCGTCCTCGTCGTTCTGGTAAGCACCGGCGAAGCGCAGCATCACGGCACCGTGCGCATGCGCGCCGTATTGCTTCAAGGCTTCGGCGATCAGGCCGCCGCCGCTCCATTCCAGCGACAGTGCCTCGTTGCCGAAGTCCACGGAGACGGGGCCGCTCATGCCGCCGGCGCGGTACTCTTCCATCTTGCGGCTGAGTTTCGGCAAGGTGACTTCGGGCACCATGCCCATGAACAGCACGCCGTTTTGAAATACGTTGAATTGCTTGAGTTTGTGGGGCATGCCCATAGCGTTCTCCAGTGGTCAGTTGCGCCCGCACACGGCGGGCACGGGGTCGGTTAAGCGGCGATGCGCGAGGCGAAGTCGGCCAGGTAGCGGTCGGTAATGCGTTGCTGGAAGCGCAGGTTTTCCAGCGGCGGCACGGGCGTGTAGTCGTAATCGATGGCCAGCTTGCCGTCTTTCAAGCCTGTCTTGTCGTTGTACTGCTCGTCATACCAGGCATGGCCGTCGATGATGTAGCCCTGCAGTTTCAAGTCGCGGAACTTGGCGTTGATGCTTTCCAGCAGATCGCGCACCAGGGAGGGATGCAAGGGCACATCGACATAGGCGAAGTGCGCCTCGGCGATGGTGTCGGCCAGCACCTGGGCCGTGCGCGTGTAGCTTTCGAAATAGAAGAAGCCGCCCGGCGCCTCGCAGGTGCGCGAACCCCAAAAGCGGTAACCGCCCATGTTAATCAGGGTGGTGACTTCCTTGGCATTGAGCACGCCGGCGTCGGTAGCCGGGTCTTGCAGGTCGAAAAACACGTCCTTGCTGATGCCGGTCGGGCCGTTGACGACCACGTTGGAGAGGGTTTTGTGCCAGCCCGTCTCCTCATCGATCTTTGCGCGCAGGCCCATGGCGTAGGCGACGGCCGAAATGCTGGCCTCCGCGTCGATGGTCTTGTCCCAGTTGACAAAATCCGGCCAGATAATCATGACCTCGCGCTGGCCGAACTGGCCGCGATAGGTGGTGGCGGCCACCACGTTGCTGCAGCCATACGCGGAGGCGTACACGAAGCTGCGCAGTTGCTGCGCCACGCTGGCCAGGGCGTTGGTGACGGCCTTGGTGTCCAGGCCCGGCGCGCCCAGGATGCGCGGTTTCACGCCCAGCTTGCTTTGCGCGGCCAACAGCGCCTTGGCGCCCAGGTATTTGCCGTCCGGTGACACGCCGCCCACCACATTGGTGGTGGTTTCCGCTTCCGTTTCGCCTTCTTCCACGCGCACCACGACGGTCAGGGGCTTGGTCTGCGCGGCAATCGCTTCCAGCGCGCGGTACAAGGTGCCCGTCTTGCCGGCCTTGCCCATGGCGGCCAGCACGTTGGTAACGAGCACGGGCGTGTCGAGCGGGAAGGCCGCCGGGTCGGCATCGTCGGCCGTGGCGATCAGGCCCAGCACGGCCGTGGATACGGTGCGGATCGGGCGCGATCCCTCGTTGATTTCAATGACGCGCACGCCATGGTGGTAGTCGGTGGCCATGTGGCTCTCCTGGTGAGTAGGTGAATGGGGCGTTACTGGGCAATGGGTGGCACGAGGGCAATGCCGGCGTCGTCGAAGGCGCGGCGGGCCTCGTCCGGCAAGCTGGCGGCGATGCGGTCGTATTCGCCCTTGATGGCCGCTTGCAGCGCTTGTATATCCTGCGCGGCAACGACTGACGGGCAGATGGTGATGTCGAGCAGCGCCTGGCGCGCATCAATGGCGCCTTCCACGATGTCCGTTTCGCCGTTCATCATCGCCGCGAAGCCGATACCGGCCAGGCGGTTCAAGACGGCTTCACGCGCCGCGCGCACCGCGTTGAGGTAGGCGGCGGCCAATTGCACATACGGCGTGGGCGCGCGTGCCGTCACGATCCACTGGCCATGGGAATCGAGCGAGACGGTGGCGCCTTCGGCCACCGCCGCCTGTATGCTGGCAAGCCGCTCGGCAGGAATCAGCACGGCGTCAGCGGGCCATGAGCCGGCGGCGTCATAGGCCGCGCGCAGGCGTTCGGGGTAGAAGCCTGCCGTTTGCAGGGAGTAGAAAACGGCATCGAGGTTGTCGGGGGCAAGCATATCCATGGGGGGCTTTCTCTTGTTAATAGCCGCGTGCGGTATAGGTGATGGGGTAGGCCAGGTAATCACTGGCGCTGGAATTGACCACCGCCACCGGCACGCCGCTGCGCGTTTTTGCATCCATGTTGAAGTTGACGGAACCGGCCCCCAGGGAACCATGGATGACGTTGGCTTGAATGGACAGCAACCCATTCGGAAAGGCGGACGGAAAGGTCAGGATGCTGTAGCCGGTTTTACTGGCGACAAAGCTTCCTGTCTGGCACATGATGCCGCCGGGCGATGCCTGGCAGGAACTCACGCCCGCGCTGGCAATGGACGTGAGGAAATCAGCGTTACGCCACATTTCTGCAGTCGTGTCGATGACCTGCCATACGCTGTCGGCAATGGCGGCGAGGGTGATGTACTGGCCGGATTTGACATCCATGCCGGTCACGCTGGACACATCGGCATTGAGCGAGGCGCCGGGGCCGGGGGCAAGTCGTCCCGTTTTTCCGGCCAGGCCGAAGAAGTGAATACAGCGGCCGGAATTGGTCGTGATGCCCAGGTCGCTCGGCTTGGGAAGCGTGAACACCACATTGTCGGCAGAAAAATACAGGCATTTGCCGATGTCCTCGCCGGTCAAGCTGCGCGACGCCGATACTGCGCCAGATGCCACGATATTGCCCTGTTCCTGCTGCACAAAAGCAGCATTGACCAACTTTTTTGATGCGTCGAACATTGGCCGTGTCGCCACTTCCTTCATGCTGTACTGGGGATGCGGGTCCAGCGCAGCCAGGTGCAGGGCCAGTTGCTTGTCGGCATAGGCGCGCACTTCGATATCCTGCTGATCGGCATACTGGCGCGTGGCCAGCACCACGGATGGATCAATTTTCAGCTCGATGGCGGCCGTGCTGGCGACGATCAGCACCACGCGCACCACCTGCGTGCGCCCGCTGCCCTCGACCATCAGGGGCTTGTAGCTGGGCGGGCAGTTGGCCACGGCGCACAGGTCGCCCGCCTCGTCGTAGATGCCGATTTCGCGCAGCCACCAGCCGCCCACGTCCTCGGGCAAGACTTGCTCGACGATGATCTGGCTGGCGTTGGCCGGGTCGATGGCTAACTGGTTCAGGTCTGCCCGGCGCACTTCATGCACGAGCGTCTTTTGCAAGCGGTCCGGGATCGGCAGGGCGCCGTTGCCGTCGCCCACGCCCATTTTTTTCAGTTTCAGGGTTTGGCCCAGGGCGATGGCGTTGGCCAGCTTGGCCTCGCCCACCTGCGTCAGAATGGCAAAGTATGTGCTCATGGATAGATGGTCATGGTGTCAATGGTATGGGGGGCGCCGGCCTGCAACAGCGTGCCGCGCACTTCGATTTCTTCGGCGATCCACGGATAGACCGTCATCGCATCGCCGTGATAGGCGGCCAGGCCGATCCGCACCTGGCCACGGGTTTCCAGATACAGCGCCAGGCCCGTCAAATGCCGGCTGACGGGCTTGGCGTCGGCAATCAGGCGTTCCATTTCCTGAAACATGGTGTCCGTGATGCCCGTGTCGAGTACGCCGACGTCGAGGCGGAAGGTGCCAGGCACGCCCGGTGGCGTGGTCTGCCACCATTCGGTGATGCGGATCAAATAGCCCAGGGACTCCACCACGCGGCGCACGGCGGCAATCGTGCCCTTGTGCTTGTGGATGAAATAGGCCGCCTTGATGGCGCCGCGCTTGATCGACTCGGGCCAGGTGTCGTCCCAGCGGTCGACGGAGCAGGCCCAGGCCAGGAACGGCAGCAGATTGACCGGGCAGCGGTCGGCGTTCCACAGGTCGCGCAGCGGCACGGGCACGTTGACCAGCTCGGCGCAGGCCACGGCAATGGCGCGCTCCAGCGCCGTGGTATTGGGCGGCAGGGTGGCCACGAGCTTATTCATCGCGCACCACCACATTGAGCTTGATAGCCGTGCAGCGCGCGGCCTGGGTGGCGTCCAGCTCGATGTCGGCCGCCGGGCTGGTGAGCACGACCTTGCGCACGCCTTCGACGTGCACGGCGGCGCTGCAGGCGGAGCGGTAAATGCTGTGGCCCAGCGGGCGGCGCGGCTGCGACACGCGCGCGGCGTTGGCTTGTGCGGCGGCCAGCAGAATCGGCACTTCCGGCCCGACGCCGATAAACAAGGTGGCCTCGATCTGGTAATCGATGACCTGGGCGGCTTGCACCGTCAGGCGGTCGCCCAGGGGGCGCACTTCCTCGGCGTTGAGCGCTCGCGCCACGGTGGCCAGCAGCTCGGCGCTGGCAATGCCGGTGTCGTTGTTGGCCAGCACGGTGACGGTGACGTGCGCAGGCGCGGGGCTGGTGGCGCTTGCATCCTTGACGCGGCCGTCGCTGCTGCGGGCGTGGAATTCATACGATGCTTTCGGGCCGGCCACGGACAGGCCGTCCGGCGCTTCCTGGATGCGCAGGCGGTAGGCGTCGTTGTCTTCCATGACGGCCGCCACGGGCGGCAGGGCGTTGGGATTGGCCGGCGTGATGGTCAGGCGTTCCACGTTGACGTTGGCGCCCAGCTGGTCCAGGTCGCCATCGAGGGCAAACGCCAGCATGACGGCCTTGCCCGCCTCGTTGACGCGGTTGCGCAGGATGGTTTCCTGATACGCGTTTTCTTCCAGCAGCTTGGTGGCCGGTTCCGATTCCAGCTCCAGCAGGGCCGTGACGGCAGCGCGCTCGGCTTCCGGCAGCAGGCTGACCAGGTGGGCTTTGCGGCTGGCGAGGATGGCTTCGAAGTCCAGCACTTCCACCACACTGGGCGCCGGCAACTGAGTCAGGTCGATAGGCGTGCTCATACGGCGCCCGCTTGCTTGACGGGCACGGACAGCGTGATGCCCTGGCCATTGGCCGTGCCATCGAGTAGCAGGGCGATGGCGCCGTCCGTGTCGCGCGTGAGCTGGACGCTGGCGAGCTGCAGGCGCGGCTCCCAGCGGCGCAGGGCAAAGGCGGTGGCGGCGTAGATGCGCAACTGCGTCGCGCTGTTCAGGGGCTGGTCGATCAGCTCGGGCACTTCGGAGCCATAGCGGCGGCGCCGGATGCGCGAACCGATGGGCGTAGTGAGAATGTCGGTCACGGACTGGCGCAGGTGGCCCAGGCCCGTCAGGCTGCGTCCGGTGGCGACGTGCATGCCCATCATGGTTGCGGCCCGCCCGACCGGTCGCTGCCTGCCTTGACGCCGCCGTGCGCATGCTTGGCCAGGCTGATGGCGCCGGCCAGCACGTCCTCGCTGGCTTTGATCGTGCCTTGCACGGCCATGGCCACGCCGCCATCGGCGCCGGCCTTGGCGTTCACGCCGCCGTTCAGGGTGGTTACGCCTTCCACGGTGGTGGATTGCTTGACGATCAGGTTTTTCATGATGGTCAGGTCGCCCGTGCAGATGGTGCTGGGCGCGTTCGACGTTACCGTGTCGGCCGTGATGGTGGCGGTGCCGCCTGGCAGGGTGGCCGTCAGGGCATGGGCCGCATGGTCGTACTGCACCACAGCGCCATCGGGGTAGTGCGTGGTGTGGATGCTGTCGCTGGTGTCGGGCGCATCAAATTCCTGCGAGTACAGCGCGGGCAGGATGATGCCGCGCGTCAGGTCGCCGCCAGGGGAAAAGACGATCACCTGTTCGCCGACTGTGGGCGCCGACCATGTGCGCGTGCTGCCGGCGCGCGGCGTGGCCCATTTCAGCCACTCGGTGGTGAGCGTCGGCCCGAGCCGCACGCGCGCCTTGGCTCCTTTGACCTCGGCAATGGTGCCCAGGCGGATCAGGTTTTGCAGCAAGCGGGTGAGGTCGGACAGGTCGGCGTTCATGCAGTGCATGTTGCCGAAGTCCGCGCGCGGATGCACGCGGGGGCGGGTTGATAAGCGGCTTAGCGACTATGGCAGTCCGTGAGGCATAAAGTTATATTTGCCAAGTCGGGGGCGATGTGGCGGGCGGCCGCTTTCGCACTCTATGGCGGACCATGGAGCAGCTGAAGTTTGACTTAACGTTGACGTCTAGCGAGGTTGAAAATCATGGGTGTTGTTGCTTGTAGAGAAACCAAGTTAATACTGCCATGATAACTAAAGAGAATAGCGCACTGGTGAGCAATATTCGTTTTGCGTGATGCTCTCCAATCACGATCCCCAAGAGCCCGCCCCATGCCATTGGCAAGATCGCATAGATGACGATTGACACGACTTTTAGTAAGTTGGAGCATGATTCGCGACAAACGTTGGTCTTTGCGACGACCTCAAACGCATGAGGCACCATATCGAAGGCGATGCCAACCAAGAACCCGAGGACAATAAAAGCAATCTTTTTCACCATCATTTGACCTCGAAGAAAAGGATTAATTTCGAGTTCCGAAGATCGGAGTAAACCGGTATCCAAGGGTTATTGATTCCCAGGGTGAACCGTGCAAATGTCTCCAGCGTTCCGGTTAGGCCGTTATTCGTGAGCCGTGACCCGTTCCATAGATCGATGTGCCCACCGCTTGCGCTTGCAGGTGCTTCCCCGCTGCGAGTCCAGTAAGCATGAAACATTATGATGCCAGTGCGCCCCTTGACCTTCGATTCCCAATCCTTGCCGGTGATGTTTTCGGGCTTTTTGGGCAAGCCACAAAACGGCTGTAGCTTGAGCCATTCGCTAAGTTCGTATGCCCGCGCGGCAGCGGGGGAGCCGTTCAACATGACGCGCCCCAATACTTTCGTGCCTGGCATCGGCTTTACGGTTTTTTGCGAGAAGGAAAGCATCTTGATTCCCGCCTTGTGAAAAGTCGCGCTCATGCGTAGGGCGCACTGATTACTATAGTCCCCCTTGTCGCCTTCCCCTGGCTTGTATGGTGCACCACTAACATAGTTTTCCCAAAGGTCGGCGAATTTGACGACGGGCACGTCAATCTTGCACACGGAGTCCTTCGTGGTGTTGGTCTTAATCTTTGCTTGTTGTTTGAGCTCCGCTGCCATCAGCCGACCTCTTCCATTTTAGCCAGGGCAACGTCACCCCAGTAAACGGTGTATTCCTCTTCGTTATATGTTTCCACGCGCGGGAGTATGCCTTCCATCGTTGCGCGGCCAGAGAAGCGACGTCCGTCCTTGGTCTCGACAAAATACGGAATGCCACCGATTTCGCTGGCATGAAGCTGTGGTTGTTCGTCATAGCTTTCGGCGATCTCCGAGGCCGCGGCAGACGAACGTGGAGGCAAAGCCCCCGGCGCCAATTGCGCGGCGGCCGCCGCAGTCGCATTCGAATGCTCAGCGGCTTGCCATGTGCCTGTACTCCATTCCACTGTATCGGTGAATTGGGAAGCGATAAGAACTGCGCCGCACGAGGTTTTCATTCCCGCAACCGCCACACCTCGGCCATAGAACGACGTTGTTGTCACCCCTTCGGCGATTGGAAATATGCCTTTGCACTTTGGACAGTGTACCTTGTGGCCCAAATATGAGATCGGCTTGCCCATGCACAGGTCACGCGGGGATCCTTCCAATACTGTGCCGCCATGACTCGTGGTGTCGCCCTGTCGGATTATCTCAGGCATGTAATGCTTTCTAGAGAGAATGATGTTTATTTCATTATATTAATTTTAACACCAGATTGCCTCTCGTTAAGAATATCCGTATCGCCGCCTGGAATAGCGGGGAGGCCGGAACCGCCAAGAATTTCTTCGGGAAACGTCATAAGTGAGGTTTACGGTTGCATCAGCAATCCGACGTGGTTTGCCTTGCGTATTTCCACTGTCTACACATGCCCGATTGGCTTTTGCCACTATGGCATCGGAAAACCTCTGTTTTCCGAGAGACCGCTCTTGGCTGGTTGCGGTGGGTATCATGCGACTCTAACTCATTTGATAACTAATGTCAGGTGAAGTTTGCATTGATGCATCTTAGTTTTTTCCCATGTGACGCAGCAGCGATTCGCGTATCAACGTCCGATCCGGTTCACTTAACCCCAGCAGGGGCCGCTCCGGGTACTTGTAGACCGGCCCTTTCTTGGTAACTCGCTCTTGCCGGCCAAACTGATGCACATGCGCCACGCGCGCCACCCAGCCAAAGAACCCGACCTCGATCTGGTTGCCGGTCGCCTTCACCTTCAAGTGTTTTGCAGTGCGAATCTTGGCGAACATGGCCGCCTTTTGCCGCTTGATGCGCCCGTTCTTCCCCTTAAATTCCTTGCGCCGCTTGCGTGCCGGATAGGCCGCGCCATCCGGCCCTTGCTGCGCCTTGATCCGCTGTGCCTGGCTTCGGCGCAGGTCGATGGCCACCTTGTGGTTGATGGCGCGGCGCTGGGCCGGCGCCAGCTTGGCCAGCAGGGCACCGACCCACGCTTCCAGCGCGTGCAGGTCGTCGCTCATGGCGTGGCCTCGGGCGTGCGCCATTCGGCCAGCAGGGTGTCGCCGGCGTACAGCTTCCAGAACTCGTCCGCATAGGCGGGCATGTGCTGTATCTCGGCCAGGTGCTTGATGTCGAGGCGTCCCGCCTCGCCGGTCTTGACCGCCACGCGCTCGGTGAGGTCCAGCTTGATGGAAATATCGACCGTTTCATGGTTGTTAAAATCCACCTCGAAGCTGATGCCGCGCTTGCGCTGTTCCTCATTGGCCATCAGTTCGGCCTGGTGGACTTTCAGCCACGCGATCATGGCTACCATGATGGCGTCGGCGTCGCCCGCGTAGTCGGTCACGATCAGGTTCAATTTAAAACGGTATTCGAAGGAGAGGGAGGCGGTGGCGGTGGCCACCACATTGCCTTCGTCGACGAAGACGACGAGGCGGTCGGGATCACGCTGCAGCTCGGGGATGGCGGCGGCCAGGTGCTGGCGCAGGCTATTCGGTTTGTACATGGTAGGTGTCTCGCACTAGGTTGTAGGCATCGATGCAGGCGTTGAGCTGGCGGGTGGCGGCGTCGCCGTCGCTGGCGATGGCGTCAAGAGCTGCCGCAGTCGCGCGGTCAAGTTCGGCACGCGCTTGGTGGCGATCAACGGGGGCAGCGGCGGAATTTGCGGGGCCGGCGCCAGCGCTGGGGCAATTGCCTGCGACGGGGATTGACAGGCGGATAGCGCCGCTGCGCACGTCAGCCATAAAGCGGTCGCGGTCAGTTTGTGCATGGTGGTTGTCCTCGGTGAGTTGATCGGTGCGCGCGGCGAGCTGGCCAGCGGCCGCGCGTTCCAGCTGCAGCACGCGGCCGGTGGCCTGGACCAGTGCGGTAGCGGCCGTTTCCTGGGCGGTGGCCGCGGTGCGGCGCAAGTTGGCCAGGGCGGTGTCCTTGCGCCAGCCCTGCACCGTCCAGCCGAGCACGGCGCCCGCCAGCAGGCCCATGGCCAGCGCGCGCCAGGGCGGCGCCGCGATCACGGGGCCACCCGCGTGCGCAGCCAGCCGAACAGGAAGCGGCGCTGCGTCTTGTTCGCTTCCGTGATGTCCAGGTAGCGCGCCGCCTGCAGGCCGTTCAGGGCGCGCAGCATGACGGTGGCGCCTTCCTGGCCGCGCCAGGCGAGAAAGGCGGCCAGTGCGCCCAGCGACTGTTTGCCCAGGCTGCCATCGACGGTGAGCACGGGATAGCGCGCGCCCGTATCATTAAAACCGTTCAGCCAGCGCTGCAGGAATTCGGCCGCCACGCGCGGCCCCATGTTCACGCCCGTGTCGATCAGTTCCGCGCCAATACCGACGTGCATCGCCAGCACCTGGTCGAATTTCGGGCCCGTGATGTAGCGCGCCAGGTAGATGGCGCGCGCCAGCGCCACGGGCAAGTCGCGCATGGCGCCCTGGTAACCGTTGGCGCGCGCCACGGCCACGGTGATGCCGAAATTGGTTTCGCCGCCCTTGTCGTGCGGGTCGTTCACATAGCCGCCTTCGGTGCGCAGCACGTCATCGATGGCGCGCGCGATCAGCGGATCCTCGGTGGCAGCCATCAGTGTTCCTTTGCGTCTTTGACCAGCTCGGCGATGTCCTTGTCGCTGCGGCGCTGGAACCACAGGGCCACGGCGCGCGATACCCACCAGCCGGGCGCGCCCACGATCAAATCGACGGCGGAGGCGTTGACCATGGCGCCAATGGCGGGCAGTTGCGCGCACAGCAGCTGGTACGCGGTGCCGCCCAGCAGGCACGAGAACACGCCGGCGCAGGCCAGGCGGGCGACGAATTCGCCCTTGTTGAAGGTGCCGTCGCTGTTCAAGGGCGGCAGCACGATATACAGCATGGCGGCGCCGATCATACCCAGCGCAGCCTTGAAGCCGTACAGTTTGACCAAGGCGGCGAAACCACCAAACGATTCTGCGGACATAGCTTGTTTCTCCATGATGAGGATAAGTGAAGGTTGTTAAAAAAGTCAGTCCCATAGCTGCACAACGTCCGCCATGGCGGCCACGCTGGCGGCAGGGTCCGGCAAGGTGACGACCAGACCGGCCGGCAGCACGGCGCCGTGGCGTGCCAGCGCGGGATTCATTTCCAGGGTCTGCTCGACATAGCCGGCGCCGTCGCCCAGGTAGCGCCACACCAGCGCGTCTACCGTGTCGTGCTGCTGCGTGCGCACCTGCATCAGATCAATTCCACCGTCAGGTGCGTGCGCCCGACCATATCGGCGATGGCCCATTGCGCATTTCTCCGCTGCGCGCCGGGCGCTTCGTCCAGCCATTCCATGCTTTTCTTGTCGCTGGCCGACGACGCCGTGGTGTCGTAGTCGCGGTAACGCTCGATCAAGTCGGCCTTGGCCGTGCTGTAGACGGCGCGCCGGTACTGCGCCAGCAAGCGGCTTTCACGGTTGATGCGCGCGGCCGGCACGTCCGCCAGCGCGACGATGCCGGCGGCCGCATGCACGCTTTGCCAGCCGGCCAGCTCGCGGTTGACCTGCAGAATGGCATCGACCACGGCTTGCACCAGGCGCGCATCGGTGACAGTGCCGTCCAGGCGCATGGCGTCGCGCATTTCTGTGAGCAGGATGTCGGGAAACCAGCCATCGTTTTCCACGATGCCGGGCGTGGAGCTGGGTGCCGGCGGCGTGCTAATGCCACCTGGTGCGCGGGGAGGAAGGGCGATAAAGGACATGGTGTCTGCGATGGAGGTGAAAGGGGAGGCGGTGGACGGGGTTCATCAGGCAGGTAAATTCGCCGGAATCCCCCCGTGCCGCCTGTGCGCCGGGGGCTGCTCTTTAGCTGGAATCAGCCGCGCGCTTGATGCGCCGCTCCAGTCGTTCCATGTCTTTCTTGACGCCGACGGACTCGGACAAAGCCCGTGCGCGCTGTAACTGCGCCATGGCCACGCCAGCTTGTTCCAGCAGGGCCGGGGCGATGTCCGTCGCGTCCCGCTGGTCCAACACGGCCACCATGGCCAGGCCGATGGCCTTGTGCAGCTTGGCGCGCGCCTGGTCAGGTGCGTCGCTGGCGGCCGTCATCGCTTCGACGGCGCCCAGCACGACCACGGCATGCTGCGGGTCGCCGCCCAGCTTGCCCTGCAGGTAGGCGGCGGCAAACTCGTCCAGCATCATGGTCGGAATGTCGCGGCTATAGGTTTCCGGCAGGGTGAACTTGTGTTCCATGCAGTAGGCGGCAATCACCAGGGCGCGGTCATATTCTCCCGTGTCGATGTGCCATACGAGCATGGTGGCTACGACATCGTCTTGCGCGCCCTTGCCGCCGGCCAGCACGCCGTCGATCCATTGCGCATAGGTCGCCAGCATGGTGGCCTTGACCTCGATCTTGCGCTCGACTGACTGAATGGATTTCAGGCGGCGGCGGTCGTCGGACAGTTTATAAAGCATCAGTTCATACGCGCTGCCGGTGGTCACGCCCAGCGGCTCGGCGGCGCCGGCCGTGCGCTCGGCCAGCATGCGCGCGCGGTGGCGCAGGGCAGGAGACAGATTGCCCATGGCTTAGCCTTTCAGCTCGATGTGTTCCACCAGGGCGGCGAGGCCCAGGTCTTCGATCACATACGCGTCGTTGGACGACTCGTAGTTTTCGATGCGGTCACGCTTGGCCTCGTCCACCACGCGGCGGCGGCGCGCACCGTCCTGGAAGTAGATCGACAGATTGTCAAAGCGAGTAATCAGGATGGCGTTGTCCGGGAAGTAGGGAACGCGCACGGCTGGCAGGCCGCCAATGCGTTTCTGGCTGATGATAATGTCGGCCGCCAAGGTTTCCGTGGGCGCCTGCTTGGTGTTCACCAGCGGGAAGTATTTATCGCTCAAGAGCTTGCGGCCCACGATGGCGACCAGGCCCGTGTCTTCCTGATACCACGGGTCCAGCAGGTTGACGGCATCGAGCACGGCGGCGTCCAGATTGGCATAGTCATCATCCGCGCCAGCGCCGATGACGACCTTGCCCGGCAGGCCGGCGCCGACCAGGCCCAGCACGCGTTCGGGCGCCTGTTCGCGCAAGTGCTGCAGCCAGCCCTTGTTCACGTCCTGCAGCAGCGGATTGGCGGCCAGGTCGGTATTGGCCATGACTTTCACGCCATTGAAACCGATGACGATGCGGTCCAGCGCCTGGCGAATCACGATGGCATTGGCTACGCGCGATTGAAAATCGGGGAACTTGGCCCAGGCGTCCAGCTTGGCATACGTCAGGTGCGTGTCGAAGTTGGTTTGCTCGCAGCGGTATTTGGTGCTGTCCAGGGTGGACAGGTCGCGTGTCTCGCGTTCCTTGTCCTTGGTGTTGGTGCGGCCGGCAATCGGGCCGGAGACGCCCAGGCCCAGCTTTTCGCCTTCCTGTTCGCCCACGCCCATGATGTTGATCTTCGACAGGAACTCGCTCGATTCCTGCATCTTGTTTTCCAGCTTTTGCTGCACGCTGGGCGCCACGCTGAAGGTCTTGGCCACCGTATCGGTGTCGTTCAACTGGCCCAGGCGAGTTTCATACTGGCTGTAGACCTGGCGGGTTTGCTTTTTCATTGTTTGGTGCTCCGTTGTTGGATGAATGTGGGGGGGAGGGCGCGGGCGCTTAAAACTCGGTCTGCACGGCGCCGTCGTTGCCGGTGGCCGGCGGGCGGCGCGGCGCGTTGCCGGGCGCCGCGTCCATCTGCGCCTTGAAGGCGTCCAGGTCGGCCTGCGTGGCCGTCAAGGCCGTTTCCGCTTTGTCCAGGCGCATCAGGGCGCTGGCGTAGTTGTCATTCGCCGTGACGACGTGGCCGGCCAGGGTTTCCACGGCTTCGCTGATGTCGGCGAATTGGGCCGCGTCGGCGCCGGATTTATTCGAAAAGCGCGACAGCAGGTTTTTGACGGCGTCGGCCAGCTTGACGCCTGCCGGTTCATCGAAGACCAGTTCGACCTCGACGCCAGCGCTAAACAGGTTGCCGCTTTGTTGCTTGCGATTCGCTGAGAATTTCAGGGCATCGGTGCCCAGGCTGGCGGGGCTGTCGGTGACGCCCAGGCCGACCAGATAGGGTTGCGCCGTATCGGCAAAGTCAGGCTGGATTTCCAGACTCGTGTACAGCTTCTGTTTCGCTTTGTTGATGGCGACCAGTTCCGGCGTGGGTTCGATCTGCGCGAACAGGGCCAGTTTCTTGCCGTTGTCCGTGTCCACTTCCTCGGCTTTCACCGCGATCACGTCGCCGTAGGCCTTGAATTGGCTGTCGGGCAGGATGCCGCGAATATGTTCGAGCCAGATGCGCGCGCCGTAGGTTTTCGGGTTGTAGCTGGCGGCAAGCTGCTCGATGGTGGCGCGGTCAATGTTGCGGCCGTCCGTGGTGGCGCCTTCGGTGGCGACGCGGAAGAATTGGGATTTAGGCATGGTGGCGTGTCTCGGTTGATCGGATAACGCCATGGTCAACGTCTTGGCCCGGCGATTCAATGCGGGGCGGGTTGCTATGGCCCATAGCGACTTTTGCCTTTCCCCGTTCCGCGCGCGCGCGGCCTACGCTGGCGGCATGCTGACAATCGAGAAAACAAGCGAACAAACGGCGGACGAAAAAATCGCCGAACTGGCCGTGCCCGAATCCGAGCCGCGCCGTGCCGCGCGCGCCCTGTACTGGAAGGGCTGGCGCATTTCGTCCATCGCCCGCCACCTGGGACTCAAGCGCAGCACGATCAACAGCTGGAAGGCGCGCGACGAGTGGGACAAGGCGCAGGCCATCGAACACGTCGAGGCAGCGGCCGAGCTGCGCCTGGTGAAACTGATCGAAAAAGAGGTCAAGAGCGGCAGCGACTACAAGGAAATCGATCTGTTGATGCGCGCCGTTGTGCAGGCGGCGCGCGTGCGCCGCTACGAGCAACCGGGTGGCAATGAGGTGGACCTCAATCCCAAGCTGGCGAACCGCAATGCCGGGCCGAAGAAGAAACCGACGCGCAACGACTTCAGCGACGAGCAGCGCATTCAATTGCTCGATGCCTTCCAGGATTCGCTGTTCGACTATCAAAAGGTCTGGTATCGCAACGGCGACCAGCGCACGCGCGCCATCCTCAAGTCTCGCCAGATCGGCGCCACCTGGTACTTCGCGCGCGAGGCGCTGGCCGACGCCATGGCCACGGGCCGCAATCAAATCTTCCTGTCCGCTTCAAAAAGCCAGGCCCACGTCTTCAAGCAATACATCGTGCAATTCGCGCGCGAGGCGGCCGGCATCGACCTGACGGGAGATCCCATTGTGCTGCCGAACGGCGCGCACCTGTATTTCCTGGGCACGAACGCGCGCACGGCGCAGGGCTATCACGGCAATTTTTATTTTGACGAATTTTTCTGGACGCAGAATTTCCAGGAGTTGAACAAGGTGGCCTCGGGCATGGCCATCCACAAGAAATGGCGCAAGACGTATTTCTCGACGCCATCCTCGACCACGCATCAGGCCTATCCGTTCTGGACGGGCGAGCTGTTCAACAAGCGCCGCGCCAAGGCCGAGCAATTCAACATCGACGTGAGCCACCAGCGTCTGGCGTCCGGCTACACGGGCGAAGACAAAATCTGGCGCCAGATCGTCACCATTCTGGACGCCGAGCGCGGCGGCTGCAACCTGTTCGACATCGACGAGCTGCGCAACTTCGAATACAGCCCGGACCAGTTCGAAAACCTGTTGATGTGCAATTTCATTGACGATTCGGACAGCGTTTTCCCCTTGAACGAGCTGCAGCGCTGCATGGTCGATTCCTGGGTTGAATGGGACGACTACAAACCCCTGTTGGGCCTGCGCCCCTTCGGCAACCGCGCCGTGTGGATCGGCTATGACCCGGCCTTGAACGGTGACAGCGCCGGTTGCGTGGTGCTGGCGCCGCCCATGACGGCCGGCGGCAAGTTCCGCGTGCTCGAACGCCACCAGTGGCGCGGGCAGAGCTTTGAGGACCACGCTGAAGCCATCCGCCAGATGACCCAGCGCTACAACGTCGAATACATCGGCATCGACACGACCGGCATGGGCATCGGCGTGCTGCCCATCGTGCGCGGCTTCTTCCCGGCCGTCACGCCGCTGAACTACTCGCCCGAAGTCAAAACCCGCATGGTGCTAAAAGCCAAAAACATCATCAGCAAGGGCCGGCTGGAGTTTGACGCCGGCTGGATCGACATCGCGCAATCGTTCATGGCGATCCGCAAGACCCTCACGCCCAGCGGGCGGCACGTCACCTATGTGGCCGGGCGCAGCGACGAGACAGGCCACGCCGACCTGGCGTGGGCCTGCATGCACGCGCTCGACCACGAACCCTTCGAAGGCAGTACCGACAACAACCAATCTTTCATGGAGATTTATTCTTGAGCAAAGCACGACATCAGCGCGCCCGCGCGCGCTCCGCACCTGGCGCAGATACGGCCACAGCCCCGGCGCCGGCCGCCGCCGGCATCCAGGCGTTTTCCTTCGGCGACCCCACGCCCGTGCTCGAGCACGGCGACATTCTCGACTGCTTCGAATGCTGGAAGAACGGCGAATGGTACGAGCCGCCCATCAACCTGGCCGGCCTGGCCAAGTCCTTCAATGCCGGCGTGCATCACTCCAGCGCGATCCACTTCAAGGCCAACGTGCTGGCGTCCACGCTGATGCCCAGTAAATACCTGTCGCGCGACGCTTTTAAACGCCTGGCGCTCGACTTCCTGACGTTTGGCAACTGCTATCTGGAAGACCGGCCCAGCCGCAGCGGGCGCCCGCTGACGTTCGCGCACGCGCTGGCCAAGTACATGCGGCGCGGCATCGACTGGGACACGTATTTTTTCGTGACCAATCACGGCACGGCGCACCAGTTCGAAACGGGCCGTGTGTTCCACCTGATGGAACCGGACGTCAATCAGGAGCTGTACGGTGTGCCGCAGTACCTGAGCGCGCTGCAATCGGCCTGGCTCAACGAGGCGGCCACCCTGTTCCGCCGCAAGTATTACAAGAACGGCTCGCACGCCGGTTTCGTGTTCTACATGACGGACGCCGCCGCCAACACCCAGGACGTGGACAACTTGCGCCAGGCCATGCGCGACAGCAAGGGGCCGGGCAACTTCCGCAACCTGTTCATGTACGCGCCGAACGGCAAGAAGGACGGCATCCAGATTCTGCCCGTGTCCGACGTGGCCGCCAAGGACGAGTTTTTCAACATCAAGAGCGTGACGCGCGACGACCAGCTGGCCGCCCACCGCGTGCCGCCGCAGCTCATGGGCATCCTGCCGAACAATGCCGGCGGCTTCGGCGCCGTCGAGCCTGCCGCGCGCGTCTTCGCGCGCAACGAGCTGGTGCCGCTGCAGTCGCAGTTCATGGCCATCAACGAGTGGGCCGGGGTGGAAGTGGTGAGGTTCGCCCCGTATGACCTGGCCACAGGCGGGGAGGGCGCGGCATGAGCGACCATATCGACAACACCGACAAGATCATCTTTGCCGAGGTGGCGCGCGGCCTGGCCGCCGTGCGCGGACGGCCCGCCCTGGTGGCGCACGGCGCCTGCCACTACTGCGACGAGCCGCTGGCGCCCGGCCTGCCGTTTTGCAACGTCGATTGCCGCGACGACTACGAGAGGGAGCAGGCGGCGAAGGCGCGCGCCGGCCGTCCAGCATGACCGCCACGCCGCGCTGACCGGCAGGGCCGGGCCGCGACAGCCCAGTCGCGCCAGAGCGCCCCAGCCACCGCACAGGCCGCCCATGAGGCGGCTTTTTCACGTCCCGACGATTGGCATTGTCATGGAAGCAAGAAAAAGCCCCATTTTGGCCCGGCGCGCGCAGTTGTCCCCCCTCCACACCTGCCCGCTATATAGGGGTCTTTTGACTCAAATTTGCGCCATGGCCGAAGGCGCATGAGGACTGGCGCGGCGGGCGAAGAGGGGAGCATGCGTTTTGACGCATTTTGACGCACTTTGAGCGGTTTTTGGTGCGGGTGGTGTGCGAACGTGGGAGCGGCGCTATTTTCGCGCTACGCCGCACCCAGGCGCGGTTCTGGCCGCTGTACTGGCGTCCTTGTTCTCAGCATCATTCATCTTCATGCCCCTGCATCATTGCCGGGTATTGCGGCCTCAAGAACTCTTGATATACTGTATGCATGTACAGTATTTTACTCAGGTGTCACAGTGATTGTTAAAATGTTAAAGATGCGCCTTGCTGGCGTAGAGGTGCCCAAGCGACGGCTGAATGATCGTTACAACTTAGCACGGCCCGGAACGTTGGAAGTCGTCGAAACGACAGACCAGGGCTTGCACCGTCTGGTGAGGCTGGCCCGCTTCACTTACGGAGAGAGCGGGAAGTATGTTGACACACTTTTCGATGTGAATTTGCTCTGGTATCGGGACGGGCGCATGGTGTTGTCAGGGTTTGAGCGCAGCAAAGTGGATATGCAATTTTGCGACTATGCGCAGTCCTGGCTGTGTTTTGTCGGGACGGAGCCGCCGCCAATGCCGGAAGGCAGGTAGAATAAATTGCATGTGCGCCGACTATACCCCCAGCCGTAGCGATCAAATCGAACAGCATTTTGCTGTTCGCTCCCCTCAGTTTGACCTGCCGCCGGAAGCTTGGCCAGGCTACATGGCGCCGATTATTCGCGCCTCTCACGAGGTGCCCGGAGAACTGGAAGTCGCGCCGGCATGTTTCGGGATGGTTCCGCATTGGGCCGATATGAAGCTGGCGCGCCAGACCTACAACGCCCGCACCGAAACCGTGGCGCAGAAACCGTCCTTCCGCAATGCCTGGAAGCGCAAACAGTTCTGCATTATCCCCGCGGATAATTTCTTCGAACCTTGCTATGAGACTGGAAAGCCGATCCGCTGGCGCATCGAGCGCGCCGATGGTAAGCCGGCCGCCATCGCCGGGATATGGGAGTTCCGGCCGCAAGACTTGCTGTTGTCGTTCTCGATGCTGACGATAAACGCCGATGACCACCCGCTCATGCAGCGTTTTCACAAGCCGGATGATGAAAAACGGATGGTGATGATCCTCGACCCGGACCAGTATCACGGCTGGCTCGATGGTTCTCTTGTGACTGAAGAGGATTTGTTTCAGCAGTATCCGGCAGAACGCCTCTTTGCAGTAGCTGATCCGCTTCCGTCGCGTGGGAAAAAATGAACACAAGCCCGGATGCTTGGGCGCCAAGTGGCTTAGATGCTAGATACCTTTTCTACGGTTCTGACCTTGGAAGTAGCAGCCTGTTGCCAGGGATTTTATCGGATATTTTCTTGGGTGTTTCAGGGGACAGCAGGGGTAGTGTTAGGCCTTACCATCTTAGGATGGATTGCTCCTATGCCTCTGTTTGTCCAATTAGTTGTCAAAGGCGCCTTCCCGGAATGGGGGCGATTTTTTTCTTATGAAAGAGGCTTCCAATCCTCATAGTTTCTATCATAAATTTTAAGCTATTAAGGGTGAAAATAAATCGACTATTGAAGCTTATTTTTTTTGGTTTGATCGCTATGAGTGCTATTTACTTGGAGTAATAATAAAACCGATGGAGAAATATTTCACATGAAAGTATAAAATGAAAAAAGAAATTAATTTGCGAAAATATTTAAAATCAAATTATCCTGTTGAAAATTATGGGGCTAATAGACATATTTCAATAAAAAAATTTCACGACTTGGGGCAAGGAATTAAACTTGATTCTAATGATGTAGTGAGGTATGTCTATTTAAATGAATTGTGGCATGCCAACGCTTGGATAGAAGGCGGTAGAATCCCAATCGGGATGGCATCTTCTTATATAAGCGATGTGCGTGATGGGACTTTTACTCCTGATGAAAATCTAATACACAATTCCCCAATCGCTCTTGATGGACCTGAGCTTCACGGTGTTTTTAAAGGTGAAATTCGCGGACTTACAATGTTGGGATGCACAAATAATGGAAAAAAAATTCTTGATTTGCATGAAGTAGATAGATACGTTGAGGATGGGGCTATTCTTTCTTTTTGTAAGAAATTTGATGTTGAATTGGGTCGGAGATTTAAAGGTAAAGTTATTTGTTTGAAGATAAAAGACATAAGGGATTTATTTCAAGCTATTGATGATCAGTTGCCAGTTATTGGTAGATTGGAAGACTGTTTGTACACAGAAGACCATCAAAGGAATCACTTTCTTAAATCGATTGATGATTCATGGCAAGAGGAAACAAGAATGTTTTGGAAGATTGCCGAAAAAGTGGAGGTCGAATTACCTCCCGGTTTGGCCGAAGTGGCTGGAATTATAAATTAGCTTATCAAGCGCGATAATGTCTGAACGCGCGCTGTTTGAGAAAGTGACCTGCTGGAACATATCTTTGACCACTTGGAAATGCTATCGCCGTACAGAAGATCGTGATCGACATCAACTTATTCCAGGACGGGTCATGAAAAACAAAAAAAGGCCACGCGAGGATGGCCTTTTTGTTTTCATGCACCTGAGACAAAACGGCGCAACTTTTGGCGTAGCTTTTATAAACTACCGCGCATCGTTCATAGGAGAAATACTCTCTTGGATCAATGGTACCTATGCCAGTTATCAATTAAAAATTGTTTAACTTGTTTCCGACTTCGGATTGTAGGTGGCAAGTAGTCGTGAATAATACGCTCTGCCTTCAACGCATATTGCTTGTTTCCAACTTCAAATTCCAGTGAAAACTCATTGCAAAAATACAAGACCTCATACCATTCATGACGATTAAGTTCGTCGCTGTCTGGGGTTCCTCTCATGGACGGGTCATCACCCTGAGTCGTGCTATTCGGGTATTGGAATTGTAAATCGCCCTTTTTTAGCGGACCGGAAGCGGCGTTGCGGCAAATTGCGGATGACTCTTGAATCTTTTTCATTGAGTGCTCCTTAGGCAGTAGCCTTGAGAAATTACAATGGATCAACTAATAGAGACGAAGGGACCTGACCAGGGAGGGGCGACCAAGGGTAAAAAAAAGGCTGTCATTTTGTTGTCATTTTCAGGCTAAAACAGCCCAAAAACAACCCAAATAATGACAGCCTTCTTCTTGCTAACTACTTGATTCTAAAGAATTCAGTGGTGGAGACGGCGGGAATCGAACCCGCGTCCGCAAGCACTCTACAGACAGTTCTACATACTTAGCACTATCATTTAATTTAACTCAGCCAGCACGGATGTGCACGTTATGGGCAAGCGAGTTACCTATTATTTAGTCGGACGCTAAGTAACCCAGCATACGACGAGTCCCTGTAAATGACTCTAGAGCTTTTGACGGCCCACCCCAGGGACGAGGTGTTCTAGAGCTAACAGCGATTAAGCTGCCAGTGCGTACGAGTTATCGTTTGCAGTTAAGTTTTTTCAGGTTGTATTTACGAGGTAGCCCGCCCTCGGTATGCCCTGCGCTGCTTTGCAACCCACGTCGAAACCAGGTCGTCCCCACAGAACCTTCATTGTAGCGCAATCTGCCCACTCTTGCATGATGCATTCGCTTGCTTGCGTGCCATATCAAGCGGAGGCCGATTTATGCCGCCAACTGCCGCTCCTGCGCTGCCTTCACCACGGCGCTGACCAGTTCGAGCAACGCCAGCGGGGTATCCAGCAGATGGTCCGCGTTCCAGTGCTGCGGTTCGATGGGGCCGCAGTAGCCCCAGGCGCAGGCGACCGTGCGCATGCCGGCGGCGCGGCCGGCCTGGATGTCGCGCAGGTCGTCGCCCACGTACCAGCAGTCTTTCGGCGCCAGGTCCAGGCGGCGCGCCGCTTCCAGTAGCGGGGCGGGGTGCGGCTTCGGGTGCGCCATGGTGTCGCCCGAGATCACGCAGCCGGCGGCGCCCAGGCCGATCTGGCCGACCAGCGGGTCGGTGAAGCGGGCGGCCTTGTTGGTGACCACGCCCCAGGCCAGGCCCAGGGCTTGCAGGCCTTCCAGCATGGCGGGGATGCCGTCGAATAAACGGCTTTCCACGGCCAGGGCCGCTTCGTAATTGTTCAGGAAACCGTCTTTCAGGGCTTCGTAGCCGCTTTCGCCTGGGCCGATGCCATATGACGCGCCTATCATGCCGCGCGCGCCGGCCGATGCCGTGGGGCGCAGGATGTCATACGGGGTCGGTGCCAGGCCGGCGCGTGCGCGCAGCAGGTTGATGGCCGCCGCCAGGTCGGGCGCGGTGTCGGCCAGGGTGCCGTCGAGGTCGAACAGGATGGCGCGCGGGGCTGGCAGAGGGTCAGTGATCATGGCGGGCAAAGTGTGTCAAGTAGGAATGAAAAATGGCGGCCGCAGCCGCCTTGTAATGTGCGTGATGGTTACAGCGGCCGGGTGCAGGCCACCAGATAATTGACGCTGGTATCGCTATTAAGTGAGTAAATCTTGGTCAGCGGATTGTAGCCCATGCCGCGCATGCTGTTGACGTCCAGGCTGGCGCTGCGCAGGTATTGCGACAGTTCGGCCGGGGTGATGAATTTGTCATAGTCGTGCGTGCCTTTCGGCAGCAGGCGCAGCAGGTATTCGGCGCCCAGGATGGCGAACAGATACGCTTTCGGGTTGCGGTTCAGGGTCGACAGGAACACGTGGCCGCCCGGTTTCACCAGGGTGGCGCAAGCCTTGACGATGGCGGCAGGGTCCGGCACGTGCTCGAGCATTTCCATGCAGGTCACGACGTCGTACTGGCCCGGCTCTTCCTCGGCCATGGTTTCGGCGGCGATCAGCTTGTAGCGTACCTTGGCACCCGATTCCAGGCTGTGCAGGTCGGCAACTTTTAGCGCCTTCTCGGACAGGTCGATGCCCGTCACGTCGGCGCCCTTGCGGGCCATCGATTCGGCCAGGATACCGCCGCCGCAGCCGATGTCGATCACGCGCTTGCCGGCCAGCGGCACTTTCGCGTTGATCCATTCCAGGCGCAGGGGGTTAATTTCGTGCAGAGGACGAAACTCGGAAGTGGGGTCCCACCAGCGGTGGGCCAGCTCACTGAATTTTTGGATTTCGAGAGGGTCGGCGTTCATAGGTCGAATAATAGCGGCAATTTTACAATTGGGCAGCCACGGACGAAAAAAAACCCCGCCGTGGCGGGGTTTTTCATGCTGTTCTTGACTTGCGCGATGACTTGCGGCAAGTCCAGGAGTTCAGCTATTACTTGTTGCGGGTACCAACAACTTCGATTTCCACGCGACGGTTTTTCGCACGGCCTTCGGCAGTTTTGTTATCAGCAACAGGTTGTTTCTCGCCTTTGCCTTCGGTGTACACGCGGTTGCTTTCAACGCCTTTGGTGACCAGGTAGGCTTTGACAGCATCAGCACGACGTACCGACAGTTTTTGGTTGTAAGCATCGGTGCCGACGGAGTCGGTGTGACCCACAGCGATGATGACTTCCAGGTTGATGCCGCCCAGTTGTGCGGACAGTTCGTCCAGCTTGGCTTTGCCTTCTGGCTTCAGCGTAGCTTTGTCGAAATCGAAGAATGCATCAGCAGCGAAGCTGACTTTTTCCGAGGTAGGAGCAACAACAACTGGTACTGGTACGACAACGACTGGTGCCGGTGCTGGTACGACTGGTGCTGGAGGAGCCACGCATTTGCCGTCTTGCAGGGTTTCTGGCTCTACGCACAGTGGCACGTCGCAACCTGGCACTGCGTCAGCAGGTGTCCAGTAGCCGGTACGCCAGCACAGGCCGAATGGGTCACGCACGATTACGCCGCGGGCATCTTGCACGTAAGCGCTTTTTGGGCTTGGTGCTTTGATGTCAGTGGTAACTGGCGCGAATGGTGGGGAGGTTGGGGTTTGGGCCGAAGCCGAGCCAGCAATCACTGCGGATGCAGCGAAAAACAGCGTTACAAATTTATTCATTCTTTTTTCCTTTCGGGGGGTGATATCCGCAGAACAACACTGCGCTACTGGTGCTACGTGCCAAGATTTTATCATGTAGACCATATGCGCTCGTTTCAGATTGCGAAACTAGCAATTAACTTCCCAGTCATTTTGCCACACGCATCAGGGGCGCACGACCGTGGTTAAATCAAAGCTTGCCCGATTTTAGACCGTGCGTTGTTTTTGCGCAACGAAAATGCCCATTTGTAACGCGTCTGTAACAATTGATCGCTTTTTTTGCCTCTTTTAAGGGCAGGTGTCTTGAACTGATATTGCCATTGTGCATTATCGACAGGTCAACTTGCACGGCTCCGGTGCAAACTGCCAATCTTGTTGGTATGGCCAATTTGTACAGGTAGCTGGGCGCGCATGCTAAAATCGTGCGCTTGACTGTTAAGAGTGTCGGGCAAATGCCCACGGCGGCACTGCATGGCCAGCACGTACCACTGCGGTACCCGTACTGGCCGCGCCGCCAGCCCGCCGATTTGTTCTGGCACTCTGCGACATGGAAGCCGGGCCGCGCCAGCAGCGCGCGGTGCGGCGTCCACGACGACAGCCACCCAGGATATGCAGTATTGCGTCATACATTGCGTAACAGATAAGTTAACCACAGCCTGAGATCAGTCGAACCGCCAATGGATCAATTCGCAAAAGAAACAATTCCTATTTCCCTCGAAGAAGAGATGCGCAAGAGCTACCTCGATTACGCCATGAGCGTGATCGTCGGTCGCGCCTTGCCCGATGCGCGCGATGGCTTGAAGCCAGTGCACCGCCGCGTCTTGTTCGCGATGCATGAAATGAATAACGTGTGGAACCGCCCTTACGTCAAGTGCGCCCGCGTGGTCGGCGAAACCATGGGTAAATACCATCCCCACGGCGATGCCTCGATCTACGACACACTGGTGCGCATGGCGCAAGATTTCTCGCTGCGCTACATGCTCGTCGATGGCCAGGGCAACTTCGGTTCCGTCGACGGCGATGGCGCCGCGGCGATGCGTTACACCGAGTGTCGCCTGGACAAGATCGCCGGCGAGCTGCTGGCCGATATCGACAAGGATACCGTCGACTTCCAGCCCAACTATGATGGCAAGGAAAAGGAACCGACGGTCTTGCCGACGCGTATCCCGAACCTGCTGATCAATGGCTCGTCCGGTATCGCCGTCGGCATGGCGACGAACATTCCGCCACACAACATCACCGAAGTCATCGACGGCGCGCTGCACGTGCTGCGCAACCCGGAATGCACGATCGATGAATTGATCGAGATCATTCCTGCGCCCGATTTCCCGACGGCCGGCATCATCTACGGCGTATCCGGCGTGCGCGACGGCTACCGCACGGGCCGTGGCCGAGTCGTCATGCGCGCCAAGACCCACTTCGAAGAATACGGCAAGGATGGCGGCCGCATCGCCATCATCGTCGACGAGCTGCCATTCCAGGTCAACAAGAAATCCTTGCTGGAACGCATCGCTGAAAACGTGCGCGACAAGAAGCTCGATGGCATTTCCGACATCCGCGACGAATCCGATAAATCGGGCATGCGCGTGGTGATCGAGCTGAAACGGGGCGAAGTGCCGGAAGTGGTGCTGAACAACCTGTACAAGCAGACCCAGTTGCAAGACACCTTCGGCATGAACATGGTGGCTCTGGTTGATGGCCAGCCGAAGCTGCTGAACCTCAAGCAGATGCTGCAATGCTTCCTGTCGCACCGCCGCGAAGTGGTGACGCGCCGCACCGTGTTCGAACTGCGCAAGGCGCGCGAACGGGGCCACGTGCTCGAAGGCCTGGCTGTCGCGCTGGCCAACATCGATGACTTCATCGCCATCATCAAGGCCGCGCCGACGCCGCCGATCGCCAAGGTCGAGCTGATGGCCAAGGCATGGGATTCGTCCGTCGTGCGCGAAATGCTGGCCCGCACGGGTGACGGCACGACGCCAGGCGGCATCGATGCCTACCGTCCGGAAAACCTGCCGAAGCACTATGGCATGCAAATGGATGGCCTGTACAAGCTGTCGGACGACCAGGCACAGGAAATTCTGCAGATGCGCCTGCAGCGCCTGACCGGTCTGGAGCAGGACAAGATCGTCAACGAGTACAAGGACGTGATGGAACATATCGCCGACTTGCTCGACATCCTGGCCAAGCCGGAACGCGTCACCATCATCATCACCGATGAAATGACGGCGGCGAAGAACGAATACGGCGCTGGCAACAAGGACGTGCGCCGCTCGCAGATCGAGTTGAACGCGACCGACCTGGAAACGGAAGATCTGATCACGCCGCAGGACATGGTCGTGACCCTGTCGCACACCGGCTACATGAAGGCGCAGCCGATCACCGAATACCGCGCGCAAAAACGCGGTGGCCGTGGCAAGCAGGCGATGGCGACGAAAGAGGAAGACTGGATCGACCAGCTGTTCATCGCCAACACGCACGACTACATCCTGTGCTTCTCGGATCGTGGCCGCATGTACTGGCTGAAGGTGTGGGAAGTGCCGCAAGGCTCGCGCAATTCGCGCGGCAAGCCGATCGTCAACATGTTCCCGCTGCAGGACAACGAAAAGATCACAGTGATCCTGCCGCTGTCGGGCGAGAACCGCACGTTCCCGGAAGACCATTACGTGTTCATGTCGACCAGCCTCGGTACCGTCAAGAAGACGCCGCTGAAGGACTTCAGCAATCCACGCAAGGCCGGCATCATCGCGGTCGACCTGGACGACGGCGACTTCCTGATCGGCGCGGCGCTGACCGACGGCCAGCACGACGTGATGCTGTTCTCCGATTCGGGCAAGGCGGTGCGCTTCGACGAAAACGACGTGCGTCCGATGGGCCGTACGGCGCGCGGCGTGCGCGGCATGAACCTGGAAGAAGGCCAGCACGTGATCGCCCTGCTGGTGGCCGAGAACGAGCAGCAGTCGGTGCTGACGGCAACCGAAAACGGTTACGGCAAGCGTACGCCGATCACCGAGTACACGCGCCATGGCCGTGGCACGAAAGGCATGATCGCCATCCAGACCAGCGAGCGCAACGGTAGAGTGGTTGCCGCGACCCTGGTCGATACCAGCGATGAAATCATGCTGATCACCACCGGTGGCGTATTGATCCGCACCCGCGTGTCGGAAATCCGCGAGATGGGCCGCGCGACGCAGGGCGTGACCCTGATCGCCGTGGAAGACGGCACCAAGCTGTCCGGCCTGCAGCGCGTGGTGGAAACGGATATCGACGAAGTCGAGCTGACGACGGAGGCGGGTACGGATGCCGCAGCCGCGCCGGCAGCGGCTGAACCGGCCGATCCGGCAGATCCGGCCCAGCCGGAGTAAGATGATTGGGGCTCTTTCGGGAGCCCCAATTGCTATTGGCGCGCCAGTTGCGGCGCCAGCCTGCGTACCCCAGATAGTTCCCCGCTTTTATAGAGTCCTGTATGCCATGAGAAAAATCGTCGCCACCTTCTTCGCCGCGTTTTCGCTGGCTTTTCTTGCGACCCTGCCGGCCCTGGCCCAGAGCACGCAAGCCACGCCCGCGCGCCAGGCGGCGCCCAGCCCCGCCATGAAAGTGGCCGTGCGGCGCATGCTCGACGCGATGCAATTCCCACAACTGACGCGCAGCATCTTCGACCAGATGCTGCAATCGGTGCCCGCCATGATCCGCCAATCGGCGCAGCAGCAAATCAGCGGCAACCCGAACCTGGACGAGCAGCGCAAGGCGCGCGCGCTGGCCAGCGCCGAGGAAGAAATTCCCCTGGCCATCGGCACCCTGACGCAGGTGCTGGCCGACCCGACCCTGATCGACGAGCTGGCCGCCGAAATGGTGCCCCTGTACGCGCGCTTTTACACGGTGCCCGAAGTCGAGCAGCTGACGGCCTTCTACAAGACGCCGCTGGGCCGCAAGATGCTGGCCACCATGCCGCAACTGTCGGCCGAATCGATGGCCATCAGCCAGCGCGTGCTGATCCCGCGCGTGAATGCGGTGCTTGACCAGGTCATGCGGGCGGCTACGCAGTCGCCCCAATAAGATTCCCATTTTGCCAAGGACCGTATCGTGACCCATATCTACAATTTTTCAGCCGGCCCTGCCGTCCTGCCCAAGGAAGTGCTGGCGCAAGCGGCCTTTGAAATGCAGGACTGGCATGGCAGTGGCATGTCGGTGATGGAAATGAGCCACCGTGGTCCCGAATTCATTTCCATCTACAAGCAGGCAGTAGCCGACCTGCGCGAACTGCTGGCCGTGCCCGACAACTACAAGATCCTGTTCCTGCAGGGCGGTGGTTTGGGCGAGAACGCCATCATTCCGATGAACCTGGTGGGCCTGGCGGCGCAGCAGCCGGCCACCGTGGACTTCGTGCACACAGGCTCGTGGTCCGGCAAGTCGATCCAGGAAGCGGCCAAGTACGCCAACGTCAACGTGGCCGCGTCGTCGAAGGCTGCCCGTTTCACGGGCGTGCCGCCGGTCTCCGAGTGGAAGCTGACGCCAGGCGCCGCCTACCTGCACATCTGCACCAATGAAACCATCGACGGCGTCGAATTCCAGCAGGCGCCGGACGTGCCGGCGGGGACCACCATCGTGGCCGACATGTCGTCGCACATTCTGTCGCGCGTGATCGACGTGTCGCAATATGGCGTCATCTTCGGCGGCGCGCAGAAAAATATCGGCCCGGCCGGCCTGACCCTGGTCATCGTGCGCGAAGACTTGCTGGGCAAGGCGCTGCCGATCTGCCCATCGGCCTTCGACTGGACCATCGTGGCCGAACATGAGTCGATGTACAACACGCCGCCCACCTACGGCATCTATATCGCCGGCCTGGTTTTCCAGTGGCTCAAACGCCAGGGTGGCGTGGCAGCCATGGAACAGCGTAATATTGAGAAAGCGGCGCTGCTGTACGCGGCGCTCGATGCGGACGACTTTTACCAGAATCGGGTCGACCCCGCATACCGCTCGCGCATGACCATCCCGTTCTATCTGCGCGATGAAAGCTTGAACGACGCATTCCTGGCCGGCGCCAAGCAGCGCGGCCTGCTGCAATTGAAGGGCCACAAGTCCGTCGGCGGCATGCGTGCATCGATCTATAACGCGATGCCGATCGAGGGCGTGCAAGCCTTGGTGAATTATCTGAACGAGTTTGCCGGACGCTAGAATGCCTGCCAAAAAGTCCAGGGCGTTGTTGCATTGCCTTGTCGTACATTCGTACTGCCAGCGGCAACGCGCCTAGCCCTGATCATTTTGTCCGGCATTCTCATGAATAAGCGCGCCGGCCCGCCGCCGGCGCAGGCCGCGCGGCCATGATTGAAGTACAGCTGACGAAACAAACCAACCATGACCGATAAATTGAAACCGCTGCGCGAACAGATCGATGCGATCGACGCGCAAATCCTCGAACTGCTGAACCGCCGCGCGCAAATCGCCCAGCAAGTGGGCCACGTGAAAGCGGAAACCCAGGCGCCCGTGTTCCGCCCCGAGCGCGAAGCGCAGGTGCTGCGCGGCGTGGCCGAACGCAATCCTGGCCCCATGGGCGACCGCGAAGTGCAGACCATCTTCCGCGAAATCATGTCGTCCTGCCGCTCGCTGGAAAAGCGTGTCACCGTGGCCTACCTTGGCCCGGCCGGCACCTTCAGTGAACAGGCCGTGTATCAGCAGTTCGGCAGCGCCGTCGAAGGCTTGCCGTGCGCCTCCATCGATGAAGTGTTCCGTTCCGCCGAGGCGGGAACGGCGGACTTCGGCGTGGTGCCGATCGAGAATTCCTCGGAAGGCGCCGTCAACCGCACCCTGGACATGATGCTGCAGACTAGCCTCATCATCAGTGGCGAGGTGGCGATCGCCGTGCACCACAGCCTGATGACGAAGAGCGGCAACATGGATGGCGTCACCGCCATCTGCGCCCATTCGCAGGCGCTGGCGCAGTGCCAGGTGTGGCTGAATCAGAACTACCCGCACATCGCGCGCCATGCCGTCGCATCGAACGCCGAAGCTGCCCGCATGGCAGGCGAAGATGGCACGGTGGCCGCGATTGCCAGCGAACTGGCAGGCGCGCAGTACAAGCTGGGCGTGGTCAAGGGCCATATCCAGGACGACCCGCACAACCGCACGCGCTTTGCCGTCGTGGGCACCTTGCAGACGGCGCCGTCGGGCAAGGACCAGACGTCGCTGGTGCTGGCCGTGCCGAACAAGGCGGGCGCCGTGTACCAGTTGCTGGCGCCCCTGGCCAAGCACGGCGTGTCGATGACGCGCTTCGAGTCGCGCCCGGCGCGCATGGGCAGCTGGGAGTATTATTTCTATGTCGACGTGGAAGGTCATGTGCACGACGCTGCCGTCGCCCAGGCGTTGGCCGAGCTGCAGAGCAACGCGGCATTTTTCAAGGTGCTGGGGTCGTATCCGGTCAGTTTGTGACGCCGACGGTGGTGTCGGATTACGGCTGCCGCCTAATCCGACCTACAATAAGCCGTAGCTTGGGTTAGCGCAGCGTAACCCAACAAAAACCACCAGCCTAATCATTCACCAACTTTTAAAGAACACCATGTCTAAAAATATCGGTCCAGAATACGTCCGCGCCATCGCCCCTTACCAGAGCGGCAAACCGATCGCGGAAGTCGCGCGCGAATTCGGCCTCGACGAGGCAGCCATCGTCAAGCTGGCGTCGAATGAAAACCCGTACGGCATGCCGGAATCGGCCAAGCAGGCGATGATCGCCGCCATCGATGACCTGGGCCGCTACCCGGACGCCAACGGCTTCGACTTGAAGGCAGTGCTGTCGAAACGCTATGACGTGCCGGCCGACTGGATCACCCTGGGCAATGGCAGCAACGACATCCTGGAAATCGCCGCGCACGCGTTTGTGCAGCATGGCGAATCCGTCGTGTACTCGCAGTATTCCTTCGCCGTGTACGCGCTGGCCACGCAAGGACTGGGCGCGCGCCACCTCGTCGTGCCGGCGCAAGCCTATGGTCATGATCTGGACGCCATGGCGGCGGCGATTGCCGACGACACGCGTTTGATTTTCATCGCCAACCCGAACAACCCGACCGGCACCTTCCTGACGGCGGCGCAGCTGGAAGCCTTCCTCAAGAAAGTACCGGCGCATGTCGTCGTCGTGCTGGACGAGGCCTACAACGAATTCCTGTCGGCCGACGACCAGTATGAGTCGACGGCGTGGGTGCGCCAGTATCCGAACCTGGTGGTCTCGCGCACGCTGTCGAAGGCGTATGGCCTGGCCGGCCTGCGCATCGGCTTCGCCATCGCCCAGCCGGTGTTGACGGACCTGATGAACCGCATCCGCCAGCCATTCAACGTCAACTCGCTGGCGCAAGCGGCTGCGATTGCCGCCCTGAACGACAAGGCATTCCTCGAGCAAAGCGCGCGCAACAACGCGGCCGGCTACCAGCAGTTTACGGAAGCGTTTACGCAACTGGGCCTGGAATACGTGCCGTCGCACGGCAATTTCGTGCTGGTCAAGGTGGGCGACGACGATGGCGCCGGCGCGCGCGTGAACCTGGCGCTGCTCAAGCAGGGCGTGATCGTGCGTCCCGTGGGCAGCTATGGCTTGCCGCAATGGCTGCGCATTTCCATCGGCCTGCCGCAGGAAAACGCCATCTTCATCGCCGCGCTGACGAAAGCGCTGGCCTGACCTTATGACGACGCCTGCACTGAACAAGGTAGTCATCTTTGGCGTAGGCCTGATTGGCGGTTCGTTCGCGCGCGCCTTGAAACACGCGGGCGCGGTCGGCACGGTAGTCGGCATGGGCCGCTCGCCGGCGTCGATGGTGCGCGCGCTCGAATTGGGCATCATCGACGAGATCGGCGGCGACATGGCGCAGGCCATCGCTGGCGCCGACCTGGTGCTGCTGGCTGCGCCCGTGGCGCAAACGGGCGCCATTCTGGCAGCCATCGCGCCGCACCTGCAGCCGGGCACCATCGTCACCGATGCTGGCAGCACGAAGAGCGACGTGGTGGCGGCCGCGCGCGCGGCGCTGGGTGGAAAAGTCGGGCAATTCGTGCCCGGCCACCCGATCGCGGGGCGCGAGACGAATGGCCCCGACGCCGCCATCATCGATCTGTATCAGGGCAAGAAAGTGGTGCTCACGCCGCTGGCGGAAAACGCCGCGGCTGACGTGGCGCGCGTGGCGGCCGCGTGGCGCGCCTGCGGCGCCATCCTGCACACCTTGAGCCCCGAAGAACATGACAAGGTGTTTGCCGCCGTCAGCCATCTGCCGCATCTGCTGGCCTTTGCGCTGGTTGACGACATCGCCAACAAACCGCACGCGGGCCTGCTGTTCCAATACGCGGCCAGCGGCTTTCGCGACTTTACGCGCATCGCTGGCTCATCGCCTGAAATGTGGCGCGACATCAGCCTGGCCAACCAGTCGGCGCTGCTGCACGAACTGGATGCCTACCTGGCGCAGTTGACGACCTTGCGCGCCCATCTGGCCGCGAATGACGGCGCCGCCATCGAAGGCGTGTATGCGAACGCCCAGCACGCGCGGCAGCAATGGATCGAGGCGATTGAAACGGCGGAAGTGCCAGCCTTGCCCTCACGATAAATACTCAAGGATTCCAGCATGACCCAGACCAAGCACTACCCCCACCATATCGATTTGAAGCCGGTGATGCATGCCGAAGGCACGGTGCGCTTGCCCGGCTCGAAAAGCATTTCCAATCGCGTGCTGCTGCTGGCCGCGCTGGCCAAGGGCACGACGAAGATCGTCGACCTGCTCGCCTCCGACGACACCTTCGTCATGCTGACGGCATTGACGTCGCTGGGCGTGAAATGGACGCAGGATGAATTGACGGGCGACCCGGCCACTGCCCACCAGGTGCATCACGTGGAAGGCTGCGGCGGGGTGTTCCCGCACCACGAGGCGGATCTGTTCATGGGCAATGCCGGCACGGCCATTCGCCCGCTGACGGCGGCGCTGGCCGTCATCGGCGGCGACTACACGCTGCATGGCGTGTCGCGCATGCACGAGCGCCCGATCGGCGACCTGGTCGACGCGCTGAACGCCGTCGGCACGCAGATCGAGTACACGGGCGAGCAGGGCTTCCCGCCGCTGCGCATCCGCCGCGGCCATATCCACGCGCAGCGCATCGCCGTGCGCGGCAACGTGTCGAGCCAGTTCTTGACGGCCCTCTTGATGGTGGCGCCGCTGATGGCGCGCGACCATGCGGTCACCATCGACGTGACGGGCGAGCTGATTTCGAAGCCGTACATCGAGATCACCCTGAACCTGATGCGCCGCTTCGGCGTGACGGTCGAACATGACGGCTGGCAGTCGTTCACGGTGCAGCCGGGCCAGCAATATCAAAGTCCGGGTACGATCCACGTGGAAGGCGACGCTTCGTCGGCGTCGTATTTCCTGGCGGCCGGCGCCATCGGCGGCGGTCCCGTGCGCGTGGAAGGGGTTGGGCGCAACAGTATCCAGGGCGACGTACGCTTCGTCGAAGCCTTGCAGCAGATGGGCGCGACCATCACCATGGGCGAGAACTGGATCGAGGCCCGCTCGAACGGCGTCCTGAAAGCCGTCGACATGGATTTCAACCACATCCCCGACGCGGCCATGACGATCGCCGTGGCCGCTCTGTACGCGGATGGCACCTCGACCTTGCGCAATATCGCCAGCTGGCGGGTGAAGGAAACGGACCGCCTGGCAGCCATGGCAACGGAATTGCGCAAACTCGGTGCGGAAGTGGAAGAGGGTGCGGACTACCTGCGCGTGACGCCGCCTGCGCAGATTCTTGCCGCCACCATCGACACGTACGACGACCACCGCATGGCCATGTGCTTTTCGCTGGCTTCGCTGGACGGCGCCGCGCGGCGCGGCAACGAGATGCGCATCAACGACCCGAAATGCGTGGCCAAGACCTTCCCCGAGTATTTCGCCGCATTCGCGGGGATTGCCAAAGACACCCTGATTTAATTGATTGCCTAATACTATGCCGACCTCCAACATCCCAGTCATCGCCATCGATGGCCCCACCGCTTCCGGCAAGGGTACGGTGGCGCACCGCGTAGCCGACAAGCTGGGCTTTCATTACCTGGACTCGGGCGCGCTGTACCGCCTGACGGCCCTGACGGCGCTGCGCCGTGGCACGGATTTGCGCGACGAGCACGCGCTGGCCAAGCTGGCCGAACACTTGCCTTGCCACTTCGCCGGTGGCGAGATCCTGCTGGCGCATGAAAATGTCACCGAGCAGATTCGTGCTGAAGAGGTGGGTAATACGGCGTCGAAGATTGCCGTATTGCCAACTGTTCGCCATGCCCTCGTGGGTTTGCAGCTGGGTTTTCGCAAGACGCCAGGCCTGGTGGCCGACGGGCGCGACATGGGCACGGTGATCTTTCCGCACGCCCAATTGAAGGTGTTCCTGACGGCCAGCGTCGAGGCGCGCGCGCAACGGCGCTACAAGCAATTGATAGACAAGGGTTTTTCTGCTAATATGGAAGACCTTCTGATGGATTTGCAGGCGCGGGACGAACGTGATACTCACCGTGCGATTGCGCCGCTGGTCCCCGCGGAAGGGGCGCATGTCCTGGATACCTCGGCAATGACGGCTGATGAAGCCGTCGAAACCGTGTTGAAATGGCATGCCGCTGCAGCAAAATAGCCTGTGCTATGTGGTGCCCGTTGACGGCTCCTGGCCTGTCCGGGTGTGTCAAAAACCTAACCCAGTTTAAGTCGCATCGTGCGATCTCTGCTGGATAACCTGTGTGAACCCTATGTCTACTGTTACAACTAACGAATCTACCGGTATGGAAAGTTTTGCTGCGCTCTTCGAGGAATCGTTGTCGCGTCAAGATATGCGCTCCGGCGAAGTTATTTCCGCTGAAGTCGTGCGCCTCGACCACAATTTCGTGATCGTGAACGCTGGCCTCAAATCCGAAGCATTCATCCCTGTCGAAGAATTCAAGAACGACCACGGCGAACTGGAAGTCAAAGTTGGTGACTTCGTTTCCGTGGCGATCGAATCGCTGGAAAACGGTTTCGGCGATACCATCCTGTCGCGCGACAAAGCCAAGCGTCTGGCTTCGTGGCTGGCTCTGGAAAAAGCGATGGAATCGGGCGAAATCGTCGTCGGTACCGTCAATGGTAAAGTCAAAGGCGGTCTGACCGTATTGACCAACGGCATCCGCGCATTCCTGCCGGGCTCGCTGGTTGATACCCGTCCTGTCAAAGACACCACCCCATTCGAAGGCAAAACCCTCGAATTCAAGGTCATCAAACTGGACCGCAAGCGTAACAACGTGGTTCTGTCCCGCCGCGCCGTCATCGAAGCTTCGATGGGCGAAGAGCGTCAGAAACTGATGGAAACGCTGAAAGAAGGCACGGTCGTGACCGGCGTCGTCAAAAATATCACCGACTACGGCGCGTTCGTGGATCTGGGCGGTATCGATGGCCTGCTGCACATCACCGACCTGGCATGGCGCCGTGTACGTCACCCGTCGGAAGTTCTGACGGTTGGCCAGGAAATCACCGCCAAAGTCCTGAAATACGATCAAGAGAAAAACCGTGTTTCGCTGGGTGTGAAACAACTGGGCGACGATCCTTGGACCGGTCTGTCCCGTCGTTACCCACAAAGCACCCGTCTGTTCGGTAAAGTAACGAACCTGACCGACTACGGCGCGTTCGTTGAAGTGGAACAGGGTATCGAAGGTCTGGTACACGTTTCCGAAATGGACTGGACGAACAAAAACGTTGCTCCTAACAAAGTTGTCCAACTGGGCGACGAAGTAGAAGTGATGGTTCTGGAAATCGACGAAGAGCGTCGTCGTATCTCGCTGGGTATGAAACAGTGCAAAGCCAACCCTTGGGATGACTTTGGCGTGACCCACAAGAAGGGCGATAAAGTCCGCGGCGCGATCAAATCGATCACCGACTTCGGCGTGTTCATCGGCCTGGCCGGCAACATCGACGGTCTGGTGCACCTGTCCGACCTGTCCTGGACCGAAACCGGCGAAGAAGCCGTGCGTCGCTTCAAGAAAGGTGACGAACTGGAAGCCATCGTTCTGGCCATCGACGTTGAGCGCGAGCGCGTTTCCCTGGGCGTCAAGCAACTGGAAGGTGATCCATTCAACAACTTCGCAGCCATGAACGACAAGGGCTCGCTGGTAACCGGTACCGTTAAATCGGTTGAGCCTAAAGGCGCCGTGATCCAACTGTCCGAAGAAGTTGAAGGCTACCTGCGCGCTTCCGAAATCTCGCGCGACCGCGTTGAAGATGCTGGTACGCACCTGAAAGTCGGCGACACCGTCGAAGCTATGGTGTTGAACATCGACCGCAAAGCCCGTGGTATCCAACTGTCGATCAAAGCGAAAGACAACGTTGAAACCCAGGAAGCAATGCAGAAGATGGCAGCTACCGACAACAACGCAGCTTCGGGCACCACCAGCCTGGGCGCCTTGTTGAAAGCTAAGTTCGATAACAAGAACTAAGACTGCGGATACGGCAGATGACAAAGTCCGAGCTGATCAACCGCCTCGCTGAGCGTTATTCTCAGCTGGTGGCGAAAGATGCGGAGTATGCCGTCAAGACCATTCTCGATGCGATGACCAACGCCCTGGCGACCGGTCAGCGCATCGAGATCCGCGGTTTTGGCAGTTTTGCCCTGAACAGCAGGCCCCCGCGCATCGGCCGCAACCCGAAATCCGGCGACAAGGTGATGGTTCCCGAAAAACGGGTACCCCACTTCAAACCGGGCAAACAGTTGCGCGAGCGGGTGGATGCGATGGTCGGGCAACCGATAATCGAGGATTAATCGTCTGCTGGAAGGCGACATAGAAAGCGGCGTCCTTGGATGCCGCTTTTTTTTGTTAATATGCTGAGAATACCTGACATAAGCTACTGCGCGTCGCGCTTTGCGGCCGGCGATGCTCACCGTACTCCAGTACGGTTGCGCTTCTTGGCCACAAATCACTGACGCTCGCTACGCTTCTGTCAGGCATTCCAAGGTTGTGCCATACAGGCATTTTTTGTACTTTCTGGACGTATCGATGAAAATCATCTCCACCATCGTTGGCTGTGTTCTTTTCGTCCTGTTCTTCAGTTTTGCGCTGAAGAATGCGCAGGTTGTCGACCTGCATGTTTTCCTCAATTATGAAATTCGCGGCCCCCTGGTCCTGATGCTGCTGGGCTTTTTTGTCGCTGGCGCCAGCCTGGGCGTACTGGCCCTGACGCCGACCGTGTTCCGTCACCGCCGCGAAGCGACCAAGCAAAAAACCACCATTGCCGCGCTGCAGACCGTTGGCGTGGCCAGCAATGTCCAACCGCAACCGGACAGCGTGAGCGCGCAGTAAGCGGCGCCATCGCTCCTATCTCTCTTACTCGAATAAAAACAATCGCATGGAATTTGAACTCTGGTGGCTCTTGGGTATCCCCGTGTTTTTCGCGCTGGGCTGGATTGCCGCGCGTGTGGACATTCATCAACTGGTGTCCGAATCGCGCAGCCTGCCGCGCAATTACTTCAAGGGCTTGAATTTCCTGCTCAATGAACAGCATGACAAGGCCATCGATGCCTTCATCGAAGTCGTCAAGCTGGACCCGGAATCGGCCGATATGCACTTTGCGCTGGGTAACCTGTTCCGCCGCCGCGGCGAGACGGAGCGCGCCATCCGCGTGCACCAGAACTTGCTGGCGCGCCCGGACCTGCCGCTGGAACAGCAGGGCCACGCCGCCTACGAGCTGGGCATGGATTACCTGAAGGCGGGTCTGCTGGACCGCGCCGAAGAAACTTTCAACAGCCTGATCGATACGCAATATGCGGCCCAGGCGCGCCGCGCGCTGCTGGAAATCTACCAGCGCGAAAAGGAATGGCCACGCGCCATCGAAGCGGCCGTGGGCTTGCAGGAATCGGGCGCCGGCGCGCGCCAGAAGGAAATCGCCCAGTTCTATTGCGAACTGGCACATGACGCGCTGGTGCACATGAAGCCGGACGAAGCCATGCCGCTGCTGGAAAAAGCCTTGCAGACGGACCGCAAGAGCGTGCGCGCCACCATCCTGACGGGCGACGTGCTGCTGGCGCGCGGCGACGTGGAAGGCGCGCTGACCACCTGGCGCCGCGTGGAGCAGCAGAGCGTGCCGCACGTGGCCCTGGTGGCGCAGCGCCTGATGGATGGTTATACCAAGCTGGGTCGTCCACAGGAAGGCGTCAACCTGTTGCGCTCCTACCTGGAAGAAGCGTCGTCGATCGACCTGATCGAAGTCGTCTTCAAGGCTGTCATCGAACTCGACGGCGTGGAAGCGGCGAAGCAGCTGGTCAGCGCCGAGCTGCGCCGCACGCCGACCCTGCTGGGCCTGGATAAACTGCTGGAAGCGCGCATGATGGATGCGCCGGCCGCCATCTGGTCGGAGCTGTCGATGGTGAAAAACCTCGTGCACGGCTACACGCAGAAGCTGGCCCGCTACCAGTGCAGCCACTGCGGCTTCAAGGCTCGCCAGTTCTACTGGCACTGCCCGGGTTGCAACAAGTGGGAAACGTATCCACCGCGCCGCACGGAAGAACTCAACGTCATGAATTAAACCGACACGCCACCTTGCCCTGCGCAACGTGGCGTGTACTTGTATGTAGTACCCGAAATTTACAAATAAGAAATACGGCACAACCATGAAAATCACCATTATCGGCACGGGCTATGTGGGCCTCGTGACCGGCGCCTGCCTGGCGGAACTGGGCAACGACGTCTTTTGCCTCGACCTCGACGTACAGAAGGTCGCCTTGCTCAACAGCGGCGGCATCCCCATCCATGAACCGGGCCTGGAAGAAGTCGTGGCGCGTAACCGTGCCGCCGGCCGCATGACCTTTTCCACCGATGTCGAAGCCGCTGCCGCGCACGGCGTGATGCAATTCATCGCCGTCGGCACGCCGCCCGATGAAGACGGCTCGGCCGACCTGCAATACGTGCTGGCGGCCGCGCGCGGCATCGGCAAGTACATGACGGAATTCAAGGTCATCGTCGACAAGTCGACCGTGCCCGTTGGCACGGCCGAAAAAGTGCGCGCCGCCATCCAGGGCGAACTCGATGCGCGCGGCGTGGCCGCCACGTTCTCGGTGGCGTCGAATCCGGAATTCCTCAAGGAAGGCGCGGCCGTCGAAGACTTCATGCGCCCGGACCGCATCGTCATCGGCGTCGACGCCACGCCGGACGGCGAGCGTGCGCGCGAACTGCTGAAAAGCTTGTACGCGCCGTTCAACCGCAATCACGAACGCACTTACTGGATGGATGTGCGTTCGGCCGAATTCACGAAGTATGCGGCGAACGCCATGCTGGCCACGCGTATTTCCTTCATGAATGAACTGGCCAACCTGGCCGACAAGGTGGGCGTCGATATCGAAGCCGTGCGACACGGCATCGGTTCCGACCCGCGCATCGGCCACAGCTTCCTGTACGCCGGCTGCGGTTATGGCGGTTCCTGCTTCCCGAAAGACGTGCAGGCGCTCGAGCGCACGGCGCGCGGCCATGGCCAGGAATTGCTGATCCTGCGTGCCGTCGAAGCCGTCAATGACCAGCAGAAGCAGGTGCTGGGCCGCAAAGTGGTCACTCGCTTCGGCGAAGATCTGACGGGGCGGCACTTTGCCGTGTGGGGCCTGGCCTTCAAGCCGAATACGGACGACATGCGCGAAGCGTCGGCCCGCGTGCTGCTGGCTGACTTGCTGGGGCGCGGCGCCACCGTGGCCGTGTACGACCCCGTCGCCATGGCCGAGGCGCGCCGCGTGCTGCAACTGGACTTGACGCCGGAGCAATTGGCGAAGGTGCGCTTTGCCGACAGCCCGAAGGATGCGCTGCAGGACGCCGATGCGCTGGTCATCGTGACCGAATGGAAAGCCTTCCGCAGCCCCGACTTCGAGCAGGTCAAGGCGCGCCTGAAGCAGGCCGTGATCTTTGACGGACGCAACCTGTTCGAGCCGGCCGTCATGGCCGAGAATGGCATCGAATACCACGGGATCGGTCGCTCGATCCTGACGCGCGCATGAGCGCCCATGAGGTGCTCGCCTTGACGGCGCCGGCCGCATTGGCCCAGGTACGCCTGCTGGTGGTGGGCGATGTGATGCTGGACCGATACTGGTTCGGCGACGTCAGCCGTATTTCGCCGGAAGCGCCCGTGCCCATCGTGCGCATCGAGAAGCGCGAAGAGCGTCTCGGCGGCGCCGCCAACGTGGCGCGCAATGCGGCCGCGCTGGGAGCGAAGACGAGCTTGCTGGGCGTGGTGGGTGACGACGAGGCGGGCAGCCAGGTTGAGCGCCTGCTCGAAGGCGGCGGCATCCACAGCTATCTGCAGCGCGATGCGGCCATTTCCACCATCATCAAGCTGCGCGTGATCGGCCGCCAGCAGCAGATGCTGCGCATCGACTTCGAGGATGCGCCCAGCGATACGGTGCTGCGTGACAAGCTGGCGCAGTTCAATGCCCTCTTGCCCGATTATGACGTGGTGGTCCTGTCCGACTACGCCAAGGGCAGCCTGGTGAACGTGGCCGAGATGATCAAGGCGGCCCGGGCGGCCGGCAAGATCGTCATGGTTGACCCGAAAGGCGATGATTTCAGCCGCTATTCGGGTGCGTCAGTGCTCACTCCGAACAAGTCCGAACTGCGCCGCGTGATCGGCAACTGGAATACGGAAGAGCAACTCACGGAACGCGCGCAGCAGATGCGCGCGCAGCTGGGCCTGGACGCCTTGCTGCTGACCCGATCGGAAGAAGGCATGAGCCTGTACACGGCCGATGAGGTGTTGCACATGCCGACCGATGCGCGCGAAGTGTTCGACGTCTCGGGCGCCGGCGACACGGTGATCGCCACCATGGCGGCCATGCTGGGCGCCGGCATGAGCCTGGGCGACGCCGTGCGCACGGCCAACCGCGCCGGCGGCATCGTCGTCGGCAAGCTGGGCACGGCCACCGTCACCCGAGAAGAGCTGTTCCCGCAGTAACTATGCCGCTGTATGCCGCATCTCACCTGCGCCAGTCCGTTTGATCTGGCGCAGGTTCTCCTGCCATTCCGCTGTCCCGTCTTGTCAACCGTATCACGCCCCAGCCGTTAAGCCGTTAAGGCGCCGTTCCTCCTTTGCGTTCGAGTCATCTTGAAACCACCTTACGGAGAGATATCCATGTTCAAAAAAATACTGCTGGCCATCGCCACCCTGATCGCGACGATGGGCTTTGCCTTTGCCCAGGTCGATGTCAACAAGGCGGACCAGGCGGCACTCGACAGCGTCAAGGGCATCGGCCCCGTCACGTCGAAAGCCATCGTCGATGAACGCGCCAAGGGCGGCGCCTTCAAGGATTGGGCTGATTTTGAAAGCCGCGTAAAAGGCATCGGTCCGAAAAGTTCCGTGAAACTGTCGGAAGCGGGCTTGCAAGTGAATGGCCAGGCCAAGTCCGGCGCGCCGGCAGCACCCGCCCCGGCGGCGAAAGCTGCCCCGGCAAAAAAGGAAACTGCTGTGAAGGAAGTTGCAGCGAAAGAAGCCGCACCGAAGCCAGCTGCTGCGACCGACACCGCTGCGGCGCCAGCCAAGTCAGCCGCTGAAACGAAGAAAGAAGCTGCCGCCGCGAAGAAAGAAGCCAAGGCCGCTGCTGCTGCCGCGAAGAAAGAAGCCGCCGCCGCCAAGGTGGTGCCTGCCGCAGCGCCGGCTCCTGCTGCTGCCGCGGCCGATGCCGCCCCAGTGAAAACGGCTGCCGAAACGAAGAAGGAAGCTGCTGCCACGAAGAAAGCGGCAACGGCCGCCAAGAAAGAAGCCAAGGCTGCGGAAGCGGCTGCGAAGAAGGAAGCCAAACTGGCCGCTGCCGACGCGAAGAAGGCTGAAGCCGAGAAAAAGTAAGCGTGTTGCTGTGAAGCGTGTTGCGTGGTGGTGCCGCGCAGCACGAGAAGAAAACCCCGTGCGGTACCGGCCGCGCGGGGTTTTTTTCATTCTACGGCCGGGGATTCTGGCTTGCCAGGACGCCTGAATGGCGCAGCCAGTTGTCCTGCCAGCGTCTTCGGCATGGGCGTCTCGATGCCGCAGGCGGCGGGCCAGGCGCGCGGTAAGTGATATGTGCCGAACAGCCGGTCCAGCACGGGTAAAGTAGAGGCGTAGTTGCGGTTGATGTGCTCGAACTTGCTGTGGTGCCAGTGGTGGAAGGCAGGCGTGGCCACCAGCCATTCCAGCGGGCCGAAGCGCCAGCGCAGGTTGGCGTGGATGAAGAAGCCCCAGACGGTGCCGATCAGCAGCAACAGCACGGGGGCGGCGCTGCCTGCCGCGCCGGGACCGGCCAGGCCCAGCAGATACAGGGGTGTCAGACCGAACAGGCGCGTGACGAGCATGTCGACGGGATGGGTGCGCGTATTGGCGAGGAAATACAGCTGTTCCGTGCTGTGGTGCACGGCGTGGTAGCGCCACAGCCATGGTAATTCATGGCTGAGTCTATGTCCCCAGTAAGTGCCGACTTCGCCGATCAGCAAGCCCAGCAAGAGCTTGCCCCACAGGGGCAGGGTAGACAATGTGGCGGGGATGGCGTCCGGCAGCCAGCGCTGGCCAGCGACGGCAATGATGGCCAGCGGCGCGGCCAGCAAGGCGGCCGGCAGCAGGCTGCTGATGAAATAAAAGCCCAGGTCGCTGAACAGTTCCGTACGCGAGCGTCCCGCATGGCGTTCGCCAAAGAAACGCTCGAGCGGCACGAAGATCACGGCCAGCAGCACCAGCCACAGGGTCAGGCGCAGCACGTCGATGGCGATGCCGGGCAGGTGGGTTTGCAAGGTGTGCAGCAGGCTCATCGAAGTATTTCAGTCAACTGGTGAAATGAAAGGCTGAACAAAACCGTAGCGAGCGGATGCGCGGCGTGGCCGAGACGCGCAGCTGTACTGGAGTACAGCGAGCATCGCAGGCTGCGCCCCGTGCCGCGCAGTAGGTTTTGTCAGCCTTTGCGGCGGCGCGCTAGGAAACCGAGCAGCCCCAGGCCACCGATCAGCATGCCCCAGGTCGACGGTTCCGGCACGGCTGACACCAGCGACACGCCGTCGAGCAGCATGAACGGTGGCGCGCCCGTCGGGCTGCCCTTGGCCATGAACGACAGCAATTCGCTGCTGTCCGTGGCCGTGAAGGTCATGCTGGCCTGGTGCCAGCCCGTGAAGCCCTGGCTGACGTTGGCCAGCGATGCCGTCTGCTGCTTGCTGCTGCCCAGCGCAACGTCCCAGTAATTGACGGGATTATCGCCGCGGAAACCCACCTGCTGGCCAGCGCCATACGAAAAGCTCAGGGTGTAGGCTTGGCCGGGGACGAGGCCGCTTACTTGCTGCGTGACGGGGCCGGGAAAGTAATCCCAGTCCGCCGCCAACACATTGCCGCCCGTGGGGCTGACGCCCAGGCCGTTTTGCGGGCCGCGGCCGCTGTAGGAATTCGGGCCCCACAAGGCCAGCGCCGTCGCGGCGTTGGTGTCGTCGATGTTATTGCCGTTCAAGACGAAGTTATAGCCCTTGCTGGACCAGTCGCTCAGGTAGGTGCGGTCCGCGCGGGCATACGTGCCTTCGTTCAGTTGTTTCGAGGTGCCGTTGCTGGTCAGTTCGAAATCGCCATTCTTGACCAGGTTGGTCGTGGCGGCCTGGGCGGCAGTGACGCACAGGGAAGCGGCGGCCAGCGCCAGCAAAGTAGATGTGTTACGCATGATAAAGCTCCAAAAGTGACAGGGTAGTGTTGCAGTCTGTCGGCGAGCTTTTGGCCAACGTTGGATTCAATCGCGGAAGGGGCGAGAAAGGTACTTCAGGGACAGCGGTGGTATCCCGTTGAGGCGATTATAGCAGCGTTTGACAAAACGCCATCTGACATGTCTCGAAAACAACAAATATTTTTAGATGGCAATCTTGTCAGGGTTAAAGTTTTCACACGCCGTGCGCGCCTACAGCTGCGATTCGATCGGCAGCCAGCGCATCACGGACACCAGCATGCGGCGCCAGAAGCCCGCTTCCGGATCGTGCGTCCACACCTTGGCGGGCACTTCGGTGGCGTCGGACCAGCGCAGGGCGCCGTTGTCGAGGAGCAAACGGTAGCTGGTGTCGCTCGCCGTCGAGTGCTGGAACAGCGCGCGCATGTCGTTCGCCAGCGCGGCATCGTCGAACAGCACGCCCATCTCCGTATTCAGCTGGGCCGAGCGGGGATCGAGGTTGAAGGAGCCGACGAAGCCCCGCTGGCCGTCCACCACCATGGCCTTGGTATGCAGGCTGGCGCGGCTCGAGCCCATCAGGCTGATGCGCTTGCGGTGCTGGGTCTTCAATTCAAACAGTTCGATGCCGCCGCCCAGCAGCGCCTGGCGGTAGCGCGCATAGCCCGCATGCACGAGGGCCACGTCGGTGGCGGCCAGCGAGTTGGTCAGTACCTGGACCTGGACGCCGGTGGCAACTTTTTCGCCCAGGGTCTGTGTCAGTTCCGCGCCGGGCACGAAGTATGGCGAGGTCAGCAGCGCTTCCTCGCGCGCTTCCGTCAGCAGGGGCAGCAAGCTGTGCATGAGCCAGTGCTCGCTGCGCTGCAAACTGGCCACGGGTGCGGCTTTTTCCGGCGGATCCGACAATACTTGCACGTGCCCGCTCCAGTGCAGGCGCACGCGGCCATCGAGGTGGGCTTGCAACTGGCCCGCATCCGTCAGCTGCCGCAGGTACGGTGAGGCGCCCAGTTCTCCCGTCAGCGCGTCGAGGCGGGCGCGCACGGCCTGCAGTTCCGCTGCACCCGAGTTCTTGTCGACGTGCAAGGCGCGGATGGGGATGACGGCGCGGCTGTTCCAGAAGCGGTCGAAGATATCGCTCGTCTGCTGCACGGCGGGTCCCACCAGCAGCAAGTCCGCATCCTGGAAATTGACTTGTTCTGCGGCATCGAAATATTCATCGCCGATATTGCGCCCGCCGACGAGGGCGACCCTGCCGTCGACGATCCAGGCCTTGTTGTGCATGCGCCGGTTCAGGCTGAGGGCGCGCAAGGCCATTTCCGTGGCGCGTAACCAGATGCCGTCGCGGTTGCGGCCCGGGTTAAACATGCGCACGTCGATCAGCGGGTGGCTGTCGAGCGCGAGGATGGCGGCATCCTGGCCGCGCGCGTTGATATCGTCGAGCAACACGCGCACACGCACGCCGCGGTCGGCCGCACGCAGCAGCTCGCGCACCAGCAGCCGTCCCGTGACGTCGTTATGCCAGATGTAGTACTGCAGGTCGAGGCTGCGGCCCGCTTCGCGTGCGCTCAGGGCGCGCAGGGCAAACGCTTCCAGATTGTCGTCGATCAGGGCCGTGCCGCTATCGCCTGGCCGTTGCGCCAGTTGCGGCGCCAGCACGCGGTCGAGCAGGGTGGCATCCATCGCCACGGGCAGGGCCGTGCCTGGCGCCCCCAGCGAACGCTCGGCGAAGCGCCCATAGCTGTACAGGGCGGCGATGCTGAGCACAGCAAACAAGGTGGCCAGCAGCAACAATTTGACGAACATGCGGCGCACCGTCAGCGCACCGCGGGCATATTGCGGCGCGGGGAAAGCTTGGCGGTATGGGGCATGCGGATTCTTTCAGCGGGATGGCAACAGCCGATTGTAGCAGTTTCTACAATGCACGATTTTCAGGCGGAGCCAGCCGGCAGCCGCGCCAGGAAGCCGTGAATTTGCGACACCACGGCCGCCCCTTCACCGACGGCGGCGGCCACGCGCTTGGTGGAGCCGGCGCGCACGTCACCGATGGCGAACACGCCCGGCACGCTCGTTTCCAGGGCTGCCCGGTCCGGCAAGTCGGGTGGCGGGTTGGGCAAATGCGCAGCATGGCCGTGGGCGCGGCATTCGGCGCGAGTGACATCGAAGCCCGTGCGGATGAAGCCCTGTTCGTCGACGGCCACGGCACAGTCGTGCAGCCAGTCCGTGTTCGGATCGGCGCCCACAAAAAGAAACACGCGGCGCACGGCGCAGGCGGCTTCCTCGCCCGTGCGGTTGTTGCGCCAGCGCGCCTCCGTCAAGCCGTCGTTGTCGCCTTCGAGGGCGATGATTTCTGTGTGCGTGTGCAAGGTGATGTTGGGCGTGGCGGCGATGCGCTCGATCAAATAGCTCGACATGCTGGCCGCCAGCCCTTCGCCGCGGATCACCATGTGGACCTTGGCGGCGTGACCGGAGAGGAACACGGCCGCCTGGCCGGCCGAATTGCCGCCGCCGACCAGGATGATCTCTTCCTGCCGGCACAGCTTGGCTTCGATGGGCGAGGCCCAGTAATACACGCCCCGTCCCTCATAGGTTTTCAGGTTGGCCAGCGAGGGGCGGCGGTAGCGCGCGCCGCACGACAGCACCACCGTGCGGGCGCGCACCTGCGTGCCGTCGCACAAGTTGACGCGCAGGGGCCAGGTGTCGCACAGCAGGTTGGCGGCGCTGGCCGGCGTGGCGACTTCGACGCCGAACTTTTGCGCCTGCACATAGGCGCGCCCCGCCAGCGCGCGACCGGAGATGCCGGTAGGAAAACCCAGGTAATTTTCGATGCGCGCGCTGGCGCCCGCCTGGCCGCCATACGCGCGCTGTTCCAGCGCCAGCACGGTGAGGCCTTCGGAGGCTGCATACACGGCCGTGGCCAGGCCGGCGGGCCCGGCGCCCACCACCAGCACATCGAAGATCTTGTCACCGGACAAATCGGGCAGCATGCCCAGGCAGCGCCCCAGTTCCGCATTGCCGGGATTCTTCATGATCTTGCCGTCCGGACAGACCACCAGCGGCCAGTCCTGCGGCGTGGGCTGGCAGCGCTCGGCCAGCGCGGCGGCGGCCGCATCGGTGGCCGGGTCGAGCACCGTATGCGGATGGCCATTGCTCGACAGAAAACTTTGCAGGTGGAACAGATTGCCATTGCCGCGCGGTCCCACCAGCACGGGACCGCCGGAATTCGATTCGATCAGCGCCACGCGGCGCAGGATCAGGGCGCGCACGATGCGCTCGCCCATCTCCGCCTCGGCCACGATCAGCGCGCGCAAGGATTCCGAACTGATGTCGAGCAATTCCACGGCGCCCACGGCGCTGCCGTTGACGAGGGTGGGGCGGCCGGACAATTGCGCCACCTCGGCAATGAAGTGGCCGACGCCCACTTCGCGCAACAGCGACGCCTGCCCCAGCACTTCGTGGCGCTTGATGCTGACCCGCCCGGACAGTATCACCAGCATGCCGAAGCTGCTGCTGCCCGCCTCGAACAGCGTATCGCCATCGGCAAAGCGCTGCAGCGTGCCATAGCGCTGCAAGCGCTGCAGTTCGAGCCCATTGAAGACGGGCGAGATCTGGTGGCTGCGGCCCTGCAAGTCGAGCGTGGCGAACTGGACGGGATCGTCCTGCGTCGTTTCGGGAATGAATTCGGGTGTGCTGCTGGCCATGGCGAGTCCGTTCGGAGGCTGAATAAGCAAATAACAAAAATAACTAACAGTGACGAGTCTAGCGCATGCGGCGCGCGCCTGCCGCAATACCCCTTGTGTACGCCCGGAAATGGCGGCGCGGCAGGCGCCATGCCGCATGTGGCGGCGCAGCAAGGGGCGCGCGCGGGCCAGGCTGCTGGAGCCGATCAGCGATACGCAGGCCGGCATCTCATATTAGAATGGGTCTTTGTTGAACCTACTCAAACAGACACGATGGCTTACAAGACACTTGAAGATACGATAGGCAATACTCCGCTGGTGCAGCTGACGCGCTTGCCGGGTGCCGATGCGCTTGCGCGCAACAACGTCATCCTGGGCAAGCTGGAAGGCAATAATCCGGCAGGCTCCGTGAAGGACCGCGCCGCCATGTCCATGCTCAAGCGCGCTGAAGAGCGCGGCGTCATCAAGCCGGGCGATACCCTGATCGAAGCGACCAGCGGCAATACCGGCATCGCGCTGGCCATGGCCGCCGCCTTGCGCGGCTACAAGATGCTGCTCTTGATGCCGGACAATCTCAGCGTGGAGCGCCGCCAGAGCATGGCTGCCTACGGCGCCGACATTTTATTGACGCCGAAGACGGGCGGCATGGAATATGCGCGCGACCTGGCCGAGCAGATGCAGAAGGATGGCCGTGGCGTGATCCTCGACCAGTTCGCCAACGAAGACAATTCGCGCGCCCACTATGAAAGCACGGGGCCGGAAATCTGGCGCGATACGAATGGCCAGGTTACGCATTTCGTCAGCGCCATGGGCACGACGGGCACCATCATGGGCGTATCGCGCTACTTGAAAGAGCAGAATCCCGCCATCCAGATCATCGGCGCCCAGCCCGAGGAAGGTTCGCAGATTCCCGGCATCCGCAAGTGGCCGGAAGCATACTTGCCGAAAATCTACGACAAGTCGCGCGTGGACCAGGTGGAATACGTGAGCCAGGGCGTGGCCGAGCGCATGGCGCGCAGCCTGGCGGCGGAAGAGGGCTTGTTCTGCGGCATCTCGGCAGCCGGCGCGTGCGAAATCGCGCTGCGCATTTCACAGACGGTGGAAAACGCGACGATCGTGTTTGTCGTGTGCGATCGCGGCGACCGCTATCTCTCGACCGGAGTCTTTCCTGCTTGATAGTTGATACGGGAAAATAATGTCGGCCAGAACGGCCTGGGAACTGCTGGAAATACCCCCTCCCCATGGCGGGGAGGGAAAACCTGCGAAACTGGCAGGATCAGCCTTGTGGCGTTTCGCCTTCTTTTGGCTTGAATTGCTTGTCGCTGATGCGGAATTTGTTACGACGGTCACCCATCAGGTAACGCAGGTCGCGGATGCTCAGGTCGCTGACTTCGTGCATGCGGATCAGCAGCGATGCGCCGACCGGCAGGCGGTGGTGGCGGATTTTGCTGATGACTGGTGGCGCTACTTCCAGCGCGCGGGACAAGGCTGCGTCGTTTTTCAGGCGCAGGTTTTCGATCAGGGTATCGAGCAATCTGTTTGGGTTGTATTGAAGCAGATCGTCGGAGTCCGAATCGCTGTTCATATCAATGCCGACTTGGTTTGTCATGATGTTATTGTTCCTTCTGTAGTTGCACTGCAAAGTAAAAAACACTCGGAGCTCGCTCTTGCTGCGTTCATGTTCATTCTTTACTAAAAGGAACGAATTCACACACGGTACGATCCGGGATACAGTTTTTCGTAATATATACACAATTGTACAACAGGATTCAATTTCAGGCCGGAAAGCCCAGTAATCTTGCTTTGTACAAAATAGGTGTTGTCTTGTTGCAACACCTATTTATTCTTTATTATGCTCTATAATAGAACAAAAATTGTACTTTGACAAAAGTTAAGTATAAAACCATTTCCGTATTCCGTGCCGCACAAAGGCTGGCGAGCAAGGCTGGCACATGTTATCGGCCCTACCATAGACTTGTTTTCTGGTCGCTTCAACATCCCTTACGCTTTCTTACAAGTAATATTATAACTTTACACCGACTTTCGGTTAGCGTGCGCGCACTTGACTGATGGCCTTGCCCAAGTCGATGACTGACATGGCATAAAAATAACTTCTGTTGTACTGAGTTATAGCAAAGAAGTTATTGGTTGCCAAGTGATACTCAGTTGCTTCTGAACCATTTTGCAGATCGATCAGGCCGAACAGCATGTTCTGGGGCGTGGACGGGGCGGCACTCACGCCCGCCTCCTGCAATTCCGCCAGCCGGTACTTCGCTTGCAAGCCCTGGCCGATGAACTTTTCCCAGGCGCGGCTGGCCGACACGGTGACGGAATACGTGCTGATGGCCGGATCGTCGCGCCGCCAGCCGTGTTCGACGAGGAAATGCGCGACGCTGCCGATGGCGTCGGCCGTGGAATTGCGCAGGTCGATGTGACTATCGCCATCAAAGTCCACCGCATATTTCATGATGCTGCTCGGCATGAACTGGGGCAGGCCGATGGCGCCCGCATACGAGCCAAGCAGAGTCAAGGGATCGATGCCATCCTTGCGCGCGTACAGCAGCGCGTTTTCCAGTTCTCCCTTGAAAAACTCCATGCGCGCGGCGCGGGTCGGGCTTTCCGGGTAGGAAAACGCAAGGGTCGTCAGCGCGTCGAGCACGCGGAAACGGCCCGTGTTGCGTCCGTAAACAGTTTCCACGCCGATGATGCCGACGATGATCTCGGCCGGCACGCCATATTCGCGTTCGGCGCGCGTCAGCGCGTCCGCGTTCTCTTCCCAGAATTTCACGCCCGCATTGATGCGTACCGGCTCGATGAAGCGGGCGCTGTACGCTTGCCAGTTCTTCGGCTTGCCCGGCGGGGCCGGCTTCATCAGTTGCACGGTCGACTCGACATAGCGCACCTTGCCGATCAGGGTATCGAGTTCGGCGCGGTTAAAGCCGTGCTTGGCGGACATCTCGTCGAGGAAGGCGCGTACTTCCTTCCAGTTGGCATAGTCGACAAATTCGCCTTCGAAGTCGAATTTCGCCGGTGCTTTTTTTGCGGCTGCCTTGACGGGAGGCGCCTTGGCCGCGCGCACGGCACGGGCCCGGTCAGCAGCGGAAATATTGCTGTTTTCGCCAGCGTGCGCGGTGGACAGGCACAAGGGAAGGGAGAGGAGCAGGGACAGGGCGGAGGTTTTGATCGGTAACAAGGAGCGTCTCATCGGCATTGGGTTAACAGGCGGCGCAAGCTGCGCCGCGCGTGGAATTGTTCGTCTGGGTTGGCATTACCATACTTCATCGCGGCATAGATTGCCAGAAACTGTGCGATGGCGGCGTGCGCCTCCTGTGTGGCCTTGCCTGCGGCCAACCGCGCAGCATAACCGTGCGGGCCTTCATGCGGCGCACGGCTGTAGCCGCGCCGCGCCTGCTGCTGGCAAAACTGTACGTACAGGGCGTCGAGCGGATTGCCTTGCCGCACCTGCCGCCACCAGACCAGCGCGCCAGCCGCGGCGGCCAGCAGGGCCAGCACGGCGCAAGCGAGTGCCAGCTTTTTCGCTGGCACGTTTTTCAAGCCATCGAGCATGGCACGCTGGCGTTGCGGCGTGGTGTCGAGCACCCAGCGGCTCCAGGCTTGCTCGGCCTGCTGCCATTGCTGGCGCCACGCGGCCACCGCCCCGTGCGCGCCGCCATCGAGGCCGGCCAAGGCGCGCCATGCCGTCAGCGGCGACGGCGCCGGCGGCAGGGCCGCGTCGAGGTTGCGTTCCGTGCGCAGGGGCGCGACGGCGCTGGTGGGATCGATACGCACCCAGCCCCGACCCGCCAGCCACACTTCGCTCCAGGCATGGGCGTCGGACTGGCGCACGTTCAGGCTGTTGTCCGTACCGTTGCGCAGGCCGCCCTGGTAGCCCGTGACGACGCGCGCGGGAATGCCCATCGCGCGCATCAGCACGACAAAGCTGCCCGCGTAATGTTCGCAAAAGCCCGCCTGCGTGGTGAACAGGAAGTCGTCGACGCCATGCTTGCCCAGCAGTGGCGGCTGCAGGGTGTAGCGGAAGGGCGCGCGGCGGAAGTGCTCAAGCACGGCGGCGATGGCGTCGGCGGGTGCCAGCGCCTGCGCGCCCTGGCCGCGCAGGGCGCGGGCCCAGGCCACGCTGCGTGGATTGCTGCCTGCGGGCAAGGCCAGCCATGGCTGTTGCTGGGCCAAAGACAGGCCGGCTTGCAAACGGTAGCGGGGCAGGGAACTGACGCGGTAACGGACGGTCGAAGTAATAGGTTGTATGGTCAGCACTTCCAGCGCGGACGACACGACATACGGGTTGCCGGGCAGGCGTTCGATGCTGCGCGGTACGTCGAGCGCGAAGATGCGCCGCTGGCCGCTTGCTTGCAAGGTCACTTCGTATTGGCTGGGCTGGCCTTCCAGCGCGATGTCTATCCGGTTGTCGCTGGCTGGCGCGCGTCCCTTCGCGCCCCGGCGCGTCCAGGTGGCGCCGTCGAAGTCACCCAGCACCACGCCGCGCCAGTACAGCTGGTCTTGCGGCGGGAGTGGTGTACTGAATCGGGCCGTGAAGACGGGTTCGCTGGACAGGGCCAGCGAGGCGATGGCGCCCGGCTGCATGCTGTCGGACAAGCCCGTGCGCGCCTGTGCGCCTTCTGGCGCCGTCCCCCACAAGGGGCCGTCGACGCGCGGCACGGCAAGAAACAGTACGGCCGACAGGGGGATGGCCAGCGCCAGCATGCGTCCCAGCAAACTTAACCTTTGCGCCAGGCGCGGCTGCACGGCGCCGTATTGGGCCGACAGCAGGCCGGTCAGCAGGACGATGACGGTGGCCAGCATCCAGGCGGCGCTGAGGATGCCTTGCGCATGAAAGAAGTTCGCCAGCAGGAGGAAAAAACTGAGGAAGACGAAGACGAAGATGTCGCGCCGGCCATGCATTTCCAGCGATTTCAAGGCCAGCAGCAAGGCCAGCATGGCCACGCCCGCATCGCGCCCCAGCACGGTGCCGTAGCTGGCGTGGACGGCGGCGATGCCCAGCAAGGCCAGCGGCGCGAGCACGGCCAGCTGCGGCTGGCGCCGGCCCCGCACGGTGATGATGGCGCGCCACAGCAGGAGGGCGGCAGCGGCGGCCGACAGCCATGGGGGCAGGTGCAGCGCGTGCGGCGCCAGCACCATGGCGGCAGCCAGCAACAGCAGCACGATGTCGGCCTTGTCGCGTGGCAAGTTGGTCAGCCATTGCCTCATGCCATGGCCTCATGTTGCGGCAACTCCTGTGGAAAATCGCGCGGCAAATCATACAGGGCCAGCGCGCGCAGGCAGGCGTCGCGCTGGCTGGCGCCCAGGGCCGGCGCCAAAGTCAGCTTGCCCAGGCGCAAACCGTACGGCAAGCCCGTGCGTTCCGCCTGCAGCACCCAGGCGGCCAGGCGCGACAAACGCGCTTCCGGCGCCAGCATGTGCAGGGCGGCGTACTCAAGCACGATGCTGCCACGGTCTGTGCCGACCTGCGCGTCGGCGGCGAGTTGGAATTGCTTGCTGAATAAATGCTCACCGTCATGGCGGGCGATCTGGCGCCAGGCCAGGCGGCGCAAGGGGTCGCCCGGCTGGTAGGCGCGCACACCCGCCAGTTCCAAGGCGCCATCGGACGTGCGTGGTTGTTGTGGTGTCTGCTTTGCCGGCTGTTCTGTCCCTGCAGGCAAGGGCAACGACGGCGCGTTGTGTTCGGGCTGCGGATACACGAGCAGGCGCGCTTCGGGCTGCCAATGGCACCAGGCGAGAAACAGGCCCAGCGGGAAACTGCCGGACAGGCGCACGGAGGGCGCAGCTAGCCATCCGCGTTGCCGCGCCGCTACGACGATATGAATGGCCGTTTCTCCGTGGGCATCGATATCGGCCAGGCCGGGTGCCGCCGTTGAACCGTGCACGGCCACGTGGATCACATGGCGCGGGCGCGTGCTGCGGTTGATCAGGCGCAAGGTGAACGTGGCGTGGCTACCCGCGAACACGGACTTGCCCGGCGTGGCGGCCAGCGCCAGGCCCGCCAGGTTACGGCTGGCAAACAGCATGTCGGCGATGGCGCAGGCGGCCGCGAAATACGTGAGCGCGTAGCCCAGGCCTAGGCGGTAATTGACGGCGGCGATCCACAGCGCCAGCAGCAGCGCGGCAAACGCCAGGCCCGCGCGCGAGGGGCGTATATGCACGCGCTGCGCGCCCAGCCAGGGGCGCGCCGGCAGCCAGCGGATAGTGCGCAGGCGCACGGCGGTCAGACGGGGGTTGCCAGCAGCAATTGCTGCAGCAGGTGGTGGCTGTCCGTGGATCCTTGCGCCGCATGCAGGCGGTGGGCGCAGACGGGTAATAGCACGGCTTGTACATCGTCGGGCGTGACGTGGTCGCGTCCGGCCAGGGCGGCCCAGGCGCGCGCCGCTTGCAGCAGGGCCAGCGCGGCCCGCGGGCTCAGGCCATCGGCAAACACGCCTGGCACGCGGGTGGCATGCACGAGGGACAGCACGTAGTCGACGACGGCGATCGAGGCGTGGATGGCGCGCAGACCCGCTTGCGCCTGCAGCAATTCTTCCGCGTTCATGACGGCCGGCAAGGTTTGCAGCATGGCGCGGCGGTCGGCACCCAGCAGCAGTTCCCGTTCGGCCGCCGCATCGGGGTAGCCCAGGGTGACGCACATGAGAAAACGGTCGAGCTGCGATTCGGGCAGGGGGAAGGTGCCCAGTTGGTGCGCGCAGTTTTGTGTGGCGATGACGAAAAACGGCTGCGGCAGCGCGCGCGTGACGCCGTCGAGCGTCACTTGACGCTCTTCCATCGCTTCGAGCAAGCCCGATTGCGTCTTCGGCGTGGCGCGGTTGATTTCGTCGGCCAGCAGCACCTGGGTAAACAGGGGGCCGGGATGAAAGAGGAAGCTGGCGCTGCCCCGGTCATACACGCTCATGCCGGCCACGTCGGCAGGCAGTAAGTCGCTGGTGAATTGCTGGCGCTTCCATTGCAGGCCCAGCGAGATGGCCAGCGCGTGCGCCAGCGTTGTCTTGCCCACGCCGGGCACGTCTTCGATCAGCAGGTGGCCGCCGGCCAGCACGCAGGCGAGGGCCTGGCGGATCTGCAAGTGTTTGCCGACGAGAACTTCGCCGATCTGCTGTGCGGCCTGGTGTATTTTCGAAAACATGCTATTTCTATCACAGTAAGTCGGATTATTTAATTTACAATCGCTTTGGCCAGGTCAAGCCGTGCCGCCCGCCCGTGTCGTGCACGTGGTAGATTAGAGTGGCAGCGACGGCGGCCCAGACCAGCCAGTGATTTTATGCGAGAACGCGCAGGGCGAACAGGAATGCCATGCAGTGTTCCCGGAGAATGGACAGAGACATAGGTAACCAGTACAGCGCATGAGCACAGCCATTTATACCCATCCCGATTGCCAGCGCCACGAAATGGGCGACTGGCATCCCGAATCGCCGGCCCGCTTGCAGGCCATCAACGATCAATTGATCCTCGCGCACATCAGCGACCTGGTCGAGCACCGCGATGGCGTGCGCGCGCAATTGTCCGATATCGAGCGCAACCACAGCGCCACGGCTATCGGCCTCGTGCGCGACAACGTGCCACCGGCCGGTGACTATTACCCGCTCGACGGCGATACCCTGCTCAACGCGCACAGCTACGAGGCGGCGCTGGCCGCCGCCGGTTCGGCTGTGGCCGCCACGGACGCCGTCATTGACGGCGAGATCAGCAACGCTTTTTGCGCGATCCGCCCGCCCGGCCACCATGCACGGCCCAGCGAGCCCATGGGCTTTTGCCTGTTCAACAATGTCGCCATCGCCGCCAAGCATGCGCTCGACGTGCGCGGGCTCGAACGGGTCGCCATCGTCGATTTCGACGTGCATCATGGCAATGGCACGGCCGAGTCCGTGGCGCACGATCCGCGCATCCTGATGGTCAGCTTTTTCCAGCACCCGTTCTATCCGTACAGCGACGTGGAATCGTATACGGACACGCGCGTCAATGTGCCCGTACCGGCCCGTTCGAAGGGTGATGCCGTGCGCCAGCTGGTGCTCGACCACTGGCTGCCTGCGCTGCACCGACAGCAGCCGCAGATGATTTTCATTTCCGCCGGTTTCGATGCCCACCGCGAAGACGACGTGGGCGGCATGGGCCTGGTGGAGGCCGACTACACGTGGATGACGCAGCAAATGATGGCCGTGGCCAATCAGTATGGCAAGGGCCGCATCGTCAGTTGCCTCGAAGGGGGCTACAACCTGTCATCCCTGGGCCGCAGCGTGGCGGCGCACGTGAAGGCGCTGGCGGAGCTGTAATGGTTGCGCTGTAACGGTTGAGTTATAACTACAGCAAGCTGGGGCGGCTGCGGGAATTCGTGTGGCGGTGCGTCTGGTAGTCGAGCGCGTCGCCAGCCATGAAGCGGCGCCAGGCTTGCGTGTAGACGAGCGATGATTTATCCGCATCGAAGCTGTCGAGCTGCAACATGTCGCGGTGGTGCTTGATTTCATTGACCAATTGGTCATACAGCACTTGCAAGCCATAGCTGTCGGCGCTCTGGCGCTTCAACCGTTCTTCCAGCTGCGCTACTTGCCCCTGCAACTGCAGGGATTCCTTCTTCCACTGCAACAGGCTGCCATTGCGCGGCACGCGCTTGGGCGCCGCCTTGGCCGGGCGCGAGCTGCCACGTTCGCATTCCCCGTGTACCGCTGGCGCCGTGCCAGTGTGTTCCATCATCATATCGAGCTATTCCCATCGCGTATCTCCCGGAGCCAGCCTGGAAAATAATTGCTTTTCATTTAAGAGGCGATATTAGAGCATACTTTTTTGTTTCTTTCAGTAAATATAAGAATCCATGTGGAAATATTTGACCTGGCTGCGCGAGCGGTGCCTTTACTGGCGCTGCGCCGCCTGCAAGGGCGCAGCCGGGGCGGCTCCAGCCATTTTTCCATCGTCGGCATAGGTCAGGGTCAGCAGGGTATTGTCGTCCCAGTTCACGTCATGCAGCGGTGGCACGTAGCGCTGCCGGTCTTGCGTGACGCGGATGTCCAGCGTGCGCTCGCCCGAGCGCGCCTGCACGGCAAGCAGCTTGCGCACGACGGGAAACGGCACGTGGATCAGCGATGAGTGGCACGGCCCGCCTGCCAGGCGGAACAGGTTGCGCCGCACAAAAGACAGCTCATCCTGCTCGACGGCCCAGCGGATTTCGCATTCCAGGCGCAAGTCGCCCAGCCGGCGCACGTTCTGCGGCAAGCCCGGCGTGTGGATGTCGGCGCGCCAGCGCAAGGTGTCGCGCTTCTTGTTGCTGACCAGGTCGGCATTCGCATCGTAGGCGGTCTTGTCGCGCGACAAGGTGAAGCCGCCGTCCGCTGCCAGCGGCACGGGGATCGACAGGTTGTCGGCCGACAGGTGCAAGGTCACGCCATCGAGCCTGGCCTGGGGCGTGGCGGGGATCAGCATGAAGCGCAGCGGCGCGCCCGGCGCCAGGCGCTGGTGGTCGGCATATGCGTCGAGTCCCCTGAGCATGGTGCGGTAGGGACGCAGGTCGGGATCGCGCGTGCTTTGCACGTCGACAATCTGTTGCATTTCCTGGTTCACCGGGTCGCCCGGCGCCGCTGCTTGTTGCTGGGCCATGACGGGCAGCAGGCAGGCGTAGAGGGCGGCGAGGAGGCAGAAGCGGGGAAGATGCATGGAATGCGTGCCAGGTTAAGCTTGCGATGGGGAAACCCGTCCAGGCTGGACGGACTGCGGATCTTATCATTCATGTAACTGCCAAATTATCACCAATTGTCTCGTTCATGTCGCACGGCTGGCGTTGGCGGCGGAAAATGGGACGTCGTGGCGGCAACCACGTAAAATAGCGGATTGACCGAACGATTTTGAAAGCAAGAGCATGGCGATACAATGGTACCCAGGACACATGAACGCGGCCCGCAAGAAAGCGGCCGAGACCATGGAAAACACCGATCTGGTGATTGAAGTGGTGGACGCGCGCCTGCCGGCAGCCAGCTGCAATCCCATGGTGGACGAGCTGCGCCTGTTCCGCCAGCGCCCTTGCCTGAAAATCCTCAACAAGACCGACCTGGCCGATCCTGCCGCGACAGCCGCCTGGGTGGCCTATTTCAATGCCCAGGAAGGCGTGACCGCGTATGCGATGACGACCAAGAAGCCGGGCGACGTGGCGCGCATTCCGGACCTGGCCAAATCGCTGGCGCCGCACCGCGGCGTGCCAACGAAACCGCTGCGCATCATGATCATGGGCATCCCCAACGTGGGCAAGTCGACCTTGATGAACGCGTTGCTGAAAAAGCGCGTGGCCAAGGTGGGCGACGAGCCGGCTGTTACAAAGATGCAGCAAAAGCTGTACTTGGACAAGAACACCATCCTCGTCGACACCCCCGGCATGCTGTGGCCGAAGATCGCCATCCCGAGCGACGGCCTGATGCTGGCGGCCAGCCACGCCATCGGCTCGAACGCACTGATCGAAGAGGAAGTGGCCGTATTCCTGGCCGAAGAATTGCTCAAGCGCTACCCGGACTTGCTGGCGACCCGCTACGGCACCAAGGTCGATGAAGTCGACGCCATCGGCGTGGTCGAAGGCATCGCCGCCAAGCGCGGCTTCCGCATCAAGGGCGGTGACTACGATTTCGAGAAAGCCTCGCATACCTTGCTGCTCGACTACCGCAGCGGCATCCTCGGACGTATCTCTCTGGAAACGCCGGACACGCGCGCTGCCTTGCTGGCCCAGCACGCGGCTGAAATGGCGGAAAAAGCGGCCAAGGCAGCGGAGATTGCTGCCGAGAAGGCGAAGAATGCGGCGCGCGGCAAGCGCGGCACGTAAGTTACCGCTTCAGCATGAAAAAAGCGCCGCGACAGCAATGTCGCGGCGCTTTTTTCATGTGCTAGCCGATTAGCCGAATTTGAAGCTTGTCACCGCCAGCGCCCCAAAGAAATTCTCCTCGTGGTACACGACCTGCGCCGCTTCCTGCTCGGCCGCGCCGAGCGCCACCATCAGCGGCAGCAGATGGTCTTCCTGCGGATGGGCCTGGCGCGCGCCGGGTGCCTGGTCCCAGGCCAGCAATTGCTCCAGCCGTTGTTCTGGGGGCAAGGCCATGGCCTGACGCAGCCAGGCATCGAACTGGTGCGAGGCGACGGCGCCCGCCTGGCCGAACTGGCGCAGGTTATGGTAACTGAGGCCGCTGCCCAGTATCAGCACGCCCTGGCGGCGCAGGCTGGCCAGCGCGCGGCCCACCTCGACGTGCGTGAGCGGGTCGTAACCATGTTTCAGCGACAGTTGCACCAGCGGCATGTCGGCCTGCGGGTAGATGGGGAACAGGGCGCTGAAGGTGCCGTGGTCGAAACCGCGCTCGTGGTCGAGGCGCGCCGGATGGCCGGCCGCGTCCAGCAATTGTTTCACCTGCGCCGCCAGTTCCGGCGCGCCGGGCGCCGGGTACTGGATCTGGTACGTGTGCGGCGGGAAGCCCGAATAGTCATAGATCATGCCCGGCCGGGGGCTGGCCGAAACGAGAAATTGCGGCCCTTCCCAGTGCGCTGTGACGACCAGCACGGCTTTCGGCCGCGCGCCGATCTGGCGCGGGATATCCTGCAACGACGCTTCCAGCACGTCGTAGCGGCCGCCGAACTGGTCTTTCATGAACGGCCACGGGCCGCCGCCGTGCGACAGGAAGTAAGTAGGGAAGGTGTGCTCTTGCATGGCGGCTCCAGAAGGAATGGCTGATGATGGGACCATGATAGTCATGCGCAGTCAGTTGATCAAGATCGCAATTATTGATATATCATTTCCATTTTGTTGATGATGGGATGGTCATGGATACCTTGCGCAGCATGCGCGTGTTTCGCGCCGTGGTGGAACTCGACAGTTTTGTGCGCGCCAGCGAGCGCCTCGATCTGTCGCCGGCCATGGTCAGCAAGCATGTGATGCACCTGGAGCGCCACCTGGGCGCGCGCCTGCTGAACCGCAGCAGCCGCCACCTGAGCTTGACGGAAATCGGCAAGGTGTATTTTGAACAGTGCCGCGACATGCTCGACAATCTCGACGAGGTGGAAGCGACGGTCGGCCGCACGACAGTGGTGCCGCGCGGCATGCTGCGCCTGAGCGCGCCCGTCTGGTTCGCCAACGCCATCTTCACGTGCACCCTGGCCGCCTACCGCGAACGCTTTCCGGAAGTCACGTTCGATATCGACCTCAGCGGGAGAGTCGTCAACCTGGTGGAAGAGGGGTTCGACCTGGCCCTGCGCGTGAGCCAGGCCCCATCACCGACCCTGATCGCGCGGCCCATCGGCAGCATCGAATTCCACTTGGTGGCCGCGCCCGCCTACCTGGCGCGCGCGGGCCACCCGCACGTGCCGCAAGACCTGGCGCAACACGCCATGATCAGCTATTCCTTGTTGGCAAACGGCAATGAACTGGATTTCGACGGGCCGCAGGGACGCGAGACGGTGAAGTTCTCGCCTGTCCTGCAATGCAATAACGAAAGCCTGCTGCATGCGGCCTCGCTCGACGGCATGGGCATCGCGCTGCTGCCGTCGTGGCAGACGGATGCGGATCTGGCGGCCGGGCGGCTGGTGCGCCTTTTCGATGATTTCAAGCTGGCGGGCGGCAAGGTGTACGCCGTCTACACGAGCCGCCGCTACCTGTCCTCGAAAGTGCGCACCTTCATCGACTTCCTCGCCGATGAAGGGCGCCTGGGGACTTGATTACGCCAGCGAGCGCTTGACGTCGATCAGCGCGAACAGGCGCGCGCTGCGCATCCACGCCAGCACCAGCGCCGCCAGCTGCGTCACCAGCAGGCCGGCCACGATGGCCAGTGGACCGGGCGCGGCCAGGTTCAGGCGCGCCACGCCCAGCAGCGCATACAGCGCCAGTCCCAGCAAGGTGATGACGAGGTAGATGGCCAGGCTGGCAAGCGGACGCCGGCGCAGCATGCCGAGGCCCCGCCACCAGGCCTTGACGGCCGAGGTGCGGCGACGGTCGACGGCCAGCGCCGCGCGGCCGGCGTCGAGCGTGGCGCAGGCCAGCAGGAACAGCACGCCCGTGAGCAGCAAGGCCAGGTGGCGGGCCAGGTCGGCGTCGGCTTCCAGGATGGCTTTCGCCGCGTGCTTGTCGGCCAGTTTCAGCGCGCCGGCGCCGATCGCCAGCGCCACGCCCAGCGGCACGATGCTCCACAACAGCATGCGCAGCATGCGGCCGTATTCACTGAAGGCGCCCGTCAGCAGGGGACCGAAGCCGAGCGGCACCGGCGCGCGCGCGGCCGTCACCACCAGGCCGCTCAGCAGCGGCGACAGCAGCAGGGCCAGCACGATGCCCGTGATGGCGGCCTGGCTGATGGCGGCGCCGTTGCGCCCCGTATTGGCCACCAGGTCGGCCAGGGTCATCAGGTCGAGCTTGTGCGCCAGGGCCGCCGCATGCACGGCGTTATCGAGGCTGGCGCCCAAGGTGCGCCAGAGGGGAATGACGGCAAGGATGGCGGGGATCAGCAGCAGGCCCGCCCACAGCAGCAGCAAGCGCCATTGCAGGGCGGCGCGGCTGGCGCGCATGGTCAGGGTCAGGCCGCTGGCCCGTGTCGTGGAAGTGGCGCTCATACGATGGCAATCAGGGAAAGGAGGTATTGGAAGACGGCGGCAAGGTCGAAGCTCCAGCGCCGCGAGGCCGAGGTATCGGCTTTCAGGGTGCGGCTGTCATCAAGCTTGTTGACGTCGAGGTAGTGCACGCGGTCCGGGTCCAGTTCGGCCGAGACGGCCTTCACGGGCTTGCTCCAGGTGTAGCGCTGCCACAGCTGCTCGTTGTCCCACACCACGCGTTCGGAGCTGCCGTCGGCGAACTTCACCAGCAGCACCTGCGGCACGGGCGCGCCGCGACGGCGCAAGACCACGCTGGTGAGATACGGATACGGTCCCGTGCCGGGCTTGGCGTCAGGGTGCGACTTGTCCCACGCCTCGCGTACCTTTTTCTCCTCTTTTTCAAGCGCTTCGGCCGTATGTTCCACGCGCTTGCCGTTCACCAGCGCCGTGCCGGCCAGCGGCGTCTGCTCTTCGCTGGTGAAGGTGCCGATGCGGTCGTCGATGTTCGCGCTGGCATACACTTGCTGCGCGAAGACCTGCTCCACGATGCGGCGCTGGCCCGTCGCCTCGGCCAGCGTTTCGCGCAGGTCGGCCACGCTCGGATGGCGGAATTTCCACTGTTCGTAATAGGCCTTGAAGCCCCGTTCCATGGCTTCGCTGCCGATGCGCGCTTCCAGGTCGCGCATGGTGATGGCCGTGCGGCTGTAGACGGGGCCTACGCCCTGCAGGCGGTTCCACGCGTTCTGGCCCAGCGGGTCGGCCGCATCCTGGCGCGGCGCTGCCATGCGCTCGAATTCGAAGACCTTGAAGACGGGATCGAATCCCAGGCGCTTGAGCAGGGGCGTGGTGGCGTGGATGTGCTGGTCGCGCGCGCGCAGCATGCGCTGGTCCCAGTACTCGTTCAAGCCTTCGTCGAGGATCGGTTCCTCGAATTCGTTCGAGGCCAGGATGCCATAGAAATAGCCATGGCCGAATTCGTGGATGGTGACGAAATCGAGGCCGAATTCGGGTATGGTCTTCGGCTGCAGGTTGGCGTAGCTCGACGCCGTGATGAAGGTCGGATATTCCATGCCGCCCGCTTCGGCCGCGTTAAACGGCGGAATCACCACCGTCAGGGTCTTGTACGGATACGGGCCCAGGGTGCGCGAGAAATACGTGAGCGAGTCCTTCGCCGCCTGCAGCGCGGGTGCCGCGTTCGACGCGTATTCGGGCGGGTACAGCACCTTGATGGTCACGGGCGGGCTGCCAGGATCGCTCCAGCTGCCTGTCAGCGGCTGCGCGCTGCGCTTGTCGGCCGTCCAGGCGAAATCGTGCACGTCGCCCTGCACATAGTGATGCGTGAGCATGCCGTTCTTTTCCTGCGGCGCGCCCTGCAATTCGCCCGTGGCGCCCACCGTGTACTCCTTGGGCACGGTCAGCTTTACGTCGTAGTTGCCGAAATCGGCGTAGAACTCCGAATTGAGGTGGAATTCATGCGCGTTCCAGCGCGGCGCGGTGGCGCCCCGTTCGCCGGGCAGTTCCAGCACGGCGATCTTCGGGAACCACTGGCCCACCAGGTGGAAGCTGCCGAAATAGCCGGTGCGCGCGATGACGCGCGGCAACTGGTCGAAGAAGCGGATGTCGAGCGTCGTCTCGGCGCCCGGCGCGACGGCTTGCGGCAAGTCGACGCGCACGACGGTGCGGTCGGTGGCCGGGCCGTTGTCCGGCTGGACGAAATGCCAGGGCGCCTTGGCGCCGTTCTGCGTCATGCTGCGCAGTTCGATGTAGCCCCACTCGCCGTCGCGCGTGTCGACGCCCGAGCGGAAGCCCGTGTCGAGCTTGCGCTTTTCGGTAAAGAAGGTCGAATGTTCGCCTTCGAAGGCGTTCAGGTACAAGTGCAGGTAGACGCTGCTGACGGCTTGCGCGCTGCGGTTGCGCCAGCGCAGTTTCTGCTGGCCGTCGATCGTGTGCTTGACGGGATCGAGCGTCGCTTCGATCTGGTAGTCGACCACGCGGTCCGACAGGGTCGCTTGCGCGCCCGTGCGCGCACCGCCCCAGGCGTTGCTGGCGCTGGGCGTGCTGACGGCCGACGCGTGCGGCGACGCCAGGGCGATGCCGTCGGCCGATGGCGCCAGCGGCATGGGCGCGCTGGCCGGCTTGCCTTGGCCCGGCTGGGCCAACAGGTCGGCCTGCAGGGCGAGGCCGGCCAGCAGCAGGGCGGCGATGGAGAGGGCTTTGAGCTTGCCCGAGATGGGGAAAAAACCAATGCTGCGGCGCGTGCCGCGGGGACTTGGTGGCCCCTGGCGCGTTGTGCTACGACTTTCCATGCGTGACTCCCACAGTGACTTCTTATTGTTGATTTTTAAATGCAGTCGGCTGCGCCCAGGATCGCCGGGCGCAGCTTAATATACCTACAAAAATGCCAAATCACCAATAAAATATTGGCATAAGGAAAGTACCATCGGGCTGGCGCTTGCGGCGCCGCGCGCCGTGCGTATAATGATTCGCTTTTGCCATCGCTCCGTTCCACCAGCGCGCGCCCGCGCCGCGGTGACGCCTCAAGCCTGCCGCCATGATGCCTGCCCCTCCCATCCTGACCATCGCTACGCGCGCCTTGCTGCTGTGCGCCCTGGCCATGCCGGCGTGCGCGCAGGATGGCGTGGATGGCGGCGCGGCCGGCGTCACGCATGGCGACGTGTCCGCCGAACTGGGGCAGGGCGGCCAGCACAGCGTGCGCGGCGCCCTGTCGCGCGAGCAGGGCGGCATGACGCTCGATGCAGCCGTCGACGCTCTGCGCAACGGCAATTACCGCGATGGCAGCGTGTTTCACCAGCGCGGCTTCAACGGCGGCGCGGAATGGAAGGCGCGCCAGGGCCGCTTCGGCTTCAGCGCCGACCAGCTGAACCAGGACACCCGCTATCCCGCGCCCGAGGCGCCGTTCCTGGCCTTGCTGGCGGCCCGTCCCGAAGACCTGTACCGCTATGAGGTGCGGCGCGCCAGCGCTTTCGTGCAGCGCTATGTCGGCAAGTTCGAGCTGGGCGTGGAACTGTCGCAGCGGGAAAAGCGCGCCGCGGCCCACTATGCGGGCGAGGACGGCAGCAGTGAATCGAGATACAGCAGCCGTCGCCGGCAACTGGCGCCGCGCCTGCGCCATTACGGCAAGGTGGGCGGCGTGGGCACGGATACGGAAGTGGGCCTGGACCTGATGCAGTGGCAGCGGCGCTCGGGCCGCGATGGCGACGGGCAGCGCCGCCAGTATTCGCGCGCGCTGCTGCTGCGCGAGGAGCTGGCCTTCGGCGGCCCGTATGCGCCGCGACTGCTGCTGGGGCTGCGGCATGAACAGTTCCAGCTCGATCCGGCCGACCTGCCCGCCGGCGGCAGCGACTGGGAAAACCAGAATGCCTGGGACGTGCAGGGCAGCCTGCAATTGCGCCCGCAACTGAGCGTGTACGCCCAGGCTGCGCGCAGCTACCGCATCGACGACGATGGCTATACCCGTGCCGGCTACCGCCCCCTGGCGGGCCAGCTGCGGCGCGACATGGAAGTGGGCGCCACCTTCGGCGACGCGGCGCGCAGCGCTTCCGTGCGCGTGTTCAGCGAGCGCCTGAGCAACCAGATCGTCTTCGACCAGAGCCTGGGCCAGCTGGGCTTTGCGGGCAACCTCGACCCCTCGCGCCGAGACGGCATCGCCATCGAGGCCAGCATGGCGCTGGCGCGCGACTGGCGCCTCGACGCTCAAGTGCGCCAAGTGCATGCGCGCTATGACGATTATGCCTATGACGGCCCGGATATCGCCCTCGTGCCCAAGACCCTGGCCAGCCTGCGCCTGTACTGGACGGGGCAGGGCGGCGCCAGTGGCGACGTGGGCGTGCAATGGCTGCGCGCACTGCGCTACGGTCCCGATTTCGCCAACAGCTGCCTGGCGCAAGTGCCTGCGTTTGCCACCGTGGACGGGCGCTATGTGCGCAAGCTGGGCGCCTGGGAGCTGGAACTGGCCGGCAGCAACCTGGCCAACCGCCGCCATTACGGCGATGCGCCCGGTTGCCGTTCCAGCATTTACCTCAACGACGCGCGCCAGCTGCGCATGTCGGCGCGCTACCATTTTTGAGGAGCGAGCGCAGCGGGGCTTAAATGCGGCTTAAGCGGACGCAAAGCGGGGCGATAAACACGGCTTTTTTCCGCCCGGGCCTCATCGCGCGGCGCAAAAAGTGGTAATCTCGCCCCGTTCACGACCATTTATGATGAAGGATTATTATGCGTTTTCTGCGTTTCTTGCGTCCCCTGCTTGCCGCCGTCACCCTGGTGGCGGCCACCGGCGGCGCCATGGCGGCCGATACCGGCTTTACCACGCTCCCGACGCCAGTGCGCACGGACACGGGCAAGAAGGTGGAAGTGGTGGAGTACTTCATGTATTCCTGCCCGCATTGCTACGCGCTCGATCCGCTGATGCACGACTGGGTCAAGAAGCAGGGCGACAAGATCGCCTTCCGCCGCATCCACCTGGCCTTCTCCGGCCCGAAAGACCCGCAGGCGCACGCCTATGCCACCCTGGAAGCGATGGGCCAGCTGGACCAGTTCCACGATAAGATATTCCGCGCCATCCACGTCGAGCGCAACCGCCTGAACCGCGATGACGCCATCCTCGACCTGCTGGTCAAGAACGGCATCGACAAGGCGAAGTACCTGGACATGTTCAATTCCTTCGGCGTGCAGACCAAGCTGAAACGCAACGAGCAGCTGATCGCCGCCAGCAAGATCGACAGCGCGCCGACCATCGTCATCGATGGCCGCTTCGTGACGTCGCCGGCGCAGCTGTCGCGTCCGGGGCAGTCCGAGCCGCAGACCCAGACAGCGACCCTGCGCGTGATGGATGAACTGGTGGCGCGCGTGCTGAAAGAGCGCGCCCCGGCGCCAGCGAAGAAGTAAGCGGAGCGCATCATGAAACAGCTGCCCTGGACCTTGTGCGCACTGGCTCTTGCCCTCGTGGCGTGGCTGGCGATCGCCGTCGTCAGCGTGGAAAACCAGCGCAATGCGCTGGTCACCAAGGCTTGCGTGGACCCCGCGTTCAAGAACGAGGTCGATGCGAAATGCCTGGCGTCCGTGCGGTCGCGCGAACACTGGTGGCAGCACTTGACTTACGCCATGACGCATTTCCGAAATTGAAAGTATCAGTACGAAAAACCCGCCGCGCGCGGGTTTTTTTTCGTCCGCGTATGATGAAGCCACAACTATTCAGGAGGGACAATGAAGGAAGTGATCTTGATTACCGGCAGCAGCCGCGGCATCGGTGCAGCGACGGCGCAGCTGGCGGCGCGCCAGGGCTATGCCGTGTGCGTCAATTATGTGCGCGATGCGCAGGCGGCCGGGGAACTGTGTGCGCGCATCGTGGCCGACGGGGGCGAGGCCATCGCTGTGCAGGCTGACGTCAGCGATGAAGCGGACGTGGAACGCCTGTTTGCGGAAATCGACGCGCGCCTGGGGACGCTCACGGCGCTGGTCAACAATGTGGGCGTGCTGGAGCAGAAATGCCGGCTGGCCGACATTTCCGTGCAGCGTCTCGAACGCGTGCTGCGCACCAACGTGATCAGTTATTTCCTGTGCTGCCAGCAAGCCGTGCAGCGCATGTCGACGGCGAATGGCGGGCAGGGCGGGCGCATCGTGAACGTCTCGTCGGTGGCCGCGCGCATCGGCTCCCCGGGCGAATACATCGATTACGCTGCCTCGAAAGGCGCCGTCGACACCTTGACCCTGGGCCTGGCGAAGGAAGTGGCGGCCGAGGGCATCCGCGTCAACGGCGTGCGGCCCGGCATCATCTACACGGAGATCCACGCTTCGGGCGGAGAGCCGGGACGGGTGGCGCGCCTGGCGTCCGGCGTGCCGATGCAGCGGGGCGGCCAGCCGGAAGAAATTGCCGGCGCCATCCTGTACCTGCTGGGACCGGACGCCACGTATGTGACGGGCAGCATCCTCGACGTGGCGGGCGGGCGCTGATTTTCAACTTCTGCAAGCAACTGATTCAAGCGCAGGGTTAATTATCAAATGGGGCAAGCGAGTCCAGAATGGCGGGGTGCCATTGCAGTAGGCACGCCGATCAACTCATTTGGAACTACCATGCCCGCTTTTGCCCCCGCCATCCTCGCCCTGTCGCTGCTGGCCGCCGCGCCAGCCCATGCCGTCGTCAATCTGCCCATGCCGGCCCACCTGGCCGGCGCCGCTGCCACCGACAAGGTGGTGCTGGCCGCGCGCCGCTACGCCGCGTTCTGGCAGAGCGGCGATCCAGCCGTGGCGCGCCAGGCGCTGGCCGACGATTTTACCGACCGCACCTTGCCCGCCGGGCGTCCACAGGGATGGGCCGGCCCGCTGCAGGCATCGCAGGTGTTCCACGCTGCCGTGCCGGACTTGCAGGTGACCATCGACGACATGCTGGTAGCCGGTGACCGGGTCACCTTGCGCCTGCATTTTACGGGCCATTTCACGGGCGTCTTCCCCACGCCACAGGGCGAGCTGCGCGGTCAGGGGCAATCCATCGACTTTTACGCGTTTGATTTGTACCGGGTCAATGCGCAGGGACGCATCAGCGACAACTGGCACCTGGAAGATAATTTGACGCTGCTGCGGCAGCTGGGCGTGCTGGTGCCCTGAGCGTGGCCCCTTAGCGCTGGGCTGGCAGGGCGGCGAACTGCTGCTGCAGGAAGTCGGCCAGCAGGGTGATGCGCGGCGCCTGGAAGCGGCTGCGCCGGTACAGCAGGTTCAGGGGGACGCTATCGGCAAAGTGATCGTCGAGCACCGTCTGCAGGCGCCCTGCGCGCAGGTCATCGCCGATGTCGAGCAGAGATTTGTAGGCATAGCCATGGCCGGCCACTGCCCAGCGGCGGATGATTTCGCCGTCGTTGCTGTGCCAGGCGCCCTGCAGGCGCAGGCTGTGGCGCTTGCCGTCTTCGCGGTAGCGCCATTCCTGCGGCGCGCCGTCGTCGGCCGTCAGCACGAGCGTCGGCAGCGACGCCAGGTCGCGCGGCGCGGCTGGCAAACCGACCCTGGCGGCCAGCGCGGGCGCTACGCACACGACGCGCCGGCCCGGGTGCAGCAGGCGCGCCACCATGTCGCTGTCGGGCAGCTCGCCGTAGCGGATGGCCAGGTCGACGTCGTCCTGCACCAGGTTGGCCGTGGCGTCCGTCAGGGTCAGCACATGGCGCACCTGCGGGTGCAGCGCGGCAAAGCGGTCGAGCATCGGCAGCAGCAACTGGCGGCCGATGTCGGACGGCGCCGAGATGCGCACCACGCCGCGCACGGCGCCGCCCGCGTGCAAGCCGTCTTCGGCCTGCGCCAGCAAGTCCAGCGCCTGTTCGCTGTAGCGGCGGTAGTGCGCACCTTCGTCCGTCAGGCGCAGCTGGCGCGTGGTGCGCTCGAACAGGGTGACGCCCAGCGCCGTTTCCAGGCGCGCGATGGCGGCGCTGGCGGCGGCCGGCGACAGGCCGTGCTTGCGGCCGGCCGCGGAAAAGCTGCCCAGCGCCGCGGCGTCGAGGAACAGGGCGATTTCCGCCAGGCGTCCGGCGCCGCCGCGGATCATGCCGGGTGCGCGGCCGCTGGTTTCGGCGCCGGTGCCGAATGAGCCGAATGGGGCGTGATCACCACGGTGCAAGTGGTGCCTGCCACCAGCAGTTGTCCCTTCGGCTGCTCGTCGATGTGGATGCGCACGGGCACGCGCTGCGCCAGACGCACCCAGTTGAAGGTGGGGTTGACGTCGGCCAGCAATTCGCGGCCCGTGGCGGCGTCGCGGTCGGTGATGCCGCGCGCGATGCTTTCGATGTGGCCATGCAGGGTGCCGCCGCTCATCAGGTTCATTTCCGCCTTGTCGTCCTGCGCCAGCATGCCCAGCTTGGTCTCTTCGAAGTAGCCGACGACATAGTACGAGGCGCTGTCGATGACGGCCAGCTTGGCCGCGCCGACGGCGGCGAAGTCGCCCTTGTGCACGTTCAGGTTCGTCACGTAGCCGCTGACGGGCGCACGCACGGTGGTGCGCTCCAGGTTCAATTGCGCCAGGGTGCGCGCGGCCATGGCAGCCTGCACTTGCGACGAGGCCGAGCTGGCGGCAAAGCCGGCGCTTTCGCGGCTTTCCGTGGAAATGATGCTGGCGTCCAGGCCTGCGCGACGCTGCGCTTCCTTGCCGCGGCGGCCCTGCTCCGTTTTTTGCGCGGCCAGCACGGCGTCGGCCTGCGCCAGCGCGCTGGCATAGCGCTCCTTGTCGACGACGAACAGGATATCTCCCTTTTGCACCACCTGGTTGTCGCGCACCAGCACGTCCGTGACGGTGCCGGCGACGTCGGCGCTGATGTTGACGATGTCGGCCTTGATACGGCCATCGCGCGTCCACGGCGACTCCATGTAGCGGTCCCAGACGGTCTTGCCTATCCACAGGGCTGCGGCCAGTAGCAGCAGGGTGATTGCATAGCGGGTCAGTTTGCTTACCATGGCGGCAGCCTTTCCTTGATGGGGTTGAACAGTTTTTTTAATTATTTGTACAGCGATAAAGCCAGCGCGCCGAAGATGGCGATGAAGATGCACAGCCGCGCCAGCGACGGGTGCCACACCATGCGGTACACGCCCAGCCAGCCCAGCACGCGGTCGAGCAGGGTTTGCAGGACTATGCTGAGGATGAACAGGGGCAGCAGGGTGGGAATCAAAATTCCGAACAGGGCGAATTCACGCGGCATGGTGGTCTCCGGCGCCAGGCGCCATGTGGTCGAGCAATGAGGTGTAGATCGAATGCAGGTCGGCCAATGCCGTGTGCAGGCGCAGGTCTTGCTCCTGCTTGCGTTCTTGCGTCGCACCCGCTTCCGTCTGCGCCGCGCGCACCACGGCGCCCGCCTGCAGGGTGGCCGCCAGGGCCGCCTGCAGTGCCGTGTCGCTGCGCGTGCGCAGCCAGGTGGCGATGTGGTCCACGCACTGTTGCAGCGCGTGAGGCGTGGCGCCCGGCCGGGCCGTGGCGATCAGTTCGCGCAATTCGATCACGGAATGGCCAATTTCCAGCAGGGTCAGGGCCTGGCGCACGACGGCGCGCGTGGCCTCGCCCGGCGCCGGTCCGGCCGCCGCATTAAGCTGGCTGAGCAGGTCGCGCACGCGGTTGTCGAAGCGGTGTTTCACGCGCCGCGCGGGCGCCGTGCACGCATGCAGCGCTTCGCGCCACAGTGCGCGGCCGATATGGTCCTTGTGGCCCATCGTGTGCTCGGGCAGCAGCACGGCAAACACGAGGGCGGCCAGCATCAGGCCGACGATCAGGGCCATGCCCGTGTTCAAAAAGGCCGCGCCATCGACGTGCATCAGATTCGTCGGCGCCATCTGCGTGATGAAGGTCGACACGCCCAGGCCCACGCCCAGCTTGGCGGGATTCGTCATCAGATACAGGCCGACGGCCAGGAAGGGCGCAAAACTGAGTACCAGCATGGGGAAGCCGTCGCCGTGCACCAGCACGAAATACACGCAGACGAGCGACAGCGGCATGGCGATGAGGAAGCCTGCCAGCACCTGGCGGATCATCAGGATGGGGCGCGGCGAGGACGAGGCCAGCGCGCAGAACACGGCCGCCATCAGCATCGCCGTGCTGGCGTAGGGCCAGGCGAGGAAGTAGGCGCCCAGCGCCAGCAGGGCCAGACTGATGGCCGCGCGCGCGCCGCTGGCGATCACCAGCGCAGGTGGCGTCTTCGGCGCGTAAGCCTGCGGCGTGCTGATTTCCAGCGGCGTGTCGTGCGCCAGGCTGAAATACACTTCGTGAAAGCGGCTCATGTCGCGCGCGAAGCGCTCGAGCAGCTCGCACACGGTATCGAAATCGATGCGCTGCGCATGCGCGATGGCGGCGCCGTCGATCTCCGCGCGCGCCTGGCCCAGCGCCGTCTGCAGATGCCGCTGCATGGTGTCGAGCGAGTCTTGCGACGGCGTCGTTTGCAGCGCCTCGGCGACGATGGCGTACAGGGGCGCGCAGGCTTGCATGACCAGCGTTTCATCGTCGCGCTGCAGGCGATCGAACAGGCGGTGGAAGGTATAGAAGGTGGTCAGCGCCGTCATGAAGGTGGCGTTGAAGGCGTGCAGCTTGCGGTTTTGTGCGCGCACGTGGCTCACCTTGCTGGTGACTTCGAACAGGGCGGCCGAGCGCCCCAGTTCCAGCGCCGCCACGTCGGCGGCAAACTGCAGATGCGTCAGTTCCACCTGCGCCGGCGTGAGCTTTTGCTGCAGCACGTCCTGGCAAAAGGTGAGGAATTTTCCGTAGCGGGCCTGTACCGTGCGCATCACCTGCGTGCCCTGGTGGCGTGGCAGCAGCACGCTGGAAACCGCCGCCGAGCAGATGATGCCCAGGCTCACTTCGGCCACCCGCGTGACGGCCAGCGCGAACACCTGCATCGGCTGCTCGATGGCGGGCAGCACGATCATGCAGGCCGTGTAGCCGGCCAGCACGTACACATACGACTGGGCGTTGCGGTGCAGGGCCGAGCCGCTCGTGCACAGGCCCACCCACAGGGCCAGGCCGGCGAACAGCAGCACGGGCTGCTGCGGGAACAGGCCGATCAGGGTCAGCGCGGCCGTGCATCCCAGCAGGGTGCCGCACAGGCGGTAAAAGCTTTTTTCCAGCACCATGCCGCTGCTGGGCAGGGCCAGGATGATGGTGGTGGTCATCGCCGTGCTGGGCGAATCGAGGCCCAGGCGGTAGGCCAGCCACAGGGCGCAGAAGGATGCGATGAGGGTCTTGGCGACGTAGATCCAGCGTTCGCCTTCCGTCGCGCGCCAGTCCTGCAGCGCCAGCGCCAGCCAGCGGGCCGCCTGGGTCAGGGGGCCGTATGTGGGTTTTGTTGCTGTGGCTGGCGTCATCGATAGGCTATCAGTTCTGGTTGTTGAGATTGTTGAGGTTGCGCAACTGGCGCATGTACAGCTTGTCGAGCACTTGCAGCTCTTCTTCCGTGAAGCCTTCGTACAGGGCCGAGGTTTCCTGGTACACGTCGGGCAGCGCCGTTTCGATCAGGGCGCGGCCCTTGTCGGTCAGCGAGATCATCACGGAGCGGCGGTCGCCGGGGCGCGTGCCGCGGTGGATCAGGCCGCGCGTTTCCAGGTCGTTGCACACGCGTGTCAGGTTGGCCGGCTTTTCATGGCAGGCCATGCCCAGGGTGCAGGCGTTCGAGGTTTCGTCGTCCGTGCCGTACAGCACGGCCAGCACCATGTAGCTGGCATCGACCAGATCGTGCTTTTTCAGCGCGGCGTTGGTCAGGTCCTTCATGCCTTTTTGAATGTGGTACGTCATGCGCAATAAACGCATCAGTTCCATGGGGAAGCCTGGCATGCGCGTGCGGATGTTTTGCAGCCGCTTGGAGGTGGCGTCAAAAGCGGTCATGTCATATTCCTTCATGTGTGAATAAAGTTCCGATTGTATCTTGTTGGGCTAGGGCAATGCCAGGATTGCAAGCTCAGATGCCGCCTCCCAGTGCATTCATCAAGGAAACGTACAGATCGAGCTCGCGCGCCCCATTCTGCGCCTGCTGCTGTTCTTCCGCCAGCAGCGCCACTTGCGTGTTGAGCATGGCGATGGCGTCGCTCATGCCTGCCTTGTAGGCCTTTTCCGCCAGGTCGCGCGCGCGCTGCGCCGTCGCCAGCGCCTGCACGGTCAGCTGGTGCTGTTTCGCCAGCGATTGCGCCTTGGTGACGGCATTGGCCACGTCCGACATGGCGTTGATGACGGTGGCGTTGTATTGCTCCACGGCGCCGTCATACACGGCCGTCTGGCTGCCCAGCTGGGCGCGCAAACGGGCGCCGGCAAAGATGGGCAGGCTCAGCGCGGGCGAGACGCCGCGGATGTCCGAGTTGGCGTCCAGAAAATGGCTGAAACCAAAGGCCTGGAAGCCGGCAAAGGCCACCAGGTTGACGTTCGGGTAGAACTCGGCCTTGGCCGCGTCGATGCGCTGCGCCGCCGCTTCCACGCGCCAGCGCTGGGCGGCGATGTCGGGGCGGCGGCCGATCAGCTCGGCCGGCAGGGCGGCGGGAATGGCCAGCGGCTGGTCCAGGCGCAGCACGGGACGCGTGAGCGCCGCACCGGCGGCCGGCCCCTTGCCTGCCAGGGCGGCCAGCTGGTTGCGCAGCAGGGCCAGCGATTCGGCCGACTGCTCCAGCTGGCGGCGGCCGGCCGGCAAGGTGGTTTCTATTTGCGCCACGTCGATGTCCGTGCCGATGCCGGCCGCCTTGCGCTGGCGCGTGATGTCGAGGATGCGGGCGCGCTGCGCCAGGCTGCGTTCGATCACATCCTGCACCCGGAACTCATACGACAGCTGGATGTAGGTGCGCACCAGCGCCGTTTCCAGGGCCAGGCGGGCCATCTGCGATTCGGCCGACGCCAGTTGCACGTCGCCCAGGGCGGCGGACAGGGCGGCGCGGTTGCGGCCCCACAGGTCCAGGTCGTACGACGCCGTGACGGTGGCCTGGTTGCGCCAGGCGTAATTGCCGGCCAGCGGCGCCGGCGTGCTGCCATGCTGCGAATACAGTTCGCGGTTGATGGAAACACTCGCGTCCGCCTGTGGGCGGGTCTTGTCCTCGGCAGCGCCGGCCAGCGCCTCGGCCTGGCGCACGCGCGCCTGGGCGCCGCGCAGGGTGGGGCTATCGGCCAGCGCCTGGTCCATCAGGCGGTTCAATTGGGGGTCGTGCAAGTCTTGCCACCATTGCGTGCGGGGCCATTGGATGGCGGCACTGGCGGCGGCATCCATGGCCTGGCTCGATTGCAGCTTGTTAGCGTCGAGCATGGCCGATTGCGGCGCGATATGGCCCATGTCGGCGCACGCGCTCAAGGCAAGGATCAGGCTGGCGGCAAGCAAACGGCGGTGCAGGGGCATGCAGGGACTCCGGGAAAGATCGTGTTGGGGGTGCTGCTGACAGCTCGCCGCGGTGAGCTTCGGGAGTGGCCCGAGTGCTGCGCCGCAACTGAGATGTGTTACTGACTGAAACCGGCTGACTGGTTTCTTATTTCACGACGTGTTTTGTCGTTTGCGCGACGTCAAAGTCCGCTTCCGTTTGCGGGATCAGGCCAGCCTTGCGGGCGGCGTAGAACTCGGCCATGACTTGTTCGCGCGTCACGTTGCTGGCGGCGGTGGCCGGCGTTTTCGGATAGTCGACTTCGCTGGTGGCGATTTCGCCGGCGTTGCGGGCACGGATGTATTCGGCCGTGACGTCAGCGCGCGTGAGTTGCTGGCTGGCAGCGGCAGGCGCGGTGCTTTGGGCGAAAGCCGAGGTGGCGGTGGTGATGGCAAACAATGCTGCGATGAGTGATTTGGCTTGCATGATAAGACTCCAAAATGTGCATGATGGCTGGGTGGATGGGCCGGATCGCCACGTACCGGTCGGTTCGTCGGCATGGCGCTGGTGGGCGCCGTGCCGCCGATGAAGCAGTTTCTGGATGAGAAGATGCTTACTTGAATTAACTATAGCAATGAATAGTACATTTGTGAAGTATTTTCTGAAAATAGTTGTGCGCCGCCGCATTTTCTCCTTGGAAAATGCCGTGCAGGCGTGCGCCGCCAGTCAGGCCAGGCGAGTAAGCTGGTTTTTTTGTGAATGGGAGATCGCCATGAACGGCAGCACACTCGATCCGGACAATTTGCCCGTCACGCCCGACGGCGTCCTGGGCAGCGGCCATGGCAAGGGCGCACTCGGCCCCAGCGACAGTTCCGACAGCGGCAGCGACATGCAGGGCGTGCCGGGCCAGGATGCGGAAGCACTGGACAACGACAGCGATGCGGCCGGTACGGGCGAGCGGGCCGGCGTGGAGCCGCGCAATACGGCGCCCGATGGCGGCGACATCGATGTCGATCATGTGGAAAGTCTGGCGCCCGTGCGGCCGGAAGAGGGAGGCGATGGCGAATTGCCCTCATGAATTACCGCCTCTCCTGCGCCATCAGCGTAAAATGTGGGCAAGGCGGCGTGCGCGCCGCCATGGCCAGCCGGCCGGCACAGGATAGGATGTCAGAGGATGCAAACGCAGATGTCGGAAGAGAAAGAAAAAGACTTGATGTCGATGTACCGCGAGACGCGGCCGCGCGAGTTTTTTGGCGAAAAAAGTAACACCAATCACCTGGCCTGGAGTTTGCTGGTGGTTTTGCTGGCGCTGGCGTTCTGGCTCGTCGTGGCCCTGGCGGCTGCGGAAAACCAGCGCTACGCCCTGGAAATGAAGGTGTGCCAGGATCGCGTCTTCCCGGTGGAAATCGACACGTCTTGCCTGAAACAGGTCAAGTCGCGCGATCACTGGTGGCAGCACGTGGGTCACGCGCTGGTGCGCATGGGCGCCTGAGCCGGGCGCAATCTGGCTGAACCTGTGGCGGCGAGGGCCGCTGCGGTGATGGAGCGATAGTGCGGGAGGCGTCATGCCACGCGATCACTCGCGCGAGCAGCCGCAATGGCTGCTCGCGCGCCACAGTGCCTTGACGGCGCGCCAGTTGCTGCGCGCCTACGGCTTGCTGTGCCTGTTTTCCCTCGTCGTTGCCGCCGCCTTTGCATTGCGCGGCCTCTGGTACATCCCCGTTTTTTCGTTTGCCGAACTGGCCTTGGTGGCCTTCGCCCTGCTGCATTACCTGCGCCACGCGCGCGACTACGAACACATTGCCTTGCGCGACGGTGAGTTGATCATCGAACAGGTCAGTGCCGGGCATTGCCGGCGCCACCATTTTCATCCGTGGCGCACGCGCATCGATGTGCCGCAGTGGCCGCGCCAGTTGATACACATCAAGGATATCGGCGGTGGTGGAGCACACGTCGAAGTCGGCGTGTTTGCCACGCCCGAACGGCGAAGGCAGGTGGCGCAGGAACTGCTGGCCCTGTTGCCACCGCCCCTGTCGCCGCCAGCGCCACCGTGATCGGCTTACACGGCCCGCGAAGGACCTTCCCACAGATTGATATGGCCTTCGCGCGCCTGCACGTCGATGGCGGCCAGCTCGTCGGCCGTGAACGACAATTGCTGCAGTGCGGCCACGTTTTCGCGGATTTGCGCGCTGCTGCTCGCGCCGATCAGGGTCGAGGTGACGCGGGGATCGCGCAACACCCAGGCCAGCGCCATCTGCGCCAGGGTTTGCCCCCGCTGGGCGGCGATCTGGTTCAGCGCGCGCACGCGGGCCAGGTTTTCCGCGCTCAGGTGTTTTTGCAGCAGCGAGCCGCCGCCGGGGCGGTTGACGCGGGCATCCTGCGGTACGCCATCGAGGTATTTGTCGCTCAGCAGTCCCTGCGCCAGCGCCGTGAACGTGATGCAACCCATGCCCTCCTGTTGCAAGGTATCGAGCAAGCCGTCTTCCTCGATCCAGCGGTTGAGCATGTTGTAGGCTGGCTGGTGGATCAGGCACGGCACTTTCCACTCTTTCAGCAGCTTGGCCGCTTCGGCCGTCTTTTGCGGAGAGTACGAGGACAGGCCCACGTACAGCGCCTTGCCCTGTTGCACGGCGGTGGCCAGCGCACCCATGGTTTCTTCCAGCGGCGTGTCGGCGTCGTAGCGGTGCGAGTAAAAGATGTCGACGTAATCGAGGCCCAGGCGTTGCAGGCTCTGGTCCAGGCTGGCCAGCACGTATTTGCGCGAACCGCCGCCCTGGCCGTACGGCCCCGGCCACATGTCCCAGCCCGCCTTGGTGGAAATGATCAGTTCATCGCGGTACGGTAGAAAATCGTCGCGTAGCAGCTTGCCGAAATTGCTTTCCGCGCTGCCATACGGCGGGCCGTAGTTGTTCGCCAGGTCGAAATGCGTGATGCCGAGGTCAAACGCCGTGCGCAGCATGTCGCGCTGGGAAGCGAGGCTGTTGCTGTCGCCAAAGTTGTGCCACAGTCCCAGCGACAGCAGCGGCAGTTTCAGCCCGCTGCGCCCGCAGGTGCGGTATGGCATGCTGTCGTAGCGGTTTTCGGCGGCGTGGTAGGTCATGGCATCTCCTGGTTGAATGAAGCGCCTATTTTCGCGCAAAATCAAGGCCGGTGTGCGTGCGCCTTGCGCGCGACCGGACGCGCCTTACAATGGGCGTTGAGGAGTCTCGCAAGGAGCGGTCATGGAAATCGAATTGAAATTGTTGCTGGCGCCGCAAGACGCCCCCCGCCTGCGCACGCACCCGTTGCTGGCGCAGACTACGCAAGGTGCGCCCCTGGTGCTGCAGATGCACGATATCTATGTCGATACGCCCGATTTGCAGCTGTGCCGCCACCAGGCAGGCTTGCGCGTGCGCCAGGTGGACGGGCGCTGGCTGCAAACCCTGAAGGCCGGCGGCAGCGTCAGCGGCGGCTTGCACAGCCGCCATGAATGGGAAGGCGAGGTGCCCGGGCCGCAACCGGACCTCGCCGCGCTCGATGCGGCCATCGGCCACAAGCAGCCCATCCGCGCGCTGCTGCGCCAGGACGCCATCCGCGACGCCTTGCAGCCCGTGTTTACCACGCGCATGGAGCGCACCGTATGGCAGTTGCGCACGCCGCAGGGCGACGAGATCGAATGCGTGCTGGACCAGGGTGTCATTGAACGCGGCGCGGACGGGGCCGATGGTGCCGATGGTGTCGTGCACAGCGTGCCCGTCAGCGAGATCGAGCTGGAGTTGAAGCAGGGGCAGGCCGCCAGCCTGTTCGACGTGGCGCTGGCCCTGCTGCAGGACGTGCCGCTGCAACTGGGCCACATGAGCAAGGCGGAGCGCGGCTACCGCCTCGCGGTGTCGCAGCCCCTGCGGGCGGTCAAGGCGCAGCCTTTGGCGCTGGACGCGGCGATGTCCGTGGAGCAGGTATTCCTGGCCATCGCCGGCAATTGCCTGGAGCAAGTCAGCGGCAACCAGGATGGCGTGGCGGCGGGCGAGGATGTGGAAAGCGTGCACCAGATGCGCGTGGGCCTGCGCCGTTTGCGCTCGGCGCTGGGCATGTTCAAGGCGCTGCTGGCCTTGCCGGACGCCTTGAAGGCTGAACTCGACTGGCTGGGCGGCGCGCTGGGCGAGGCGCGCGACTGGGATGTGTTGGCAGGCAATACCCTGGCGCAGCTCGATGGCGAGGCGGCCACGGATGCGGCGGCGCTGGCGGAGGCGGCGCACGCGCAGGCCCGCCTCAAGCACGTGCAAGCGGCCCAGGCCGTCACGTCGGCGCGCTACACGGCCTGCATGCTGGGCGTGCAGCGCTGGCTGCAGGCGCGCGCCTGGCGCGACAGCTGTTCTGCGCGGCAAGTGCGGCGCCTGGACGCGCACGTCTCGCCGTTTGCCCGCGCCACCCTGCGCAAGGATCAGCGCCGCCTGATGAAGCGCGGCAAGCGCCTGCTGCATGCCACGCCGCAGCAGCGCCACCGCGTGCGCATCGCGGCCAAGAAGACGCGCTATGCGACGGAATTTTTTGCCTCGCTGTTTGCCGCGCGCGCCGTGCAACCGTATGTGGGGCGGCTGTCCGTGCTGCAGGATGAGCTGGGCTGGCTCAACGATGTGCAGGTGGCCGACCGGCTGCTGCAGCAATTGCCCGAGGTTCAGGCTGACCAGTCCGCCCAGGACGGGCTGCGGCTGCACGCGGCTTTCGTGCGCGGCTACCTGGCGGCGCACGCACAGGCGCAGGGCAGCGATGGCAGCATGCGCAAGGCTTGGCGGCGCTTCAAGGCAGCCCGCTTGCCGGCCTGAGCCGTATTGGCGGTGGCGTGTGGCCCCGCCAGGCCAGCGGGCGTGGCAACTGGCGCTCAAGAATGGCCAGTTGCGACCGGTGCGGGGCGGCCATGGCGCGCAGCTTCAGCTCACAGTTTGCTGTTCTGGCAACCGGCGCTCACGCATTCGCGCACGCGGTCTTGCAAAAATTGCGCGCGTTCGATGGTGGTCTGGGTGGCGCAATCAAGGTTCACATAAAAGCCCGACGATTCGCGTTTGGAGCAATTCTGGTTGCGGTTGCTTATCCACGCCAGCTGGCCCGATTTCAGCTTTTGCTTGCCGCCGGCATCGAGCTGGGCGGCGAGTTTCTTGTAGTTGGCGTTGAGTTCCTTGTCCGCTTCCTGGTAGACCTTGTTGAGGCAATACAGGCCGTCGAAGTCGTTGCGCGGCGTGTCGCAGGCCGAGTTGGCGAAGGCGGAGCCGGAGGCGCAGAGCAGCAGGGCGAGCAGGTATTTTTTCATCGGGTGCTTTCAGAAAGTGGTGTGGCTGGATGGGCGAGCAAGGTATTGCTCTTGCGCATCGTACAACATTTTTCATCGAGGCCGCAGACGCTTGCGGGCGCGCCCGCCAGCGCCGTCAATAGGCCAGGCGGCCCGGCACGCTCACTTCGATCTGCGTGCCGGCGCCGGGGCGGCTGTCGATGCGCAGGCTGGCCTCGATGTTGGCGGCGCGCTCGCGCATGCCGACCAGGCCCCAGTGGCCGGGCCGCTGGCCTGTTTGCGCCACGGCGTCATCGAGGCCGCAGCCGTCGTCGCGCACGCGCAGCGTGAAGGCCTGTTCCGCATAGTCGAGTTCCAGCACGATGTTTGCCGCCTCGGCATAGCGCGAGGCGTTGAACAGCGCTTCGCGCGCGATGGCATAGATTTCGTCGTGCACGCGCGGCTGCAGGCGCCGGCAGGTGCCGCTGACATGCACCGTGAACGCGTGCGCGCGGTGCTCGGCCAGGCCCTTGCCGAATTGCTGCAGCGCGAGGCGCAGTTCGTCGGGTTCGGCCGAAGCGCGCAAGTCCATGATCTGGTCGCGCCCTTCGATCAGCAGCTGGTCGGCCAGGTTGAGCGTGCCATCGAGGCGCGCCCGTTCGCGCGTGCCCTTGGGCAGCATGTCCGCATGCGCATGGAACGACAGGATCAGGCCTTGCACGCTTTGCAGCAGGGTGTCGTGCAGCGAACGGGCGATGCGCGAGCGTTCGGCCAGGCGCTCCTGCAAGCGTTCCTGCAGCCGTTCCTGCATATTGCGCGTCAGGTGGCGGATGCGCAGCACATAGCCGCCATACAGCAGCAGCGCGGCGCCCAGCGCCAGCAGCACGATGAACCACGGCGTTTGCACGAAGGCGGGCGCGATGACGATGTCGAGCCCCGCTCCCTGCGTGTTCCACACGCCGTCTTCGTTGGCGGCCGTGACGTCGAAGCGGTAGCTGCCTGGCGCAAGATTGGTGTAGTACGCCTCGCGGCGTCCCACCGCTTCCTGCCAGCCCGCGTCGACGCCCGCCAGCTTGTAGCGCAGGCGTACGCGTTCCGGCATCGACAGGCTCAGGGCCGTGAAGCCGATCTGCAGGGACTTGCTGCCCTGCGGCAGGTGCAGAGGCTTGCCATCGTCCAGCGCATAACGCGCGCCATCGGCCAGCAAGCTGTGGATCTGCACGGGCGGCGCCAGGGCGTTGCGGCGGATATGCAGCGGGTCGAGCATGGCGATGGTGGCCGAGGTGGAAAACCACAGCTTGCCATCGGGCGCATGGATCAGCGACGGTACGGGGCGCAGCTGCGAGGCATGGCCCTGCAAGCCGTCGAGCGCGTCGAAGCGTTCCGAGGTGACGGCGCTGCCGTCCCGCATCCACGCGGCCAGGCTGGCGGCGGCGATATGGGCTATGCCATCCGCGCCGTGCAGCCACAGGTCGCCGTCCGGCAGGCGCACGATGCCCGACACGCCGCGAAACGCCGCGCCGTGCGCGCCGCGCAAGGTGTGGAAGCGGCCGGCGCGGTACAGGGCCACGCCGTTTTCGCCGCCGGCCCACATCGCGTCGCCATCGCGGTACAGCTGTAGCACGGTGCCCACTTGCAGGCCCTCGGGCGCGCCAAGCCGCCTGACGGCGCCTGCGCGCTGCCCCTCGGCCACCAGGCTGATGGTATTGTCGGCATGGCCCAGCCAGACGGTGCCGGCGCCATCGATCGCCATGGCCGTGGTCAGCACCGCCGGCAGGCCGGATAAACCGCCGTTCGTGATCCATTTTCCTTCGCCCAGGCGAAACAGCCCGCCGCCGGAAAACGAGGCCCACAGGGCGCCCGAGCGATCCTGCTGCAGCGCCTGCGGATCGAGTCCTTGCACGGGTGGCACCACGCGCGTCATGGCGCCATTGCGCGCGCGATGGTGCAGTTCCTGCTCGTTGCCCAGCCACAGCGTGCCATCGGGCGCCCAGTGGCTGGCCGCCAGCGCCCCTTTCAATACCACTTTTTTCACGCCGTCGGCCGAAAAGCTGCGCACGTCGCCCACGTAGTCGCCGATCCACACGTCGCCATCGGGCCCCGGCAGCATGCCGGGATGGTCGAAGGGTACGGCGACGGGCAAGGTTTGCAGGCGGTTCGGCCGCAGCCGGTCCAGTCCCGTCGACGTGCCAAACCACAGATTGCCTTCGCGGTCCTGGAACGAGGTTTGCGGCAGCGGGCCGCTGATGCCGTTCTGGCGCGTCAGGCGCTGGGCCGGCAGGCTGGGACCGGAAGGGTCGAACTTGCGCTCGATGCCGTCGGGCTGCATCAGCCACATGGTGCCGGCGCGGTCGAAGCGGAGGCTGTTGCCCCTGGCGTCGGGACGGATGAGTGCATCGCCGTGTGGCGCGCTGGTGCGCACGCGATAGTAATTGCTCTGGCTGTCGACGGCCCAGATGGCGCCATCGGGCGCTTCATCCATGCTGGTGAGCATGGTGCGCGGCCAGGCATGCGAAAAGCGCGTCTGGCCCGGCTTCCTGAAATACACGCCATGCATGGTGCCCATCCACTGCGTGCCATTGCGCCCGAACAGGATCTGGTACACGCGCTTGTCGGGCAGGCCCACGTTAGCGGCTTGTGCAACGAAGCGGTCCGCGCCAGGCGCCAGGCGCGCCGCGCCATCGCGCGTGCCGACCCAGATGGCGCCGTCGGGCGCTGCCTCGATATGGAACACGGCGCCCGACGGTAAGCCATCTGCTTCCCGGTAGGTGCGCGTGGCGCCCTGGCGAAAGACGCTGACGCCGCCGAGGCGGTAGCCGACCCACACGGCGCCGTCCTGCGGCGTGGCCAGGCCCAGCACATTGCTTGACGGTAAGCGGTGGCCATATACGCTGTCGACGCGCTCGAAGCGCACGCCATCGTAGCGGTACAAGCCGGTGGCCGTGGCGATCCACAGCCAGCCATCCTTGCCCTGGGCGAATTTCAACACATCGACGGGCGCGCCTTGCAGGGCGCCCCAGGCGTTGTGGGTATAGTCGGACAGCAGGGGCGATGGGGCGGCCGCGCATGCGTGCAGGTGGCACGCCAGCAGGGGCAGGATCAACAGGCGGCGCAGCAGGCGAGCGGACATCGGGGCAGAGGGAGATAGCGGTGGCGGGGCAGTGATTGTAGCGCAGCGCCGTGCTTTTCAGCAGGCGAAAAAAAGCCTGCGCGGGGCGGCGCAGGCTTCTTTCGCCCTACGTTGACAAGAGTCGCTTACGCGAAGTTCTTGGCAACGAAGTCCCAGTTGACCAAGCCCCAGAACGTTTCCACGTACTTGGCGCGCAGGTTGCGGTAGTCGATGTAGTAGGCGTGTTCCCAGACGTCGCAGGTCAGCAGCGGCTTGTCGCCGGTGGTCAGCGGGCAGCCGGCGTTCGAGGTGTTGACGATGTCAACGGAGCCGTCGGCTTTTTGCACCAGCCAGGTCCAGCCCGAACCGAAGTTGCCCACGCACGACTTGGTGAATTCTTCCTTGAACTTGTCGAACGACGACCATTTGGCGTTGATCGCGTCAGCCACGGCACCGGCAGGTGCGCCGCCGCCGGCCGGCTTCATGCCGTTCCAGTAGAAGGTGTGGTTCCATACTTGCGCTGCATTGTTGAAGATGCCGCCCGACGATTTCTTGATGATGTCTTCCAGCGACAGGTTCTCGAACTCGGTACCCTTGATCAGGTTGTTCAAGTTGGTGACATACGCCTGGTGATGCTTGGCATAGTGGTATTCCAGGGTTTCTTTCGAAATATGCGGCGCCAGAGCGTCCATTTCATACGGCAGTGGTGGCAGAGTATGTTCCATGTGATGTCCCTTTGTGGTGAGTGTTCGGAGTCTTCCAGCCTGCGGCCGGAGGGTTGAGCCAAGCTTGCTTGAAGCAAGCATTCTTGCTGAACGAGCCACTATTGTAAAGCGGATGCGCCATTGCTGCAGATTCCCGCACGCGTTGCGGATGCTGTTTGCGTAGTGATTCTCGTTTAGCGCCAAGCCTAGCGAACACGCCGGGTGGTTTCCCTGACGATCAGTTCCAAAGGCGGTATCGCCGCCTGCACGGCTTCGCCATTGATCAGCCCCAGCAGCGCTTCCGTGGCGATGCGGCCGATGTCGTACAGAGGCTGGTGGATGGTCGTCAGCGGCGGCGTCGTGTAGGACGAGCCGGGCAAGTCATCGAAACCGACGAGCGAGATATCGTCGGGCACGCGGATGCCCTTGCGGTACAGGCACAGGCGCACGCCGTAGGCGGACAGGTCATTGGCGGCGAAGACGGCGCTGAATTGCTGCTGCGTATCGAACAAATGGTTCATGGCCAGCATCCCGCTTGCCTCGTGGAAATCACCTTCCACCATCAGCTTCGGATCGATGGCGATGTCCGCTTCGCGCAGCGCGCGCTGGTAGCCCGTCAGGCGCTCGGCCGCATCCGTGTTGTTGGCGGGGCCGGCCACGAACGCGATGCGGCGGTGGCCCAGTTCCACCAGGTGGCGCACGGCCAGGTAGGCGCCGTATTCGTTGTCGAGCTTGAAGCCGATGGCGCTTTTCGTGGCCAGCAGGCGGCCCGTCGAGACGATGGGGCGCTGCTGCGAGAAATCGAGCACGCTCTCGTCCGAGATGCGTCCCGACAGCAGGATGATGCCGTCGACCTTCCTTGCCAGCAGCAAACGGATGCGGTCGGCCTCTTCCTGTGCATTCCAGTGACCGCTGACGATGACGGAGGCATAGCCCGTGTCTTTCAAGCCATCGTCCACGCCGCGCAGGCTTTCGTCGAAGAAGGGGCTGGAAATATCCTGCACCACGATGCCGATGGTCATCGAGCGGCCTTTTTTCAGACCTTGCGCCATCTGGTTCGGCGCGAATTTCATGTGCGCAATGGCGGCCAGCACGGCGTCGCGCTTGTCATCGGACACTTTGGCCGTGCCATTGAGGATGCGCGAGACGGTACTGGGCGACACGCCGGCCTGGCGGGCCACGTCGAGCAGGGTGGAAGGGGGAGCAGCGTGGGCGCTATCGTTCAAGGTGATTCCTGGGTATCAAGATGGCTGGTTGTCAGTGCTCTGAAAACCTTTTCATCGAAAGATTACCATAAATGCCCAAAGGGCCGCAGGTCGGGTTAGCCCTGCGGGCGTAACCCGACATATTGTTGGCCGTGCACGTCGGGTTACGCGCTTGCGCACTTCGGCGGCCCCGCTAATCCGGCCTATGCTTGAAAACGTTTTCACAAAAAACAACAGCATCTTGAAATGGCGGTTTTTTGTGCTTTTTCATAGGGGGACACGCGCCATGTCATCCATCTCGCCACGCTGCCATCAATAAAAATGACAACTTTTTCGGTTGACTTGATTTTCTTTGCGGTGTTAAATGGATACATGTTGTGAAAACGTTTTCAAGATAGAAGACGCTCAATAAACGGAGATGAAATAATGAAGTCAAGCATTCTTGGCGCCGCCCCGCTGGCAGCGCTGACCCTGTCGTTTGGTGTGGCCGCTGCACCCGCAGCCGTCCCGCCGGCTGCAGCCCTGCCTGCGCTGGCCCCGGCCACGATTACCGTCGCCTCGTTTCCCGACCTGGACCGCGCCGTCAAGACGGCCTTGCCCCTGTGGGAAAAACTCTACCCGCAAGTGAAGGTCAAGCTGGTCAGCCTGCAGATCGACGACCACCATAACTCGATGACGACGGCGCTGGCGGCCGGCGCGCGCCTGCCCGACGTGATGGCCATCGACTTCCGCTATGTCGGCAGCTTTGCCGAATCGAAGGGCATGGAAGATTTGCTGCAGCCGCCCTACGGGGCAGGGCAGTACCGCGCCCAGTTCGTGCCATTCACCTTCGTGCAGGCGACCAGTTCGCGCGGCACCCTGGGCGCCATGCCGGCCGACCTGGGACCGGGCACCCTGTTCTACCGCAAGGACTTAATGGACAAGGCGGGTATCAAGGAAAGCGACCTGACGCAATCGTGGGAATCGTATATCGCCGCCGGCAAGAAGCTCAAGGCCGCCACCGGCACCTATCTGCTGGCCGGCGCCAGCGACCTGGCCGACATTTATATACGCGCCAATCTGAAAGATGGCGAAGGCATCTATTTTGGCGACAAGGGACAGGTGCTGGTCGACTCGCCCCGCTTCGTCAAGGCCTTCGAGCTGGCGAAGGCGGCGCGGGTGGCCGGCATCGATGCGCGAACGGTGGCCTGGACGGGCGAGTGGGCCGAAGGCTTCAAACGCGACAAAGTGGCCAGCCAGATGATGGGTTCCTGGCTCAGCGGCCACCTGGCCAAGTGGCTGGCACCCGACTCCAAAGGCCAGTGGCGCGCGGCGAACCTGCCGGCCGGCGCGCTGGCGTCGTATGGCGGCTCCTTTTACGGCATCCCGAAAAAGGCCAGCAACAAGGTCCAAGCCTGGGAATTCATCAAGTTCATGACCGTCAACAAGGATATCCAGCTGCACTCGCTGAAAGAGATCGGCGCCTTCCCGGCCCTCAAGGCAGCGTATGCGGACCCGATGATGGACGAGCCGCAGCCGTATTTCGGCGGCCAGAAGACGCGTTTGCTGGCACGCGACACGGCGGCGAAAATTCCCGTCATCCGCGTCGACAAGTTCGACGCCGTGGCGCGCGACATCGTCAACATGGAACTGGAAAGCGTGCTGGCGCAAAACAAGGATATCAAGACGGCGCTGGCCGACGCCAAGGCCCTGATCACCCACCGCGCGCGGCGCTAGGAGCAGCATGACTACCTCCATGCCTTGTACCGAGGGCGCGCCCGCTGCTGCTGCAGCGCGGCCCGCCAAAAAACGCTACAACATGAAGCAATGGGCGCCGTACATCTTCATCAGCCCCTTCTTCATTTTGTTCGCCGTCTTCAGCCTGTTTCCGCTGCTGTTTTCCATCTATTTGTCGTTCAACCAGTGGGAAGCAGCCAGCGGCGTGGAAGCCATGCAGTGGGTGGGGCTGGATAACTACAAGTACGCCTTGAGCGATCCGTGGTTCTTGCGCTCGCTGGGCAATACCATCTGGCTGGCGCTGGCCTCGGGCGTGCCGCAGCACCTGGTGGCCATTCCGCTGGCGGCCTTCATCCACAACAGCTTCAAGCGCTCGCGCAACCTGGTGATCGGCATTTACTTTTTACCGTTCATCACCTCCAGCGTGGCCATCGCCATGGTCTTCAATACGCTGTTTTCGCGCGACTATGGCCAGATCAATGTGCTGATCCAATGGTGCGCCAGCCTGCCGCTGGTGGGCGGCTTGTTCCCCGCCGAATCGATCGACTGGCTGGGCAGCTCGCTGTTCATCAAGCCGGCCGTCGCTTTCGTGATTTTCTGGCGCTACCTGGGCTGGAACCTGGTGCTGTATCTGTCCGCGCTGCAGGTGATCCCGAAGGATCTGTACGAGGCGGCCACCATCGACGGCGCCTCGAAACGCCAGCAGTTCTGGTACATCACCCTGCCGCAGCTGCGGCCCATGATCTACCTGGCCGTGACACTCACCATCATGGGCAATCTGCAGCTATTCGAGGAACCGTTCGTGCTGGTGGCCGAATCGAGCGGCGTGAGCCAGTCCGTGATGACGACGGCCATCTTCGTCTACAAGACGGCGTTTTCCTCGGGCGACTTCGGCACGGCGTCGGCCATTTCCTGGCTGCTGTTCCTCATCATCGCCAGCACCACCTGGGTGAATAACCGCATCTTCAGCCGCAATGAACGTAGTGAACGCAAGGAGGCCCGATGAAAACTACCCGCTGGACGGCCTACGCCATGGTGGCCATCGGCGCTCTGATCATGGTCGCGCCGTTCTACTTCATGTTCGTCTTCGCCACGCACACGAGCGCCGAGATCTACAGCCTGCCGCCGCCGCGCTGGTTCGGCACGGCCCTGCTCAACAACCTGGAATTGCTGCAGGAGCGCCTGCCATTCTGGCGCAATATCGGCATCAGCCTGTACGTGGCCCTGATGACGACGGCCTTGACCTTGTTCTTTTGCTCGCTGGGCGGCTATGCCTTCGCCATGTACGAGTTCCGCTTCAAGCGGCACTTGTTTACCCTGGTGATGGCGTCGATGATCATCCCGTCGTTCATGAACATGATTCCGACCTTCATGCTGATGGATTTCCTCGGCTGGCTGGACCAGCCGCGCGCCTTGTACGTGCCGGGAGCGGCCGGCGCGCTGGGCATTTTCCTGATGCGCCAGTACATCGGCACGGCGATACCAAAGGACCTGATCGAGGCGGCGCGCATCGACGGCTGCGGCGAATTCGCCATCTACTGGCGGGTCGTGCTGCCGCTGATCGGTCCCGCCATGGGCACCCTGGGCCTGATCACCTTCATCAACTCGTGGAACAATTTCATCACGCCGCTGGTCGTCATGCGCTCGGTCGAGAACTACACGATCCCGTTGGCCCTGCGCAGCATGCAGGCGCCGAACAACACGGAGTGGGGCGCGCTGATGACGGGCGCCGCGATTGCCGTGCTGCCGCTGCTGCTGATGTTTTTTGTTGCCTCCAAGCGCCTGATCGAGGGCCTCACGCAAGGCGCCGTCAAAGGCTAGCACTCTCTTAATCCACTCACACTGACATGACCACCATGCATAACGACGACACCGATACCAACTTTCCCGCCACCTTCACCTGGGGCGTGGCCACCAGCGCCTACCAGATCGAGGGCGCCGCCGCCATCGATGGTCGCGGCCCATCCATCTGGGATACCTTCAGCCACACGGATGGCAAGATCATCGACGGCAGCAATGGCGACGTGGCCTGCGACCACTATCACCGCTACTTTGATGACGTGGAGCTGATCGCCAGCCTGGGCGTCAACGCCTACCGCTTTTCCATGTCCTGGTCGCGCGTGCAGCCCACGGGTTCCGGCGCCTGGAACGAGGCCGGCTTCGACTTTTATGGGCGTCTGCTCGACGCCCTGGCCGCCAAGGGCCTCGATGCCCATCTGACCCTGTACCACTGGGACTTGCCGCAAGCCTTGCAGGACGAGGGCGGCTGGCTCAATCGCGCCACCTGCTACCACTTTGCCGCCTATGCGGCCGAGGTGGCGCGCCGCTTCGGCCACAAGGTCGCCAGCATCGCCACGCATAACGAACCGTGGTGCACGGCCGTCCTGGGCCACGGCACGGGCCAGTTCGCGCCCGGCATGGCCGACCCGGCCGCCGCCGTGCAAGTGTCGCACCATCTGCTGCTGTCGCACGGCCTGGCCATGCAAGCGATGCGCGCCGTCAATCCGCCCGCGAAGCTGGGCATCGTGCTCAATCAATGGACGGCCACGCCGGCCACCGACAGCGCCCAGGACCGGGAGCTGGCCGAGCTCGAATATGCGCGCTCGGTGCAGTGGTATATGGACGCCATCTTCAAGGGCCGCTACCCGGCCCTGGCTCTGAAACACGTCGACGCTTCTGCTTTATCCATCTTTGAAAACGATTTCATGGATATTAAACAGCCCATCGATTTCCTCGGCGTGAACTACTACACGCGCGCTTTCATGAGTGCCGAGACGCCGCCGCGCAAGCCGGAATGCAAGCTCGGTGTCAACGACATGGGCTGGGAAACCTATCCGCAAGGCTTGACGGAACTGCTGGTTGGCCTGCACCGCGAATACCGTCTGCCGCCCGTCTACATCACGGAAAACGGCATGGCCGTGGCCGACAAGCCCGTCGACGGCAAGATCCATGACGCGCCGCGCATCGAGTACGTGCAGTTGCACCTGGACGCCTTGCGCGCCGTGATCGCGCAGGGCATCGACGTGCGCGGTTATTTCTACTGGAGCCTGATGGATAACTTCGAATGGAACTCCGGCTACGCCAAGCGCTTCGGCATGTTGTACGTCGACTACGCCACGCAACAACGCAGCTTCAAGGACAGCGCCCTGTGGTACCGCGACTTCATCGCCACCCAGCGCGCATCCCACGCCGCTGTCCTGGTGGAGGCGCACTGACATGGCCGCCATTTCCCTGCGCGGCATCCGCAAGACCTACGGCGACGGCCCGGAAATCGTCAAGGGCCTGGACCTCGATATCCACGACGGCGAATTCATGGTCTTCGTCGGGCCGTCCGGTTGCGGCAAGTCGACCCTGCTGCGCATGATCGCGGGACTGGAAGACATCAGCGCGGGCCAGCTGCGCATCGGCGACTTGCTGGCCAATGACGTGGCGCCGGCCGAGCGGGGCATCGCCATGGTCTTCCAGAGCTACGCCCTGTATCCGCACATGACGGCGCGCGACAACATGGGCTTTGCCTTGAAACTGGCGGGCAAGCCGGAAGCGGAAGTGCGCGCGGCCGTCGGCAAGGTGGCCGAGATTTTGCAGATCACGCACCTGCTCGACCGCAAACCCAAGGCCTTGTCGGGCGGCGAGCGCCAGCGCGTGGCCATCGGCCGCTCCATCGTGCGCCAGCCCAAGGTATTCCTTTTTGACGAGCCTTTGTCCAACCTCGACGCCTCCTTGCGGGTGCAGACGCGCATCGAGCTGGCCAAGCTGCACCAGGAACTGGGCACAACCATGATTTACGTCACCCACGACCAGGTCGAGGCCATGACCCTCGGCGACAGGGTCGCCGTCTTCCATGGCGGCCACCTGGAGCAGGTAGGCGCGCCCCTGGACCTGTACCGCCATCCGGCCAGCCAGTTCGTGGCAGGCTTCATCGGCGCTCTGCGCATGAATTTTTTGCCGTGCGCCGCCGTCCCCGCGCTGGCCAGCCAGCTTGGCGGCGAGGCGGGCATGCTGGTCGGCATACGCCCGGAACACCTGCGCCTGGTGCCGCGCCACGAAGGCTATGGCGCCACGGTGACCCTGATCGAGCAGCTGGGCGATGCGCAGATCATCCACGCGACCCTCGATAACAGTCCGCATGCGGTGGCCATCAAGCTGCACGGCGAGGCGCGCCACGCGCTGGCGCAGGGCAGCGCCATCGGCTTTGCGCCGGAAGAGGGCCATGCCTTTCTATTTGACACGGCCGGGCGCGCCGTGGCTACCCATTGACCCCGCACGGAGGCGACATGACTTCAGATTGACACCCAAAAAATGTGCAGCAATAGCCAAAGAGCTATGTGATCATCAATCAACCAGCGGTACAGGAGACAACAACAATGCAACAGCTCAAACGCAACACCATCGCCCTCAGTCTGGCGCATGCGACCTTCGCCCAGTTCATCTTGCTGGGCAGCGGCGCCGCCATGGCCCAGGATTCGGCCAGCACCACGCCAGTCACGGACGCGGCAAAACCGGCCGCCGAACAGATGGACCGCATCGTCGTCACGGCCACGCGCCGCAATACCTTCGTGCAGGAGACGCCGCTGGCCGTCACTGCCTTCAACCAGGACACCCTGCAAAACAACCAGGTCAAGGATCTGGCCTCGCTGGCCACCATGGTGCCCAGCCTTGTCGTCGAGCAGCATGGCGACTCGGGCGGCGTGCACGTCTACATGCGCGGCGTCGGTTCGGCCAATCACACGGAGCTGGGCGACCCGGCCGTCGCCTTTTATGTCGACGGCGTGTATTCGCCGCGTCCCCAGGGCGCCACGGCGCTGATGTATGACCTGTCCCACGTCGAGGTAGCGCGCGGACCGCAGGGCACTTTAAATGGCCGCAATTCGACGGCCGGCGCCGTCAACCTCGTCTCGGCCGCGCCAAGCACGGCGAAGTTCATGGGCTCGGCCGGCATCACCGTGGGCGACAAGCGCCATCTGCAGACGCAGGGCATGATCAATATCCCGTTTTCCGACGACGTGGCGCTGCGCATCGCCGCCATCAAGGATAGCCACGACGGCACGGTGGACTTCCGCCGCGGCTCGAACGTCATGCCGGGCACGGCCAAGTATGGCGCCGGCGACCAGATGGGCGTGCGCGCCTCCCTGTTGTGGAAGTTCACGCCGCAGCTGCGCGGCACCTTCATCGCCGACTATTTCCTCGACCAGGGTGCCGGCAACGTCTACCTGGCGGCAGAACCGAAGCCGGGCGAGAAGCTGCGTTCGGCCCTGATCGACACGCCGGGCACCCTGGACCAGTCGATTCTGACCTACAAGGGCAAGCTCAATTACAAGCCGACGGACGCGCTGGACTTCACGTACCTGGGCAGTTGGAGCCGCTACAAGCGCCAGAACAGCAACGATTCCGATGCGGGCCTGTTCCCCGGCTTCAAATCGGAAAACCGCACCGACTGGGCGCAGTTCGACAGCTATTCGCACGAGCTGCAGGCGCGCTCGGACGATGATGCGCCGTTCCAGTGGGTGGCCGGCCTGTTCCTGTTCAATGAAAAGAACAAGGTGCGCTTCGATATCGACCGCAGCCAGATTTCGCAGGCCGCCGTGCAGCAGGATATCGCCAACGGCGCCGTGATCTTCGTGCAGCCGACCGTGGGCCAGTACGCCTCGTCGATGTCCTTCATCCAGGGCGACCGCCAGCTCAAATCGAAGGCCGTATTCGGCCAGGTCAGCCAGCAAGTGACCGATACACTTAAGCTGACGGCTGGCGCGCGCTACACGAAAGACCACAAATTCGACATCGGCGGCCAGAATTGGGCCTGCCCGAACTGGCCCGCGAATACGCCGTTGGGCACCACCGTGCTCACTGCCGACCAGCTGCGCCAGCTGGTCACGCCCGGCACGGGCCTGGCCAACACGCACAATATCGGCCCTGGCGGCGCCATCACGGCCGCCACCTGCGGCAATACGCCAGGCGACAACACGGCCGACCTGAAATACGGCCAGGCCACCTGGCTGGGCCGCATCGAGTACAAGCTGCGCTCCGATATCCTGCTGTTCGGCTCCGTGACGACGGGCTTCCATTCGCCAGCCATCGGCGACGGCGGCGCCACCACCAAGCCGGAAAAGCTGACCAGCTATGAAATCGGCTTCAAGTCCGACCTGCTGAACCGTGAACTGACCCTGAACCTCGATGCGTTTTTGATGAAGTACAAGGACAAGCTCGAATCGCAGGTGGTCAACAGTGTGCTGGCCAACTTCAACGCGGCCGGCGCCACCGTCAAGGGGCTGGAAGCGGAATGGGTGTGGCGGCCAACGAAGGTCGACCGCCTGACGGGCAACGCCACCTGGCTCAAAGCCGTGTACGACGACTTCATGTCGTGCGACGTCGATGCGGCGCGTGCGAATGGCCAGTCCTGCGGTTCGACGGCGCCACTGGTGAACGTGGGCGGCAGCACCATGAAGCATGCACCGAAGTTTTCCACGACCGTCCAGTACGAGCATGATTTCAGTGTCGCCGGCGGCCAGCTCACGCCGCGCGCCTCGGTGCACTATGAAACCATGTCGTATGTGGGCGCTGGCGCCTTCAACGGCGACGTGCCGGGCCATGCCGGCGTCAAGCGCCAGGAAGCCTACACGACCCTGGACCTGAGCCTGCGCTTCCAGCCGGCGAACAAGGCGTACACGGTGGAAGCGTTCGTGCAGAACGCCACCGACAAGGCGGTCAAGCTGGACGTCAATGAAATCTGCACGGACGTCGGCATGCCATGCCAGCCGACGCAGCAGATCTACGGCGCCTTCTACAACGCGCCGCGCACCTTTGGCGCGCGCGTGTCGATGAAGTTTTAATCAGGCCGTGTGAAAGGGCAGTTGCGGTAGCAGTCCACTCAGTAGGGAAGGTGTTGGGCCGGGGTTCTTCCCCGGCCTTTTTTATTCTAACGTCGCCTGCACGCTGGCGATGCCGACCTGCGCGCTGCCTTCGGCCAGGCGCACATTGACGTTCTGGCGCGCCTGCAGCTGCGCCGGCGAGCGCACGATATTTCCCTTTTCATCGCGCAGGATCGCATAGCCGCGCTCCAGCGTGCGCTGGGGATTGAGCAGCTCCAGCTGCGCCGCCAGGCCGTCGAGGCGGTGGCGCCGCTGGCCCAGTTGCTGCGCCATGGTCGCGCCGCTGCGCCGCAGCATGTCCGCCAGGCGCGTGCGAGGCGCCGTGACGTCGGGCCGCAGGTTGGCCCAGCGCGAGCGCAGGCGTTCCAGCGCGTGCTGCGATTGGTTGATGGGCGCGCGCGCCGCATGCGTCATGGCCGTCGACAGGGCCAGCAGCTGCAAGCGCTGCTGTTGCAGCTGCGCCTTCGGGTTGAGCAGGCGGCGGCTGTGGCGGTCCAGGGTCTGCGCCGCATCGTCGAGGCTGCGGCGCATGGCGCGGCGCAGGTCGGCCGCATCGGCGCGCAGGGAAGCCATCCAGTCGGCGCGCGGCGTGGCCGCCAGTTCGGCCGCCGCCGTCGGCGTGGCCGCGCGCAGGTCGGCCGCGAAGTCGGCGATGGTGAAATCCGTCTCGTGTCCCACGCCGCTGATCACGGGCATGGAACAATCGGCGATCGCATGGGCTACGGCTTCATCGTTGAACGACCACAAGTCTTCGATACTGCCGCCGCCACGGCACACCAGCAGCACGTCGCACTCGGCCCTTGTGGATGCCGTGCGGATGGCGTGCGCGATTTTTTCCGGCGCCTGCTGGCCCTGCACGGGCGTGGGGTACAGGATGATGGAGACGTGCGGCGCGCGGCGCTTGAGCGCGATCAGCACGTCGCGCAGCGCTGCCGCCTGCGGGCTGGTGACGATGCCGATGCTGCGCGCGAACATGGGGATGGCGCGCTTGCGTTCCTGGTCGAACAGGCCCTGCGCGGCCAGCTTTTCCTTCAGCCGCTGGAACGCTTCATACAGGGCGCCCACGCCGGCGCGGCGGATGGCTTCCACGTTGATCTGGTAATCGCCGCGCGCGCCGTACAGGGTGACGAGGGCGCGCACTTCCACCTTGTCGCCTTCGCGCGGCGTGAAGCCGGCAAACTGGGCGCGGCCGCGGAACATCACGGCGCGCACCTGGGCGCCATCGTCCTTCAAGGTAAAATACCAGTGGCCGGAAGCGGCGCGCGTGAAGTTGGAAATCTCGCCGGCGATCCAGGTCAGGGGAAATGAGCGTTCGAGCAGACGCGCAACGGCCTGGTTCAGGGCGCTGACGGTCAGCACGGGCGGGGCGGCAAAGCCGCTGTCAGTTGGAGTATCGGTCATCATCTGGTGCTATGGGGGAGGGAACTGTCCACATATTATCGGCGAGGTCATGCTTATGTCATATATCGTGCAAAACAACAAGTTCTATTTCTAAGTATTTGATTTCATGATGAATTCCCGTATGCCTGATTTGCGTGCACAGGGAAAAAAACCTTTAATATCAAGCACATCAGTACAGCCCCTGCCACTTACGCACAAAGTTATCCACAGAAAGTGTGCGGAACTTTTTGCCTTCGACAAACATGGCCCGGCAAGCCAACATCGGCCGATAAAAGTGCCTTGCTACATTTTTGCGCACGGAAATAAAGTCTATAGGAATCAAATGCTTAGTATGCCATGCATGGCCTTGCGCACAATCTTATCCACAAAAAATGTGCAGAACTCTGGCACGGCGCCGGATTTATCCACTGGAAGAGCCATGGCATCGCTTGCCTGAATTTTGCGCAGCATAAAAATAGCCATATAAATCAATGGTGTAGCACCATGCCGTGCGCCTTGCTCACAATCTTATCCACAGAATGTGTGCAAAACTGCATAAACCGTTTCGCCTGTTGACCTGGTTTTCCACCACGCGGCCAGGAAGTTGCGCTGCCTAATTTTTCAGCATTGAAAAAAACTCCTTTAAAATCAAGGCGTTTGCATGGAGTCAATCGGCTTGCTCACAATCTTATCCACACTTTATGTGCGGAACTGCTGTTGCGGTGGAAAACTGCCGTATTGAAGTGCAATCGGAGCGATAAAAGCCCGCTTTCCAGCCCTTGCTACATTTTTATGCATGGCAATAAAAACGATATAAATCAATGTACTTGGCGCGTATCCTTGCGCTTGCACACAATCTTGTCCACAGATTGTGTGCAGAACTTTGACCGCCTGTTTGCCACCGATTTCGTGCTGGCTGCCACTTTTTTACTCATAGATTTAATTTCCTTTAAAATCAATGACTTGATTGAATTCCTTGGCTTTGCGCACAATCTTGTCCACAGTAAATGTGCAGAACTCTTGAATTCTTGATTTTGTGACATTGACTAATGGCGATGAGCTGCTATGCCTGTATTTTGCGCAGTGCAGTAATTCTCATGTAAATCAAGGACTTGCATGCTGGACTTCATGCTTGCTCACAATCTTATCCACACAAAGTGTGCAAAACTGTGCGGCGGCAGCGTGCGCCCGACGCGCCGTGTGGACAAGTGCCATGCGGGCGCCACTTGCCGCCGGCGCGGCAACGCGCTACATTGCGCCATTCCCGCGCGGACGTCGAATCGGTCTTCGGCGCTCGGTACAATACAGGCTGTTCGGGCGATTCAACGCCTTCCCTTTACCAGGAGTTCCTTTTGCTCGCTATATTTCAAGCCGCTGGCTGGCCCATCTGGCTGTTGTTGATCGCTTCCATCGTCGCCCTGGCCTTGATCATCGAGCGCCTGCTGTATTTGCGACGCGCCAAGATTCTGCCCCGCAAGCTGTTTGATGAAGTGGTGCAGGTGTATCGCAGCGGCAAGATCACGCCGGACACGGTGGCCAAGCTGGAAGACAATTCGCCGCTGGGCGTGGTGCTGGCCGCCGCCCTGCGCAATGTCGACGCGCCGCGCGAAGTGATGAAGGAATCGATCGAAGAGGCGGGCAGCGGCGTGGCCCACACACTGGAACGTTTCCTGACGACCCTGGGCACCATCGCCACCCTGGCGCCGCTGATGGGCCTGTTCGGCACGGTGGTGGGCATGATCGAAATCTTCGGTTCGCAAAACGCCAGCGGCTCGAATCCCGCACAATTGGCCCACGGCATCTCGGTGGCCTTGTATAACACGGGCTTTGGCCTGGCCATCGCCATGCCGACCCTCGTCTTCTACCGCCACTTCCGCGCTCTCGTCGACAGCTTCGTCATTGACATGGAGCAGCAAGCGGTCAAATTCGTCGACATCGTCCACAGTGGCCGCAAATGAACTTCCGCAAAGGCAAGGGGCGTGAAGACCCCGAAATCAACCTGATCCCGTTTATCGACGTGCTGCTGGTGATCCTGATCTTTTTGATGGTCAGCACCACCTACAGCAAGTTTACGGAGCTGCAGATCACCTTGCCAACGGCCGACGCCGAGCAAGCCAAGGACAAGCCGCAGCAGCTCGACGTCACCATCGATGCCAAGGGCAATTACACGGTCAACCGCGAGCCTGTCTCGTTCCGCGACGTGGCCGGCCTGGCCGATGCTCTGCAGGACGCGGCGAAAGCGGCCAACGGCGGCAAGGCGCCGGCGCAGACGCCCGTCGTGGTAGTCAACGCCGACCAGTTCGCCATGCACCAGATGGTCATCCACGTGATGGAAGCGGCGCGCCTGGCCGGCTATGAAAAGCTGACGTTTGCGGCGCAGGCGGGTGGCAAGTAAGTTCCGACCGTTACCGGCAACAAAATTGGGGTCTGGCCCGCCGGGTCAGACCCCAGCCCTTTACCCCTCACCGCATGCCCACATCCTCTCCCGCCAAGCTTGAATCCACATTGACCCGCACCTGGCTGACGCGCGGCCCGCTGGCGCGCGCGCTGTGGCCCGTGTCGCTGCTGTTCGGCGCGCTGAGCGCCGTGCGGCGCGGCCTGTACCGGGCCAATATCCTGACATCGGCGCGCCTGCCCGTGCCCGTCGTCGTCGTCGGCAATATTTTTATCGGCGGCACGGGCAAGACGCCGCTGACGATCTGGCTGGTGCAAGCCTTGCGCGACGCGGGCATGCGCCCGGGCGTCATTTCGCGCGGCCATGGCAGCGCCGACCGGTCGCCGCGCGCCGTCAGCGCCAGTTCCACGCCGCAGCAGGTGGGCGACGAGCCGCTGCTGATCTTCCAGCGCGGCGGCTGCCCCGTGATGGTGGGGCGCGACCGCGCGCAAGCGGGCCGGGCCCTGCTGACCGCGCACCCGGAGGTCGACGTGCTGGTGACGGACGACGGCTTGCAGCATTACGCCTTGCAGCGCGACGTGGAAATCGTGCTGTTCGACGGCCGCGGCGCGGGCAATGGCTGGCTGCTGCCGGCGGGACCTTTGCGCGAATCGCCGCGGCGCCGGCGCGACGTGACGGTGATCAATGCGCCCGAGCTGGCGCCGGCACTGGTAGCCAGGGTCGCGCCGCAGGGCGGGCTGGTGGTGCAGATGCTGCTGGCCGGTGGCGTGGCCGAACGCATGGTGAACCGCAATGAGCGCATGCCGCTTGAATCCCTGGCGGCCAGCGGCCAGCGCATCGTGGCGGCGGCCGGCATCGGCAATCCCCAGCGCTTCTTTGCCATGCTGCGCGGGGCCGGGCTGGACTTCATGGAACTGCCTCTGCCCGACCATCACGACTTCCTCGACCAGCCATTTGCGGCGCTCGACACGGATGTGATCTTGATCACCGAGAAGGATGCAGTAAAATGTGCGCAAATTGAACATCTCAAAGATGACCCGAGACTGTGGGTCGTCCCCGTCAGTGCGCGCATCGATAGCGCGCTGGCCCAACAAATTGTGGAGAAATGTCGTGGACGCTCGACTGCTTGATATCCTGGTCTGCCCTGTTTGCAAGGGTCCGCTTGAACACGATAAGAAGGCGCAGGAACTGATTTGCCGCGCCGACCGCCTGGCCTATCCTATCCGCGATGGCATCCCCATCATGTGGGCGGACGAAGCGCGCACCCTGCAAGACGCAGTGGAATAACGATGGCGTTCATCGTCATCATCCCGGCCCGGCTGGCCTCGACGCGGCTGCCGGGCAAGCCGCTGGCTGACCTGGGCGGCAAACCCATGGTGGTGCGCGTGGCCGAGCAGGCAGCCCTGTCGGGCGCCGCGCGCGTCATCGTCGCCACCGACCATGACAGCATCCGCGTAGCCTGCGCCGCGCATGGCGTGGAAGTGTGCATGACGCGCAGCGACCATCCGTCGGGCACGGACCGCATCGCCGAAGTGGCGCGCACGCTCGGCTTGCCGCTCGATGCCGTCGTCGTCAACCTGCAGGGCGACGAACCGCTGATCGATCCGTCCCTGCTGGCTGCCTGCGCGGCGCAGATCAGCGCCGCCGTCCCCATGGCCACGTGCGCGCATCCGCTGCACGACGTGGTTGACGCGTTCAATCCGAACGTGGTGAAGGTCGTGCTGGACAAGAACGGCCGCGCCTTGTATTTCTCGCGCGCCACGATTCCCTGGCACCGCGACGGCTTCGCGCAAGCAAAAGACAGCTTGCCGGCAGGCTACGTGCCGCTGCGGCATATCGGCCTGTATGCGTACAGCAATGCGTTCTTGCAAGAATATCCGCAATTGTCCGCGTCGCCGCTGGAAGCCATCGAGGCGCTGGAGCAGTTGCGCGTGCTGTGGCACGGTGTGGCCATCGCCGTGCACGTCACGGACTCGGCGCCGGCCGCCGGTGTCGACACGCCGGAAGATCTTGCCAGGGTGCAAGCCCACTACGGCGCCCTGTAAGCGCTACCCGCAAAACGGCAGGCGTGCAAATATAATTTTGTGCGCCTGCAGTAAAAACCACATTTTGAAACGTGCGCCGCGCGAATTGCTGGCTTTGATCAATCAGGGCATAGCAATTCGATAGCAAACTGGCGTTCCGGGGAATTTTTGTGGTAAGTTTCGTAGGGAAAGATAGCCTTAGCAACACCATCTAAAAATAATTACACATACCACCATCCAAAATCTGTTTTTTAGGAACTTTTCAATGCGTCTGATACTTTTAGGAGCACCCGGTGCCGGCAAGGGCACCCAAGCTAATTTCATCAAAGAAAAATACAACATTCCACAAATCTCCACGGGCGACATGCTGCGCGCGGCGATCAAGGAAGGCACGGAACTGGGCCTGGCCGCGAAAAAAGTCATGGATGCGGGCGGCCTCGTGTCGGACGACATCATGATCGGCCTGGTCAAGAATCGCCTGCAGGATGCCGATTGCGCCAATGGCTACCTGTTCGACGGCTTCCCGCGCACGATCGCGCAAGCGGACGCCATGAAAGATGCCGGCATCAATGTCGACTACGTGCTGGAAATCGACGTGCCAGACGCTTCAATCATCGAGCGCATGGATGGCCGCCGCAGCCACCCAGGTTCGGGCCGCGTCTACCACGTCAAATTCAACCCGCCCAAGGTCGACGGCGTCGATGACATCACCGGCGAACCGCTGATCCAGCGCGACGACGACAAGGCGGAAACGGTCAAGAAACGCCTGGACGTGTATCACAACCAGACCAAGGTCTTGTTGGGATACTACAATGACTGGGCCAAGTCCGGCCTGCCAGGCGCACCGAAATACCGCCGCATCGCCGGCGTCGGTCCGGTCGAGCAAATCCGCGACAGCGCATTTGCCGCCCTGGCGGAATAAGCAGTATTGAAAAGCGGACCTGAGTGTCCGCTTTTTTTGTGCCCGCGCTTGAGGCGGGCGCCGTATCGTTTTCGTGGTTCAGGTTTTTTGCAGGTCGTGTTTTCCTGGCTGCGCGTGCCTACCCGGTGCGGTCTGCAGCTGTTGGCAATGACGTCGGATAAAAACAGAAGGGGACGATATGGCAGCCAGTTTGTGGTTTGCGGTAGCCTGCGGCGTGGTCGCAGTCATTTATGGTTTGGTGTCGCGCAGCTGGATCCTGCGGCAGGATCCCGGCAACGCGCGCATGCAGGAAATCGCGCTGGCCATCCAGCAGGGCGCGGCCGCCTACCTGGCGCGCCAGTACCGCACCATCGCCATCGTCGGCGTGGTGCTCCTGATCGCCATCTACGCGCTGCTTGGCCTGCACACAGCGCTGGGCTTTTTGATCGGCGCCGTGCTGTCGGGTGCCTGCGGCTTCATCGGCATGAATGTCTCGGTGCGGGCCAATGTGCGCACGGCGCAGGCGGCCACCCTGGGTATCAACCAGGCCCTGAACGTGGCTTTCAAGGGCGGGGCGATCACGGGCATGCTGGTCGTCGGACTGGGCCTGCTGGGCGTGACCCTGTTCTACTGGCTGCTGGTGACGACGGGCGCGCCCGGCCTCACGCAGCATGACCTGATCAAGCCTTTGATCGGCCTGGCCTTCGGCGCCTCGCTCATTTCCATCTTCGCGCGGCTCGGTGGCGGCATCTTCACCAAGGGCGCCGACGTGGGCGCGGACCTGGTGGGCAAGGTGGAGGCGGGCATTCCCGAGGACGATCCGCGCAACCCGGCCGTCATCGCCGACAACGTGGGCGACAACGTGGGCGACTGCGCCGGCATGGCGGCCGACCTGTTCGAAACCTATGTCGTGACCCTGATCGCCACCATGCTGCTGGGGGCCTTGCTGATGGCCGAGGCCAGCGGCACGGCCATCATCTACCCGCTGCTGCTGGGCGCCGTCTCCATCCTCGCGTCCATCGTCGGCTGCTCGATGGTCAAGACCAAGCCGGGCGCGAAAATCATGTCGGCCCTGTACACGGGCTTGTGGTGGGCCGCCGGCCTGTCACTGGTCGGCTTTGCCGTCGTCACGTGGCTGCTGTGGCCCGATGACGCCATGCGCTACAAGATGCTGGGCGCCACCGTCGTCGGCATCGTCCTCACGGGCCTGATGGTCTACATCACCGAGTACTACACGGGCACGGACTTCAAGCCCGTGCGCCACATCGCCGAAGCGTCGACGACGGGCCACGGCACCAACATTATCGCCGGCCTGGGCGTGTCGATGAAGTCCACGGCGTATCCGGTGCTGGCCGTCTGCGTCGCCATTCTCGTCTCGTATCAATTGGCGGGCCTGTACGGCATCGCCATCGCGGCCACTTCGATGCTGTCGATGGCGGGCATCATCGTCGCGCTCGACGCGTATGGCCCCATCACGGATAACGCGGGCGGCATCGCGGAAATGTCGGGCCTGCCCGACTCCGTGCGCGCCATCACCGATCCGCTCGACGCCGTCGGCAACACCACCAAGGCCGTCACCAAGGGCTATGCCATCGGCTCGGCGGGCCTGGCCGCGCTGGTGCTGTTTGCCGACTACACGCATGCGCTCGAATCCGTGGGCCAGCACATCACGTTTGACCTGTCGAACCCCATGGTCATCGTCGGCCTGTTCATCGGTGGCCTGATTCCCTACCTGTTCGGCGCCATGGCGATGGAAGCCGTGGGCCGCGCGGCCGGTGCCGTGGTGGTCGAGGTGCGGCGCCAGTTCCGCGACATCAAGGGCATCATGGAAGGCACGGCGCGGCCCGAATACGACAAGGCCGTCGACATGCTGACGGCGTCCGCCATCCGTGAAATGATCGTGCCGTCCCTGCTGCCCGTGGTGGTGCCCATCGTCGTGGGCATGCTGCTGGGGCCTGCGGCGCTCGGCGGCCTCTTGATGGGGACCATCGTCACGGGCCTGTTCGTGGCCATTTCCATGACCACGGGCGGCGGCGCCTGGGACAATGCCAAGAAATACATCGAGGATGGCCACTTTGGTGGCAAGGGTTCGGACGCGCACAAGGCGGCCGTCACGGGCGACACCGTGGGCGACCCGTACAAGGACACGGCCGGCCCGGCAGTGAACCCCTTGATCAAGATCATCAATATCGTGGCCCTGCTGCTGGTGCCGCTGCTGCCAGCCACGGGCTGGCTGGCGGTCAAGGCGCCTGCGCCCATCCACGCGCCCGTGCCGCCCATCCTGGCACCTGCGACACCCGTGCAAAGCTTGCCGGCGCAATAACTGGTCACTCCCTGCAGCCCCGTGGCCCGCGCCGCGGGGCTGTTTGCGTTTGTATGGGGCGCAGCTCCCGGTTGCCCTTGTTCCCGGCGTCTAAAAGGTGAGCAATTGTTACGGCAGCTTGGCTTGCGTCGCCCGTTTGCCAATAATGGAGAGAGGATGATGAAAGTCTTGCACGGCAGGAGGATGTCATGGACAGCAAGCACAAAAGACGTGGCCTATGGCTGGCGCTGCTGGTAGCGGGCCTGGTGCTGGCAGGCGATGCCTGGGCCACGCCCGGTGGCCATGGCGGCCACGGTCATTTTCACGGCCGCGTGCATGGCGGCGCATGGGCCGGCCATGGATGGCACCATGGCCACGGACCGCGCTGGTATGGCAATCCCTGGCATGGCTATCCCCGTGTTGACTACTACGGCGGCACGGTCATCGTGCCGCCGCCCGTGTATCCGGACGTGTGGTATTACTGCGCGCTGCCACGCGGGTACTACCCGTACGTGGCGCGCTGCATGACACCCTGGCGCGCCGTGGTGCCGGCCAGCGTGCCCTGAACGTCAGAAGCGCGACGTCAGGCCGACAAACATGCGCCGTCCCGGCACATAATAGTCGACCAGTCCATCGGCCATCGGCCCCTTCTTGAACAGGTTTTGCACGCCGCCGCGCACGGTCCACTGCGGCGTGACCTTGTACGACACGACGGTGTCGACGATGGTGTAGGCCTTGTCGGCCAGCTTGCCCGCATCGAGTTCCTTGCCCGTGTACTGGGCCGATACTTCGCCGAACAGCTGGTCGTTGACTTGCCAGCCCAGCGCCGAGTACCACGACAGTTTTGGCGTGGACAGCAGGTTGGCGCCCGTGGTCAGGTTTTTCGCTTCCGCCATGTAGGTCACGTTGTTACGCCAGTTCAGGTTTTTCGTCAGCGGGATGGTGGCCGTCGCTTCCAGGCCGCTGGTGCGCGCCTTCTGGATATTCGTCATCTTGGTCCACCAGCGCTGTTGGTAAAAGCCCAGCGGCGCATAGTCGATCTTGTTCTTGAAATCCGTGTGGAAGTAGGTCAGGCCCACGTCCCAGCCATTCTGTTCCCACGCCACGCCGATCTCGCCGGCCGTGCTCGTTTCCGGCTTCAAGTCCGCATTGCCGGCCATGTAGCAGGAGCCCGTGATGTAGCCCAGCGGTTTGAGGCTGCCGCAACCGCGTCCGGCCGAGTTGGTCGCTGCCGCCGGCGAGTTTTCCTTCAGGCTCGGGGCGCGGAATCCTTGCGAGACGCCGCCCTTGATGGTCCAGGCGGGGGCAGGATGGTACACCAGGTACAGGCGCGGGCTGTAGTGGTTGCCGAACTTGCTGTGGTGATCGAGGCGCAGGCCGGCAGTGGCCGTCAGGTTTTCGCGCAGGAACAGCTGATCTTCCGCAAACAGGGCCGAAGTGGTGCCGGACAAGGTCGCGCCACTCACGGTGTTGCCCAGGTAATCGGTGGGCACGGTGCCGATGGTATTCGTGTTCGTCAGTTCCTGGTGCTTCCACTGGCCGCCCATCACCAGCATCTGCTCGATGCCGCCCCAGCCGAGCCGTTTTTCCAGGCTGGCATCGAGCGTGCTGTCCTTGGATTTCGCCACCGTGCCGACGTCCTGGTTATCGAAGTCGTTGTGATACAGGTTGACCGTCGTCTTGCCGAAGTCCCAGCGGCCTTCGTAGCCGAGGCTGACGCTCTTGCGTATCAGCTTGTTGGCACCCCAGCTGTCGACCAGCGGTTCGCCGTCCGCATCACGCGCACTCGAAGTGCTGGCTTCCTGCCTGCCATAGCTGGCGTCCAGCGACAGGTTCTGTTTCTTGCCCAGCGCCCAGGTCAGCTGGCCCGAGACAGTCTGGTTGCGTTCGCCGCCCATGCTGCCCGCTTTGTCGAAGAATTTTTCATCGGGATTCTGGCGCGTCTGGCTCACGCCCAGGCGCATGCCGACCGTGTCCGACAGGGGACCGGCCAGGTTCACGCCCAGCTGGTGCGCCGTGCCGCGGTCGCTGTCCTGCGGCTGCGTGTAGTTGGCCGTGGCCGAGCCGTTCCACTTGCCCGGCACCTTGCGCGTGATGATATTGATCACGCCGCCCATGGCGTCCGAGCCGTACAGCGAGGACATGGGTCCGCGCACCACTTCGATACGCTCGATCATGTCGGGCGAAATCCAGTTCAAGTCCTGGCGGCCCAGGTCCGGGCGGTAAGCCGTGTCGGCCGAGCTGCCCACGCGCTTGCCATCGACCAGGATCAAGGTGTATTTGTCGGGCAAGCCGCGCAGCTTGATCTTCGACGCTTCGCCTTCGGGACCGGTGCCGCCCGTCACGCCGGGGATGCGGCGCAGCAAGGTGCTGAGGTCATACACGGGCTGGCGCTCGATTTCCTCGCGCGTGATGACGCTGATGCTGGCCGGCGCATCCTTGATATCGATGGCCGTGCCGGACGCGGTGACGACCACCGTGTTCATGGTGGGATCGGCGGCCACATTGCCTTCGGCCCAGGCGCTGCTGACGGCCAGCGACAGCAGGCAGGGCAGGAGCAGGGCGGCGGAATGGGCGCGGGCGGGAGTGGCGACAGGAGCTACGAAGGTTGCGAAGGCGGGACTACGCTTGGTCATGGTGAACTTTCCGGATGTTGTTATTTCCTGGCTGCCTTCCGGGTGGCTCGGGTATGAATGAAAAGAGAACAAACTGCGCTCTCATTTTACGAATGAGAATAAGAATCGTTCTTATTGTAATGCCATGCTGGCAAGAAAGAAAGTGATGAAAGGAAATAAAACACCGTTGCAGCATGTGCATGGTATCTGGCGTCGTATGTGCCAATAATGAAAGCGGTAAGATCGATGCTTGGGGAGGTGGCATGAAGACGATGATAAAAACCATACCGGCGCTGACTTGCGCCATCCTGCTCGCCGGCGGCCATGCCTGGGCGCAGGAGCCGGCGGCACTCGATCAACTGCCTGTGTGCCAGCTCGACCCGCGCGACAGCGGCAAGCTGGCCGTGGAGCCATGCCGCCCGGCGCCGCCCGTGCAGCCGCGCCGTTCCGTGGCGCAGGTGATCGGCCGCATGCCGGCGCAGCCTGCGCCACCGGTCGTGCCCATGGCGCCCCTGCCGCCCAGCCCGGCCGTGCCGATGCCGCGAGCGCCGCAGCCCATCGGTTCCTGCGATACAGGCGGTTGCCGCGATGCGGCAGGCGCGCGCTACAACGGCGCGGGCAACGCCACGCTCGATGCGAACGGGCGCATCTGCCACCGCAACGGTGCTTTCATCCAGTGTTTTTAACCTTTCCATGCGCCAGCGTTGCAAGTTTTCGCTCGGTGCGCTCAAAAATGGCTACAATTGTCGCCGACATTACGTTTACGTAAACGTAACTATGGCACCATGTAACTATCAGGCGCCGGGAACACGGCCCTTACCACTCAGGAGATTTCATGCAGATTCAGGACAATGTATTCATCATCACGGGCGGCGCATCGGGCCTGGGCGCGGCCACGGCGCGCATGCTGACGGCAGCCGGCGGCAAGGTCGTGCTGGCCGACGTGCAGACGGAGGCGGGCCAGGCGCTGGCAGCTGAACTCGGTGGCGTGTTCGTGCAATGCGACGTGACGTCGGAAGAAGACGGCCTGGCCGTGGTGGCGGCAGCGACCAAATTAGGCACCTTGCGCGGCCTAGTCAATTGCGCCGGCGTGGCGCCGGCCGTGAAAACCGTGGGCAAGGATGGCCCGCATCCGCTGGCCCTGTTCCAGAAGGTCGTCAACATCAACCTCGTGGGCACTTTCAATATGTGCCGCCTGGCGGCCGACGCCATGGCGAAACAGGATGCGACGGCCGAGGGCGAGCGCGGCATCATCATCAACACGGCGTCCGTGGCGGCCTACGATGGCCAGATCGGCCAGGCCGCGTATGCGTCGTCGAAGGCGGCCGTGGTGGGCCTGACCCTGCCGATGGCGCGCGACCTGTCGCGCAACGGCATCCGCGTGATGACGGTGGCGCCCGGTATTTTCGAAACGCCGATGTTGCTGGGCATGCCGGCCGAAGTGCAGGACGCGCTGGGCAAGATGGTGCCGTTCCCTTCGCGCCTGGGCAAGCCCGGAGAGTACGCGCAACTGGTGAAAGCCATCGTGGAAAACGTCATGCTCAATGGCGAAACGATACGTTTGGACGGCGCCATCCGCATGCAGCCCAAGTAAGGGGCGGTGCCCTGACGGGCATTTGATGTAGGATACCCCCGTATGGGGCGTACAGCCTTGCCTGGCTGTGCGCCCTTTTTTTATCGGAGAATCCATGATCACATTGAAGCCGCTGGCGCTGAGCCTGACCTTGCTGGGAGCCCTCGCTGCCAGTCCCGTATTTGCCGAGGTGCCGCAAAAGGCGCCGGAAATCGCTACCGCGTATGCGGAAAAATCGGGCTGGGCGGCACAGAAATTCATGGTCGCCGCCGCCAATCCGCTGGCCGCCGATGCCGGCTATCAGATGCTGAAAAAGGGCGGCAGCGCCATCGATGCGGCCATCGCCACGCAACTGGTGCTGACCCTGGTCGAACCGCAATCGTCGGGCATCGGCGGCGGCGCTTTCCTTCTGTATTCCACGACCAAGGGCGTGCAGGCGTTTGACGGACGCGAAACGGCGCCTGCCGCCGCCGATGAACACCTGTTCCAGAATGCGGACGGCAGTCCCGTCTCGCGCGCCACGGGCGTGGTGGGCGGGCGTTCCGTGGGTGCGCCGGGCGTGCTGCGCATGCTGGAACTGGCGCACAAGGAGCATGGCAAGCTGCCGTGGGCGACCCTGTTCGGTCCTGCCATCAAGCTGGCGCACGGCGGCTTTCCCGTCAGCCAGCGCCTCAACGGCTTGTTGAACTGGGACCAGGCATTGAAGCGCGACCCTGTCGCCGCCGCCTATTTCTATGACCGGGAGGGCAAGGCCTGGCCCGTCGGCCACGTGCTGAAAAACCCGCAGCTGGCGCGCACCCTGCGCGAGATCGCGCGTGGCGGCGCCGACGCGTTTTACAGCGGCCGCATCGCGCGCGACATCGCCGCCAAGGTGGCGTCGCACCCGACCAATCCTGGCAAGCTGACGGCGCAGGACATCGCCGGCTACCGGGCCAAGGTACGCGAACCCGTCTGCAGCGATTACAAGGCATGGACCGTGTGCGGCATGCCGCCGCCATCGTCGGGCGGCATCGCCATCGCGCAGATGCTGGGCATGCTGGAAGTGAAGGATATCCGCCCGTATGCGCCCGTCGACGGCGTGCTCGATGCGCAGGCGATCCATTTGTTCTCGGAAGCGGGGCGCCTGGCCTACGCGGACCGCAACCGCTACGTGGCCGACACGGACTTCGTGCCGCTGCCCGGCAACGGTATCGCCTCGATGCTCGATAAAACCTATCTGGCGCAGCGCGCCTCGCTGATCGGTGACAAATCCATGGGCAAAGCCAAACCCGGCACGCCGCCCGGCATGCAGGTGGCGTGGGGCATGGACAACGCCTTGCAGCGCCCGTCGACCTCGCACCTGGTGGCCGTCGATGCTTTTGGGGGCGGCCTGTCGATGACCACCAGCGTGGAAGACGCGTTCGGCTCGCGCCAGATGGTCGACGGCTTTTTGCTGAATAACCAGTTGACGGATTTCTCGTTCGATTCGCGCGATGCCGACGGCCCCATCGCCAACCGGGTCGAAGCGGGCAAGCGTCCGCGCAGCGCCATGTCGCCCACCCTCGTATTCGAGAAGGGCACGCACAAGCTGGTGCTGGCGACGGGTTCGCCCGGCGGTTCGTCCATCATCAACTATGTCGCCAAGGTCCTGGTCGGCACCATGGACTGGGGTCTGAATGTGCAACAGGCGATCAGCCTGCCGAACTTCGGCAGCCGCAATGGTCCGACGGAACTGGAAAAGGGCCGTGCGCCGGCCGCGCAAGTCGAGGCGCTGCAGGCGATGGGCCATGAGGTGCGCGTGATCGAACAGAATTCCGGCCTGCAGGGCATCATGCGTCTGAACGCGCACGGCAAGGATTTCTGGTTTGGCGGGGCGGATCCGAGAAGAGAGGGAATGGTTCGGGGCGATTAATTAGCCCTAAACTTTTCCACAAAGCATCCAGACCCTGCTAATCTGCCGGCATGGGAATGCAAAATAAAACAGGCTTGATACTCACGGGAGGAGGTGCCCGTGCCGCCTATCAGGTGGGCGTGCTGCAGGCGATTTCAGCGATTCTGTGGGAGGCGGGCTGGGCGCCGGCGCGCAACCCGTTCGACATCATCTGCGGCACTTCGGCCGGCGCCATCAACGCCACGGCGCTGGCCTGCCGTGCCGATAATTTCGGCGAAGGCGTGCAAAAGCTGCTCGACGTGTGGCAGCACATCGAGGTCGAGCAAGTCTACCGCGCCGATTCGCTGGGCGTGATCCGCTCGGGCGCGCGCTGGCTGTCGTTGCTGTCGTTCGGCTGGCTGCTGCGCCAGTGGCATGCGTCGCCGCCCAGTTCCCTGCTCGACAATACCCCGTTGGTCAGCCTGCTGCACCGCATGCTCGACCTGCCGCGCCTGGACGCGGCCCTGGCCGATGGCTTGCTGCATGCGCTGGCCGTGACGGCGTCGTCGTACTCGGGCAGCCGCCACATGACGTTTTACCAGACGGCCGAGGATATCGCGCCCTGGGTGCGCACGCAGCGCCTGGCCCTGCCGGACCAGATCGGCGTGGAGCACTTGCTCGCCTCGGCCGCCATCCCTTTCATCTTCCCTGCCGTGCCCCTGTACGTGGGCGGCCAGCGCGAATACTGCGGCGACGGTTCCATGCGCCAGCTGGCGCCGATCTCGCCGGCCATCCACCTGGGCGCGAACAAGGTGCTGGTGGTGGGCGCGGGGCGCATGACGGAACCGGCGCCCGCCGCGTCCGAAGCGGCGCGCTACCCGAGCCTGGCGCAGATCGCCGGCCACGCGCTGTCGTCGATTTTCCTCGATGGCTTGGCCGTCGACATCGAACGCCTGAACCGCATCAACCTGACCCTGTCGATGCTGCCGCCCGAATTGCTGGGCAAGACGGCCTTGCGGCCGGTGGAGTTGCTGGTCATCGCGCCGTCGGAGCGGCTCGACGCCATCGCCAGCCGGCATATCGGCAGTTTGCCGCGTCCCATCCGCACCATGTTGTCGGGCATCGGCGCGGCCGAAGCGCGCGGCGCGGCGCTGGCATCGTATTTATTGTTCGAATCGACGTATACTAACGAGTTGATCCGTCTTGGACAGCGCGATACGCAAGCCCGCAAGGATGATGTCCTGGCGTTCTTTGGTTCCTGAGACGGCCCTTGGAGCGGCGTGCGGATTTTTCGCGTTTTTTTTGACAGGACGATTGTGCTGGTATTTCGACGTGTTTTCGATGTTGCCTTACTGTTAATTCTGCTGCTGGGCGTCCCGGCCGCGGCGGCGCCTGCGCCCACCCTGCGTTTCGACCAGCTCGGCGTCGACCAGGGCCTGGCGCAGGAATCGGTGCTGGCCATCGCCCAGGACCGGCAGGGCTATATGTGGTTCGGCAGCCAGTCTGGCCTGAGCCGCTACGACGGCTACCGCATGGTCGTCTACAAGAATATCGAGGGCGACAAGACCAGCCTGGCCGACAACTGGGTGGGCGAGCTGCATGTCGATAGCCAGGGCCAGTTGTGGGTCGGTACCGACAATGGACTGGACCGCTTCGACGCCGCCAGTCAGACCTTCATCCATTACGTCCCGGCCGAAAAGAGCAAGCGCGGCAACGGTAACCGGCATATCCACGCCATCCTCGACGATGGCGCGCGCGGCTTCTGGATCGCGACTTCGGACGGCTTGCAGCATTTCGACCCCGCCACGGGCGCCTTCCGCACCTGGCACCATGAAGAAGGCAACCCGCACAGCCTGGGCGACAATGAAATCAAGGCGCTGGCGCTGGACGCGCAGCAGCGCCTGTGGATCGGCACGGTAACGGGCCTGGACATGCTGGCGCCGGGCAGCGAGCGCTTCGAGCATTTCGCCGTCGATGCGGAGCCCGGCTCGAAGTACAACGTGATCCAGTCGCTGCTGATCGACCGCCAGCAGAACCTGTGGATCGGCACCATGGCGGGTGCAGAGCGCTGGCGCCTGGGCGGTGCTGGCGAGGCGCCGCAGTCGCGCGTGCGCTTCGGCGAGAAACATGGCTTTTCCGCCATCCGCGTGGCCAGCCTGTACCAGGATGTCGACGCCACCGTCTGGCTGGGCAGCAATGCCGACGGCCTGTTCCGCTGGCTGCCAGGGAGCGACACCTTCCTGCAATACCGGCACCAGACGGGCGACAAATTCAGCGTCGCCGACAACCAGCTGTCGTCGCTGTACCGCGACCGCGCCGGCACCTTCTGGGTCGGTTCCTGGTACAGCGGCGTGAGCCGGGTCGACCTGGGCAGTGGCGGCTTTTCGCGCATGGCACGCGCACCCGGCGACGTGGGTGCGCTGGCGGACAAGAAAGTGCGCGCCGTGGCTGACGCGGGCGATGGCAAGCTGTGGCTGGCCACCAAGGGCGGCCTGAAACTGTACGACACGCGCGATGGCAGCTCGCGGCTGTTCGACCTGCGCAGCTCGCCCGGCATGTCGCGCGACGAGCAGGTCACCACCCTGTACAAGGCGCCGGACGGCGTGCTGTGGGTGGGCGGCTCGACGGGCTTGCACCGCTTCGATCCGGCCCTCGGGCGGTTTTTTACCATGCGCTTTGCCGCCGGAGACCCGAACAGCGACACGATCCGCAATATCGTGAGCGACCGCAGCGGCATGCTGTGGGTCTCGACGCGGGGCGGCGTGCACCGCTTCGACCCTGTTACCAAACGCTTTACCACCTACCGCCACGACCCGGCCAACCCGAACAGCCTGTCCGACAACATGGTGCGGCCCGTGCTGGAAGACGGCAAGGGGCGCTTGTGGATAGGTTCCTTCCACGGTCTGGACTTGCTGGACCGCGCCAGCGGCCACTTCCGCCATTTTCGCCACGATCCGCAAAACCCGCAGAGTCTGAGCCACGACGAAGTGCATTTCCTGCACGAAGACAAGCGCGGCGTGCTGTGGGTGGGCACGGCCAATGGCTTGAACCGCATGGACGTCGACGCGAAGGGGGAGATCCGCTTCCGGCGCTTCGTGCGCAAGGATGGCATGGCCGACGACGCCGTCGCCAGCATCCTCGGCGACGACAACGAGCAGCTGTGGCTAAGTACGAACAGCGGCATCACGCGGCTCGACATGCGCAGCGGCCTGTTTCGCAACTACGACAGTGCCGACGGCACGGTGGAAGGCTCGTACTTCGATGGCGCGGCCCTGCGCGCGTCCGACGGCACCATGTATTTTGGCGGTTTTAACGGCATGACGGCGTTCGTGCCGCAGGATATCCACGACAACCGCGTGCCGCCGCTGGTGGCCATCACGGAGCTGCAGATCTTCAACAAGCCGGTGGCCATCGGCCGCGGCGAGTTCGCGCACGTGCTCAGGACGGCCATCGATCATACGCGCCAGCTGGTGCTGACCAGCCGCGAAAGCGTCTTTTCGCTGGAATTCGCGGCCCTGCATTTCGCCGCGCCCCAGCGCAACATGTTCGCCTACCGGCTCGAAGGCTTCGACCAGGACTGGGTCATGACGGATGCGCGGCGGCGCTTTGCCACGTACACCAACCTCGATGCCGGGAATTATGTGTTTCGCGTCAAGGCGGCCAACAAGGACGGCGTGTGGAACGAGAGCGGCGCCACCCTGGCCATCACGATCCTGCCGCCGTTCTGGAAAACCTGGTGGTTCCGCACGCTGATGGCGGCGCTGCTGCTGGGCGCCATCTATGGCGCGTACCGCCAGCGCGTGCGCGCGCTGCGGCATCAACAGAATGAACTGGAAAAGCAGGTCAGCGAACGCACGGCGGAGTTGCAGAGCAAGGAAATCGAAGTGCTGGCCCAGTCGGAAAAGCTGGCGCAAGTGAACAGCAGCCTGACGAAAAACGAGGAAAGCTTGCGCCAGGCCAAGCGCAAGGCCGAGGATGCGACGCGCCAGAAGTCGGAATTTTTGGCCAACATGAGCCACGAGATGCGCACGCCGCTGGCCGGCGTGATCGGCATGCTGGGCTTTGCCTTGCGCGACGAGCAGCTGCACGATGCCACGCGCGAGCAGATTTTGCGTGGCCAGGCCAATGCCCAGTCGCTGCTCGTGATCATCAATGATTTGCTCGATTTTTCCAAGATCGAGGCGGGCAAGCTGAGTATCGAAAACATCGATTTCGCGCTCGGCGCGGCGATCGAGACGGTCGTCAGCCTGTTCGAGGAGCAGGCGGCCGCGCGCAGCATCGGTTTCGCCATCGATTTCGCGCCCGACCTGCCGCCCTTCGTGGTGGGCGACCCGACCCGCTTGCGCCAGGTGCTGGTCAACCTGGTCGGCAATGCCTTCAAGTTCACCCAGCGCGGCGGCGTCAGTGTATCCGTCGAGCGGACCGGCGTGGCCAGCGGCAGCGGCGGACGCAAGGTCAACCTGATCCGCTTTACGGTCAGCGACAGCGGCATCGGCATCGATGCCGAGGCCATGGCGCGCCTGTTCCAGAAATTCGAGCAGGCCGACGCCAGCACCACGCGGCGCTACGGCGGCACGGGACTGGGCCTGGCGATCTGCCGCCAGTTGGTCGAACTGATGGAGGGCCAGATCGAGGTGGCCAGCACGCCGGGGCAGGGCAGCACGTTTGCCTTTACCTTGCCGCTGGCCGATGGCGTGGCGCCGCCGCTGGTGCCGCAGGTGGCGCTGGCGCCGCACAGCCACCAGTTGCGCGTGCTGTGCGCGGAAGACTTTCCCACCAACCAGATCATCATCCGCGTCATGCTCGAAGAACTGGGGCACCGGGTCGACGTGGTCGCCAACGGCGTGCTGGCGGTGGCGGCCTGCGTGCATACGCGCTATGACCTGATCCTGATGGACGGGCGCATGCCGGAGATGGACGGCGCCACGGCGACGCGTTTGATACGCGTGGGTGGCTGGCCGGACCAGCCCGTGCGCGATCAGGAATTGATGATCGTGGCCTTGACAGCGAATGCCAGCGAAGAAGACCGCAGCCGCTATCTTGGCGTCGGCATGGATGATTTTCTCAGCAAACCCGTTGATGAGGCGGTGCTGCATGGCTTGCTGGCGCGCGCCATCGAGCGCCAGTTGCAGCGCGGTTTCCTGTTGCCGCGCATGCCGTCGAACGCGCCGCGCGGCGCGTCACGGGGGCAGGCGGAGCTCGACGCCCTGTTCGGCATCGCGCCGGCGATTCCCGTGCCGGCGCCTGCCCAGTCCATTCGCAGCGGCGAACTGCAACGGCGCATCCGCGTCGCCTTCGTCGCCGATCTGGAGGGACGTTTGCGTGAGCTCGACGCCGCCCTGGCGGCGCAGGACAAGGACAACGCCGGGCGCCTGCTGCATGGCTTGAAGGGCAGCGCCGCCTATCTCGATGAAACGCAGCTGCACATGCTGTGCACGGAAATGGAAGAAGCGGCGGACGGCGGGCGCTGGACGCAGGTGGCCTTGCATTTGCCGCAATTGCGCGCACTGTTGACGCAAATAGCCGTTTCGGGCAAGGAAATGTAAAATAGGCAATGCCGGCCATCGAACGCGCGGCGAAACTGGGTAGAATACGGCCAGGCACCTTGACGCTGCCGCCAATGGAGAAAGCAATGAAAGTACTGGTGGTTGACGATGATGTCGTGTCGCGCATGGTATTGATGCATCTGATCGACAGCTGCGGCGTGCACGATATCGTGGAAGCGGAGGATGGCGCGGCGGCGTGGGAACAGCTCGAAGGCGGCTTGCGCCCGTCGCTGTGCTTCTGCGATTTGCGCATGCCGCGCCTGTCCGGCATGGAACTGCTGCAGAAAATCCGCTCCGACAGCGCGCTCGACGCCATGCCGCTGGTGCTCGTGTCGTCGGCCAATGACCAGGACACGGTGCGCGACGCCGTGCAGGCCGGCGCCGCCGGCTACATCGTCAAGCCTTTCCAGCCGGAGCAGGTGCGCCAGCATATCGACGCCTGCTTCGACGTCTCGGCCTTGCCGGCCGAGGCGCCGCGCGACACCTTGCAGCGGCTGGGCATCGACAGCGACCGCCTGCTGGCGTATCTGACGGGCTTCCAGGGACAGATCGACGCCGCGAGCGAACAGGTCGACGCCTTGCTGGCGCGCGGCGAACCGGCCCAGGCGCGCCAGCAACTCGAACGGCTGCACCTCGGTTGCCGCACCCTGGGTTTGCATGGGGCGGAAGCTGGCATGATGGCCCTGTTGCAGGCCGCAGTGCTCGATGGCGACCAGATGCAAACGGCCCTGGCCGCGCTGGCGCGCAGCGTGGGGCAGCAGGCGCGCTTGCTGCGCCAGGATGACGGCGCCGACTGAATCTGCTGTTTTCCGCTTGCTGGAAAAATACTTTAGGTTTAAAGTATCTGCTTCCGGGCCTTGTGCGTGCGCCCGCTATCAGCCAGGATGAGCATGAGCAGCGACCCTTCGCCTACCACCGCATCTCCCCAGGACGACTTTGCGCGCGCGCACTTGCCGCCGCGCGCACTCTGGCCGCAGTTGTGCCTTGACTTGCCCGAGCTGCAGTATCCGCCGCGCCTCAATTGCGTCGCCGCGCTGCTCGACGCGGCCGTGGCCAGTGGCGGTGGCGGGCGCACCGCCATCCTCGCCGACGGCCAGCGCTGGACTTACGCGCAGCTGGCGCAGCTGGTCGACCGCATCGCCCACGTGCTGCGGGCCGACCTGCGCCTGATCCCCGGCAACCGCGTGCTGCTGCGCGGCGCAAATACCCCCATGATGGCTGCCTGCCTGCTGGCCGTGCTGAAGGCCGGCTGCATCGCCGTGCCCACCATGCCGCTGCTGCGCGCGCGCGAACTGTCCACGATTATCATCAAGGCGGAAGTCAATGCCGTGTTGTGCGCGCAAGGCTTGCGCGCGGAGCTCGATGGCGTGCCCGGCTTGCCGGTCATGCTGTGCTTTGGCGCCGATGACGCGGAACTGGAGCAGCGCATGGCGGCCCACGCTGCACCGTTTGCCGCGTGCGATACGGCGGCCGACGACGTCTGCCTGATCAGTTTTACCTCGGGCACGACGGGCGTCCCCAAAGGCACCATGCACATGCACCGCGACTTGCTGGCCATCTGCGATTGCTTTCCCCGCTCCATGCTGCAGGTATGTGCCGACGATATCTTCATCGGCACGCCGCCGCTGGCGTTCACCTTTGGCCTCGGCGGCTTGCTGCTGTTTCCCCTGCGCTTTGGCGCTTGCGCCGTGCTGCTGGAAAAACTCACGCCCGAGGGCCTGCTGCGCGCCATCGGCGCCTATCAGGCCACCATCTGCTTCACGGCGCCCACCTTTTACCGCCAGATGGCGCCCCTGGCCGCGCAGCACGACTTGCGCAGCCTGCGCTTGTCCGTGTCGGCCGGCGAGGCGCTGCCGCTGGCCACGCGCGACGCCTGGCAGGCGGCGACGGGCCTGGCCATGACGGATGGCATCGGCGCCACCGAGATGCTGCACATTTTCATTTCCGCCACGGGCGAGGGCATCCGCCGCGGCGCCATCGGCAAGGCCATCCCAGGCTACCAGGCATGCATCGTCGACGATGCCGGCGTGCCGCAGCCGCCCGGCGTGACGGGCCGCCTGGCCGTGAAAGGCCCTACCGGTTGCCGCTATCTGTCCGACCCGCGCCAGCGCGAGTATGTGCAGAACGGCTGGAACCTGACGGGCGACACTTTCGAGATGGATGCCGACGGCTATTTCTATTACCGCTCGCGCAGCGACGACATGATCGTCTCGGCCGGCTACAACATCGCCGGCCCGGAAGTGGAAGAGGCGCTGCTGCGCCACCCGGCCGTCGCCGAATGCGGCGTGGTCGGGCGCGCCGATGCCGAGCGTGGCCAGATTGTCGAAGCGCACGTGGTGCTCAAGGAGGGCTGCCAGGCCAGCGATGCGCTGGCGGCCGAACTGCAGGACTTCGTGCGCCAGCAGATCGCTCCCTATAAATACCCGCGCGCCATCCGTTTCCTGCCATCCCTGCCGCGCACGGAAACGGGCAAGCTGCAGCGCTTCAAACTTCGCACGGACACCCCATGAATATTGTCTGCATCGGCGGCGGTCCCGCCGGCCTGTATTTCAGCCTGCTCATGAAAAAGCAGAACCCGCATCACCGCATCACCGTCATCGAGCGCAACCGCCCGTACGACACGTTTGGCTGGGGCGTCGTGTTTTCCGACCAGACCCTGGGCAACCTGGCCAATGCGGACGAGCCGACGGCGCGCGCCATCCTGCAGGCGTTCAACCACTGGGACGATATCGAGATCCACTTCAAGGGCGCGACCGTGCGCTCGGGCGGCCATGGCTTTTGCGGCATCGGCCGCAAGCGCCTGCTCAACATCCTGCAGGCGCGTTGCGAGGAACTTGGCGTGGAACTTGTCTTCGAGACGGAAGTGCAGGACGACCAGGCCATCGCGCGCCAGTATGGCGCCGACCTGGTGATCGCCAGCGACGGCTTGAACAGCCGCATCCGCACGCGCTATGCGGCCAGCTACCAGCCCGAGATCGACCAGCGGCATTGCCGTTTCGTCTGGCTCGGCACGCGCAAGAAATTCGAGGCGTTCACGTTTGCCTTCCGCCAGACGCCGCACGGCTGGTTCCAGGCGCATATCTACCAGTATGACGGCGAAACCTCGACCTTCATCGTCGAAACGCCGGAACACGTGTGGCGCGCGGCGGGTTTGGATGCCATGAGCCAGGAAGAGGGTATCGCCTTTTGCGAAGCGCTGTTCGCCGAGGAACTCGATGGCCACGGTTTACTGAGCAATTCGCCGCACTTGCGCGGCTCGGCCCAGTGGATCACCTTCCCCCGCATCGTTTGCCGCCAATGGGTGCATCACGAGCAGGGCGTGCCCGTCGTGCTGATGGGCGACGCGGCCCACACGGCGCATTATTCCATTGGCTCGGGCACCAAGCTGGCGCTGGAAGACGCCATCGAGCTGGCGCGCTGCTTCGGCCAGCATGCCGGGACGGCTGCCGCGCTGGCCGCCTACCAGCAGCTGCGCGCCATCGAAGTGCTGAAAATCCAGAGCGCGGCGCGCAATTCCATGGAATGGTTTGAAAACGTCGAGCGCTACAGCGCCATGGAGGCGCCGCAGTTCGCCTATTCCATGCTCACGCGCAGCCAGCGCATTTCGCATGAAAACCTGCGCCTGCGCGACCCCGCGTATGTGGCTGGCTACGAACAATGGCTGGCGCGGCGCGCGGGCGAGCAGGCTGGCGTTGTGTTTCCGCAAGAACCTGTGCGGGACGAGGCTTTGCCACCCATGCTCACGCCCTTCCGCCTGCGCGGCGTGCTGCTGAAAAACCGCATCGCCGTCTCGCCGATGGCGCAGTACAGCGCCGTCGATGGCGTGGCGGGCGACTACCATCTGATGCACCTGGGCGCGCGCGCCATGGGCGGCGCGGGGCTCGTGTTTGCCGAGATGACGTGCGTATCGGCCGATGCGCGCATCACGCCCGCCTGTCCCGGCATGTACAGCGAAGCGCACACGCAGGCGTGGCGCCGCATCGTCGATTTCGTGCATGCGAACAGCGATGCGAAGATCGCCCTGCAGCTGGGCCACGCGGGGGCGAAAGGCTCGACGCGCCCCATGTGGGATGGCATCGACCTGCCTTTGACGGACGGTAACTGGCCGCTGATCTCGGCGTCGGAACAGCAGTACCTGGCCGGCGTGTCGCAAACGGCACGCGCGGCCACGGAAAGCGACCTGGCGCGCATCGAACAGGACTTCGTGCGCGCCACCCTGGCCGCCGCCGTCGCCGGTTTCGACTGGCTGGAACTGCATTGCGCGCATGGCTACCTGCTGTCGAGTTTTATCTCGCCGCTGACCAACCGCCGCACGGACGACTATGGCGGCAGCCTGGAAAACCGCTGCCGTTATCCGCTGCGCGTATTTCGCGCCATGCGCGCCGCCTGGCCGCAGGATAAACCGATGAGCGTGCGCATCTCGGCCCACGACTGGGTGGAAGGCGGCATCACGCCCGACGACGCTGTCGTCATCGCGCGCCTGTTCAAGCAGGCGGGCGCCGATTTGATCGACTGCTCCTCGGGCCAGGTGAGTAAACTCGAACAGCCCGTGTACGGACGCATGTTCCAGGCGCCGTTTGCCGACCGCGTGCGCAACGAGGCGGGCATCGCCAGCATGGCCGTCGGCTCGATCTTCGAGGCCGACCACGCCAACAGCATCATCGCCGCCGGGCGCGCCGACCTGTGCGCCGTGGGCCGGCCGCACCTGGCCAACCCGGCCTGGACCCTGACGGAAATGGCGCGCATCGGCTACAGCGGTGCAGGCGCAGGGACAGGCGCAGCGTGGCCGAAACAGTACCGTCCGGGCCAGCAGCAACTGGAACGCAATCTGCAGCGCGAGCGGCAACTGGCCGCCGCCAATACGGGCCTGACTCCGCAACAGGTGGCCGCGCGGCTGCTGGAAGGATGACATGAGCAAGGAACAACTGGACGGCGCATTGGCCGATAAACACGCGCTGGTGACGGGCGCTGGCAGCGGCATCGGCTTCGCGTGCGCGGGCGCTTTGCTGGATGCGGGCGCGCGGGTCACCCTGGCTGGACGCGATGGCGCGCGGCTGGCGCGCGCGCGCATGCAGCTGGAAGAGGCGGGCCATGCGGGCCGGGTCGCCATCTGCGTGCTCGACGTGGCCGTGGAAGCGTCCGTGCAAGCGGGGTTTGCGCAGGCGGCCGCGCATTTCGGCCGCATCGATATTTTGATCAATAACGCGGGCCAGGCGCATGCGGCGCCGTTCGGCAAGACGGATGCCGCCATCTGGCAGCAGATGCTGGCCGTGAACCTGACGGGCGTGTTCCACTGCTGCCAGGCAGTCATGCCGGGCATGCTGGAAGCGGGTTGGGGGCGCATCGTCAACGTGGCGTCGACGGCGGGCCTGAAGGGTTATCGCTATGTCAGCGCCTATGTCGCCGCCAAGCATGGCGTGATCGGCCTGACGCGCGCGCTGGCGCTGGAAGTGGCGCCGCGCGGCGTCACCGTCAACGCCGTCTGCCCCGGCTACACGGAAACGGACATGGTGGCGCATGCCGTGCAAAACATCGTGCGCAAGACGGGGCGCGGCGAAGACGCGGCGCGCGCGGAACTGGCGGCCAGCAATCCGCAGCAGCGGCTGGTGCAGCCGCGCGAAGTGGCCGATGCGGTGGCGTGGCTCTGCCTGCCCGCGTCGGCCGCCATGAATGGACAATCGATCGCCGTCGCCGGCGGCGAAGTCATGTAACGGAATGAAGACCATGGATAAAGAACCCGATAACATGCAGGACGAATCCGTACAGGACGAACCCGTGCTGGACCTGGCCAGCAGGCTGACGCAGGACCACCACCAGTCGCTCAAGCTGTGGCTGCGCATGCTGTCATGCACGGTGAAGATTGAAAACGAGGTGCGCACGCGCCTGCGCGCCACCTTCGGCATCACCTTGCCCCGCTTCGATTTGATGGCGCAGCTTGAACGCTTTCCCGAAGGCTTGCGCATGGGCGAACTGTCCCGGCGCATGATGGTTACGGGTGGCAATATCACGGGCATCACCGACCAGCTGGAGCAGGAAAAACTGGTGGCGCGCGTGGTCGATCCGAAGGACCGCCGCTCGTACAGCGTCAAGCTGACGCCGGCTGGCCGGCGCGCGTTCGACGAGATGGCGCGCGTGCACGAAGGCTGGATCGCGGAACTGCTGCACGGCGTGACGCCCGACGACAAAAACCGATTGATCGACCTGCTGTCGCACATGAAGCAGCAGTTGAATAACACCCCCCCAAAGGACTGACCATGCGCCATTTACCCGGCCAGCCGCAAGACCTGCCAGGCAACCGCGCCAGCCTGGCCGGCTACGCCGCGCGGCATTTTCTGTTTTCCGTCGACGCAGGCGTCGCCACATTGACCTTGCACCGGCCCGAGCGCAAGAATCCGCTCACTTTTGACTCGTATGCGGAATTGCGCGAGCTGTTTCGCGCGCTGGCGCATGCGGACGACGTCAAGGCCGTCATCATCACGGGCAGCGGTGACAATTTCTGCTCGGGCGGCGATGTGCACGACATCATCGGCCCGCTGACAAAACTCGACATGCCAGGCTTGCTGGCGTTTACCCGCATGACGGGCGACGTGGTGAAAGCCATGCGCGCCTGCCCGCAGCCCATCATCGCCGCCATCGACGGCATTTGCGCGGGCGCTGGCGCCATGCTGGCGCTGGCCTCCGATATCCGCCTCGGCACGACGCGCAGCAAGACGGCCTTTTTGTTTACCCGCGTGGGACTGGCCGGCTGCGACATGGGCGCCTGCGCCTTGCTGCCGCGCGTGATCGGCCAGGGCCGCGCCGCCGAACTGCTGTACACGGGGCGCTCCCTGGCTGGAGCCGAGGCCGAGCGCTGGGGCTGGCTCAACCGCCTGGTCGAACCCGGGGAGCTGGCCGAGGCGGCGCAGCTGCTCGCGGCCGGCCTGGCCAGCGGCCCTACCTTCGCGCACGGCATGACGAAAAAAATGCTGCAGCAGGAGTGGAACATGGGCGTCGACGAAGCCATCGAGGCGGAAGCGCAGGCGCAGGCCATTTGCATGGCCACCAACGATTTCCACCGCGCCTATCACGCCTTCGTGGCGAAGGAAAAACCACAATTCGAGGGTAACTGACATGCGTGACATGAGCTATCTGGACTGGCCGTTTTTCGAAACGCATCATGCCGAACTTGAACGCGAGCTCGATGCCTGGGCGACGCAGCACCTGGACGACGCGCATGGTGCCGACGTCGATGCGGCTTGCCGCGCGCTGGTGGCGCAACTGGGGCAGGGCGGCTGGCTGACATACGCCACGGGCACCGATGGCAAGATCGACACGCGCGCCATTTGCCTGATGCGCGAAACCCTGGCGCGCCACAACGGCCTGGCCGATTTCGCCTTCGCCATGCAGGGACTCGGTTCCGGCGCCATCGGCCTGTTCGGCAGCTTGGAGAACAAGGCGCGCTATTTGCCGGACGTGGCCAGCGGCAAGCGCATCGCCGCCTTTGCCCTGTCCGAGCCGCAGGCCGGGTCCGACGTGGCTGCCATGGCGTGCGCGGCGCGGCGCGACGGCGACGCGTATGTGCTCGATGGCGAAAAGACGTGGATCTCGAATGGCGGCATCGCCGACTTTTACGTGGTGTTCGCCCGCACGGGCGAGGCGCCCGGCGCGCGCGGCATCAGCGCCTTCATCGTCGACGCCGACAATCCCGGGCTGGAAATCGCCGAGCGCATCGCCGTGATCGCGCCGCATCCGCTGGCGCGACTGCGTTTCAATCAGTGCCGCGTGCCCGTCTCGCAGCGTCTGGGCGAGGCGGGGCAGGGCTTCAAGGTGGCCATGGCGACCCTCGACGTGTTCCGCACGTCGGTGGCCGCCGCCGCCCTGGGTTTTGCGCGGCGCGCCTTCGATGAAGCGCTGCGCCACGCGACAAAGCGCCAGATGTTTGGCCAGACCCTGGCGGACTTCCAGCTGACGCAGGCAAAATTGGCGCAGATGGCCACCGGTATCGACGCGGCCGCGCTGCTCACCTACCGCGCCGCCTGGCAGCGCGACCAGGGCCGCAAGGTGACGAAGGAAGCGGCCATGGCCAAGCTGACGGCGACGGAAACGGCGCAGCAGGTAATCGACGCGGCCGTGCAGCTGTTCGGCGGCATGGGCGTGGTCAGCGACCATCCGGTCGAGCGCCTGTACCGCGAAATCCGCGCCTTGCGCATCTATGAAGGCGCCAGCGAAGTACAGCAATTGATCATCGCGCGCGAATTGCTGCGCGAGGCGGCGGACGCATGACCAGCATCAACAACGAGGAAAGCAATATGCAAGTTTTACAACCACCGGGATGGGCCAGGCCGCGCGGTTATGCGAATGGTATCGCCGCCAGCGGACGCACGGTGTATGTCAGCGGCATGATAGGCTGGGATGCGCAGGGCCAGTTCCATACGGATGATTTTGCGGGACAGGTGCGCCAAGCCTTGCAGAATATCGTCGCCGTGCTGGCCGAGGCGGGCGCCTTGCCCGAGCACATCGTGCGCATGAACTGGTATGTGCTCGACAAGAAGGAATATGTGGCGGCGTATCCGCAAATCGGCGTGGCGTACCGCGAGCTGATCGGCAAGCATTTTCCTGCCATGACGGCCGTGCAGGTAGCCGGCCTGATCGAGGATCGCGCCAGGGTGGAAATCGAGGTGACGGCCGTGCTGCCGCCATGATGGCTGCAGTAAACTGTTGTATTAAGTGCATTTCAATTGAAATAAATTAATGCAATTAATGCATTTCCTTGTGCTATATTGATATGCCGAAAATTCGCGGTAATCACACAGGGGGAGCGATGCAACAACAAATCATGCTGAAAATCAAGGCGGTGCAGCCCGTCACCTTGCTCGCCGGTGCCTTGCTGTGCATCGGTAGCGTTCCTGCCGCCTCGGCGCAATCCTTGCTCAACGGCGCGCAGGAAGCGCAGCTGTCCGCCTGGCTGGGCGAAGGGCCGCTGGCGCTGACGGCCATCTACACGAAGTCGGCGGGCGACACCTCGCGCGACTTCCACCTGGCCGCCGACGGCAAGGGACGCACGTTTTCCGTGATGCAGGCGAGCAACGCCGCCGGCCAGACCTGGCTGGTGGGCGGCTACAACCCGCAAAGCTGGAATTCGTCGGGCAACTACAACATGACGCCGGAAGACCGCGACCGCACAGCCTTCATCTTCAACCTGACGTCGGGCCAGTATTTCCGGCAAACGCCGAAAACCTATGCGCTGGACACGGTGGGATCGTATCAAACCTTCAATGACATCAACGCCGGCCCCACGTTCGGCATCGGCGCCGACCTGGGCATGTCGGCGGATCTGAGCACCAATGGTATTTCTTCGCGTTACTCGTACATCGATCCGGTCAATGGCATCTTTGGCGCAAGCTTGCTCGATGGCGCGCCGTACGGCTCTTATCCGAATGTCACGTTTGGCGCCATGCAAGTATTTAGCGTCAGCGCCGTGCCGGAACCGGCAAGCTATGCGCTGATGCTGCTGGGACTCGTGTCGCTGGCAGGCTGGCGCCGCAGGGCCGCCCGTGCTTGAGGATTGATCTTCGTTAATTTGTTTCGATGATGAATTGCTTGGGTACGGCAGGGCGCGGTGGCAGGTGATTGGTCCCCCCGACTGGAATCGAACCAGTATCCCACGCTTAGGAGGCATGTGCACTATCCATTGTGCTACGGGGAGGACGCTCAGGCGTGGCAAGCTGCCATGCCGGATCCGGCGGCACGGGGCGTGCAAGACGTCCCATGTGTCGCGAATCGAGCGCAATTATAGCCGACAGTTTGCAAGATATGCCTATGCTTGCGCGAGTATCGGTACAATGCGTGCTTCATTCATCTAATCGGCGGCTGTTTTGCACACCACGCGGTGTGCGCGAGACGGCGCCCGAGCACTCTTACTCATTATGGCTGTCATTTCTCTTTCATCGGCGCAACTTGCGTTCGGTCACGTCGCGCTGCTCGATCACGCGGAATTTTCACTGGAAACCACGGAGCGGGTCGGCTTGATCGGCCGCAACGGCACGGGTAAATCGTCGCTGTTGAAGGTTATTTCGGGCAAGTTCAAGCTCGATGACGGCTTGTTGGTGATGCAGCAAGGCATCAAGATCGCGTATGTGGAGCAGGAACCGCAATTCGACCCGGACATGTCCGTGTTCGATGCCGTCGCTTCCGGCATGGGCGAATCGCAGGCGTGGCTGAAGGAATACGATGCGCTGACGGGCCAGTTTGGCCAGGGCAATGACGACGAACTGATGGAACGCATGCACGACATCCAGGTCAAACTCGATGCGGCAGATGCGTGGAGCTTGCCGAACAAGGTGGAAACCGTGCTCGACCGTTTGAACCTGACGGGCGACATGCTGATGAAAACCTTGTCCGGCGGGATGCAGAAGCGCGTGGCGCTGGCGCGCGCGCTGGTGTCGGCGCCCGACGTGCTGCTGCTCGATGAGCCGACCAACCATCTGGACTTCAGCTCCATCCTGTGGCTGGAAGGCTTGTTGCGCGACTTCAAGGGCAGCGTGCTGTTCATTACCCATGACCGCTCCTTCCTCGATAACGTTGCCACGCGCATCATCGAACTCGACCGCGGCCGCTTGCTGTCGTATCCAGGCAACTTCACGGCTTACCAGACCCGCAAGGCGGAGCAGCTGGAAATCGAGGAAGTGGAAAACGCCAAGTTCGACAAGTTCCTGGCGCAGGAAGAAGTGTGGATACGCAAGGGCGTCAAGGCCCGCCGCGTGCGTGACGAAGGCCGCGTGCGCCGTCTGGAAGCGCTGCGTCTGACGCGCAATGCGCGCCGCGACCAGCAGGGACAAGTCAAGCTGGACGTCTCGGCCGGCGAACGCTCGGGCAAGATCGTGGCGGACCTGGAAAACGTTTCCAAGATTTATGGCGACAAGGTCATCGTCAAGGATTTCAGCGCCACCATCTTGCGCGGTGACAAGGTCGGCCTGATCGGCGCCAACGGCGCCGGCAAGACTACCCTGCTGAAGATGATCCTGGGCCAGGAAGAGTCGGACACGGGCAGCATCCGCCTGGGTACCAAGCTGCAAGTGGCGTATTTCGACCAGATGCGCACGCAGTTGAATGAAGAAGCGAACCTGATGGAAACCATCGCGCCAGGCAGTGACTGGGTCGAGATCAATGGCCAGCGCCGCCACGTGATGACATATTTGAACGACTTCCTGTTCGCGCCGGAACGCGCCCGTTCGCCCGTCAAGTCGCTGTCCGGTGGCGAGCGCAACCGTTTGCTGCTGGCGCGCTTGTTCGCCAAGCCGGCCAACGTGCTGGTGCTCGATGAGCCGACCAATGACTTGGATATCGATACGCTGGAATTGCTGGAAGAGTTGCTGGAAGAATACACGGGCACCGTCTTCCTCGTCAGCCATGACCGCACCTTCCTCGACAACGTGGTCACGCAAGTGATCGTCGCCGAAGGCGAGGGCAAGTGGCGCGAATTCGTCGGCGGCTACACGGACTGGGAGCGCGTGCGCACCTTGCCGATCGCCACGGCGCCAGCCAGCAAGCCGGCCGTCAAGGTCGAGGCTGCCGCACCGGCCGCCAAGCAGAAAAAGCTCAGCTACAAGGAACAGCGCGAACTCGATGAGTTGCCGAAACTGATCGCCAAGCTGGAAGACGAGCAATCGGTGCTGGCCGCCGAGTTGTCGCATCCGGACTTCTACAAAAAGACGCCAGCCGAAGGCAAACGCCTGAATGCGCGCGTGGCCGAGATCGAAGGCGAACTGCTGGAAGCGCTGGAAAAGTGGGAGCAGATCGAGGCGCGCGCCAATAGCTGATGCTTTTTTGCATACCCTGTTGTAATTAAGTCAGGATTATTTGCCACGGCAACGGTTCTGCTTGATATAATTATATAATTATATTTATTACATCGGGGGATGCATGTTTGTCATGAAAAACATGCGCTCCGGACCACCGCGTCCGGCGCGTGGCTTCACCTCCGATGCGCAGCAGCATGTTTGACCGCGCCGCCTTGCCCCGGGTAGCGCCATTCCTGGCCTATCTCTCCTTCATTTTTATTGCCGACATGCTCGGCCGCCTGGGCGTTGCCGCGCAGGATATGCGCTGGCTGTATGCAGTCAAGATCGGCGTCGTGCTGGGCTTGTTGTTGTACTGGCGCCGCAGTTATACGGAATTGCTGTGGACGCCGTTGGGCGCGCGTGCCATTCTCGGAGCGCTGGCCAGCGGTATTGTTGTTTTTTTGCTGTGGATCAATCTCGACGCCAGCTGGATGCGCATCGGCAACCCGGACGGCTTCGATCCCCGCACCGATGGCCGCATCGAGTGGAGCCTGGTGGTGCTGCGCATCGCTGGCGCGGCGCTGGTGGTGCCCGTGATGGAGGAGCTGTTCTGGCGCTCCTTCCTGCTGCGCTGGATCGACAAGCCGGATTTTTTGCGGGCCGATCCGCGCCTGGCCAGCGCCAAGGCCTTCGCCATCAGCGTGTTGCTGTTTGGCTTTGAGCATAATTTATGGCTGGCCGGCATTGTGGCCGGTGCCGCCTATAGTGTGTTGTACATGCGTAGCCAGTCCCTGTGGTCGCCCATCCTCGCGCACGGCGTGACGAACGGCGTGTTGGGGCTCTGGATTATTTCTGGTGGGCACTGGATTTACTGGTAGTATTGCCTATCAACTGTGTGATCTTTCAAAGACAAAATCCATGTTGAATTCCTTGCGTAAAAAAGCCGTTGCCGCCGCCTTCACGGCCAGCCCACGTTTGCCGGTTGCGCTGTTACTCTTAGGTACCCTGGCCAGCGGCGCCGCCGTGGCCGACATCAGTGACACCATCAAGCCTTTCGTTGCCACTGCGTATTCGTACGACGACAACCTGATGCGCTTGCCGGACGACGTGCCGGGCTTTTCCGGCCCCCGCTCGGATACGTCGCGGATGCTGCAGGCCGGCTTCCTGTTCAACCGTCCCATCGGCCGCCAGATACTGACGGGCCAGGCCAAGTGGTCGAAGGTGAGCTTCAACCGCTTCAGCCAGTTCGACTACGATGGCAAGGATTACCTGGCCGACCTGGAGTGGCACATCGCCAATCACCTGGAAGGCCATGTGGGCGCCAGTTATTCGCAGACCCTGACGCCGTTCAGCGACTTCCAGAGCACGGTGCGCAATTTGCGCACGCAGCGCCGCGAGTACGTGAATGGCGCCTGGCGCTTCCACCCCAGCTGGCGCGTGCGCGGCGGCCTGTCGCGCGACCGCTACTCGTATGACTTGCCCTCGCAATCGTTTTCCAACTGGACGGAAGACGCGACGGAATTTGGCGTCGACTACCTGGCACGCAGCAATAGCCGCGTCGGCCTGCAGTTGCGCCACCTGAATGGCAAGTATCCGAACCGTGGCGCGTTCGATGCCAATGTGTACGGCAACGGCTATCGCCAGGACGAGATCAAGGCCAATGTCTTCTGGGATTACAGCGACATCACGCAGGTGGAGTTCCTCGGTGGCTGGGTACGCCATCGCAACAACTTGCTGTCCGGGCGCGACACCAGCGGCACGAATGGCCGGTTGAGCGTGTACTGGAAGCCTCTGGGCAAGGTCAATTTCACGGGCATCGTCTGGCGCGAATTCGGCTCCGTCGACAATTCGCTGGTTACAAGCAGCCTGAACACGGGCGCCAGCCTGGGCGCGACATGGACGGCCACGTCGAAGGTGCGCGTCGATGCGCAGCTGCGCCAGGAACGGCGCGATTTCGAGGCCGTCAGCGGCCTGGTGCTGCCGGGCGACGGGCGCGACACCACGCGCACGGCCTCGCTGGGCGCAACGTACGCGCCGCACCGGAAAATCCAGCTGGGCGTGCGCGTGTTCCAGGAGCGGCGTGAAGGCGTCGCCATCATCGATAGCGGCAGCTACCGGGCCAAGGGCATTTCCTTCAATGGCAGCGTACAGTTTTAAAGATCAACATGACTGTCAATGATATACCCCTGATTTCGTTTTTCCAGCGCGTCCTCGACCCGATCATCATCATGGGCTTGCTGTACCTGATGACGGTTTTGTCGGGTTCGACATTCACTGGCTATACGCTGGTGCTGATGATACTGGCCGTCTTCATTTCGTCGACGGTGTTCCAGCATGTCGACCCCTACCGTACCTGGCGCAGCGGCCGCATGCTGGCCTATGCGCGCGATATCCTCGTCGGCTGGACCATCGTCGCGCTGATCCTCATCTTCCTGGGTTCGGCCACGGGCCTGGCCTATCATTTCGATACCGAAGTGGTGCTGGCCTGGTTTGTCCTCACGCCCTTCGTGCTGCTGGCCGGGCACCTGGCCGGGCGCAGGTTCAGCCTGCGCCCGGACGGCGACAGCGAAGTGCGCTCGGTGGTCATCATCGGCGCCAACGACGCCAGCCTGAAGTTTGCCGCCACCGTCGAGCGCAATGCCAACCTCTTCATGCAGGTGCATGGCTTTTTCGATGACCGCACGGACGACCGCTGGCCGGAAAAGATGCGCGAACCCATGCTGGGACGCATGGATGACATCGCCACCTACGTGCGCGAACACAATATCAAGATGATCTTCATCAGCCAGCCGATTTCGGCCCAGCCGCGCATCCGCAAGATGCTCGATGAGCTCGAAGATACGACGGCTTCCGTATATTTCTTGCCCGATATTTATATCTTCGACCTGATGCAGGCGCGTTTCGACAACGTGGGCGGCATGCCCGTCATCGCCATCCGTGAATCGCCGTTCACGGGCTTTAACAGCATGGTCAAACGGGGCAGCGATATCGTGCTGGGGCTGGTAATCCAGGTCATGCTGCTGCCGGTGATGCTGGTCATCGCCATCGCCGTCAAGACCACCTCGAAAGGCCCCGTGATTTTCCGCCAGCGCCGCTATGGCCTGTATGGCGAAGAGATCGTCGTCTACAAGTTCCGTTCCATGACGGTGGGCGAAGATGGCGACACGGTGGTGCAGGCCACCAAGAACGACCAGCGCGTGACGCGTGTCGGCGCTTTCCTGCGCCGCAGCTCGCTCGATGAGTTGCCACAATTTCTCAACGTCTTGCAGGGCCGCATGAGCATCGTCGGGCCGCGCCCGCATGCCGTCGTGCACAACGAGCAGTACCGCAAGCTGATCAAGGGTTACATGTTGCGCCACAAGGTCAAGCCCGGCATTACGGGCTGGGCCCAGGTCAACGGTTTGCGGGGCGAGACGGAAACGCTCGACAAGATGGAGGCGCGCATCCATTTCGACCTCGATTACCTGCGCAACTGGTCGCTGTGGCTGGATCTGTGGATTATCGCGCGCACGGTCAAAGTGGTGCTGGCGCGCGAGAACGCCCATTGAGCGTCAGTATACTGCCAGCAGGAAAAAATAGCGTTTGAATATACTTTGCACGGAGTCAATACGCGTTAAAATGGAGCATCTATAGAGCACCAGCGCATTACGCGACCACTCCGCGCTCACCTTGCCACGAGTCGTGCCGGCCATGCGCCATTACTTTCCTCTTGGAAAGGGTTCACGATGTGTGCAGTATCCGGCCTTGCCCCTGCCGGTCGTGCGTCACCCGGACGGGCAGCCGTCAGGGACGGCACGCGCCAACTATCATTATTAAAGTCAGTCTGAGCCACGCAATACATAATTTTTTGCAATCAAGTAGACTGTGGAAATAGTTGTTTTTATATCTCATTAGTAGATTTTTAAGCAAATATTTTGCTTGTCGTCATGCATTATGTGTATTATGTTTACAATATTGTTAATTATTTGACGAATAACTATTTTTTTCGGGGTGTCTGTGCGGTGCAGCCTGGCCATGGGCCGTTATACTGCGCCGGATTTTCCACCCGTCATACCTGTCATCCGAAGGAGCACGCTTGAATCATTTTATTCACTCCCGCCCCGCGCCACGTTTGTTGTGCGCCGCCCTGGTTCTGCTGGCCGCTGCTGGCCTGTCCGCCTGCGGCAACAAGGAAAAAAAGGCTGGCCAGGCGCTGGCCAGCGTGAACGGCGAAGAAATCACCGTCCTGCAGTTGAATGAAGAGTTGCAACGCGCCGGCGTGCAGGCGCCGCAGCAGGCCGCGGCCAGCAAGCAGTTGCTCGAGTCGCTGATCGACCGCCAGTTGCTGCAGAACGAAGCGGCCAAGGAAAAGGTCGACCGCGATCCGAAAGTCATGCAAGCCATCGAGCGCGCCAAGGCGCTGATCGTTGCCCAGGCATACATGCAAAAGCGCATCGGCGCGGCCACCCGCCCGAGCAAGACCGAAGTGGAAGAGTACTTCGCGAAAAATCCCCTGTTCTTCAGCCAGCGCAAGCAATTCGATTTGCGCGAGCTGGTCATCCCGACGGCGGCGCTGAACGATGAGCTCAAAGCCGTCATGGACCGCGCCAAGTCGCTGGAAGACGTGGCGCAATGGCTCGACGAGCACAAGATCGCGTTCGGCCGCACCCAGGTGTCGCGCACCAGCGCCGACCTGGCGCCCGAACTAAGCAGCAAACTGCAATCGATGCCGAAGGGCCAGCTGTTCATCGTGCGCGAAGGCGAGCGCAGCCTGCTCATCGCGCTGGCCGATATCAAGGACACTCCGGTGGGCCTGGACGCGGCCGCGCCGCAAATCGAACAGTTCCTGGCCAACAAGAAGAACAAGGATGCGGCCGAAGCGGAACTGAAGCGTTTGCGCGCCAGCTCCAAGATCGAGTATTTCAACAAGGATGCGGCGGCCTCGGCCAGCGCATCGGCAGCGGCACCTGCGGCAGCGGCGCCGGCGAACAGCGCGCATGAAGCCAATGAGCGCGGCGTAGCGGGATTGAAATAAGTGACTTATCGACAAGTAGTTAAACATCAGCAATCTACCAACGGGAATCTGCAATCATGAAACGACTCGCAAACTGGATGATGGCGGCCTTTCTGGCCCTCGCCGCAGGCATGGCCGGTGCAGCCGATGTCCCCCTTGGGGCTGGTGATGTGCTGAAAATTTCCGTCTACGGCAACCCGGATCTGGGCCTGGAGACGCGCGTCAGCGAAGCGGGGGAAATCACCTTCCCTCTGGTGGGCGCGGTGGCCGTCGGCGGCCTGTCCACGTCGGCAGCGGAAAAGAAACTGGGCGGCCTGCTCGAGAGCGGCGGCTTCCTGCGCAAGGCGCAAGTCAACATCATCGTCACCAGCCTGCAAAGCCAGCAGGCATCCGTGCTGGGCCAGGTGAACCGCCCGGGCCGTTACCCGGTGGAAGGCAAGCGCAGCGTGATGGACATGCTGGCCATGGCCGGCGGCGTCAGTCCTGACGGTGCCGACCAGATCACCGTGATCCGCAAGCGCAGCGGCACTGCCACGCGCGACGTGGCCGATATCCTCGACATCGTGCGCAACGGCGACCTGAAGGGCGACATGGAAGTGGGCGGCAACGACATCATCTACGTGGAACGCGCGCCGCGCTTCTACATCTACGGCGAAGTCCAGCGTCCGGGCGCCTTCCGCCTGGAACGCAACATGACCGTGCTGCAAGCCCTGTCCGTGGGCGGTGGCCTGACCTTGCGCGGCACCGAACGCGGCGTGCGCGTCAAGCGCCGCAATGCGGCCGGCGAGATGGAAGTGCTGCCGGTCAAGCATGACGACCTGCTGCGCGTCGACGATGTCGTGTATGTCCAGGAAAGCCTGTTCTAAGAGCAACTGGCTCCCTACCTTTTTGTATTGAAAGTTTCCAAATGAACCTCACCCAACTATTGCTGATCCTTCGGGCGCGCAAGAAGATTGTGCTGCTGACCTTGATGATCACCGTGGCGCTGGCGCTGGGCGTCAGCCTGGTGCTGCCGAAGACCTACAAGGCCACCAGCACCCTGCTGCTGAACTACAAGGGCGTCGATCCCTTGACGGGCATGACCATGCCGGGGCAGTTGCTGCCTGGCTACATGGCGACCCAGGTCGATATTATCGGCAGCAAGAACGTGGCCTTGCGCGTCGTCGACCAGCTGGAACTGGCGCGCAGCCCTGCCGTGATCGCCCAGTTCAATGACGCGGCACAAGGCAAGGGCACGGTGCGCGACTGGCTGGCCGACTTGCTGCTGAAGAAACTCGAAGTGATGCCGTCGCGCGAAAGCAGCGTGGTCGATGTCAGCTTCAAGGGCGCCGACCCGCAATTCGTCGCGGCCGTCTCGAACGCCTTTGCGGAACAGTACCAAAAGGTCAGCATCCAGCTGAAGGTCGATCCGATGCGCAAGGCGACGACTTACTTCGATGACCAGACCAAATTGCTGCGCGATAACGTCGAGCGCGCGCAAAGCCGTTTGTCGAAATACCAGCAGGATAACGGCATCGTCAGCGTCGACAACCGCCTGGACGTGGAATCGAACCGCTTGAACGACCTGTCGGCGCAACTGGTGCTGGCGCAGGGCCAGGCCATGGAAGCCAATTCGCGCCAGCGCATGGCGCAGGGCGGCAACCTGTCCGAATCGCCGGACGTGGCGTCGAATCCGCTGATCCAGAGCCTGAAGCTGGGCCTGGGCAATGCCGAGGGTAAATTGGCCGAACTGGGCCAGCGCCTGGACCGCAATCACCCGCAATACCAGAGCGCCAAGGCGGAAGTGGACAAGCTGCGCCGCGACCTGGCCGAGCAGACGCGCGCCACCTCGCAAAGCGTGGGCAACAATGCACAGATCCTGCAGCAGCGCGAAGGCGCGATCCGCGCCGCACTGGCGGCGCAAAAAGCCAAGGTGCTGGAACTGAACCGGACGCGCGATGAAATGGGCGTGCTGAGCAAGGATGTGGAAAGCGCCCAGCGCGCCTTCGACGTGACTTCGCAGCGCCTGTCGCAGACGCGCATCGAAGGCCAGGCGGAGCAGTCCGATATCGCCATGCTCAACCCGGCCACGGCGCCGATCGAGCCGGACAGCCCGAAGATTCCCCGCAACGTGCTGCTGTCGATCTTCCTCGGCCTCATGCTGGGCTGCGGCATCGCGCTGCTGGCCGAATTGCTGGACCGCCGTATCCGTTCCGACCAGGATCTGAGCGAAGTGCTGCAGATTCCCGTGTTCGGCGTGGTCGACTGGAAACCTAAACAGCGTCGCATGCGCGGCATGCTGCCGCGCCGTTTGCGCCTGAACTGAGATGGAACCTATCATGACTTCAAGTCCACACCTCCTCAATACCACTGCACCCCTGGTGCGCGGCGCCGATTCCAGCATTGGCGGCCTGTTGCTCGAATCGGGCAAGATCACGCCGGAAAACGCCGAACGCGTGCTGCGCATGCAAAAGGAACTGGGCATCCGCTTCGGCGAAGCTGCCCTGCGCCTGGGCCTGATCACGGAAGCCGATATCGAGCAGGTGCTGGCGCGCCAGTTCGACTATCCCTACCTGCAGCCGGGCGCCGGCAAGTATCCGCAGGAACTGGTGGCCGCCTACCAGCCTTTCAGCCACCAGGTGGAAACCCTGCGCGCCGTGCGCAGCCAGCTGATGCTGCGCTGGTTCGCCCGCGGCAGCAAGTCGCTGGTGGTGCTGGGCATGGAGCCGGGCGACGGCGCCAGCCTGTTCGCGGCCAACCTGGCCGTGGTGTTTTCCCAGCTGGGCGAGCACACCTTGCTGGTCGACGCCAACCTGCGCGCGCCGCGCCAGCAGGAAATCTTCGACCTGAAGACGCGCCAGGGCCTGTCCGACGTGCTGGCCGGCCGCGCCGAACTCGATATCATCGCCAAGGTGGAATCGTTTGTCGCGCTGTCGGTGCTGGCTGCCGGCACCTTGCCGCCGAATCCGCAGGAATTGCTCAGCCGCACCTCCTTTGTCACGCTCAACAAGCAGCTGGAAAGCCGCTATGACGTGGTGCTCTACGACGTGCCGGCGTATGCCACCGGTTCCGATGCGCTGGCCGTGGCCGCGCGTGCCGGCGGCGTGCTGCTGGTGGCGCGCAAGAACAAGACGCCGATGGCGGAAGTGGCGGCCATGGCCGAGCAAATGACGCATAGCGGCGCCCAGGTGGTCGGTTCCGTGATGGTCGACTTTTGATGGCTGCGCCTGGCCACGCCATGCCGCCGGCACAGGCCGGCCGCTCCGCCGTGCCGGACTGGCTGCCGCTGGCGTTGGGCTTTCTTGCCATGCTCGCGCCCAGCCTGGTCGGGCTGTTCCGTGGCATCTGGTCGACCGAAGAGCAGGCGCACGGTCCCATCATCCTGGCCCTGTCGCTGTGGCTGATCTACCGCAAATGGCCGGAGATGCTGGCGCAGAGCGCTGGCGCCCGTCCGGCCCGCGCCGGCTGGCCGCTGCTGGCCGCCGCGCTGCTGCTGTATGTGCTGGGCCGTTCGCAGCACATCCTGTCGCTGGAAATCCTCGCCCTGATCGGCACCGGCCTGGCGCTGCTGCTGCTCAAGCGCGGCTGGATTGCCGCGCGCGTGCTGTGGTTTCCCTTCTTTTTCATGCTGTTCATGGTGCCGCTGCCGCTGCCGCTGGTGACGACCCTGACCATGCCGATGAAAATGGCGGTTTCGTATGTGACCGAACACCTGCTTTTCCTGGCCGGCTATCCGATCGCCCGCAATGGCGTGATCCTGCAGATCGGCCAGTACCAGCTGCTGGTGGCCGACGCCTGCGCCGGCTTGCAGACCTTGCTGACGCTTGAAGCGCTGGGCCTGTTTTACCTGAACCTGGTGCGGCATACTTCGCCGTTCCGCAACATCGTGCTGGCCCTGCTGATCGTACCGATTTCCTTCACTGCCAATGTCATCCGCGTGATTGTGCTGACCCTGATCACGTATTACTTCGGCGACGCGGCCGGGCAGGGCTTCCTGCATGGCTTCGCCGGCATGGTGCTGTTCATTTCAGCGCTGCTGCTGATCCTCAGTGTCGACAGCTTGCTGCAGTGGATCGTGCGCAAGCGCCAGGCGGACCGCGCGCCAACCGTGGGAGCGTCGACATGAACGCGGCACTGCGCATGAATATGCTGCTGGGCGCCTTGCTGCTGGGCGCGGCCATCCTCAGCCACGGCGTGGCGCCGGGCGTGAAGATGGCCGACCAACGCCCGAGTTTTTCGCTCGAAGCGGCGATACCGCAAGCCTTCGGCGAGTGGCGCGTCGACAGTTCCATCGTGCCGCTGCAGGTGGATCCGGAAACCCAGGAACGCCTGAACAAGATCTACAACCAGACCCTGTCGCGCACCTACATCAATGCGCACGGCGAACGGGTGATGCTGTCGATCGCCTACGGCGGCGACCAGAGCGACAACATGGGCGTGCACAAGCCGGAAGTGTGCTACGCGGCGCAGGGTTTCCAGGTCGAACGCGACGAATATGGCGAGCTGGCTTCGGCCTACGGCAGCCTGCCCGTGAAGCGCTTGTTGGCCGTGAATGGCAACCGCAGCGAGCCCATCACATACTGGATCACCATCGGCGACAAGATCAGCAAGGTGGGCATGCAGCAGCGCCTGGAACAATTGCGCTATGGCCTGACGGGCACCGTCGCCGACGCCATGCTGTTCCGCGTGTCGAGCATCGATACGGATTTGCCGCGCGCGTACCGCCTGCAGGCCGATTTCGTCAACGGCTTGCTGGCCAGCATGCCGCCGGCGCAGCGTAGCCGCCTGATCGGCGCGCCGCCCGGATGAGGCATGGCTTGAACGATGAGAGCGTGCCAGCGGGCGTGGCACGGCGCGGCAGACAGCGAGAATCATGAGCAGCGACATCAACAAGAAAAGCGTCAGCGCCGTCAAGTGGGCGGCGATGGGCACGGTCCTCATGTTTGGCCTGCAACTGGTCACGCAAGTGGTGCTGGCGCGCCTGCTGGGGCCGGAAAACTACGGCTTGTTTGCCATGGGACTGATTGTGCTGACATTTAGCAACTTTCTGGCCGATTTCGGTTTTTCCTGGGGGCTGGTGCAAAACCGCACGCTCAGCGAGGAAGACGTGCGCTTCACGGTGACGTGGCAGGCGCTGACGGGCCTGGCGGCCATGACCTTGCTGTTTTTCATGGCGCCGTGGATCGCCGCGTACTTCAAGGAACCGCGCATCGCGCCCGTGATCGCCTGGATGAGCCTGACCTGCCTGCTGAATGCCCTGACGGCGCCGGGCAGCAGCCTGCTGCGGCGCGCCCTCGATTTCCGCTGGCTCAACATCATCCAGGTGAGCAGCTACATCGTCGGCTACCTGCTGGTGGGCTTGCCGCTCGCGTATGCGGGCGCCGGCGTGTGGACTCTCGTGTGCGCCTGGCTGGGACAGGCTTCCACGGCGCTGGTGCTGACGTATGCGCGCACGCGTTTCTCGCTCAAGCCGCTGCTGTGGTACGAGGGCGCGCGGCGCTCGACGAATGTGGGCGTGACGGTGTTCGTGACGAATCTGTGCAACTGGTGCCTGAACAATATGGACCGCGTGTTCCTGGGCCGCTTCCTCAACGCCCACGCGGTGGGCGTGTATGCGGTCGGCTACAACCTGGCCAATACGCCCAATTCGCTGTTCCTGAGCGCCTTGCAGCCGGCGTTCCTGGCCACGGGCGCCAAGCTGCAGGACGATCTGCCGCGCCTGCGCGACACCTATCTGTCGGTGCTGGCGACCATCTGGATCATCATCCTGCCGCTGTTCGTGCTGCTGGCGATGACGGCGCCGGACTTGATCGGCGTGTTGTACGGCAAGGTGTGGCAAGAGTCGGGCATCGTGCTGAGCATATTGGCGCTGGCCATGCCCGCGTATATCACGTGGGGCATGTCGACGCCGATTTTATGGAATACGGGCGGCAAGCACCTGGAAAGCCTGCTGCAGCTGCCGCTGATCGTGCTGGCTGGCGCGGCGCTGGTGCTGTGGGCGGGGCAGGGCGGGGCGGTGGTCGCCATGATCGCCGCCGGCACCTTGCTGGCACGGGCGCTGGTGGTGGGCACGGTGGCGTGCGTGCGCCTGCAGGTGGGGCTGGGCGACCTGGCGCCGCTGGCCGCGCGCGGCCTGGCCATGGGCTTGCTGGCCGCCGCCGGCAGCTGTGGCGGCGCCGTGTTGTGCGGCCTGGGCGGCAGCCATCCGCTGCCTGCTTTCCTGGGCGGCGCGGTGTTCGGCGGCCTGACCCTGTTACTGGCCGTGCTGGCCTGGCCAGAACTGCTGGGCGCGCGCGCGGTGGGCATGCTGGCCCGCTTCAGCCCGCCGCTGCCGGCCAAGGTGGTCTCTTATCTGCGCGCCCGCTGTGGCGCGCGCGACAACTTACTGGATACGCGAGAACTACATGAGTGAAATACTGTTTGGCCTGTTTGCCGTGGTCGCCGCGCTGGTGGTGGTGTTCGTGATCGCCTTGAGCATTCATTGGGGCAGCAAGCGCGAGACGGGACTGGTGCCCTATGTGTTCTATCCGGTACTGCTGTCGATCGCCGTGGCGGCCATCCTGTCGAACCGCGATATCTCGGGCAATGACCTCCTGCTGGGCATGCAGACGGTGGTGCGGCATCCGGCCAGCGCCTGGTTTGGCCGGCTCACGTCCCTGTTCGTGATCTTTGCCTGCGGCGAGCGCATGTTGCACCGCCTGACTTCGCGCGACAAGGTCCAGCCGATGCCGATGCTGCTGTTCTGGGCGCTGTTCGTGTATTTCCTCAGCAATATCGTCAGCCCGGCCCTGCTGGGGCGTCATACCGATGTGTCGCATGAATACCTGTACATGTTCCTGGCCGGCTATGCGGCCTTGCTGATGACGCCGAAGGAGGTCGACCTGAGCGTCATCTCGATGCGCAACGCCACCTTGCTGTTCCTGGTGCTCAGCGCAGCCGTGTTTGCCTGGAAGCCGAACATGGTCATCAACAAGAATTACCACGGCCTGATTCCCTTCCTCAGCATCCGCTATGCGGGCCTGGCCAATCACGCCAACAGCCTGGGACCGATGGTGGTGGTGTTCCTGCTGTGCTTGTGGCGCAAGCCTTATGCTTCGCGCCTGCTGAACCTGTTCGCCTGGGGCATGGGCCTGGCCAGCCTGTTGCTGGCGCAATCGAAAACCAGCTGGGTCGCCTGCATCCTGTGCTTTGCCTGTGTCGCGTATTTCGGTTTCCGCGAGCAGATCAAGGAGCGCCTGTTCGATTACCGCCGCCCGCAATTGTCGATCATCGGCATCTTCTGCTTCATCCTGCTGTGCGTGCTGGGCATGTTGTTGGTGATGTTCGGCAATCTCGACGCCAAGCTGGCGCGCTTTGCATCGAGCAACGAAGGCTTCGACCTGATCAGCTTGACGGGACGCGACGTGATCTGGCAGGTGGCGGTGCAGGAATGGCACAAGAATCCCGTCTTCGGCTACGGCTTGCCGCTGTGGGATGACGCGTTCCGCGTCAGCATCGGCATGCCCTACGCCACCCATGCGCATAGCCAGTTTTACCAGAGCCTGGCCAGCGCCGGCACCATCGGCGCCATCGGTCTGGTACTGTATGCCATGGCGCTGCTGTATGCCTGCGCGCGCACGGCGCGGGCCAGCCAGGGCCTGTCGATGGCCCTGTTCGTCCTCATCGCCATCCGTTCGATCAGCGAAGTGCCGCTGTCGCTGACGGGCTTTGCCGCCGAGGCGATGACGCATTTGCTGTTGCTCATCATCGTGACGGCGTATTACCCGGTGGCCGACCGGCAGGCCGTCAGGGCGCGCAAGGTGCGCGTGCCGGGGATGGCCTGATGCTGTGCTCGGTCATCGTGCCGCTGTATAACAAGGGGCCGTATATCGAAGCGGCGCTGGCCTCGGTGCTGGCGCAAACCCATGCCGAATGGGAAGTGGTGGTGGTCGATGATGGTTCCAGCGATGATGGCGCGCAGCGCGTGCTGGCCTGCGCCGATGCGCGCGTGCGGCTGGTAAGTCAGGCGAATGGCGGCGTGTCGCGCGCGCGTAACCGCGGCATCCAGGAAGCGCGTGGCGAATTGATCTGTTTTCTCGATGCGGACGACTGGTATGGCCCCGTGTATCTGGAAACCATGGTGGCCATGGCGCGCGCGCATCCGTCGGGTTCATTTTTCGCCTGCGGCTTCGAACGCATACCGGACAGCAGCCTGGCGGCGCTCAGCTACCAGGGCGCGGCAGTGCGCGAGACGCGCCTGCTGGACGACTTTTTCGAGCGGCGCCGCCGTGGCGGACCGTTTTTCTGTACGAATTCGGTGGCCATCTGGCGCCGCGACTTGTTGCCCTTGCAACCGTGCTTTCCGGAAGGCGAGTCGGCTGGCGAGGACCAGGACCTGTGGTTCCGCCTGGCCGAGCGTCTGACGCTGGCGTTTACGCCGGCACAGCTGGTGGCCTACCGTGTCGAGGTGGCCGGCAGCCTGTGCGCGATCGAGTCGGTCGATGTGCTGGCGCCCACGTTCGAACGGCTGGAGCAGCGCGCCCGGGCCTGGCCGGCGGCCAATCCGGCGCGCCGTTCCGCCTTGCGGCTGGTGTCGGATGCGCGCGTCAGCGTGGCGCGCGCGGCGCTGGCGCGGGGCCGGCGCGGCGAAGCGCTGGCCGGGCTGCGTCGCGCCGCCAGCGGCGGCATGTCGCGTCACTGGTGGGTGGCCCTGGCTTTGTGCTGTTTGCTGCCGACCCGGCTCGCCGTCAAATGGCAAATGTGGCGCGAAACGCACATTATTGGCTGAGCTGAAACTAATATTAATGCTTGAAAGAATACTTTAGGTATATGCTGCAGGTATTCGCAGTGCCTTCCGCAGTGTCTTCGCCTTTTGCCCGATCTTGTACGGCGGGCCGTCCTGTGTCTCGCAAGCAGCCTCGACAGGAGGCGTATGATATGCCCCACGCAGCGGCGGTATCTTGCTCGATAGTTGATGTTAAGAAGGTAATCTATGAAATTCGCTAAATATACACTGGTCAAGGTAGCGCTACTGCTCGTCTGTTCGGCTTGCGGCCAGGCCCAGGCCGACTGGGCGCTCGCGACCGATCCGCTGGCTATCCGCACCTTGCCGGACAACCGCCAGATCCAGCCGCAAAATCCCCCCAGCTTCAGCTGGTCGCGCCATCCGCAGTCGCCGGCGTCCTATCTGATTGAAGTGCGTTCCGCGGGCACCGTGGTCAGCACCTTCACATCGGCGCGCAACTGGTACCTGCCATCCAAGAAATTTGCGGCAGGCACATATAGCTGGCGCGTGCGTCCCAGCACGAGCAATGAGTGGTCGAGTCCGCGAACTTTTGTGATCGATGCCACATCGAAAGTGTTCGAAGTGCCGGAAAACGCCACCTTGCGCGCGGCCGTCGTATTGCGTCCGCGCCCGCGCGGCCTGGAGGATAATGCGACCTTTTTTGCGAGCTGGAGCGCGGCCAAGCGCGCCGACCGCAGCCAGGTGCTGACCTGGCTGAGCAATGAAGTCAAGCGCAACATGACGGAACTCGCGCCCGTTTCCGACGCCGAGTGGCCTTTGTCGCCAGGCAAGGTACGCACTGCCGCCAACGAGGCGCAGAATGCGCGCGTCATTTCGCGCACGAATCTGAGCGCACGCCAGCTTGAGGCGGCCTCGCTGCTGTATCGCGTGACGGGCGAGAACCAGTACCTGGTAGAGGCGCTCAAGCGTGGCGACCAGCATGCCGCGCTCAGTACGAGCGGCGGTACCAGTTTTGTCAACCATGACCAGGGTAACCGCGCCATTGCGCAAAGCCTGATCAAGGCGGTCGACAACCTGGGCAGCGCCCTCGATGCGCCGCGCCGCGCCCTGTGGCTGGACAAGGTGCGCGTACGCACGAATGCGATGTACCTCGACCTGGCAGCGCAGACGGGGCGCCTGGACCAGTATCCCTACGATTCCCACGCCGCCAGCAATATCGGTTTCCTGACGCTGATTTCAACGCTGTCCCTGGGCGATATCCCGGAGGCGAAGGACTGGTTCGATTTTTCGTTCCGCGCCTTTGTCAGTTCCTACAGCGTGTGGAGCGGTCCCGAGGGCGGTTTTGCCAACGGCACGGCGTATGCCGAGTATGAGGCCGACTACGCGCTGCAGATCTGGCCCGCCCTGGCTTACGCGACCAAGGTCGACCTGTTCACCAAGCCCTGGGCCAGCGGCTTCCTCGATTACCTGATGCATTTCGTGCCACCCGGTTCGCAGACCCACGTGTTTGGCGACGGGCACGAGACGCTGCCTGAAATCCGCATGATGAAGGGTTTCGCCGCGCATTTCGCCACGCCTGCCGCGGCGTGGTATTTCAAGAACCTGATCCGTACCGACGATTCGCTGGCTACGCTGCAGGCGCCGTACCCGTTGCCGGTGGCGACGGTGGTCACGCCCGCGCCGCCAGCCAACTCGGCGTATTACCCGAGCATCGGCTGGGCCGCCATGCACAGCGACATCGGCAATCTGCAGCGTACCTCGGTGTATTTCAAATCGAGTCCCTATGGTTCGTTCAATCACAGTCATGGCGACCAGAACGGCTTTGTGCTGGCCAGCGCGGGCGTACCCCTGCTGACGGAAAGCGGCTGGTACGACTGGTACGATTCGCCGCTGTGGACGTCATGGTACCGCCAGACCAAGGCGCACAATGCCTTGACGTTCGACAATGGCCAGGGCCAGCTGGTCGACGGTTATGAAACGACCATGGCGCGCAACGGCCGCATTACCGCCTTTGCTCCCAAGGCAACCGTCGACTATGTGGCGGGCGACGCCACGCTGGCCTATGGCGGCCAGCTCAAATCGGCGCTGCGCAAGCTGTGGTATTTGCGCACCATGGACGCCGTGGTGGTGCAGGACCAGGTGACCTCGGCCACGCCGCGCGTGTTCGAGTGGAACTTCCATACGTATGCGCCTATCGTGGTCGACGCCGGCGGCGCGATCTCGGTGACGAATCAGGGCCGCAAGGTGTGCGTGGTGCCGGTCAGCACCGGTGCGCGTTTCGAAAAGCGCACGGGACCTCCGCCGCAGCCCGGCACCTATGAAGAGCATGGGGTGTTCATCAAGTCGGCCGCGGCGCTGAGCGGCGAGTTCCTCACGGTGCTCGATGTCGGCTGCAAGAAGCCGTTGATCAAGCTGGGCAGCAACGGCACGGCCCGCACGCTGACGGTCGGCAAGCAAGTGGTGACATTGCCGAACTGACCGCTGGTTCCAACAAAATCCACTGTCGTTGTTGCGGCAGTGGATTTTTTTCAAGGCGCCAGCAGAAATTGTTCGATTTCCTGGCCCGGTCCGCCGCGCTGCTCCATCCGGGCATAGGCGCGCGACACTTGTCCGGCCAATGCTTCCCGGAAGGCGTCGTCGGACAGGGCGCGCCGCAAGCCTTCGCGCATGGCGGCGCTGTCGCCGGCGGCAACGAAGCCCGCGTAATCGCGCCCCAGATACGCTTCGATGGCTTCGTGGCGCGTGGCGATCAGCGGTTTGCCATTGCGCAATACCCGCAGCAGCACGCTCTGGCCACACGCCTCGCCCTGGCTTTTCAGTGGCATGGCGACTACCCGGCTGCCTGCCAGCAACCTTTCAAACTGCGCTTCCGGCAAGTCGAGATGGACCGTCGTCCGCGCCGGGTCTTGCGCGGGGATCTGGTTTTGCGCCGACGCCACGATTACCAGGTGCGCTTCCAGCCCACGCGCCGCGTCCAGCAACAGGTCGTAATCGCGGTTGGAAAAGCCGCCGGCGAAGATGCTGCCGTCATCTTGCCGCTGGGCCGCCGTGGTGGCGCCGTCGAGATGCTGGCGCCACAGGTGGAAGTGCACGGCGGCGGGCGCGATGCCGACGTTGTCGGTCAGGTTCAGCGTTTCGCCGCTGGAAAACGTAATGAATTCCAGTCCGGGGAAATTGAGCAGGCGCCAGGCCCGGTTGATCACGTTGCGGGCCCGCGTGCCATGGATGAAACAGGCCATCACGAGCAGGCGCTGCGGGCGCGGTAGCAGGCCCAGGCGTATCAGCGCCAGCACGGGCAGGGCCTGCCAGCCGACGACCAGCAAACGGTCTTGCTGGTGCCATAATTTGCGCGTACGCAACAGCGACGGCGACAGCATGGCCGCCAGGATGGACAGTTTTCTGCGCATCTGCGGCTGCGCCTGCGCATCCGGCCCGATATGCGTCACGCGCGCGCCGCCTGCCGCCAGATGCTCGACGATGTCGTGGTAGGTTCCCGCTTCCGACAGCAGCACATGGATCATTGTTGCGCCTTATTAAAAATGAACATTATCACATTAAAACAACAGCCAGCGCCGTTCCGGCGGTTGTTATCACTAAATTAATGATTGGCAATCGACGGAATTATTATAATAGCATTAAAATAGATGTTTACACATTGTTTCAATGAAAGAGCTGTCACGCTGCGGCCAGTTTGCCGCGCCATTGCCGTTCGCTGCTGGCGCAACGTTGGCTTGATGTTATTAGTGCAATATAATTAATTATTTCGTAAGGGTATGATATGCTTCGGCGCATGGCGTATTGTATCTGCCTCAACCTTCTTTTGCCGTCGAGCCGCCTATGTCCCTGAAGATTTTGCAACTGGTGCCGGAAAGCCTGCCCACGTTTCGCCCTGATGTCGCGGTGCTGTTCGGCAAATACCTGCCGCGCCATGGCGTCGAATGCGATATCGTCGGCATGCCGTCGCAACAGGCGCCGCAGGCGCAGGGCTTTCGCTCCGTGCGCCACGGGCGTTTCCTGGACAGCCGTCTCTTGCGCGAACTGGCGTTTCAGTGGCTTTGCCTGCGCGTCCTGGTGGGCGCCCGCCGCGCCAGTTGCGATGCGATCCAGGTGCGCGACATGGTGCCCACGGGCCTGCTCGCCATGCTGGTGGCGCGTCTGAAGGGCATACCGTTCTATTACTGGGTGTCTTACCTGATCAGCGAGGGACGCATCGAACGCGCGCGCAGCAGCCTGGCGCAGCGCCCCACCTTGCGCGCGCGCCTGGTGCTGTGCAAGGGCTTGCTCGAACAATGGTTGCTGTACCGCATTGTGTTGCCGCGCGCTAATCACGTCTTCGTGCAAAGCGAAGCGATGCTGCGCATGATGCGGGCACGCGGCATCGCGGCGCAGCGCCTCACGGCCGTGCCCATGGGTGTCGACATGGAAGTGTTGCAGGCGCAAGCCATCGCGCTCGTCCGTCCGGGGGGCTGGGAGGAGGTGCCCTTGCTGGCCTACCTTGGCACACTCGACCAGTCGCGCCAGCTGGAACGCTTGCTGGACGCCTTGCTGATCGTGCGCCGGCACATCCCGGATGCCTGCCTGCTGCTGATCGGCGCTTCCGATACGCCATCCGACGTCGATGATTTGCTGGCCTATGCGCAGCGCGCCGGCCTGGCCGGGGCCGTGCGCGTGACGGGCTGGCTGCCCTCGGACCAGGCGTGGCCCCTGCTGGCCGGGGCCGATGCCGCGCTGTCGTATATTCCCCGTGGCGCCCTGTTCGACGTCAGTTCGCCCACCAAGCTGCTCGAATACCTGGCCCTGCGCATGCCGGCCGTGGGCAATGACAGTCCGGACCAGGCCGAAGTGCTGACGGCCAGCGACGCAGGCTGGCTGACGGCCAGCGAACCGGCCGCGATGGCTGCGGCGATGACGGCCATCTTGTCCGATGTGCCCGCAGCGCGCACCCGCGCCCAGGCTGGCGGCGCCTATATCGAGGCGCAGCGCAGCTACCGCGTGCTGGCGCAGCTACTGGCGCAGCGCTACCAGGATTTGGCCAGCGCGCACCGTTGACGCCCGTGGCTGGATGAGCAGGCAAGAAGTTGTTGCCGAACACGTAAACGGCGCTCAGAATGCACCATGGGTCGTGTTCCCTGGAAGAAAATTGTTGTAGATGTTAGCGCAATGCAGCAAATATATTTGTCTTCGCGTCTAAATTACAAAAGTACAACATATAATACCAATATGACTACGATAATGCTGCTAGGACCTGCACTGACTGCGGTGAGCGGGGTAACCACCCATTTGAATCAACTATTTCACAGTTCTTTGTCGCAAGACTACAAGCTCGTGCACTTCCAGGTGGGCAGCGAAGGGCGCAACGAGTCGCGTCTGCACAAGCTGCTGCGTTTTGCCTGGAGCCCCGTGCAGTTCGTGCAGGCCGTGCGCCAGCAGCGCCCGCAGATCGTGCATATCAACACGTCGATGGAGTGGCGCAGCTATTGGCGCGATATCGTCTATCTGCTGCTGGCCAAGGCCATGGGCAAGCGCGTCGTGTACCAGGTGCATGGCGGCGCATTGCCACAGGTGTTTTTTAACGGCAAGCCATTGCTGACGGGCCTGCTGCGGCGCGTGCTGCGCGCGGCCGATGTGGTGGTGCTGCTGGCGCAATGCGAATTGCAGGGCTATCGCGACTTCGATCCCGCGCTGGCGCTCGACGTGATACCCAATGCCATCGATGCGGGCAGCGACCCCGGCGACAGGCCGCTCTTGCCGCAGCGTCCGCTGTCACTCGTGTACGTGGGGCGCCTGGCGGAAAGCAAGGGCCTGTTCGACTTGCTCGAAGCGCTGCGCCTGGCGCGCGCCGCTGGCGTGCAGGCAACGCTGGCACTGGCCGGCAGCGGCCCCCTCGAAGCGGCGCTGCGCGAGCGCGTCGCCGGACTCGGTTTGCAGGAGGCGGTGCGCTTTCTCGGCCCCGTCTTTGGCGCTGAAAAGGAAGCCGTGTGGCGCCAGGCCGACCTGTTCGGTTTTCCCACCTTGCACCAGGAAGGCTTGCCGTATGCGCTGCTCGAAAGCATGGCCGCGCGCACGCCCGTCCTGGTGTGCCCCGTGGGCGCGATTGCCGACGTGATGCAGGATGGCGTGCATGGCGTGTTCTTGCCGCCGCGCAAGCCACAAGCGCTGGCGGACGCCATCGTGCGCCTCGACGGCGACCGCGCCCTGTTGCAGCGCATGGGGCAAGCATGCCGCGAGCGCATCGAAAGCGCCTATACGGTCGAGCGCCTGGCGCAGGATTTCCGCCGCGTCTACCGCGCCTTGCTGGCGCCGCCGGCAGTCTAGCCGAACTCTTTTTTAAGCGAGCCTATATGTGCGGTATTGCCGGTTTGATCTTTCCCTCGTCCGTTGCCGGCCTGCCGGCCGCGCTCGACGCCATGGGGCGCACCATCGCCCACCGCGGCCCCGATGACACGGGCGTGCTCCAGGCGGCCACGGCCGACGGCGCCTGGCAGGTGGGCTTGCTGCACCGCCGCCTGTCCATCATCGACATCGCCACGGGCCACCAGCCGCTGGGCAATGAGACGGGTGACGTGCAAATCATCTTCAATGGCGAAATCTACAATTTCCAGCCCCTGCGTGACGAGCTGATCGCGCTGGGCCACCATTTCCGCACGGCATCGGACACGGAAACCATCGTGCATGCCTACGTGCAATGGGGTGAAGAGTGCGTGCAGCATTTCCGCGGCATGTTTGCGTTTGCCATCTGGGATGCGCGCAACGACCGCCTGTTCATGGCGCGCGACCCGTTCGGCAAGAAACCCCTGTTCCTGTGGCAGCACGAGGGGAAACTGGCTTTCGGCTCGGAAATCAAGGCGTTGCTGTCCTTGCCGGACGTGGCGCCGCAAGCGGATGAGGCCGCCATCTGGGATTATTTCGCCTACCGCTACGTGCCGGGCCCGGCCACCTTGTTCCAGGGCATCCGCAAGCTGGCGCCCGGTTCCACGGCCACGTGGGAAAACGGCGTGCTGCGCGAGCGCGTGTATTACACGCCGCCCGACAGCCGGCCCCGCCTGGCGGCCCCGCTGCCGGCCGACCCCGTCGCCACCTTCCTCGGCAAGCTCGATGAATCGGTGCGCATCCGCATGATTTCCGACGTGCCTTTCGGTGCCTTCCTGTCCGGCGGCATCGATTCGTCGGCCGTTGTGGCGCTGATGTCGCGCCATGCGGGCGTGCCCGTGAAAACGTTTTCCGTCGGTTTCAAGGAGGGCGGCTTCAGCGAGCTGGCGTATGCGGCCGATATCGCGCGGCAATTTTCCACGGAACACCATGAACTGGAAGTGTCCGTCGACCAGGTCATCGCCTTGCTGCCCGACCTCGTGCGCTTCCGCGATGCCCCCGTGGCCGAACCGTCCGATATTCCCATCTACCTGCTGGCGAAAGAATCGCGCAAGACGGTCAAGATGGTCTTGACGGGCGAAGGCTCCGATGAAATCCTCGGCGGCTACCCCAAGCACGTCTACGAGCGCTATGCGGGCTATTACCAGATGCTGCCGGGCTTGCTGCGCCACGGCTTGATCGAACCGGCTGTCGGCGCCTTGCCCTACCGTTTCCGCCGCGCAAAGACGGCCATCGTCAACCTGGGGCTGGAAGCGTTCGACGAGCGCATGCCGCGCTGGTTCGGCATGATGTCCGACCAGGAACGCTCGCGCCTGGTGGCCATGCCGGCGCCGTCGCGCCAGCGCGATCCATCGCTGGGCTGCGGCAGTGCCGGCAACAGCGCCTTGCGCCGCATCCTGTGCTTCGATCAACTGAGCTGGCTGCCCGACAACCTGCTCGAACGGGGCGACCGCATGACCATGGCCGCCTCGCTGGAAGCGCGCATGCCCTTCATGGACCACGAACTGGCCGCGTATGTGTCGAGCCTGCCGGACGAGTACCGCGTGCGCGGCCGCACCACCAAGTGGATCTTGCGCGAAGCCATGAAGCAACTGCTGCCGCAAGCCATCCTGGAACGGCCGAAAGTGGGCTTCCGCGTGCCCGTCAACGAATGGTTCCGTGGCCCCATGAAGGATTACTTGTACGACCACCTGACGGGCGCCGAGTCGCGCACGCGCCACTATTACCATGCGCAAGCCCTGCAGCAAGTGCTGGCCGAGCACGTGGCCGGGCGGCAAAACCACGAGAAGCTGCTGTGGAGTTTGCTCACCCTGGAAATCTGGCACCGCCAGTATCTGTGAGACGTCCATGCTGAGCAACTTGTCCTGGAAACTGAACCGCTTGCGCGCCATGGGGGCGCCCGAGGTGGCGCACCGCGTGCGTGATGCCGTGCAGCAACGGCTGCAGGCGCGCGGCTATGGCCTGGCGCCTGTGCCGCCGCCCGCCGCGCGCCAGCGTTTCGGCGCGCCATGGCTGGGCATGCCCATCGATGTGGCGCCGCACCTGGCGGCAGCGGAACGCATTCTGGCGGGCCGCTTCGATGTGTTCGCCCTGCGCGATACGGAGCTGGGTTTCCCGCCGCAATGGAACCGCGATCCGAAGACGGGCACCGTGGTGCCGCTGGATTTTGGCAAGACGCTCAATTACCGCGATGAAACCGTGGTGGGCGACATCAAATGCCTGTGGGAACCGAACCGCCACCTGGCCGTGGCCGACCTGGCGATGGCGTACCGCCTCGGCGGCGACTTGCGCCATGCGCACGGGGCGCAAGCCTTGCTGGAATCGTGGTGGCAACAGTGTCCGTATCCACTGGGACCGAACTGGAGCAGCGCGCTGGAACTGGCCTTGCGCCTGGTCAGCTGGTCGCATGCGTGGCACTTGCTCGGTGGCATCAACAGCCCCCTGTTTGAGGGCGCGCAAGGGCAGGCGTTCCTGCAGCGCTGGCTAGACAGCATCTACCAGCATTGCCACTTCATCGCGGGACACTTTTCGCGCCACTCGTCGGCCAACAACCACCTGTTTGGCGAATTGACGGGCTTGCATATCGCCGCGCTCACATGGCCGTGCTGGCCGGAAAGCGCCGGCTGGCTGGCGCAGACGGAACGCGAACTGGAAGCGCAGGCGCTCAAACAAAACGGTCCGGATGGCGTGAACCGCGAGCAAGCCATTTATTATCAGCACACGGTGGCCGACGAAATGCTGCTGTGCGTGCTGGCGGGCCGCGCGAATGGCCGGCCCCGCTCGGACGCTTTTTTGCGGCGCCTGGAAGCCATGCTGGAATTTCTGGCCGCCATGACGAATGTGGCGGGCGAGGTGCCGATGATCGGCGACGCCGACGACGCGCTGCTGGCGCACTGGGACAAGGCAGCGGACGCCAATCCCTACACCTCGCTGCTGGCCAGCGGCGCGGCCCTGTTCGGACGCGCCGACTTCAAGGCCAAGGCGCGCACTTTCGACGAGAAAAGCGCCTGGCTGCTGGGCGAGGCGGGGAGCCAGGCGTTTGACGCCTTGCCCGACGCCGCGCCCGATACCTTGCCGCGCGCCTTCCCCGATGGGGGCTATTACGTGATGGGCGCCGGCTTCGGCACGTCCGATGAAGTGCGCCTGATTGCCGATGCCGGCCCGCTGGGCTACCTGGGCATTGCCGCGCATGGCCACGCCGATGCGCTGGCGCTGACCCTGTCCGTGGCGGGCCAGATGGTGCTGGTCGATCCGGGCACGTACGCCTACCATACGCAAAAGCAGTGGCGCGATTATTTCCGCGGCACCAGCGCGCACAATACCGTGCGCATCGATGGGCGCGACCAGTCCGAGTCGGGCGGCAACTTCCTGTGGCTGCGCAAGGCCAGCGCGCAATGCCTGGCGTGGCGTGACGATGCCGATGGGCAATTCTGGAGCGCCAGCCATGACGGCTATCTGGGTTTGAAAGATGCCGTGCTGCACCGGCGCGACGTGCGCGTGGCGCCTGGCGCCGCACGGATCGTCGTCGACGATGTGCTCGAATGCCAGGGCGCGCACGAGGTGGAGCTGTTCTGGCACTTCGATCCGCGCTGCAGTGTGCGGCTGGACGGCCAGGTGTTGCACGTGTCAGGCGACGCCTTCGCGCTGGAGATGCATATGCCACGGTTGCCGGAGGCTTCCGTGCAACTGGTGTGCGGCAGCGAGCATCCGCCGCTGGGCTGGATTTCGCACCGTTTCGATGAAAAACAGGCTGCGCCTGTGTTGGTCTGGCGCGGGCGGCTGCAAGGCGCGGCCACCTTGCGCACGGAGTTTCACCTGAGTTTGGCTACCCCTGATCTGTCAGAAAATACGAGGAAAACATGAAAATTAGCATATTTGGTTTGGGTTATGTGGGGGCCGTCTCGGCTGGCTGCCTGGCAACGGATGGACACGAAGTCATCGGCGTCGATCCGAACAGGACCAAGGTGGAGCTGATCAACCAGGGCACCACGCCCATCATTGAAAAAGACATCGGCGAAATGATCGCCGCCACCGTGAAAAGCGGCCACTTGCGCGCCACCTTCGATGTGCGCGACGCCGTCTTCGGCTCGGACATGTCGCTCATCTGCGTGGGCACGCCTTCGCAGCTCAATGGCAACCTGGATCTGAGCCACGTGCGCAAGGTGTGCCAGGAAATCGGCGCCGCCATCCGTGAAAAGGACAGCTTCCACGTCGTCGTGGCGCGCTCGACCATGCTGCCCGGCTCCATGCGCTCGCTCGTCATCCCGACCCTGGAAGCGGCCTCGGGCAAGGTGGCCGGCGTCGATTTCGGCGTGTGCAACAACCCGGAATTCCTGCGCGAAGGCACGGCCGTCTACGATTACTACAATCCGCCGAAGACGGTGATCGGCGAATCCGATGAAAAAGCGGGCGCGCTGCTGGTGCAGCTGTATGAAAAGATGGATGCGCCGCTGGTGCGCACGGATGTCGAGACGGCCGAGATGGTCAAGTACACGGACAATACCTGGCACGCCGTCAAGGTGGCGTTCGCCAATGAAATCGGCAATATCTGCAAGGCCGTCGGCATCGATGGCCACACGGTGATGGAGATTTTCTGCCAGGACACCAAGCTGAACCTGTCGCCTTACTACATGAAGCCGGGCTTTGCCTTCGGCGGCTCGTGCCTGCCGAAAGACGTGCGCGCGCTGACCTACAAGGCGCGCAGCCTGGACCTCGATTTGCCTTTGCTCAATTCCATCCTGCCATCGAACCAGAAGCAAGTGGAAAAAGGCATCAAGATGATCGTCGACAAGGGCGCGCGCAAGGTGGGCATCCTGGGCTTCTCGTTTAAGGCCGGCACGGATGACTTGCGCGAGTCGCCGCTGGTCGATGTCATCGAGTATCTGCTGGGCAAGGGCTATGAATTGAAACTGTACGACAAGAATGTCAACCTGGCCGCCTTGACGGGCGCCAACCAGGATTACATCCTGAACATGATCCCGCACATTTCCAAGTTGATGGTGGACAACATGCAGGACGTGCTCGATTTTGCCGACACCATCGTCATCGGCAACGGCGCGGCCGAATTCAAGAGCGTGCCAGGCAGCCTACAGCCGCACCAGCACATCGTCGACCTGGTGCGCATCAGCAAAGAACAAAGTGGAGAGCAATATGACGGCATCTGCTGGTAACACCGTGGCAGGGCAGCCGCGGCGCGTGCTGATCCTGGTGGAAAACCTGCCGTCGCCGTTCGACCGGCGCGTGTGGCAGGAAGCGACTACCCTGCATGCGAACGGTTATGAAGTGTCGATCATCTGCCCGACGGGCAAGGGCTACGAGTCGCGCTACGAAGCCATCGACGGCATCCATATCTACCGCTACAACCTGCCGCTGGAAGCGGAAGGGGCCAAGGGTTACCTGGTGGAATATTCGCTGGCGCTGTTCCACACCTTCCGCCTGGCGTGGAAAGTGCATTTCGCGCGCGGCTTCGATGTCATCCACGCCTGCAATCCGCCGGACCTGCTGTTTCTCATCGGCGGCTTCTTCAAGTTGACGATGGGCAAGCGTTTCCTGTTCGACCACCATGACATCAATCCGGAGCTGTACGAAGCCAAGTTCGGCCGGCGCGATTTCTTTTATAAACTGATGGTGCTGTTCGAGCGCTGGTCGTTCCAGAGCGCCGACGTGTCGATCGCCACCAACGAGTCGTACAAGAAGATCGCCATCGAGCGGGGCGGCATGAAGCCCGAGGATGTCTACGTGGTGCGCAGCGGGCCCAAGCTGGACCGTTTGCGCGTGCTGCCGCCCGTGCCGGAACTCAAGAAGGGTCGCGCTTACCTGGTTGGCTACGTGGGCGTGATGGGGGCGCAGGAAGGCATCGATCTGCTGCTGCAGGCGGCGCAATACATCGTGCAAACCCTGAAGCGCGAGGATGTGCACTTCGGCCTGGTGGGCGGCGGCACCTCGCTGGAACAGATGAAGCAGATGGCGCAGGACCTGGGCATCGCCGACTACGTGACGTTTACGGGGCGCGTGCCGGACCAGCAATTGCTGGAAATGCTCAACACGTCCGACGTGTGCGTGAATCCTGACGTGGCCAACGACATGAACGACAAGTCGACCATGAACAAGATCATGGAATACATGGCGCTGGGCAAACCGATCGTGCAGTTTGATCTGGTCGAGGGCAAAGTTTCCGCGCAGCAGGCATCGTTGTATGCATTGAAGAACGATCCCATCGACATGGCGCGCAAGATCGTCGAATTGCTGGACGACCCGGCCCGCCGCGAGCAGATGGGCGCGTTTGGCCGCCATCGCGTGATCAACGAGCTGGAGTGGGAATATGAAGCACCGAAGCTGCTTGCCGCGTATGCGCGCCTGTTTCCCGCCGCCGCGCCCGCCGCTTCCGTGACCTTGAGCAAGGATGGCCGCTGAAGTGCGCCGCCTGGCCAGCCATCCTCAACCCTGATGGAGCAGTGTGACGATGAAAGCAATGATACTGGCAGCAGGCAAGGGCACGCGCGTGCAGCCCCTGACCTATGATTTGCCCAAGCCCATGATTCCCATCCTGGGCAAGCCCGTGATGGCTTACCTGGTGGAACACCTGGCGCAGCATGGCGTGACCGACATCATGGTCAACGTCAGCTACCTGCATGAAAAGATCGAGGAGTATTTCGGCGAAGGCCACCAGTTCGGCGTGCGCATCGGCTATTCCTTCGAAGGCTATACGAACGATGCGAGCGAGGTCGTGCCGCAGCCGCTCGGCTCGGCTGGCGGCATGAAGAAGATCCAGGAGTTCGGCGGCTTTTTCGACGACACGACGATCGTGCTGTGCGGCGACGCCTTGATCGACCTCGACCTGGAAGCGGCCCTGCGCGAACACCGCAGCAAGGGCGCGCTGGCGTCCGTCATCACCCTGGAAGTGCCGTGGGACAAGGTGTCGAGCTATGGCGTGGTGGTCAGCGACGACGACGGGCGCATCCGCGCCTTCCAGGAAAAGCCGGCGCAGGCCGATGCGCTGTCCAATTGCGTCAGCACCGGTATCTATATTATCGAGCCGGCCGTGCTGGACCTGATTCCCGCTGGCCAGCCCTTCGATATCGGTTCGGAACTGTTTCCCTTGCTGGTCGCGCAAGGCTTGCCCTTCTATGCGCAAAAGCGCCAGTACAACTGGATCGATATCGGCAGCATCAAGGATTACTGGGAAGTGCTGCAAAGTGTGTTGCTGGGAAATGTTGCTCATTTGCATGTGCCTGGCACCCAGATCGCCGATGGCGTCTGGGCCGGCCTGAACACCAGCATCGACTGGAGCGGCGGCACGCGCATCGAAGGCCCCGTCTACATCGGCTCGGGCTGCCGCATCGAGGCGGGCACGACCATTATCGGGCCGGCCTGGATCGGCCATGGCAGCCATGTCTGCGGCGGCGCCGAAGTGGTGCGCAGCGTGCTGTTCGAGTACACGCGCGTGCTGCCTGGCGTGGTGCTTGATGAAATGATCGTCTTCAAGGATTATAGTGTCGACCGTGCTGGCCAGATGCGCCATGTCTCCGACTATGAAAAAGATGCCTGGGGCAATGCGCGCGACCGGCGCAGCCTGCGGCGCGACGAAACGCCGCCGGCCCTGTATGCTGCCCAATATACTGTTTTTGAAATGAAGCCATGAAAATTTACCCAGTCATCCTGTCCGGCGGTTCGGGCACCCGTTTATGGCCGCTGTCGCGCGCCGTGTTGCCCAAGCAACTGTTGCCGCTGGTAACGGACAAGACCATGTTGCAGGAAACGGCGCTGCGCGTGACCAGCCTGCCGAACCGCCGTGCCGGCGATAGCGGACTGGCCGGTTTCGACGTCATGCCGCCGCTGGTGGTGTGCGGCAATGAGCACCGCTTCATGGTGGCCGAGCAACTGCGCGAGATCGGCTTGCCGCCGCTGGGCATTTTGCTCGAACCCGTGGGGCGCAATACGGCGCCGGCCGTGGCCGTGGCCGCACAATACCTGCTGGCCATCGACCCGCAGGCGCTGATGCTGGTCTTGCCGGCCGACCATGTCATCACCGACGTGGCCGCGTTCCACCAGGCCATCGCCGAGGCGGCGCTGTTGGCGGCCGATGGCGCGCTGGCCACCTTCGGCGTCGTGCCGACGGCGCCGGAAACGGGCTATGGCTACATCCGCAGCGGCGCGCCCGTGAATCCGGGCGCCGTGGGCTGCAAGGTCGAGCGTTTCGTGGAAAAGCCGGACCTGGCCACGGCGCAGTCGTTCCTTGCCGCCGGTAATTATTTCTGGAACAGCGGCATGTTCATGTTCCGCGCCGAACGCTATCTGGGCGAGCTGGGGCAATTCCAGCCCGCCATGCTGGCCGCCTGCGAAACGGCCGTGCGCGACGGCTATCGCGACCTCGATTTCTGCCGCCTGGAAGAGCAGGCTTTCGCCGCCTGTCCCTCCGATTCGATCGACTATGCCGTGATGGAGCATACGGCGCATGCGGTAGTGCTGCCGGCGGCCATCGGCTGGAGCGATGTCGGTTCCTGGTCGGCCCTGTGGGAAGTGCAGCAAGGCGATGCCAATGGCAACGTGGTGCGTGGCGACGTGTATCTCGATGGCGTGCGCAATTGCCTGGTGCGCGCCGAGCGCCGCATGGTGGCCGTGCTGGGCGTGCAGGACTTGATTGTGGTGGAAACGGACGATGCGGTATTGATCGCGCACAAGGACCAGGTGCAGCGCGTGAAACAGGTGGTCGATCACTTGAAGCAGGCGGGACGCAGCGAACACGTGCAGCACCGCAAGGTGTACCGCCCGTGGGGCAGTTATGAAGGCATCGATATCGGCGAGCGCTTCCAGGTCAAGCGCATCACGGTCAATCCGGGCGGCAAGCTGTCGCTGCAGATGCACCATCACCGCGCCGAACACTGGGTGGTCGTCAGCGGCACGGCGCAAGTCACCTGCGGCGAGAAGGTGACTTTACTCACGGAAAACGAATCGACGTACATTCCCATCGGCATGACGCACCGGCTGGAAAATCCGGGCAAGCTGCCCTTGCACCTGATCGAAGTGCAGTCGGGCAGCTATCTGGGCGAAGACGACATCGTGCGCCTGGAGGATGTCTACCAGCGCGCCTGATGGCGCTATAATCGGAGGGCAGCCGCGCCCCTGGCCGCCTGCCTCCGATTCCTCCCTTACCGGTGCACCGACCCTTGCGCAACTTCCTTTGTCTTTCGCTGGCGCTGGCCGCCGCCGCCCATGCCGATGCACCTGCCGCCCCTGCCGCTGCGGTCGCGCCGCCCGGATTGCAGGCGTCGCAGCTGGCCATCGTCATCAACGATGCCGAGCCCAACAGTATCGAAGTGGGCGAGTACTACCGCAAGGCGCACGGCATTCCGGCCGCCAATGTGGCGCACGTCAACATTCCCAACCGCCCCCGCAAGCTCAGCATCGATCAGTTCGCGCAGTTGAAGGAACGCATCAATGCGCAGCTGAAACCCGAAATCCAGGCCGTGCTGATGGTGTGGAGCGCGCCGTATGCCGTCGAATGCAATGCCATCACGGCCGCATTCACACTTGGCTATGACGCGGATCAATGCGCGAAGACGTGCGATCCCGGCAAGCCCAGCGCGTATTTCAACAGCGAGGTGGCGCAGCCTTACACGCAGCTGGGCTTGCGTTTGTCGATGCTGCTGCCCATCGATTTCGTGGAAGAGGCCAAGGCCGTGGTGGACCGGGGCGCCGTCAGCGGCTTTTCCGTGCCGGCCGCCAGCGCGTATTACCTGACCACCAGCGACGCGGCGCGCAACAGCCGGGCCGGTTTCTTTCCACCCGCCGGTGTCGTGCGCCAGCGCAAGCTGACCGTCAAGAACCTCAAGGCGGACAGCCTGGAAGGGGCGCAAGACATCATGGTGTACCAGACGGGGCTGGCCAAGGTGCCCAAGCTGGAAACCCTGCGTTTCCTGCCCGGCGCCCTGGCCGACCACCTGACCTCGTTTGGCGGCGACTTGCAGGGCAGTAGCCAGATGAGCAGCCAGCGCTGGCTGGAGGCGGGCGCGACGGCCAGCTATGGCACCGTCAGCGAACCGTGCAGCTATTGGCAGAAGTTTCCCAATCCGACCGTGCTGCTGCGCCGCTACCTGTCCGGCAGCACGGCGCTGGAAGCGTACTGGGGCAGCGTGCTGTGGCCGGCCCAGGGCCTGTTCATCGGCGACCCGCTGGCCGCCCCGTATGCGGGCTTCCGGCGTTGAAACCTGATTCTTCCAGATAATAAAAAAGGCCCTTGCGGGCCTTTTTTTATGCTGCAATGTGCAACGTTATTTGCTCTTGCGGCGGCGCGCCAGGGCGACGAGGCCCAGTCCGGCCAGCAGCATGGCGTAGGTTTCCGGTTCCGGCACGGCCGGGATTTCCGGCGTCACGGGGATGATGCTGCCGCCCGTGAAGCCGCCACCCGAACCGCCGCCGCCGACACTGTTACTGCCTGTAGGCAAGTTTTCACCCAGCGACGACGAAACGATCAATGGTGCCTGGGTGTCACCGCTGCGGCCCAGATACGAACGGCCCGGGCCACGGTAGCCGGCTGCGTCATCGAAAGGACGGTTTTCTTCGGCGGCCACGAAGTCGCGCGTGGCAAAACGGAAGTCGCGGTCGCCGCTGGCCAGCACCTTGCGCGGTTCGCCGGCACCGGCACCGTCAGGCAACTGGCGCGCGGCCAGGCGGTGATTATTCTCGGCCGATGAGGAATTGCGGAATTCCTGGTCGGACACGATGCCGTCAAATTCCGGCGTCTTGTTCGAGCCGTCGTTGGTGCGCGTGCCGGAGCCGATGAAGCCATTGGCCAGGCTGCAAGCGCTGTAGGTGCCGTCCAGGTTGGCATCTTTCGTATTGCCATTCGCCGATTGCGTGCTGGCCTGGCAATTCTTTTCATTCTTTTGCGCAGGCGCGGCCGTTTGTGCCTGGGCGCTGGCGCCGAAGAGCATCAAGGCTGCGGCCAGCAGCAAGGGACGGGAAGAGGCTGGCGTGAAAATTGGTGTTGGCATGATCGATCTCTCAAAAAGCATGGAAGGGTGCGCCGCTCGGCGCGTGTGTCCACATGCGATTGTTGCCGCTCCCGTCCAGGCTACTGTTGCGAGCAAGGTGGGGAGTGCGTTTCAAGGTCAGGCATGGATGGGGCCTGCACTACTGGGTCTGGTGTTGCCGTTCAATTTCTTATCAGGAACTAAACTTATTTGTTTGAATTATATCATATTGTGCGGCCGTGTAACGGCCGGGATTGCTTTGCAAGGCATGGCGTTGTTGAATGGATACTGATGGCATGCGGCCGCGAGCGTGCATCCTGGCTGCGCGTTACTCCGTTCAGCTTAATGAAATGTCATCAACTCGTCATGCAGCCTGTTTAGTATGTACATTCGTATGCAAATCATAAGTTCGTTGTCATTTTACTGACCAGGAAAACCATGACTTCCCACCTTGCCGCCTCGTCCGTTTCGCCCTTGTCCCTGCGTAAACCCTTGCGCCTGACGGTCATGGCCGCCGTGCTGGCCAGCCTGTCCCTGCCAGCCCTGGCCGCCTCCGACGTCGTCATCAGCCAGGTGTATGGGGGCGGCGGCAACACGGGCGCCGTGTACCGCAACGATTTCATCGAGCTGTTCAACCGTGGCGCAAGTCCCGTCAACCTGAGCAACTGGAGCGTGCAATACGCATCCGCCGCTGGCACGAGCTGGTCCGTGACGGCCTTGCCGGCTATCGATTTGCAAGCTGGCCAGTATTTGCTGGTCCAGCAAGCCAAGGGTACGGGCGGCACGCAAGACTTGCCCGCGCCGGACGCCACGGGCAGCCTGGCCATGTCCGGCACGGCAGGCAAGGTACTGTTGAGTAATAACAAGACGGCGCAAACGGGCGCCAGCCCCACGGGTGCGGCCGTCATCGACCTGGTCGGCTTCGGCACGGCCAACGGCTTTGAAGGGGCCGTGGCACAAGCGCCCTCGAATACCTTGTCTATCCTGCGCGCGAATGGCGGCTGCGGCGACACGGACGATAACAGCGTGGATTTTGCCACCGGCAGCGTGACGCCGCGCAATACGGCTTCGCCACTGAATGTGTGCGGCGGCCCTATCGTGCACCAGATCGTCACCAGCTGCCCCGCCAGCCTGGCCCTGGCCGTGGGCAATGGCGGCAGCGCCGTGCTGCGCGCGTCCGACGTGGATGGCGTCGTGAATGCCGCTATCTTGAGCTCGCCCGCCGTGGCCGGCATCAGCCTGGGCAACTTCAGCGCGGCCGGCGTGGCGGGCGAGAGCGCCATGGTCAGCCTGCTGGTGGCCGCTGGCGTGCCGGTGGGCAATTATCCCGTCATCGTGAATTTCAGCAATGACCAGCAGCAGACGGCGTCGTGCAAGATCGATGTCGCCGTGCAAGGCCTGGCCGCCGTCAGCCACACGATTCCGCAAATCCAGGGCGCGGGCGCCACCAGCCCCTACACCAATTCCGTGCAAACGACGGAAGGCGTGGTGACCTTGAAAGTGGGCACGGGCTTCTTCATGCAGGACGCGGCCGGCGATGGCGACCCATCGACGTCGGACGGTATCTTTGTATACACGGGCGCGACGGCCACCACCGTGCAGCCGGGCGAACTGGTGCGCGTGACGGGCACGGTGGTCGAATACACGCCCTCGGGCGCGAAAAATTCCTATACGGAATTCAAGGACGTGACGGCCATCCTCACGCAAAGCGCGGGCCACGGCATCGTGCCGACGAATGTAACCTTACCGAACGATAAGCTGGCCGCCGTGGAAGGCATGCTGGTGCGCTTCACGCAACCGTTGACCGTGTCGCAAAACGCCTACCTGGGTGCGCGCGGCGAGCTGACCCTGTCGGCGGGCCGGCGCGAAGTGCCGACCAATCGCCATCCGGCTGGCTCCGCCGAGGCGCAAGCCTTGATCGCCGCCAATGCGAACAACCTGATTGTGCTCGATGATGGCATCTTCGTCACGCCGCCCAGCATTCCGTATCTTGGCCAGGACAACACCGTGCGCAGCGGCGATACGGTGGCCGACCTGACGGGCGTGGTGGATTTCGGTGCCATCGGCGGTGGCGGCGCCGCCTACAAATTGCAGCCGACGCAAACGCCGCAATTCTCGCGCGACAATCCGCGCACGGGCAGTCCGGAACTGCCATCCGGCAACGTCAAGGTGGCCAGCGCGAATGTGTTGAATTTCTTCACGACCTTTACGAATGGCAACAATATTTTTGGCCAGACGGGGCAGGGCTGTACCGTGGGCGCATCGACCACCAAGAGCAATTGCCGCGGCGCCGATAACCTGGCCGAGTTCGAGCGCCAGCGCGACAAGATCGTCGCCGAGCTCAAGGCTATCGATGCGGACGTGGTGGGCTTGATGGAAATCCAGAACAATGGCGAAATAGCCGTCACTTACCTGGTCGAACAGTTGAACGCTGCCATCGGCGGCGTCACGTATGCCGTCGTGCCGAAACCGGCCGCCACGGGCACGGACGCCATCCGCGTGGCCATGATCTACAAGCCAGGCAAGCTGGGCCTGGTGGGCGGCGCCTTGTCGGACGCCAACGCCATCAACAACCGGCCACCGATGGCGCAAACTTTTCTTGCAAGCAATGGCGAGAAATTCTCGCTGATCGTCAATCACCTGAAATCGAAGGGCAGCTGCCCCTCGAGCGGGCTGGATGCGGACCAGAACGATAGCCAGAGTTGCTGGAACGCCACCCGCGTGCAGCAAGCACAGCGCCTGGTGGGCAGCTTCGTGCCGCAGGTGGCGGCCGCTGCCGGCGACGCGGACGTGCTGGTCATCGGGGACTTGAACTCATATGGTGCGGAAGACCCGATCCAGGTCATCACGGGCGTCGGCTTCGTCAACGAACTCGAACGTTTCGTGCGGCCGTCCGGCATGCCGTATTCGTACGTATTCGGCGGCCAGAGCGGCTACCTCGACCATGCACTGGCCAGCGCCTCGTTGAGCCCGCAAGTGGCCGGCGTGGCCGAATGGCATGTGAATGCGGACGAGCCGGAAGTGATCGACTACAACATCGACTCGGCCAAGCCGCAAGACTTGTACGACGGCATGCCCTACCGCGCCTCGGACCACGATCCCGTCGTCATCAGCCTGGACTTGCAACCGGCCTACCGCGACATCACGGCCGGCGTGGCGACAACCAGCTCGGGCCTCACGTACAGCCGCGCGACGCAAAAATACACGGGCACGTTCTCGTTTACCAACACGGGCACGAGCGCCTTGAACGGTCCGTTCCAGGTGGTGTTCGGCGGCTTGCCGGCTGGCGTGACCCTGGCGAATGCCACGGGCAGCCATACGGGCGCCGCCTACGTCACCGTCAACGCGGCCGGCTTGGTGCCGGGCGCGACGGCCTCGTTTGCCGTCAGTTTCATCAATCCGTCGAAAGTGACGATCACCTACTCGGCCAGCATTTTCGCCGGCAACTTCTAAGGACACCATCATGCTGACAACGACACTTAATCTGACCCTGCGCCGCGCCGTGCTGGCCGCCATGCTGGCTGCCAGCTCCAGCGTGGCACTGGCGGATCCGCTCGGCTATCGCGTGGAAATCGACACGAGCCAGTTTTCGGGCGCCGGCTTCCTCGATTTCGCCTTTATTGCCGGTAACAGCCCCGCGCCCGGCGCCAGCGCCGTGCTCAGCAATTTTTCGGGCGCGTTCGGCGCGCTGGAATCGCTGGAAGGCAATGTCAGCGGCAGCGTGCCCGGTACCTTGACCTTTGGAAACAGCGGCGCTTACAACGACTGGTTTCACAACGTGACCCTGGGCGGCAAGTTCGGTTTCAACGTCGTCTTCGGCGGTGATTTCCTGAACACGGCCGGCAACGCGGGCACGACGTTTGGCGTAGGCTTGCTCGACTACACCGGCACCACTTACCTGGGCAACGCAAATGGCAACCTCGTGCAATTCGAACTGACGCCGCTGAACGGCGGCTTGCCCGCCGGCATTACGGGCAGCAGCTACGCCAGCATCGCGACGATCTCGGCCGTGCCGGAAGCGTCGGAATGGATGATGTTGACGGGCGGCCTGGCGCTGATCGGTTTTGCCCTGCGCCGCCGTCAATCCGCCACACGCCCATCGTCTATTTATTTGAAATAGCTATAAATCAGGAAACTAAATTGTATTGGTCACCGTTTTACGCTTGATGCATAGTAAAAAACTTGTCGGGTAGTCTAGTTTTTCATGGACTGCCGCCAACTTTTTTCGGGAGATGCATCGATGCCTGGCCATATCCTGGTGCTGGACCCGGCGCCCGCCATGCAAGCGCTGCTGGCGCATAACCTGGCGGGCGCCGGCTACCGGGTCAGTTGCGCCGTGGATGCGCGTGGCGCGCTGGCGCTGCTGGCAATTGACCCGCCCGACGTGCTGTTGCTGGAATGGGAATTGCCGGATGCGTCCGGCATCGCGCTGCTGCGCCAGGTACGCCAGGATGGCGTGCTGTGCGACTTGCCCATCATCATGCTCAGCGCGCGCGACAGCGAACAGGACAAGGTGCTGGCGCTGGACAGCGGCGCCGACGATTATCTGTGCAAGCCTGTCGGCCCCCGCGAAATGTTGGCCCGCGTGCATGCGCTGCTGCGCCGGCGCGCGCCTGCGGCCTTGCGTGCAGGCGCAAGCACGGCCAGCGCCACCGCCTTGCGCCTCGATCCGCACACCCGGCGCGTGACGGCCGGCAAGGTGCCCGTCAATCTGGGCCGCGTGGAATTCAAGTTGCTGCATTTCTTCATGCACCATCCGGGCAGGGTGCATAGCCGCGCGCAGCTGCTGGACCAGGTGTGGGGCCATGCCGCGTATCTCGACGAACGCACGGTCGACGCCCACGTGGGACGCTTGCGGCAAGCCTTGCAGCCGGGCGGCTGCGGCCACCGCATCGAAACCGTGCGCGGCAGCGGCTATCGCTACCTGGCGCTTGACGCCTTTGACACCGCCGTGCGCGCCTGATGCTGCTGACGGGGCGGGAACAGGAATACCTGCTGCACGCCATACTCGGCGCGCATGGCATCGCCGTGCCCGGCGATTTCTTTTTGTGGAGCCAGGGGCCGCTGCAGGCGCTGCTGCCGCATGCCGTGCTCGTCTGCGCGCAGCTGGGCGCCGATGGCGGCGTGGTGCGCAGCGCGGCCTGGCATAGCGCGGTGCTGGCCGAGGCCGAGGTGCGGGCGCTCAGCGACCCGCGCAAGGGACAGGTGGCGCGGCTGGCGCAAGCCTGGCGCGCAGGCGGGCGGCGCGTGGCCATCCTCGATGGAGTCCTCGTGCATGGCAGCGCGGCTGCGGGCGCCGGCAGTTTTTTTGCCCTGTTTTGCGCCTCCTGCGCCTCCCGGCCTGACCCGGCGCGCCAGGCGTATGTGCTGGAATTGCTGCTGCCCTACCTGCATATCCATTGGCTGGCGCTGCCGGACGGAGCGCAGGCAGCGCCCACCGGCGCGGCGCGCGCGGCCAGTGCGCGCGAGCTGGAAGTGTTGCACTGGGTCAGCATCGGCAAGAGCAATGAGGAGGTGGGGCAAATTCTCGGCATCAGCGGCGGGACCGTGAAAAGCCATTTGCAGCGCATCTACAAATTATTGGGTGTGAGCAATCGCACGCAAGCCGTGTCGCGCGGCATCGCGCTGCGCCTGCTGGCCGCCTGAAGCCGCTTAGCGCTGCGGCCGGGGTGCGGCGGTTGTGTGCGTGCCGCCATCGTTGAACTGATCCTCGGTGCCGGGCGCCACGCGCGCCACGAGCGGGCTGGCGCGCAGGCGCGTGACTTCGTCCGGCGTCAGCAGGGCGGCAAAGCCGTTCAGCACGGCCGTATATTGGTATTGCACCGTGGCGTCGGGCACCAGCGACAGCACGGCGCGCCGGCCGGCTTCCCGCTGCGCCTTCCGCTGGGCCGCGTCAGGCGGTGTGGGCAGTTGCATGCTCAGTTGCACAATATACAGATGGCGCTGCGCCGCCGCTGCGCCGGCCGGCAGTACGCTGGCGGCGGCCAGGATGGCAAGGCTGAAACGGATTGCAGACATGCAAGCTCCCAAGGCAGGCCGCATGGCCGCTCGTGCGCCGATTGTACGCCGGTCGCAAGGCGGGTGGCGCGCGACTTGCGTCAGGGAAAACGCGATGGTTTCCCCCGGAATTTTGTTGTTTTCAGTACAAACAAAAGATTGTATTAACCATAAGCGGCATGGTAGCCTGCTAAGTAAGCCTCGGGAAATTAGTGTGAATTTATGACGAACAGAACCGGATGCTATGCAAGGCGCTCGCTGCGACGCAGTGCGAGCACTGCTAGCAGTGAGCAACGCCGCCTAGCGCCGGTTATGGAAGTCAGAAATTACAATAATTTATTGGGGGTTACTTAGGCATCAGGCAGGCGCGCGCCGCCTGTGCGCGGCCATCCGCGGCGCACATGGCGGCAATGTATTGAAGGTAGGCAAGAAGGAGTTACCGGATGCATGCAGCACACAGGCAGAACCTTGCGGCAACGCGCCATGCGCGCGGCTTTACCTTGCTCGAACTGTTGGTCGTCATCGTGATCATCGGCTTGCTGGCGGCATATGTCGGCCCCAAATATTTCGCCCAATTGGGCAAGTCCGAAGTAACGGTGGCCAAGGCGCAGATCGAGGCGTTTGAAAAATCGCTCGATACCTACCGGCTCGACGTGGGGCGCTACCCGACCACGGAAGAAGGCCTGGCCGCGCTGCTGGTCGCGCCGCCCGCCGCTGGCACGCGCTGGAATGGTCCCTACCTGAAAAAGGCCGTGCCGCTCGACCCGTGGGGCCATGCCTATCAATACCGCGCGCCCGGCAGCAAGGGCGAGTATGACATCGTCTCGATGGGCAAGGATGGCCAGCCGGGCGGCGGCGGCGAGAACGCCGACATCAGCTCGCAATAGCGCCAGCGCCATTCTTTTTCCTACGGACAAGCCATCATGCAGTTCGAAGTACGCGCGCTTTCCACGGACCAGGCAGTTGCTACCTTGCATACGTGCGTGATCGACGGCCGCGACGAAGCCGACGCGCGCCGCCAGGCCGAGGCGCGCGGTCTGTTCGTCAGCGCCATCCGCCCTGTGCGGGCCACGCCGTTCAGCGCGGCCGGACGCCAGCGTGCGCGGGCCCTGCCCCTGCTGCTGTTCAGCCAGGAGTTGCTGGCGCTGCTGAACGCGGGCCTGGGCATCGTCGAAGGGCTGGAAGCCTTGCTGGAAAAGGAAGCGTCGCCGGCCACGCGCAGCGTGCTCACGCGCCTGCTGGAAGGCTTGCGCGAAGGCAAGCGCTTTTCCGCCGTGCTGGGCGAGCAAGCGGAGCTGTTTCCGCCCTTGTACATCGGCATCGTCAAGGCGGCCGAAGGCACGAGCGACTTGCCGCGCGCCTTGTCGCGCTACATCGACTACCAGCAGCGCATCGATACGGTGCGCAGTAAAATCGTCAGCGCCGCCATCTATCCCGCCATCCTGCTGGCCGTGGGCGGCGGCGTCAGCGCCTTCCTGATCAGCTATGTGGTGCCCCGCTTCGCCGAGGTCTACCAGGGCGCCGGCCGCAACCTGCCGTGGATGTCGCAAGTGATGCTCAGCTGGGGCCAGTTCGTCACCGAACACGGCGTGCTGCTGTTGCTCGGGCTGGCGCTGGTCGGCGGCATGGTGTTCACGGCCGTGCGGCGCGTGCTGCTCCATGGCGGCGTGGCGCGCCTGCTGGCGAAACTGCCCGGCATCGGCGAGCGCGTGCGCATCTATGAACTGTCGCGCCTGTACCTGACCCTGGGCATGCTGGCCGAGGGCGGCATCACCATCGTGCAGGCGATTGCCACCGTGCAAGCGATGGTCTCACCGGGCATGCAGGCGTCGTTGCAGAATGCGCGCGGCGCCATCGAGGCGGGCCAGCCCCTGTCGTCCGCGTTTGAACAGCATCGACTGACGACGCCCATTTCCCTGCGCATGCTGCGCGTGGGCGAGCGCACGGGCGACATGGGCCCCATGCTGACGCAGTCGGCCGCTTTTTATGACGGCGAAATCAGCCGCTGGATCGACCGTTTTACGCGCACGTTCGAGCCGCTGCTGATGGCCGCCATCGGCCTGGTCGTGGGCGCCATCGTGATCCTGCTGTACATGCCCATCTTTGACCTTGCCGGCGATATTTCATGATGCAAACCGAATCCACCGTCGCCAGCGTGGCCATCGACCCTGCGCTGCTGCAGCGCGCGCGCATCCTGAGCCGCCAATCGAAGCGCAGCCTGGTCGAGGAATTGCAGCAGCTGAGCGGCATCGAGGCGCGCGCCGTGGTGCGCGCACTGGCGCGCCCGTTCGGCCTGGACGTGCTGGAAACGGCCGACATGCTGGCGCTGTCCCCCGCCTTCGACGTGCTGCCCCTGTCGCAGGCGCTGGCGCGCCACAGCGTGCTGCTGCGCGCCGCCGACGGCCAACTGGTGGGCGTGATCGCCGACCCGTTCGACCTCGACCTGCAAACCTGGCTGAATGCGCGCGCGGGGCAGGGCGCCTTGAACATCCGTCTGGCGCTGCAGGCCGACATCGGCGCCTACCTGTCGAAGCAGGAAGAATCGGCGCGCGCCGTCGACAGCCTGCTGCCCGGCGCCGCCACGGACGCGCGGCGCGACGGCAAGACGGCCGCCGTGCTGTCGTTCGCCAGCGTGTCGGAAGCGGCCAGCCCCGCCGTGAAGCTGGTCAACTCGACCTTGTATGACGCGCTGAAGGCGGGCGCCTCCGACATCCACCTGGAAAGCACGGCCGGCGGCCTGGCCGTCAAGTACCGGGTCGACGGCGTGCTCGATCACGCCACGTCCGTCAACGGCATCGAAGTGGCCGAACACATCATCTCGCGCCTGAAAGTGCTGGCCGAACTCGATATCGCCGAGCGCCGCGTGCCGCAGGACGGCAGCTTCCGCGTCGAATCGGGCGGGCGCGAAATCGATTTGCGCGTCTCCATCATGCCCAGCATCCATGGCGAAGACGCCGTCATCCGCATCCTCGACAAGCGCGCCATGATCGAGGCCTACGGCGCGCTGACCCTGGAAGCACTGGGCTTTGACGCGCCATCGCTGGAAGCCCTGCGCGCGCTGGCGCAGGAAGCCTACGGCATGCTGCTCGTCACGGGCCCCACGGGCTCGGGCAAGACGACGACCCTGTATGCGGCGCTGACGGAAATCCATAACGGACGCGAAAAGATCATCACCATCGAAGACCCCGTCGAATACCAGCTGCCCGGCATTCTGCAGATTCCCGTGAATGAAAAGAAGGGACTGACCTTCGCCAAGGGCTTGCGCTCGATTCTGCGCCACGACCCCGACAAGATCATGGTGGGCGAGATCCGCGACCGCGAGACGGCGGAAATCGCCGTGCAATCGGCCCTTACCGGTCACCTGGTGCTCACCACCGTGCATGCGAATAACGTCTTCGACGTGTTCGGCCGGTTTACCCACATGGGCATCGACCCGTATGCGTTCGTCTCGGCCCTGAACGGCATCTGGGCGCAGCGGCTGATCCGCACCAACTGCCCCCATTGCGCCACGGAGTACACGCCCGACGACAGTGAGCTGGCCAGCGTGGGCCTGGCGCGCGCCGACGTTGATACGTATCAATTCAAGCAGGGCAAGGGTTGCGGCGACTGCCGCGGCACGGGCTACAAGGGACGCCGCTCGATCGCCGAAATCCTCGTGCTGACCGATGAAATCCGCGAACTGATCGTCGATAAAAAGCCGATCCGCCAGATCAAGGCGGCCGCGTACGCGAACGGCACGCGCAGCCTGCGTCTGGCGGCGCTGGAACTGGTCAAGCGGGGCGCCACCACCATCACGGAAATCAAGAGGGTCACCCTGCATGCGTAGAGCTTATGGACAAGGTTTGCGCCTGGGCGTGGCGGCGGGCAAGGTGAGCCTGTGGCGCAGCAGCCGCTGGCGCGCGCCCGCCTGGACGCCGCTGGGCGAAGCCGTGTACGTGCCGGACGTCACGCTGCACGGCGACTTTGCCGCCCTGGGCCAGGCGTTGGACCAGCTGCTGCCGGTGGATGAATACGCGGGCTGGCCCCTGTCCGTGGTGCTCGGCGATGGATTGGCGCGCCTGTGGCAGGTTGATATGCCGCAAGGCGCCGCGCGCCTGGCCGATATCGAGGCGGCCGCCGCGCTGCGCTTCCAGTCGCTGTATGGCGAGGCGCCGGGTCTGTGGCACAGCAGCAGCGCCTGGGATGCTCGTGCGCCGTTTTTCTGCGCCGTGCCCCGCGCGCTGCTGGCGCAGCTGGCGCGCGTGGCGGCCGCACGCAAGCTGGCCCTGATTTTCATCACGCCGCAATTCGCGCGCCACTGGAATCGCTGGCACGGCGCGTTGAAGCCGGGCGCCTGGTTTGGCCAGTTGCAGGAGAGCGTCCTGACCCTGGGCGTGCGGCACGATGGGTATTTGCGCGCCGTGCGCGCACTTCCCGTGCCGCAGGGCGCGGGCCAGGATTGGCTGCTGCAGGCGCTGGCGCGCGAGGCGCTGCTGCAAGGCGTGCCCGCGCCGGCGCTACTGCAGCTGTGCGGCGCGGCGCCAGCGGGCTGGCTGGCGCCGGCGCAAGCGTTCCACTGCCAGATTTTCTCCACGCCGGACGGGGAAGGCGCCTTGTCACCGGCTGCCCGGCTGGCCCGTAGCGGAGGCGTGGCATGACGCGCCTCGATATCGATTTTGCGCCACCCAACTGGCGCCGCAGCCTGCACCGCGTTCCCGTCTGGGCGTGGATCACGGGGGCGCTGGGCGTGGCGCTGGCCGTCACGGCGGCGTACAGCGGCAGCGCAGCGCTGCAGCGCCAGCAGGCAAGCGAGGCGCATTGGCGGCTGGCGCAGCAGCGCGTGCTGGCCGCCACGCAGGGACCGGTGAGCGCACCGCAAACACCGATCGCACCGGCGCAGGCGGCAGCCGTGAATGCGGCCATCCTGCAACTGAATCTGCCGTGGCGCGACCTGCAGGATGCGCTGGCCAGCGCCACGCCGCCCGGTGTCGCGCTGCTGGCGCTGGAACCGGATGCGCGCAAGCGCGTGCTGAAGATCACGGCCGAGACGACCAGTAGCGATGCCATGGTGGCCTACATCGCGCAATTGAAGCAGCAGGAGCTGTTCGGCACGCGCGTGCAGCTGCTGCGCCATGAAATCAATGCGCTTGATCCGAACAAACCCTTGCGCTTCCAGCTCGAAGCGCGCTGGGGCACGCCATGATGGCCATCGACCTCGCAATCGTGCGCCTGCGCGCGCAACTGCTGTTGCGCCGCCTGGGGGCGCCCGCCTGCCTGGCCATGGTCCTGTTCTCGCTGGGCGTGGCAGCCTGGGCGTGGGCCTGGCAGCAGCGCGCCGTGGCGGCGCAGCTGGAAGCGCGGCCCTTGCCGCAGCCAGCGCTGGCCGTCGCCATCGCGGCGCCGCCGGCGACAGCCAGCGAGAACCTGGCGCGCTTTTATGCTGCCCTGGGACAGCAGCGCCACGCGGAGCAGCAGGTCAAGCAACTGTTCGACCTGGCCGCGAAAAATGGCTTGCTGCTGGCGCAAGGCGAATACAAGAGCGGCTACGACAAGGCCAGCAGGGTTGCCAGCTATCAGGTGACCTTGCCGCTGAAGGGCAGTTATGCGGCCGTGTGGCAGTTCGCGCTGCAAGCGCTGCGCGCGGCTCCCTTTGCTTCGCTCGACGAACTGAGTTTCCGCCGCGAGCAGATCGCCGATCCGCAACTCGAAGCGCGCTTGCGCCTGACGTTTTATTTAGCTGACAGCGCGGGAGAAGCGCCGTGACGCCACGTCATAGTCTCATGCTGGCCGGCGTGCTGGGCGCGGGTGCCTTGCTGCTGTGGGGCGAGCGCCAGCCCGTGGCCGAGGTGGCCGAAGCGGTCGAGCGGGCCGTCGCGCCCGCGCGCCATGCGGCAGTCAAGCCGCCGGCCGCGCAGCCGGCCATCCTGGCCCTGCTGCCGCGCAGCGAAGTGGCGGGCGAGGAGGGCGAGACCTTTGGCGGCGCCGATGGCGCTGGCGGTGTCTTCCAGAGCCAGAACTGGAATCCGCCGCCGCCGAAAATGGCGGTGACGGCCGCGCCCCCGCCGCCCCCGCCGATGGCGCCGCCGCTGCCGTTCGTCTACCTGGGCAAGGCGGCCGCCGACGGCGCCTGGGAAGTCTTTTTGTCGCGCGCCGACAAGACGTATATCGTGCGCGCCCATACCGTCATCGATGGCGCCTACAAGGTCGTGACGATCGCACCGCCCGTCATGACGCTCACTTATCTGCCGTTGAACCAGGTTCAGCAGCTCAACATTGGAGTTTCCGAGTGATGCCTCGTTCCTTTTCATCGGCGCTGCTGCCGCTACTGCTGGTGCTGCTGTCCGGCTGCGCCGGGCAGCAAGCCTACCGCGACGGGCGCGAGCTGATTGCGCAAGATCAAATACCGGCCGGCCTGCAAAAGCTGCAGGAAGCGCTGCAGCAAGACCCCGGCAACGCGCAATACCGCAGCGCCTACCTGCAGGCGCGCGAACGGGCGACCGGCAACCGCTTGCAACAGGCCGAGCGCCAGGCGCAGGCGGGGCAGGGCGAGCTGGCGCGTGCTTCTTTCATGAGCGTGCTGGAAATCGATGCGCAGAACGAGCGCGCCAACAGCGGCTTGCGCGCGCTCGAACGTGAGCAGCGCCAGGGGAAATTGCTGGCCGAAGCGCGCGCGGCGTTTGATGCAAAACAATACGACCCGGCGCGCCAGCGCCTGAACGCCATCCTGACGGAGCAGCCGAACCACGCCGGCGCGCGCGCGCTGCTGCGCGAAGTCGATGAAAAGACGGCGCCGCCCATCGTCGAATCGGGCCTGGCCAAGTCGTACAAGCAGCCGATCACGATCGAGTTCCGCGACGCGCCCTTAAAGCAGGTGTTCGAGCTGATCGCGCGCCGTTCCGGTCTCAATTTCGTCTTCGACAAGGACGTCAAGGCGGATGCGAAAACGTCGATCTTCCTGAAAAACAGTACGGTGGAATCGGCCGTGTACTTCCTGCTGGTGACGAACCAGCTGGAACAGCAGGTGATGGATGCGAACACGATCCTGATCTACCCGAACGTGGCGGCAAAATTGAAGGAGTATCAGGAGGTGCTGGTAAAAACCTTCTTCCTGGCGAACGCGGACGCCAAGCAGGTGGCCAACACGCTCAAGACCATTTTGAAGACGCGCGACGTGGTGGCCGATGAAAAACTCAACCTCGTCATCGTGCGTGACACGCCCGAGGCGATCCGCCTGGCCGAGCGCCTGATCGCGCTGCAGGACGTGCCGGAGGCGGAGGTCGTGCTGGAACTGGAAATCCTCGAAGTCAAGCGCAGCCGCCTGATGGAACTGGGCGTGGCCTGGCCATCGAGCCTGACCCTGACGCCGCTTTCCACCTCGGGCGGCATCGGGCTGACCATCAACGACCTGAATAACCTGAACCAGCGCAGCATCGGCGTGAGCAACCTGGCCGTGACGGCAAACGCCAACAAGACGGATGGCGACGCGAACATCCTGGCCAACCCGCGCATTCGCGTGCGCAACCGGGAAAAGGCGAAGTTCGTCATCGGCGACAGGGTGCCTGTGGTGACCACCACCATTTCGCCGGGCACGGGCGGCTTCGCTTCCGAATCGATCAGCTACCTGGACGTGGGCTTGACGGTGAACGCCGAGCCGACCATTTATTTGAACAATGAGGTGGGCATCCGCATCTCGCTCGAAGTGAGCAACCTGGGGGCGGCCACCACCACCCGCAGTGGCTCGACCCTGTACCAGATCGGCACGCGCCAGGCGTCGACCATGCTGCAATTGAAGGATGGCGAAAACCAGGTGCTGGCGGGCCTGATCAACAATGAAGAGCGCAGCTCGGGCAACAAGGTGCCGGGCCTGGGCGACATTCCCGTGCTGGGACGTTTGTTCGGCAGCAGCAAGGACGATAGCCAGAAGACGGAAATCGTGCTGTCGATCACGCCGCACCTGGTACGCACGGTGCAGCGCCCGGAAGCGAAGGAGTCGGAGTTTTCCGCCGGCACGGAAGGCAGCTTCCGCCGCCGTCCCGACATGACGGCCAAGGCGTCCACGCAGATGCCGGGCACGGTGATCGTGCGTTCCGGCCCGTCGGCCGTCGGCATGCAGCCGGCGCCGGCGCAGCAGATGATGGCGCCGGGCGCGCCGCCGGCACCGCTGACGCAAACTTTGCCGCAGAGCGTGCCGGCGCCGGAAGTGGCGCCGTCGCCCGAGCCGGCCGCCTCACCCTTGCCGATATCGGCTGGCCAGCCCGTGCCGCTGCAGGCGGCGCCCCTGCCGTTCTCGTCCAGCCAGCCGGTGCCGGTGGCGCCGCCTCCCGCCAAATGAGACTGGCGCATGCGCAGGGTGGGCAAGGCGGCTTCACCTTGATCGAGTTGCTGGTGACCCTGGCCATCCTGGGCGTGCTGGCCACCCTGGTGATCCCCGTCACGCAGGTGACGGTGCAGCGGCGCCAGGAGCAGGAATTGCGACGCGCGCTGCGCGAGATCCGCCAGGGCCTCGACGCCTACAAGCGGGCCGGCGACGAAGGCCGCGTCCTGCGCGCACCCGATGCCAGCGGCTATCCGAAAAGCCTGGAACTGCTGGTCGAGGGCGTGCCTGACCAGCGCAACCCGAAGCGCAGCAAGCTGTTTTTCCTGCGCCGCGTGCCGCGCGACCCGTTCAATATGGACGCGGGCCTGAGCGATGCGCAGACTTGGGGCAAGCGCAGCTACGCCAGCGAGGCGGCCGAACCGCGCGAGGGCGACGACGTGTACGATGTGTACTCGACTTCCAATAAGACTGGCCTGAACAACGTGCCTTACCGTGTATGGTGAACCATGCCTGTCCATGACCGCGCCGCCCGCACGCGCGGCTTTACCCTGATCGAGTTGCTGGTGGTGCTCGGTATCGTGGCGCTGCTGCTGACCCTGGCCGTGCCCCGCTACTTTCCCAGCCTCGACAAGGCAAAGGAAACTGTGCTGGCGGACAACTTGCGTAACCTGCGCACGACCATCGACCAGTTCCACGGCGATACGGGGCGCTATCCCGATTCACTGGAGCAACTGGTGGAAAAGAAATACCTGCGCGCCATGCCCATCGACCCCATCACCGATAGCGACAGCAGCTGGCTCATCGTGCCGCCGCCCGACGACACGCCGGGCCAGGTGTATGACGTGAAAAGCGGCGCGCCCGGCAAGGACCGCAGCGGCACGCCGTTCGCCGACTGGTAGCGGCCATGCACCGTCCTGCGCGCCGCCAGCGTGGTTTCACTTACCTGGGCCTGATCATCCTGGTGGCCATCCTGGGCCTCGTGGGGGCGGCCGGGCTGAAGATGGGTTCCCTGTTGCAGCGCCAGGCGGCCGAGCAGGAATTGCTCGACATCGGCGCGCAGTTTGTCGATGCACTGCAGAGTTACGCGGGCGCCACGCCAGCGGGCCAGCCGCCGCAGCCGCCGACCCTGGCCGCCTTGCTGCGCGATCCCCGCTTTCCGCAGGTGCGCCGCCATTTGCGCAAGCTGTATGTGGACCCCATCACGGGACGCGCCGAGTGGGGCTTGCTGTACCAGCCCGGCAGCCAGGGCATCATCGGCGTGCATAGCCTGTCGTCGTCTGCGCCTTTAAAAGTGGGTAATTTCGAGGCCCGTTTCACAGGTTTCGAAGGCAAGTCGCACCTGTCCGAGTGGCAGTTTGTTGCCGGCGGGCCCGTGCCGCCGGCGGGACTGGCCCTGGTGCCGGCAGACGCCGTCGCGCCGCCCTCCGCCGCTCCGCCAGCGTTGTTTCCGCCGCCGCATCCTGTTGCGCCAGCGCCCGAACCGGTACCGCACGAGGTGGTGGAGCCGGACGAAGAGAGCGGCGCAGAACAGGAAGCGCGCAATGCGCTTTAACCATAAGTCAACAACGAAGTATCCAAGGGCAACTATTTTCACTTGGAAATTCATCTTGACTCATAACCATTTCATAGAGGAAACACTTTCAATAAATGAAATTTCAATAAAATAATTACAAGTAATTTAATGTCTTTATGCTACCATTCCGCTTGGTACTTTCAGTACTAAAGCGATGGCTGACCCACTTGGCGGCCATAAATTACTTTTAAGGGATAATTTATGAAATTGAAATTTATCGCGGCAGGCATTCTGGCTGCAGCATCGTTCAGCGCATCGGCGGCCACCTACAATCTGGGCATCCTGGACCCGAGCGGCTTCGATACGCGGGCATCGATCACCACCAATTTCGCCGCCAATTCGGTGGTCGATGATTTGTGGACCTTCAAGCTGCTGACCCCATCGTCGACCTCGTTTGGCGCATTGCAAACGTTTTCCGTTGCCGAAGGCGCGATCAGCAACTTCGCCGCCACACTGGTGGGTTATGGCGACCTGACCCTGACGTCGGTGGCTGGCATCCAAAGCCTGAGCTGGGCCGGTTCCCTGGCTGCGGGTACCTATGAGGTGCGTGTGTCAGGCTTGAGCGGTTTGCAGAATGGTCAGTACGTGGGCACGGTCTCCGCCTTGCCTGTGCCGGAACCGGAAACCTACGGCATGTTGCTGGGCGGCCTGGCGCTGGTCGGCTTCGCGGCCCGCCGCGCCCGCAAAGCTGCCTGATTTTTATTGGCTGGAATGACAAAACCCGCCGAGGCGGGTTTTTTTGTTTCTTGATACGTGTGTGATTACGACAACATGTGCAGGACTAGGCGCCAAGTCGAAGACAGTACGCTAGTACGGCGAGACGCAGGCAACAACGTCCTGCGCATGTTGTTACGCGTGGCGCTTGAAATCGCGGAAGCGGAAGCCAACGAGGAACAAGGTGGCAAAGTACGCCACGCCGCATAGCGCCACCACCAGGGCCAGCGCGCCGGCCCGCAGCAGCGGATGGGCTTGCATAGCGATCCAGTCGATGCGCATGGCGCCAAGATACGCCACGCCGCCCATCACGATGAGTGCCGGCAGCAGGCGCAGGAAGAATTTGGCCCAGCCCGGTTTCGGCTGGTAGATGCCGCGCTTGCGCAAGCCCCAGTACAGGAATGTGGCGTTCAGGCAGGCGCCCAGGCCGATCGACAGGGCCAGGCCGGCCACGGCGATGTAGGGCACGAACAGCAGATTCATCAGCTGCGTGGCGATCAGCACGCCGATGGCGATCTTCACGGGCGTGCGAATGTCCTGGCGCGCATAAAAGGCGGGCGCCAGGGTTTTCACGAGGATGATGCCGATCAGGCCCAGGCTGTAAGCCACCAGCGGCTGCGTCGACATGGTCACGGATTCGGCCGTGAACTTGCCGTAATGGAAAAGGGTGGCGATCAGCGGCGTGGCCAGGGTTGCCATGCCGACGGCGGCAGGCAGGGCCAGCAGGAAGGTCAGGCGCAAGCCCCAGTCCAGCAGGGCCGAGTATTCCGTCTTGTCGCCATCCACGTTCGCTTTCGACAGGCTGGGCAGCAAGATGGTGCCCAGGGCCACGCCCAGCATGGCGGTGGGGAACTCCATCAGACGGTCCGCGTACGACAGCCAGGAAATGCTGCCTTCGGCCAGGCGCGACGCGATGCTCGTGTTGATCATCAGGCTGATCTGCGCTGCCGAGACGGCGAACACGGCCGGCCCCATCTTCTTCAATACGCGGCGCACGCCGCCGTCGGACAGGCCGATGGCGGGATTGATCGACAGGCGCGGCAGCATGCCGATCTTGATCAGCGCGGGAATCTGGACCGCCACTTGCAGCAGGCCGCCGGCGAACACGGCAATGGCCATGGCGTAGATCGGCTGCGCCAGATGGGGCGCGAGGAATAGCGAGGCGGCGATGAACGACAGGTTCAGCAGCACTGGCGTGAACGCGGGAATCTTGAATTCGCGCCAGGTATTCAAGATGCCGCCGGCCAGGGCCACGAAGGACATGCAAGTAATATATGGGAACATCAACCGCGTCATCCACACGGCCGCGTCAAAGGCGCCCGGATCCTTGGACAGGCCCGTGGCGATCGCGTACACAAACCATGGCGCGCCCACGATGCCGATGGCGGACACGAGCAAGGTGGCCCAGACGAGGGTGGTGGCCACATGGTCGGCCAGTTGCTTGCTCGCTTCCTGGCCATGCTGGTTCTTGTATTCTGACAAGATCGGCACGAACGCTTGCGAGAACGCGCCCTCGGCAAACAATCGGCGCAACAGGTTGGGGATGCGGAAGGCAACAATGAAGGCGTCCGTGTAGGCGCCGGCGCCAAAGGCGCGCGCGAACAGGCTTTCGCGCAATAATCCGGTTACACGGGACAGCATGGTCATGCTGGAAATGGCGGCGAGGGTTTTAAGCAAGTTCATGGGGGCAGATTATAGCCGGGCGCAGTACCGGCAAACGGTTAAAATATGGTAACAAGCGGGTAACAAGCGCCGCCTATTCGCCCTTGTCAGCCCCATTTTCACGTGTTTTTGACGTGGCACACGGTTTTTTGATTTGCCCCCGCTTGAAAATATCGCTATAATCGAAGGCTGTACAGAATTCTGTTACGCAGACACTAATGTTTGACAGGCACTGGTTTGGCACACATGGTTCGGCAGACGCACAGAACGCACCGGTTGGCAAACACTAATGTTTGCAAACGCACTTTGACCCTGTTTTAGGAAATTCCATGGCAAATACCGCACAAGCGCGCAAACGCGCTCGTCAAGCAGTTAAGCAAAACGCACACAATTCGTCCCAACGTTCGACCTTGCGCACGGCTATCAAAGCTGCTCGCAAAGCGATCCAGGGCGGCGACAAGGCAGCTGCTGCTGCAATCTTCCAAGCATCCGTGTCGACCATCGACCGTATCGCTGACAAGAAGATCATCCACAAAAACAAGGCAGCTCGCCATAAGAGCCGTCTGGCAGCTGCTTTGAAAGCACTGTCCGCTTAATATTCGCCAGCAGGCAAGCCACTACGGTGGCCTTGTCTGTGCCGGTACGCTGGCACTGGTTGAAAAGCAAAAACCCGCAGATTCATTCTAGCGGGTTTTTTCGCGTTCTTTTTCGCGGTTTTTCGCGGCCGTGTCCGCAGCGGACAGCGGCCACCGCCTAGCGTGCGGCCGGCAAGTTGCCGATGCTCATGCCTGGCTTGATGTTCTTTTGCTTGAACCAGCCCAGGTGCATTTCCAGCGCATAGCGCACGGGCACGGTCTTCGTCGAGCAATGGCTGTCGAGCGTGTGCGGTTGCATGTCCTCGATGTTGACGATCTTGCCGCTGGCGTCGATAAAAGCCACGGACAGGGGCAGTGGCGTGTTTTTCATCCACATGCATTGCGTCGATGGATTGCCAAAGACGAACAGCATGCCCGCATTAGCCTCCATTTTTTCACGGTACATCAAACCCTGTTCGCGCTGCGCTTCCGTGGCGGCCACTTCCGCCTGGATCAAGTGCATGCCAGCCGACAGTTGCACGCCCTTGGTTTGTGCTTGGGCAATGCTGGCGCAGGCCAGCAGGGCGATGGACAGGCTGAGACGGCGTAGGGAATTTTTCATGGGGCGGGATGGTGGCTGCGAAGCGGCGATTAAGCCATGCTGGCGGCTGCCTGGTCAAGCATGCTGCCTGTCCGCGCCGAAAGCGTGGGGTTACAGCAACATGGCTGTTGCCGTAACCCCGGGAACTGCACTTACTTCACGGGCTTGCCAGCTTCAGCGGCCGGCTGCTTCGTCTTGCGCGCCTGGGGAATCATGCGTTGCGCATCGGTCGCGGCCGAAGCCTTGGTTGATGCACCGGAACGCGCCGCATCCGTCGCGGCCGAAGCCTTGGTTGATGCACCGGAACGCGCCGCATCCGTCGCGGCCGAAGCGTTGACGGTGGCCGAGGCCGGCGGCACCGGCTTGACGGCGTCGGTAGCTGCCGACGCATGGCTGGCTGCCGAAGCGGGTGGCGGCTTGACGGCATCGGTCGCGGCGGAAGCGTGCACCTTGGCGCCCGATTGCGCCAGTGCGGCGCCAGCAAGCAGGGAGGCGGCCAGGGTCAGAATTACTTTTGTCATCATCTTTCCTTTTCTGTCATGTTAAGGTGGGATGATTTTAATGCATTATCTAAAAATAAATAGTGCTTATTGGCAAAATTCGATGCCGAGGCTGTTTTTTCTTGCCCCGCTCACGCTTTTCCTATGTTCTCGGCCGGCACCTCGCACCATTCGCCGGGCAGCAAGGGATGGCTGGCCAGCGAGAACGGGCCGATGGCGCTGCGCACCAGGCGCAGGGTGGGCAGGCCGACGGCTGCCGTCATGCGCCGCACTTGCCGGTTTTTTCCCTCTTTCAAGGTGATCGCCAGCCACGAGGTGGGTTTGTCGGCGCGCGCGCGGATCGGGGGATTGCGTGGCCACAGCCAGTCCGGCTCGGCGATGCGCACGGCCTTGCACGGCTTGGTGATGAAGTCGCCCAGGTCCAGCGGCGCCTGCAGGCGCGCCAGGCTGGCCGCATCGGGCACGCCGTCGACCTGCACCAGATAGGTTTTCGCTTCCTTGCGGTCCGGGTGGCTGATCTCGTGCTGCAGGCGGCCATCGTCCGTCAGCAGCAGCAAGCCTTCGCTGTCGGCGTCGAGCCGGCCAGCCGGGTAGATGCCGGGGATGGTGAGATGGTCGGCCAGGGTGGCGCGGCCATCCTGCGGCGAAAACTGGCACAGGACCTGGAATGGTTTATTGAAGAGGATGAGTGGCATGCTGGTAAAGGAATTGATGTAAGCGATGGTGGCTGCTGGTCGGCGCCGCAAAAGCGTGGCGCCCTGTAAGATACTGGTGCATAATGTGAAACGTCAGTCTTATGTCTTATAGAAGACTTGAGGCGGTATGGCAACGAGGTTCTTTGGCGCCGCGGATGGCCCGGGTGTTCTTTCCCTGCTAAAGTGCGTTGTTGCCGCCATGTTCGGACTTGTTTTTGTAAACTCTGCAACCGCAGAGCGCGTCGCCGGCCTGTGTTGCCCGCCAGCGGTGTGTCCCACTTCGGAGATCACGATGTATCAACATATCACTGTACCTGCTGACGGCCAAAAAATCACCGTCAACGCCGATTTTTCGCTGAATGTACCAGATAATCCCATCGTTCCCTTCATTGAAGGCGATGGCACGGGCATCGATATCAGCCCGGTCATGATCAAGGTGATCGACGCTGCCGTGGCCAAGGCCTACGGCGGCGCGCGCAAGATCAGCTGGATGGAAATCTACGCGGGCGAAAAATCGACGAATGTGTATGGTCCCGATGTGTGGCTGCCGGAAGAAACCCTGGAAGTGCTGAAAGATTACGTCGTTTCCATCAAGGGCCCGCTGACCACGCCCGTTGGCGGCGGCATCCGCTCGCTGAACGTGGCCTTGCGCCAGCAGCTCGATCTGTACGTCTGCCTGCGGCCCGTGCGCTACTTTACGGGCGTGCCATCGCCCGTGAAAGAGCCGGAAAAGACGGATATGGTGATTTTCCGCGAAAACTCGGAAGATATCTACGCCGGCATCGAATACCAGCAGGGTTCGCCCGAAGCCAAGAAATTGATGGATTTCCTCGTCAATGAAATGGGCGTGACGAAAATCCGTTTCCCGGCCACGTCGGGCCTGGGCATCAAGCCCGTCTCCATCGAAGGCACGGAGCGCCTGGTGCGCAAGGCCATCCAGTACGCGATCGACAATGACAAGCCATCCGTGACGATCGTGCACAAAGGCAACATCATGAAGTACACGGAAGGCGGCTTCCGCGACTGGGCGTATGCGCTGGCGCAAAAGGAATTCGGCGCCGAGCTGATCGATGGCGGTCCATGGTGCAAGTTCAAGAACCCGAAGACGGGCCGCGACATCATCGTCAAGGATTCCATCGCTGACGCGTTCCTGCAACAGATTTTGCTGCGTCCGGCCGAATACAGCGTCATCGCCACCCTGAATTTGAACGGCGATTACATTTCCGACGCGCTGGCGGCGCAAGTGGGTGGCATCGGCATCGCGCCGGGCGCGAACCTGTCCGACTCCGTCGCCATGTTCGAAGCGACGCACGGTACGGCGCCGAAGTACGCTGGCAAGGATTACGTGAACCCCGGTTCGCTGATTTTGTCGGCGGAAATGATGCTGCGCCACATGGGCTGGCTGGAAGCGGCGGACCTGGTCATTTCCTCGATGCAAAAGTCGATCGCCTCGAAGCGCGTCACCTACGACTTTGCCCGCCTGATGGAAGGCGCCACGCAAGTGTCGTGTTCCGGTTTCGGCGCCGTGATGATCGAGCACATGTAACACGAGGGGCAGGGTGCTGCGCACCCTGCGGACGAAAAAAAACCCCGTCAGGAGACGGGGTTTTTCACATCTGAGGGCAGGCGATGCTTAGGCTGCTTGGATGTTGGAAGCTTGCTTGCCTTTAGGGCCTTGCGTGACTTCGAATTGAACTTTTTGACCTTCTTTGAGGGTCTTGAAACCGTTCATGTTGATTGCGGAGAAATGAGCAAACAAATCTTCGCCGCCATCATCTGGAGTGATGAAGCCAAAACCTTTGGAATCATTGAACCACTTAACTGTACCTGTTGCCATAAAAAGAACTTTCAAAATTAAAACAAATCACACGAGCCATAAAAGCAAGAAGCTTCTTGCCCCCTCCTCGACGTCTCACTTCTTATCAAGCTGTACATTACTGCAACAGTCGATACAGCATTGTTGGCGGAATAAATAATGAAGTCAAGCGCTTTTCCATCGATATTGCCAAATTCTTCACGGCAACCAAAAAAGCAACTCTTGATTTTGGCGGCAAGGTCGCCATCTGCGCACTATTAAGAAAACGCGTAAGATTGAAAACAATTGGAAAGGCGTAGATATTGCGCATGACAACCACTGTGAAAGCATTAGAATAAGCGTATGGCAACCAAGCACGACACAGAAACCCTGCTGGAGCGGCAAGTGCTGAAGCCGCCACCGCTCTACCAGGTAGCCTTGCTCAATGACGACTACACCCCGATGGAATTTGTGGTGGCCATCATTCAGGAGTATTTCAACAAGGACCGTGAAACGGCGACGCAAATCATGCTCAGTGTTCATCGCTACGGCAAAGGAGTGTGCGGCGTGTTCTCTAAAGATATAGCGTGTACCAAAGTGGAGTTCGTTTTAACGCATGCGCGCAAGGCGGGGCACCCCCTGCAGTGCGTGATGGAGGAAGTATGATTGCGCAGGAATTAGAAGTAAGTTTGCACATGGCGTTTGTCGAAGCTCGGCAGGCACGGCACGAATTCATCACGGTTGAGCATTTACTGCTGGCACTGCTGGACAATCCCTCCGCTGCCGAGGTGTTGCGTGCCTGCGCGGTCAATATAGAGGACCTGCGCAAGACCCTCACCAATTTCATCGGCGACAACACGCCGACCGTGCCTGGCACGGGCGAAGTCGACACCCAGCCGACGCTTGGTTTCCAGCGCGTGATCCAGCGTGCCATCATGCACGTCCAGTCCGCCTCGAATGGCAAGAAGGAAGTCACGGGCGCCAATGTGCTGGTGGCCATCTTCGGCGAAAAGGATTCGCATGCCGTCTACTACCTGCACCAGCAGGGCGTGACGCGCCTGGACGTGGTCAATTTCATTTCGCACGGCGTGCGCAAGGACCAGTCGACGGAAAGCGCGAAAGCCTCCGAAGGCGTGGAAGAAGCGCCTGTCGATGGCCAGCCGAAGGAAAGCCCGCTCGACCAGTTCACGCAAAACCTGAACAAGGCTGCTGCCGAAGGCAAGATCGACCCGCTGATCGGCCGCGAGGAAGAAGTCGACCGCGTGATCCAGATCCTGTGCCGTCGCCGCAAGAACAATCCGTTGCTGGTCGGCGAGGCGGGCGTGGGCAAGACGGCCATCGCCGAAGGCCTCGCTTACCGCATCACGCAAAGCGATGTGCCGGAAATCCTGCAGAATGCCGTCGTGTATTCGCTGGACATGGGCGCCTTGCTGGCAGGGACCAAATACCGCGGCGACTTCGAGCAGCGCCTGAAAGCCGTGCTCAAGCAGCTGAAGGACAATCCGAACGGCATCCTGTTCATCGATGAGATCCACACCATCATCGGTGCGGGTTCGGCGTCGGGCGGCACCTTGGACGCGTCCAACCTGTTGAAACCGGCACTGGCAAATGGCCAGTTGAAGTGCATCGGTGCGACCACGTACACGGAATTCCGCGGCGTGTTTGAGAAAGACCATGCGCTCTCCCGCCGCTTCCAGAAAGTGGACGTCAACGAGCCAACCGTCGAGCAAACCGTGCAAATCTTGCGCGGCCTCAAATCGCGCTTCGAAGAGCACCATGGCGTGAAATACTCGGCCTCGGCCCTGTCGACGGCGGCCGAACTGGCGGCGCGCTTCATCAACGACCGCCATCTGCCCGACAAGGCGATCGACGTCATCGATGAAGCGGGCGCGGCGCAGCGCATCCTGCCGAAGTCGAAGCAAAAGAAAACCATCGGCAAGGCCGAGATCGAGGACATCATCGCCAAGATCGCGCGCATTCCGCCGCAAACGGTCAACCAGGACGACCGCAGCAAGCTGCAGACGATCGACCGCGACTTGCGCAATGTTGTCTTCGGGCAAGATCCCGCCATCGATGCGCTGGCCTCGGCCATCAAGATGGCGCGTGCCGGCCTGGGCAAGACGGACAAGCCGATCGGTTCCTTCCTGTTCTCCGGTCCGACCGGCGTCGGCAAGACCGAGGTGGCGAAACAGCTGGCCTTCATCCTCGGTATCGAGCTGATCCGTTTCGACATGTCGGAATACATGGAACGCCACGCCGTCAGTCGTTTGATCGGCGCGCCACCGGGCTACGTTGGTTTCGACCAGGGCGGCTTGCTGACGGAAGCGATCACCAAGAAGCCGCATGCGGTCTTGCTGCTCGATGAAATTGAAAAAGCCCATCCGGACATTTTCAATATCCTGCTGCAAGTGATGGATCACGGTACCTTGACGGACAACAATGGCCGCAAAGCCGATTTCCGCAATGTGATCATCATCATGACGACCAATGCGGGCGCGGAAAGCTTGCAAAAGACGTCGATCGGCTTCACCAATTCGAAGCAGGCTGGCGACGAGATGGCCGACATCAAGCGCATGTTTACGCCGGAGTTCCGCAACCGCATCGACGCGACCATCAGCTTCCGCTCGCTGGACCAGGAAATCATCCTGCGCGTGGTCGACAAGTTCCTGATGCAGCTGGAAGAGCAGTTGCACGAGAAAAAGGTCGAAGCCGTATTTACCGAGAAGCTGCGTGCTTTCCTCGGCAAGAAAGGTTTCGATCCGCTCATGGGTGCGCGTCCGATGGCACGTTTGATCCAGGACATGATCCGCAAGGCCCTGGCCGACGAACTGTTGTTCGGCCGCCTGGTCACCGGCGGACGGGTCACCGTCGACCTCGACGACAAGGACCAGGTCTTGCTGGAATTCCCGGAACCGCCAGACGCGGCACCGACGGCTGCACCGGAAACGGTGGAAGTGGAATAAGAACACCGAACCAAACCTACTGCGCGTCGCGATTTGCGGCCTCCGATGCTCACTGTGCTCTTGCACAGTTCCGCTTCTCGGCCGTAACTCGCTGCCGCTCGCTACGGTTTTGTTCAGCGTTCAGAGCGGTTCTGCTCTTGTCGAAAAACCCGCCCACGCAAGTGGCGCGGGTTTTTTTACGTTTTTATGGGCAATAAAGAAGGTTTTAAGAAGGTTTTCTTTGGTCGTAGTTATGCCAGAATTGCTGTCCGGTATCGACATGATGTCCATGCCACCTGACCGCTATCTGGATGCTCACATGAAAATTTCCCGTACTCTCGCCTTCCTCTTGTTTTCCGCCGGCTTGCTGGGTAGCGCTGCTGCCGCTGCCGCGCCTGCCGGCAGCTACTTCCGTTTCCCCGCCGTGCGCGGCGATACCGTCGTCTTCACGGCCGAAGGCGACTTGTGGAAAAGCAGCGTGCGCGGTGGCGCGGCGCAGCGCCTGACCACGCATCCCGGCTATGAAACGAACGCGGCGATTTCGCGCGACGGCCAGTGGCTGGCCTTTTCCGCCGCCTATGAAGGGGCGCAGGAAGCGTATGTGATGCCGCTGGCCGGCGGCTTGCCGCGCCGTATTTCGTATGACAATGGCGGCGTACTGGTGCTGGGCTGGACGGCGCAGGGTGAAGTACTGGTCAGCACGCAAAACACGGATGGTCCCGCTTCGCGCCGCATCGTCGCCGCCATCGATCCCGTGAAACAGACGCGCCGCGTGTTTCCCGTGGCCGACGCGAACGATGCCGTGCTCGACGACGCGGGCAAGACGCTGTTTTTCACGCGTTTCGGCCTGGCCATGACCAATGACAATGTGCGCAACTACCGGGGCGGCGCGCATGCCACCCTGTGGCGCTATGACCTGGGCGGCAAGGGAGAAGCCGTGCGCATGCACGCGGAGCCTGCTGTGTTGGCTGGCAACAACAAGCGCCCCATGTGGTGGCAAGGCCGCGTCTATTACATCAGCGACGAGGGTGGCAGCGACAATCTGTGGAGCATGCTGCCGGATGGCTCCGACCGCCGCGCCTTGACCAGCCACACGCAGTGGGATGTGCGCAATGCGCAGTTGGGCGACGGCAAGATTGTGTATCAATTGGGTGCAGACCTGCAGGTGCTGGACCTGGCGGCAGGGACAGACTCATCGCCATTGCCGATCAGCCTCGTGTCCGATTTCGACCAGCAGCGTGCGCGCCAGATCCGCTCGCCGCTCGACACCTTGAGCAATGTCCAGGTATCGGGCAAGGATGAGCGCATCATCCTTACTGCACGGGGCCGTGTCAGCATCGCCGGCACGGGCAGCCTGCGCCGCGTCGATATCGCCATTCCCGAAGGGGCGCGGGCGCGCGACGCCGTGTTTTCCAGCGACGAGAAATCCGTCTTCGCCATCGTCGACACGAGCGGCGAGAACGAAATCTGGAAGTACGCCGCCGATGGTTCGGGCAAGGGCGAGCAGCTGACGACGCAGGGAGATAATCACCGCTGGAAACTGTACCCGTCGCCGGACGGGCGCTGGCTGGCGCACACGGACAAGAAGGGCCGTTTCTGGCTGCTGGATCTGGCGACCAGGGGCAACCAGTTGATCGACGACGCAGGCAAGGCCGGCGTGGACAAGCACGACGAAGTGCAATGGTCGCCCGACAGCCGCAACCTGGCCATCGTGCGCGTGGCCAGCAACGAGCAGCGCGAGCAGATCGGCCTGTACAACCTCGCGTCGAAACAGCTGCAATTTGTCACCAGTGACCGTTATACGTCCGGTTCGCCCGTGTTTTCGCCCGACGGGCGCTGGCTGTATTTCATGTCGGCGCGCAATTTTCAGCTGGCCAATGGTTCGCCGTGGGGCGACCGCAACATGGGCCCCGTGTTCGACAAGCGCATCGGCGTATATGCGCTGGCGCTGCAGCCGGGCAACCGTTTCCCGTTCCAGCCCGACGATGAGCTGAGCCGTCCGGGAGTGAAACCGGCGGAGACGGATGGTGAAAAGGCGGCCGAACAGGCGGCGGAAAAGGCATTGGAAAAGGCCGGCGGCAAGGGCGCCGTGAAAAAGGCCCCAGCCGCCTTGCCTGCCATCGTCAGCCAGGGCCTGGCCGAGCGCCTGTATGAAGTGCCGCTGGCGGCGGGCAATTACAGCGCGCTGGCCGCCGACGACAAGCGCCTGTACTTCCTCGAACGGGAAAGCGGCGAAAACAAGTCCAGCCTGAAGACCCTGGCGATTGGCAATACCGGTTCCAAGCCGGAACTGCTGGTGGCCAATGTGCGCGAATTCGACCTGGCGCAGGATAAAAAGCATTTGTATTACCGTACTGCGGCCGCCACCGGGCCGGGCGAGATGCTGGTGATCGAGGCGGGCGCCAAGCTGCCGGCCGACCTGTCGAAGGCCAAGGTCAAGGTCGACGACTGGACGTTTGTCTCGAATCCGCGCCTGGAATGGAAGCAGATGTTCAACGACGCGTGGCGCCTGCACCGCGACTTCCTGTACGACGCGAAGATGCGCGGCGTGAACTGGAAGGCGGCGCGCGACAAATATGCGCCGCTGGTCGAGCGGGTCACGGACCGTGCCGAACTCAATGATTTACTTGGCATGATGGTGGCCGAAGTGGGCGCCCTGCATTCGCAGATCCGTCCCGGCGAATTGCGTCGCACGGAGCAGGAAGGCACGCCGGCGGGCCTGGGCGCGGTGCTGGCGCGCACCAGCGATGGCTATCAGGTCGAGCATGTCTACCGCAGCGAAGCGGAATTGCCGTCGGCGCGCGCACCGCTGTCGCGCCCCGAAGTGGACGTGAAGGCGGGCGACGTGATCACGGCCGTCAATGGCAAGAATGTGCTGGCCGCGCGCGACATCAGCGACCTGTTATTGAACCAGGCCGACAAGCAGGTGCTGCTGCAAGTTAAACGGGGTAATGGCAAAGGGGGCGCGTCGCGCGCCGTCATCGTCACGCCCGTCAACATGGCGAAACAGACGGCACTGCGCTATGGCGACTGGGAATTGAGCCGCGCCGAGCAGGTGGCCACCGCTTCGCAGGGGCGCATCGGCTACTTGCACCTGCGCGCCATGGGCGCCAATGACATCGCCTCGTTCGCGCGCGATTTTTACGCCAACATCAACCGCGAAGGCCTGATCATCGACGTGCGGCGCAATAACGGCGGCAATATCGACAGCTGGATCATCGAAAAACTGCTGCGCAAGGCCTGGGCCTATTGGGCGCCGCCGGGCGTGCAGCCGTCGTCGAACATGCAGAACACCTTCCGCGGCCACCTGGTGGTGCTGGTCGATGAACTCACGTATTCCGATGGCGAGACCTTCGCCGCCGGCATCAAGGCCCTGGGCCTGGCGCCGCTGGTGGGCAAGCGCACGGCTGGCGCCGGCGTCTGGCTCAGCGACAATACGCGCCTGGCCGACAACGGCATGGCACGCGTGGCGGAAAACGGCCAGTTCGGCATCGACGGCCAGTGGCTGATCGAAGGCGTGGGCGTGGTGCCGGACGTCGAGGTGGAAAATCCGCCGCACGCCACCTTCAATGGCGCCGACCGCCAGCTGGAAGTGGCGCTCGACATGCTGGCGAAAAAGCTCAAGGAGCAGCCGCGCCCGGCCTTCCAGGCACAGCCGATCCCCGCGCTGAAGTAATCGCGTTACAGGCCGCAGGCGGCCTTGAACTGCTGCGCGCGGCGGCGCGAGACCTCGACCACGCTGCCGTCCAGCAGGTGCAGGTCGAGGCCATCGGCGGCATTCGGCGACACTTGCGCCACCTGCGCCAGGTTGACGATCTGGCGCCGGTTGGCGCGCAGGAACAGGGCGGGATCGAGCTTTTCTTCGAGCTGGTTCAAGGTGCGCAGCATCAGCGGACGCTGCGCGCCGAAATGCACGCGCGTGTAGTTGCCTTCCGATTCCAGCAGGCGGATATCGTCAAACGCGACAAACCAGCAGCGTTCCCCATCCTTGATGAAGGCCTTGCGCGGCGCGGGCGGCGGCACGGCTTGCGCCCGCGCGCCGGCGCGTGCCAGGGCCGTGGCCAGGCGTGCCGCCTGCACGGGTTTTTGCAGATAGTCGAGGGCGCTGACCTCGAACGCCTGCAGCGCGTACTGGTCGAAGGCCGTGCAAAAGATGACGTCGGGCGCATCATCGAGCGCGGCCAGCAGGTCGAAGCCGGAGCCGCCCGGCATCTGCACGTCGAGCAGCAGCAGGTCGGGGCGCAGCTTGCCGATCTGCGCGACGGCGTCGGCCGCGCTGGCCGCCTCTCCCACGATCTCCACGGCACCTTGCTGCACATGCGGCGCCAGCAGGCGACGCAGCTCGGCGCGCGCCAGGCGCTCGTCATCGACCAGCAGCACCTTGAGCGGCTGACCGTTCATGCCTGCTCCGGCAGGTGGATGGTGGCGTGTACCCAGCCCGCCTGTTCACACAGTTCCAGGCTGGCGCGCTCGCCGCAGGCCAGTTGCAAGCGCTGGCGCGCATTGCGCAAGCCGACGCAGGTGGAGTTGCCCGGTTCGCGCAAGGCGCCCGTGTTGGCCACGTCGATCTGCAGCAAGGTGGCGTCGTCGGCAGGGCTGGCGCGCCGCGCCGTGATGCGGATGTCGCCGCCCTCGGCGCTCGCTTCGACGCCGTATTTGACGGCGTTTTCCACCAGTGTTTGCAGGGCCATGGGCGGCACGCGCACGTGCTCCAGGCCAGGAGCGCTTATCTCGATCGCGAAGCTGACGCGCAGGCGTTCCTCGAAGCGTATCTGTTCGATGGCCAGGTAGGCGCGCACGGCGTCCAGTTCGGCCGACAGGGGCACCGTGGCATGCTGGCCCGATTGCAGCGCGTGGCGCATCAGGCCAGCCAGCTGGTCGATCATGTGCGCGGCCGCGTCGCGGTCTTCGAAGATCAGCGCGCGCACGCTATTGAGGCTGTTGAAGAAAAAATGCGGATTGACTTGCGCCTGCAGGGCACGCAACTGGGCATCCTTGGCCAGCACTTCCAGGCGCAACGCCTCGGCCTCGAAGCGGCTGGCGCGGCGCAGCGACTGCGCAGTGAAGTAAAACACCGTCCAGGTCAGGTAGACACCGAACCAGAACAGCAGCGCGCCGGGCAGCCAGGCGATGCCGCGGAGGGTGCCCGGCGGATACATGACATGGAAGGCTGCCGCCACGCTGGCCGTCTGGATGGCGGCCAGCACGATCAGCGACGGCACGATGCGCGTCCAGCGCAAGCCATTCGCCGCCCAGCCGCGCCGGCGCAGTACGCCATGCCACAGGTGCGACAGCAGCAGCCCGCCCAGGGAACCCCAGCTGGCAATCGTCACGACGATGCGCAGCTGCGTGGAGCCGCCATACACGCTGTTGAACAGGGTGAGCGCGCCCCAGCCGGCCAGCTGGAAGGTCCAGTACCAGTTGATCCTGGCCAGCAGCGGCGGCCGTTGCAAGGGCGCGTTCACTGTCTAGTCCAGGAACTGTTCGATGCGCGCATGCATCCAGTCCGGCTGGTCGTACATGATGAAATGGCGCGCCGTGTCGGCCAACGCGATCTGCACGCCAGGCAGCTGTGCATACTGCTGCTGGAAGGTGGCTTCGATGGCGGCGCGCGGCGCATAATCCTTGTAGGCGATCCAGGTGCCCAGCACCAGGGTCGGCGATTTGATTTTCGCCACGTCCTGGCGCAGGTCGCTGGCCATCAGGGTGCCCATGGCCTTGATCACCGTCTCGCGGTCCGAGCGCTGTCCCCAGCCGATGATGCGCTCCACGTCGGCCGGCGCGCTGGCCATGCTGCTGACCGCGCGGCGCTGGCTGACGGCGTAGGTGGCGTCATCCTGCGCGCGCATGGCCGATTGCATCTGCGTGGACATGGCTTGCAGTTGCTGCGGCGTGATGGTGGGCAGTTGCGTCGCGCCCAGTGCCGGCAGCGAGTCGACGATCACCAGCTTGCCCGTTTGCGCAGGATGGTCGATGGCCATTTTCAGGGCCAGGAAGCCGCCCAGGCTATGTCCGATGATGGCTGGCTGGCCCAGTTTTTGGCTGCCGATGTAGTCGGCCAGTTGCCGCTCCGCCTGCGCCAGCAAGTCGTCTTCGATGGGGGCCGCGCCGGCAAAACCGGCCAGTGTCAGTACGTGGCATTGGCGCGCGGCTTGCGGGCCACACAGGCGCGCCACCGTCCCTTGCCACACTTCGCCCGACGATGCGAGGCCGGGAATCAGGATCAGGGGACGGCCTTGTCCGGTGACTTCGACCGTGAAGGCCTTTGGCGCGGCGGCCTGGCTGGCGCCCGTCGCCAGCAGGGTACTGAGCAAGATCAATGTTTGCAGTGTTCGTTTCATGGGGTACTCCTCCTTGACGACCATGCTAGCGGCGTACGCGCCCCGCGGCCAGCGCTGCGGGATGAGCGGCGGCAGGGCCGGATGAGTGGTTCAGATCCACGCATCCTGATCCTGGCAGTGGTCCGGCAGGTAGGTCAGATACTGCACCATGCGCGGTGCCGGGCCGCGGTTGGGCGTGGCGCAGTGGGGCAGGGCCTGGTGCCAGATGATGAAATCGCCGGCCATGCCGTCGACAGGCACGGCTTGCAAGTCTTTAATGGCCCATTCGCGCGGCTGGCGGCCCGGCGGTACTTGCCGCAGCCAGTCGGCCATGTGCCGCTGGAAGCCGGGCACGCAGTGAAAGGCGCCGTGCCGCGCCGGACAGTCGCTCAGGTACAGCATGCCTTGCAGCTTGAAGGGAACCGGCTGCTGCAGGCTGACGTCCCAGTGCAGGGCGCTGCCTAGGAAACGGTGCTGCGGCGTTTCCGGCGGATTGAAGCTCACCTTGTCGATGCTGGCGTAGATGCCGGCGCCAGTGCCGTACAGCTGCTGGTAGGCGTGGCGGATGTGCGCATTGTGCCGGTTTTCCTCGAGGGCCGGATGGTCGGAAAACTGCAGCATCAAACCCCGCTTGCCCGGGTGCGGCCGGTACCACGATGCCGCATCATCGGGGCTGGCGCCCAGGTAGTCCCAGATCGCCGTTTGTGCGGCGATGCACTGCGTGCGCGGCACGGCGCCGCGCAGCACCAGATAGCCGTATTCCTCGAAATGGTGCAGGTCGGAAGCGGACAGCACGTCCTGGTGGGGATTGGCGGCGTGCGCCGGACGTGGGCGCGTGCGCGCGGCGATCCAGTCGGTGTAAGCCTGCAGGGTCGGCCGTTGCTGATACAGGAAGTGCAGCGCGTCTTCCATCGAAATGCCGCGCGCGTACAGCGCCTTGATGTCGCGCTGGTCGCTTGCCAGTCCCTGGTTGCCGCTCGCGCTAGCGTGTCCCGTGCAGCGCTGCCATAAATCGTGCAGGTGAGGCCAGTCGTCCATGGTGTCGTCGTTGGTTGGGAGTTAGCCGGTGCGCAGGCGGCGCCACAGGGTGGTGCGGCTGATGCCGAGGTAGTGGGCGGCGGCGTCGCGGCGCCCGCCGAAGCGCGCCAGCACCGCGCTGGCGCTTTCGTCTTCCAGGCGCGGCGGCACGGTGGCGGCCGGCGCCGCCGGCAGCACCGCCGTGCCGCCAGCGTTGGCCAGTTCCGGCGCCACGCCCAGCACGAAGGCGGGTGTCAGCGCCTGCAGCGGTTCGGCGGCCAGGAACAGCGCCAGGCGCTCGGCCAGGTTGCGCAATTCGCGCACGTTGCCGGGCCAGTCGTAACGGCGCAGCAGCGGCGCGCAAGCCTGGATTTCCGCGTGCAGGTTCGGGTGCGGACGGGCGCCCAGCGCGGCCAGCGCGTTTTTCAGCGACCATTCGGTCAGGCCGGGAATGTCGCTGGCGCGTTCGCGCAAGGCGGGCAAATGCAGGCGCAGCACGGCCAGGCGGTAGAACAGGTCGGCGCGGAAGCGTCCTTCGCGGATGCGCTGCTCCAGGTCGCAGTGCGTGGCGCTGATGATGCGCACATTGATGGCGATGGGCCGCGTGCCGCCCACGCGCACCACTTCGCGCTCTTCCAGCACGCGCAGCAAGCGCGTTTGCAGGGCCAGCGGCATCTCGCCGATTTCGTCGAGGAACAGGGTGCCGTGGTTGGCCGCCTCGAACAGGCCCGCATGGCCGCCGCGGCGCGCGCCCGTGAAGGCGCCGTCCTCGTGGCCGAACAGTTCCGATTCCAGCAGGGATTCGGCGATGGCGCCGCAATTGATGGCGATGAAGGGGCGGTTCGCGCCCAGGCTGCGCGGGCTTTCGCGGTGGATCGCCTGCGCCACCAGTTCCTTGCCGCTGCCCGTCTCGCCCTGGATCAGCACCGTCGCCGGCGAGCGCGCATACAGCACCACCGACTGGCGCAGCGCTTCCATCGCTTCCGATTCGCCGCGCAGATCGTGCAGACCGTGGCGCGCGCGCAGGGTGTCGGCCACCACCGTGCGTCGTCCGCGGTTCGATTCGATCTGGGTCAGGCGCGCCAGTTCCAGTGCGTCGTCGAAGGCGCGCCGGATGGCCGTGGCCGAATATACGAAGACGGCGGCCAACCCGGCTTCCTCGGCCAGGTCGGTGACGAGCCCCGCGCCGACGACGGCTTTGACGCCCGCCGCCTTCAGTTCATTGATCTGCGCGCGCGCGTCTTCCTCGGTAGCGTAGGTGCGCTGCGCGATCTGGAAGCCGAAGGTGGCGGCAAATTCGGCCAGTTCCGGCATTGGGTCCTGGTAGGTGACGACGCCGATGTGCGGCGAGATGCGCCGTGCGCGCGCCAGCGCCTGCATCACGTCGTAGCCGCTGGCCTTGGCGATGATGACGGGCACCGACAGCCGGCCTTTCAGGTAGGCGCCGTTCGAACCGGCCGCGATGACGGCGTCGCAGCGCTCCGTGGCCATGCGTTCGCGGATGTGGCGCACGGCGTCGTCGAAACCCAGGTTGATCGGTTCGATTGTCGCCAGGTCGTCGTATTCGAGCGTGATGTCGCGGAACAGGTCGAACAGCCGCGAGACGGAGACGGTCCAGATGACGGGTTTGTCGCGGTGGTCGAGCGGAGGTTGAGGAGGGCGGCGCATGCTTTATTCTAAACGATTTGTTTCATTTTCTTGCCATGCAACGGCGTTGCAACGATCGTGTTGCACCTGGTCTGTGGCGTTTCAGATATTGCCAATAAGGAATATGAAAAAACCGCCGGAAACTGGTTTATGATCTAGCAGCACCATGATGCTTGGAAGAATATGTTTCCCAGGCGCATGTTCACTTTGCCGTTAACCATCCATGGTGTCCATGAACCGCGTACCGACCAGTCCCGATTTCATCGCCGATGCCTTGCAGCTGATCGCCTTGCCGGCCTGCGCCTGCGATGCCTGCGGCATGGTGGTGGCGGCGAATGGCGCCTTGCACGCCCTGCTGGGGCGGGATATCGCGGGCCGGCTGCTGGCCGACTGCTTTACGGACGCCTACCGCGCGTCGAGCACCAGCATGCTGCGCGGCGCGCTCGGTGCGGCCGGGCGCGAACGGCACTGGGACAGCAGTCTGCAAGGAGTATCGGGCGCCATCGCCGTACAGGTCTGGTCCAGGCCCCTGCTGGTGGACGATGGCTTGCCGGGCGCGACCCTCGTGTTTGCCGACATCAGCGTGCAGCAGCGCGACCAGCAAGCCTTGCGCAAGACTTTGCTGGAGCAGCAGGCGATCCTGGAAAGCGCGGCCGTCGGCATCGTCTTTTCCAAGGGGGGCTTCATCGAGGAGTGCAATATCCGCGCCGCCGAGATGCTCGGCTATGCGCGCCACCAGCTGACGGGCATGCCGGGCGCGGTGCTGTACCGCTCCGCCGAGCATTGCCGCGCCCTGGGGCTGGAAGCGGCGCCGCTGCTCTCGATGGGCAAACCCTACCGCACCGAACTGGAATTGCGGCGCCAGGACGGCACCTTGTTCTGGAGCCGCCTGCACGGGCGCGCCGTCGATCCCCTGAATACGCATGACGGCACGGTCTGGATCATCGAGGATATCAGTGACCACCGGCGCGATGAGGACCAGCTGCGCCGCGCCATGCTGGAAATGCAGGCCGTGATGGACAACGCGCCCCTGGCCATCGGCTTCCAGCGCGACAAGGGCGTGCTGCGCTACAACCGGCGCTTCGCCGAATGCTTCGGCTTTGATGGCGACAGCGGCGTGGGCCTGGCCGTCGCCGACCTGTATCCGTCGCGCGCGGCATATGAAAATGTCGTGCGGCAGGCGTCGCCCCTGCTGCGGCGCGGCCAGCCGTTCCAGGGCGAGATGGAGATGCGTCGGCGCGACGGTTCCACCTTCTGGGCGCTGGCGTATGGCTATGTGCTGAACCCGGAGAGCCAGACGGACCGTGGCTTGCGCGACACGATCTGGCTGTTCGACGACCGCAGCGCGCAGAAGGCGGCCGAAGAGGCGACGCGCCAGCTGATGCTGGAGCAGCAGGCTATCCTCGACAATGCCTCCGTCGGCATCCTGTTTTCCCGTTCGCGCCTGGTCCTGCGCTGCAATCCCCGCTTTGCCGAAATGTTCGGCTACGCGCAGGAAGAGATGACGGGCTTGCCCGCCGCCGAGCTGTTTCCCTCGCCCGCCGCCTACGAGGCATTTGGCGTGCAAGCGACGCCGCTGCTGGGACAGGGCTTGCCGTACGAGCAGGATGAATCGCTGTTCCGCCGCCGCGACGGCAGCCTGTTCTGGTGCCGCATCCGCGCCAAGGCCGTCGACCAGACGCACAGCGAACAGGGCGCCATCTGGATACTGGAAGACGTCACGGCCAGCCGCCAGACGCAGATGGAAGTGGCGGCCATCATGACGAATGCCTCGGTCAGCATCCTGTATACCAAGAACCGCCAGATCACGCGCTATAACCTGGGCTTTGCCGCGATGTTCGGCTACAGCGGCGACGAGGCGCTGGGCTTGCCCGGACGCGCGCTGTACGTGTCGCAGCAATCGTACGACTTGCTGGGCGCTGCGGCCTTTCCCTTCCTGTCCGTGGCCAAGCCCTTCCAGACGGAAGTGGAAATGATGCGTCGCGACGGCACGACCTTGTGGGCGCAGCTGATCGCCTATGTCGTCAATCCCGACGATCCCGCCGCCGGCACCATCTGGATCATCGAGGACCGCACGGAAGCCAAGCGCGCCGAAGAATCCCTGCGCAACGCGCTGCTGGAAAACCAGGCCATCCTCGACAGCGCCGTGCTGGGCATCTCGGTGGTGGAGGGCGGCTACAATTTGCGCGCCAACAGCAAGATGGAAGAGCTGTTCGGCTATGGGCCGGGCGAGATCAACGGCCTGTCGGTGCAGGCCCTGTATCCGGACGTGGCCGCGTGGAAGGCGGCGCGCGGCGAGACGGCGCGCGATTTCGAGGCGGGCAGGGTGCACATGTCGGAATACCAGCTGGTGCGCAAGGATGGCAGCCGCTTCTGGGCGCGCCTGTCCGGCCGGCCGTTCGACCTGGCGCATGCGCACGGCCGTTCCGTGTGGCTGGTCGACGACGTGACGGCCCGTCGTGAGGCGGCCGAGGCGGTGCGCCGCGCGCGCGACGAGCTGGAATTGCGCGTGCAGGAACGCACGGCCGAACTGGCCGGCGCCAACCTGCTGCTGCAGGGCGAGATCGTCGAGCGGCGCCAGGCCGAGGCGCGCGTGCATCACATGGCTTACCACGACAACCTGACGGGCTTGCCGAACCGCGCGCTGCTGTCGGACCGGTTGGAGCGGGCCATGCTGGCCGCGCAGCGTTCCGGGCGCAAGCTGGCCGTGATGTTCATCGACCTGGATCGTTTTAAAACCATCAACGATTCGCTGGGCCACATGACGGGCGATTTGCTGCTCAAGGAAGTGGCCGCCCGGCTGTGCGGCGCCGTGCGCGCCAGCGACACGGTGGCGCGCCTGGGCGGCGATGAATTCGTCGTGCTGGTGCCGGGCATCCGTGGCAGCGACGAAGCGGCGCGCGTGGCCGAGAAGGTCATCGAGGCGCTGACGCCCGCCTTTCCGCTCGACGGCCACGTGCTGCACGTGACGCCGTCGATCGGCATCTGCCTGTATCCGGACGATGGCGGCGATGTCGACGCGCTGATGCGCCATGCCGATGCGGCCATGTACCATGCCAAGGGCAATGGCCGCAACAACTACCAGTTCTTCACGCAGACGATGAATCAGGCGGCGGCCCTGCATTTTGATCTGGAAAGCAGCTTGCGCACGGCGCTGGCGCTGCAGCAGTTCGAACTGTTTTACCAGCCGATCATCGATATCGCCACGCGCCGGCTGCACGGCATGGAAGTGCTGCTGCGCTGGCGCCGTCCCGGCCACGGCCTGGTGCTGCCGGACCGCTTCATTCCCATCATGGAGGAAAACGGCTTGATCGTGCCGGTGGGCGAGTGGGTGATGCGCCAGGCGTGCGAGCAAAGCATGGCCTGGCAGCGTCAGGGCTTGCAGCCGGTGCCGCTGGCGGTGAATCTGTCGCCGCGCCAGTTCATGCACAAGGGCCTGGTGGCGGCCATCGGCGCCGTGGTGCGCGAGACGGGCATCGATCCGGCGCTGCTGGAATTCGAGATCACCGAGACGGCACTGATGCAGCACGGCGAGCATACCCTGGAGATTTTGCGCCAGATCAATGGCATGGGCTTGCGCCTGTCGATCGACGACTTCGGCACCGGCTATTCCAGCCTGGCCTATCTGAAGCGCTTCCCCGTGAAGAAGGTCAAGATCGACCGCGCCTTCATCAAGGACCTCGAACACAGCGCGGAAGACCGCGCCATCGTGGCGGCCATCATCGCGCTGGCCGACAGCCTGCAATTGTCGGCCGTGGCCGAGGGGGTGGAAACGGAAGAGCAGTTCGCCCTGCTGCAGGCGAACGGTTGCCGCTATGCGCAGGGCTATCTGTTTTCCGCGCCGGTACCCGCTGCCAATGCGCAATCGCTGTTGGAGCGGTTACCTGCTTAGTCGATCGTTGCCACCACCGGTGCATGGTCGGACGGCTGTTGCCAGTTGCAAGTGGTCCCCTGTCGATGATGCCCGTATCGGTCAGTCGATAGTGGCCACGACAGGTGCATGGTCGGACGGCTGTTCCCACTTGCGGGGCACGCGGTCGATCACGCACGCCGTGCAGCGGCCGGCGAGGGCGGGCGAGAGCAGGATATGGTCGATGCGCAGGCCCTTGTTCAGGCGGAAGCCCAGCTGGCGGTAATCCCACCAGCTGAACGATTTGTCGGCCTGCTCGAACAGGCGGAAGGCGTCCGTCAGGCCGATGTCGAACAGGCGCTGCAAGGCGGCGCGTTCCTTGTCCGAGACCAGTACCTGGCCTTCCCAGGCGACGGGATCGTGCACGTCGCGATCGTCGGGCGCGATATTGTAGTCGCCGACGACGGCCAGTTGCGGGTGCTGCTGCGCTTCTTCGGCCAGCCAGTCGTGCAGGGCGGCCAGCCAGCCCAGCTTGTATTCATATTTGTCCGAATCGACGCTCTGGCCGTTCGGCACATAGGCGCAGACGACGCGCACGCCACCGATGGTGGCGGCCAGGATGCGCTGCTGCGCATCTTCATAGCGCGGGTTGTTCCTGACCACGTCGGTGATCGGCAGCTTCGACAGGATGGCCACGCCGTTATACGTTTTCTGGCCGCTGAAGACCACCTGGTAGCCGGCCGCCTCGATCTCGGCGACGGGGAACTTGTCATCCGTGAGTTTGGTCTCTTGCAGGCAGAGTATGTCGACCGGGTTGTCTGTCAGCCACTGCAGCACTTGCGGCAGGCGCACTTTGAGCGAGTTGACGTTCCAGGTGGCGAGTTTCATGGGAAAAATCCTTGCTTGAATGGGTGGCGATAGGCGCGAATCTTACCGCATGCGTGTCGATGACGTCTTGCGCCGCTTGCCGGGTAGGGGCTTTATTGACTGGCCGGGAAAAAGAGTACAAATAAAGTATTTATACTTAACCAATCGTGGCGCATGAATATTATGTTTTTGTGTATCATTGATCAACCCCTATGTTTGATTTGGCATAAGTGGCTGGCGCGGCAGGATGCGTCCCGCCGTTTAACGCGACAAAGGTGTAAAGTTTCTCGCTAAAACGCGATAAAAACTACTAAAATGGCACCGTGTAACAACTGTGTCATACGGCTTTGTTACAGCCAAGTTAAGAACCGAACAGGAAGCAGTTGTAATTAGTTGTAATTGCTATTCCGATTACATGACCACTGTGCCGGGGACGGAGCGTCAATTCCGTCCCTGGCGCCGCCAGACTTGTTATATAAATTGCAGTACTATATCTATGAGACTGTTTTACGACATCAATAGATGGTACTATTTTGAAATGTTGCAGTTTTAATAGTGAGACTTGCGCGTAGCATTTGCAAAGGAAGAAAATGCGAACTGCATTTGAAGCGTGGGCGCAGCGTGACGGCCACATTGTGCGGCGAAGAGAAGACAAACCGGATGAGTACCTGATTTTCGAGACCCAGCGCCGCTGGGTTATCTGGCAGGCTGCTCTGACGCATGGCAAGACGGCTGCCAAGCCGCGCGTGAGCGCGGCCGAAAAGGCGGCGAAAGCCCAGCGCGCGCTGGAAATGTCCTCCGATGAAGCGACCGTGCGCAACAAGGTGCTCAATGAGGTGCTCGACGCCTTCAGCGGCGCCGATGGCGCGGCCGGCATGGAAGGCATACTGAAAGTGATCCAGGGCCTGAAGCAGAAGCAGAAGGCACTGGCCGACGACAAGAGCGAAGATTCTACGGCTTGAGGGGACGGCGATGCGTTATCGGCACTACAAGGGCGGCATTTATGAACTGGTGTGCGAAGCCACGCTGGAAGCGGATCTGACGCCGATGATCGTGTATCGCGCCGCCGACGGTTCCATCTGGACCCGGCCGAAAGACGTGTTCTTTCAACTGATCGAAGTCGAAGGCGTCATGGTCCAGCGTTTCGCTCCCATCAACTGATGGCCGCCTGCGTGCGTGCCCGGGATTCTTTCATGCGTAAATTGCTGCCTGCCGCTCTGGTGCTGGGCTTTGCCTGCGCCGCGGCGCACGCCGAAACCATCGGTTCGGTCGACACGGTGTTCAAACTGATCGGCCCTGACCACAAGATCGTCGTCGAAGCGTATGACGACCCGCGTGTCGCCGGCGTCAGCTGCTATCTGTCGCGCGCCAAGACGGGCGGCATCAAGGGCGCCGTCGGCCTGGCCGAAGACAAGGCCGATGCGGCCGTGGCGTGCCGCCAGGTGGGGCCGCTGCAATTCAAGGGCAAGCTGCCACGCCAGGAAGAAGTGTTTACCGAGCGTGCCTCGATCTTCTTCAAGCACGTGCGCGTCGTGCGCATGGTCGACAGCAAGCGCAATGCGCTGGTCTACCTCGTGTATTCCGACCGCCTGATCGATGGCAGCCCAAAAAACAGCGTCACCGCCGTCGCCGTGCCCGGCGACCAGCCGATTCCCGTCCGTTAATCGAGCGTCCCATGCGCCTGCCATCGTCTGCTGCCCTTGCCGCCAGGACGCTGCTGCTGTTTGGCCTGGGCGGCTGCGCCACCCTGACGGGCAACACCGAGCAGATGGTGCTGGTGCAAACCATCCAGGATAACCGCGAGCTGACGGGCGCCGGCTGCATCCTCAGCAACGACGTGGGCAAGTGGTTCGTCACCACGCCCGGACGCATCACCATCCGCAAGAGCCAGGAACCGTTGAAGGTTGACTGCCGCAAGCACGGTTCGCCCGCCATCGCGACGGACGACCATATCGACCCCAAGCTCAATGGCAGCGTCTGGGGCAATGTCATCCTGACCCTGGGCGTCGGCTATTTCGTCGACCGCAACACGGGCGCCGGCTTCGATTACCCATCGATTCTGACCATCGTCATGCAAGACCCCGCGCGCCTGGTGCCGCCGCCCGCGCCGATGCCAGCGCCGCCCGCGGCCGCCGTGCCGGAAACGGTGGTGCAGCCGAAGGTGGCGCCATCGCCTTTGCCCAATCCCGTCGTCTACTGATTAAGAAGCCACGCATAAAAAAACCGCCATGGTCGCAAGACCTGGCGGTTTTTTGTGCCTGACGATGCCGGTAGCGCAGCGCTACCGGCAGGCGTCAACTTACACGCGGTTGATCAGGAACGTGGTCAGCAGGGGAACTGGACGACCGGTCGCGCCCTTCGATCCGCCCGACTTCCATGCCGTGCCGGCGATGTCCAGATGCGCCCAGGTGTACTTCTTGGTGAAGTTTTCCAGGAAGGCCGCTGCCGTCACCGAACCGCCGCCTGGCGTGCCGATGTTGGCCAGGTCGGCGAAGTTCGACTTCAGCTGCTCGTTGTACGCCTCTTCGATCGGCATGCGCCATGCCGTGTCGCTCGACTGTTTGCCCGCTGCCAGCAATTCATTGGCCAGCTGGTCATGCGCCGCATCGCTGCGCGTAAACAGGCCGCTGTTGTGGTGGCCCAGGGCCACGACGCAAGCGCCCGTCAGGGTGGCGATATCGACCACGGCTGCCGGCTTGAAGCGTTCGGCGTAGGTCAGCGCGTCGCACAGCACCAGACGGCCTTCGGCGTCCGTGTTCAGCACTTCGATGGTCAGGCCGTTCATGGAGGTGACGATGTCGCCCGGCTTGGTGGCGCGGCCCGACGGCATGTTTTCGCACGCGGCGATGACGCCGATGACGTTCAGCTTCAGGTTCATTTCGCCGATGGCGCGGAAGGTGCCCAGCACCGAGGCGGCGCCGCACATGTCGTACTTCATTTCATCCATGCCAGGACCGGCCTTGATCGAAATGCCGCCCGTGTCGAAGGTGATGCCCTTGCCGACCAGGACCACCGGAGCATCCTTGGCCTTGCCGCCCATGTGTTTCAGGACGATGAACTTCGGCGGTTGCTCGCTGCCGTTGGTGACGGACAGGAAGCTGCCCATTTTCAGCGCTTCGAGCTGTTTGCGGTCCAGCACTTCGACTTCGAACTTGTAATCCTTGGCCAGCTGCTTGGCCGTGTTGGCCAGGTAGGTCGGATTGGCGACGTTCGCCGGCAGGTCGCCCAGGTTGCGCGTCAGGTCGGAACCGTTGGCGATGGCGATGGCTTGCGCCAGCGCGCCGCGCGTGGCGCTTGTCGCCGGCGCTGCCAGGACGATCTTGCGCACGCCTGCAGGCGCCGGATCTTTTTTGCTTTTTTGCGAGTCGCAGCGGTATTCGCTGTCGTGGGCGGCTTGCACCACGCAACGGATTGCCCAATTTACGTCGCGCTCTTTCACTTCAGCCAGCGGTAATGCGATAATGGCGTCCGCAGCGCCCAGCGAGCCGAAGGCCTTCAGTGCGGCTTGTACGCCGGTCGTGAAGCTTTTTTCGCTGACAGTGTCATCGCTGCCCATGCCTACCAGCAGAACACGTTCGGCGGCGACGCCATCGACTGCGCGCAGCAGCAAAGTGCTGCCAGGCTTGCCGCTGATGTCGCCGGACTTCAGCGCAGCCGAAATCGCACCCTTGCTGTCCAGCGATTTTGCCGCTGGCGACAGTTTTTTGTTTTCGAATACCGCAACCGCGATGCATCCGCTTTTGGCCGTGCCGAGGGTGCTCTTGGTATCGAATGCTTTTATGCTAAAGTCCATTTGGTTCTCCGTTTTCATTTACTAGTAACGTGTTACTCAACTAACTGACCCGAATTATAAACTCCGAATGATCTTTCAACGCGCCCTTCGACGTGAATTGGCTAGTGCCGCCGGGGCCACCTTCACAGTTTTGTTCAGCATCCTGCTCACCTGGATGCTGATCGGTATTCTCGGCAAGGCGGCGGGCGGCAAGATCGCGTCGTCCGACGTCATGTCGCTGATGGTTTTTTCCGCCCTGATGCAGCTGCCCACCATCCTCATCCTCACCGGTTTCATCTCGGTGCTGATGGTCGTTACCCGCAGCTACAAGGAGTCGGAGATGGTGGTGTGGTTCGCCTCCGGCCTGAGCCTGTCGCGCTGGATCTGGCCCGTGCTCAGCTTCGGCCTGCCGCTGGTGCTGGCCACCGGCGTCCTGAGCCTGTACGCCACGCCGTGGGCGCAAAAGAAAAGCGATGAATATGTGGCGCGCTTCGAGAAGCGCGAAGACCTGCAGAAAGTCACGCCGGGCCAGTTCCGCGAATCGGCCGGCAGCAACCGCATCTTCTTCGTCGAGGGCGTCAGCGGGGAGAAGACCGTGGTGCAAAACGTCTTCGTCAATACCGTCGATGAAAAAGGCAGCGCCGTCGTCGTCGTCGCCAAGGAAGGCGTGATCAATACCGACGCCAAGGGCGAACGCTTCCTGGTGCTCAAGAGCGGCCGCCGCTACCAGGGTGTGCCGACGCAAGCGGACTTCCAGACCATGGAATTCGAGCAGTACATCATGCGCATCGAGAGCAAGCAGCAGGAGCTGGGCGCGGAACTGGGCGTGCGCGCCATGAGCACCATGGCGCTCATCGCCGAGCCGAATCCCTACACCATGGCTGAATTGCTGTGGCGGGTCAGCGCGCCCCTGATCGGCCTGATGCTGATCCTGCTGGCCATCCCGCTGGGCTTTGTCAATCCGCGTGCCGGCAGTTCGACCAATTTGATTATCGCCCTGCTGATTTTCTTTACGTACAGCAACCTGATCAAGGTCATCGAAGCGAGCGTGAAGCAGGGCCGCCTGACTTTCGGCCTGGCCTGGTGGCCGCTGCACCTGCTGGCGGCGCTGGCCGTGGTGGCGCTGTTTGCGTGGCGCCTGAATGTGAACCACCGCTATCATCCGCTGGTCCTGCTGGCGGCTTTCAAGCGCGCACGCCGCGCCGGCAACACAAGTAAAGCGGCATCGAAATGAAGATTTTACAGCGCTATTTTGCGGTCTCGATATTCCAGGCGGTGCTGTTCGTGCTGCTCGCCTTTTTGGCACTGCAAGCCTTCATCGACCTGACGGGCGAGCTGCCCAAGGTGGGGCGCAACGGCTACACCATCCAGTATGCCTTCCTGTACGTGCTGGTGCTGGTGCCGGGACACGTGTACGAGGTGATGCCGATCGCGGCGCTGATCGGCACCATTTATACGATGGCGCAGTTTGCCGCCAGTTCCGAATTTACCATCATGCGCGCATCGAGCATGTCGACGGCGATGGCGGCCGGTTTCCTGTTCCGCATCGGTATCGTCTTCGTCGTCATCACCTTCATCTTCGGCGAGTTGATCACGCCGCGCACGGAACCGCTGGCCGAACGCCTCAAGCTGACCTCGCGCGGCGCGGCCGTGTCGAGCGAGTTTCGCTCGGGCCTGTGGACCAAGGACATGGTCAAGAGCGAGGGCTTGACGGGCACCGTCACCGGTTCGCGCTTTTTCAATGTCGGCGAAGCGCGTCCGGACGGCCAGCTGAAAAACGTCAAGCTGTATGAATTTGACACCGATATGCGCTTGCGCACCTTGACCGTGGCCAAGGGGGCTACATATCAGGGCAATAATATCTGGCGCCTGACCGATGTGACGGAAACCTCGTTCTCGAACAGCGCGGCCACTTCGCCCGGCTTCGAGCCGAAGCTGGCGAACTACTATGGACAGGAAACGAGCCTGGTGCACACGGTGCAAAGCGCCAGCAAGGACATGACGTCGGAAGTGACGCCGAAGATCCTGACGGTGTCGGCGTCCGATCCCGAGCGCATGTCGGCCAGCGAACTGGCCGTGTACACGCGCCACCTGGCCGAGAACAAGCAGGAGACGGAGCGTTTCCGCATCGCCTTCTGGAAAAAGCTGATCGACCCGCTGGCCATTTTCGTGCTGATGGCGCTGGCGCTGCCGTTCGCCTACATGCATACGCGCAGCGGCGGCATCAGCCTGAAGATCTTCATCGGCATCATGATCGGCGTGAGCTTCATGCTGGTCAACACCCTGTTCTCGCATCTGGGGCTGCTCAGCACCTGGCCGGCCTTCCTGACGGCGGTGGCGCCGAGTGCCCTGTATCTGCTGCTGGCGCTGGGCGCCCTGTGGTGGGTGGAGCGGCACTGATGGAGGCGAACGTGAAGCAGGCGCTGGTCCTGTTTGCCCACGGCGCGCGCGCCGCATCGTGGGCCGCGCCCTTCGAGCGCCTGCGCGACCTGACCCAGGCACGCATGCCTGCTACCGGCGTGCACCTGGCCTTCCTGGAGCTGATGACGCCGCGCCTGCCCGAACTGGTGGCGACCCTGCTGGCCGAGCTGCCCGCCGGCGCCATCCTTGACGTTACCGTGGTGCCCGTGTTCCTGGGACAGGGCGGGCATGTGCTGCGCGACTTGCCGCTGCTGCTGGAAGAACTGCGCCAGCAGCATCCGGCACTGCGCCTGAAGGTGGTCGAGGCGGTGGGCGAGAACGCCAGCGTGCTCGCCGCCATCGCCGATTACTGCGTGGCGGCGCCAGGTTCCAGCCTTCTGCCTTGAGCGGCATCGACATCGTCTACCTGTGGGTGGACGGGGCCGATCCCGCCTGGCGCGCGCGCCGGCAGCACGCCTATGCCGCCTGGGCGCAGGCGCATCCCGGCCAGCTGGCCCTGCACGGCAACGTGGCGGGGCGCTACCGCGACAACGGCGAACTGCGCTACAACCTGCGCGCGCTCGAGCGCTTCTTCCCCGGCCACGGCCACATCTATCTGCTGACGGACCGGCAAGTGCCCGACTGGCTGCGCGCCTCACCGCGCCTGACGGTGGTCGACCATGCGAGCCTGATGCCCGATGCATCCTTGCCGGTGTTTGATTCCGGCCATATCGAATCGTATCTGCACCATATTCCGGGCTTGTCCGAATGCTTCCTGTATCTGAACGACGACGTATTTTTCGGCGCGCCGTTCGAGCCCACATTCTGGTTTGGCGGGGCAGGCGACCGGTGTTTGAGTGTTTTCACGGAGAGTGGGCTGCAGGATGACCTGCCGGACTTGCGCGCCGACGTGGCGGCGCCTGTCAATTGCGCCACCTTGTCGCGGCAATGGCTGTCGGCGCAGTACGCCGATTACAGGCATGAACCGCACCTGTATGCGCATGCGCCGCGGCCCATGCTGAAAAGCGCGCTGCAGGTACTGGAAGGGCTGGCGCCGGCCATGTTTGCCGGCGTGCGCGCGACGGTGTTCCGTTCGTGGCAGGTGCCGGCGTTGCTGCCCGACCTGGTGCCGCGCTGGATGGTGCATCAGGGACTGGCGCGCTCGCACATGCTCGACCCGCTGCATATCGCCAGCGGCGATGTGCAGGCGCCGCAACAGCTGGAGGAGCTGGCGGCGCGTTTCGGCAGCTTGCCGTTTTTCTGTATCAACGATACCTGCGACGAGGCCGACGATGACGACCCGCGTTTGCTGCGCGTGGCCGCTACCTTGCAGCGGCTGCTGCCGCTGCCATCTTCATTTGAAGGCGCTTAAGCGGCTTTCTTCTTCGGCGCCAGGCTGATGCGGGCGGCGGCCGAACTGTCGGACAGCGAAGCGAGGAACAGCAGCAGATAGGCGCCCAGTTCGAAGACTTCCTCACCCAGCAGCGCATAGGCGTCCGGCATGCCATGGAAGACCTTTTTGTCGAACGGCCAGCCGGCAACCATCAGCAAGCCGCCGATGGCCGTCAGGATGGTGATGCGCATGCTGAAAATCAGGCCGGCATGGGCAAACACCTTGCGCGCGCGCGGCGCGAAAAAGATCAGTATGCGTATCAATATCAGCAGTTCCACCACGCGCAGGGCTTTTTCCAGCTGCGCCCAGGCGGGCGCAGTGCCGAACTGGTCGATATCGAGTTCGCGCAGCAGGAATCCAAACAGCAGGGCAGACAAGCCGGCATGCATGAGGAAACGCAGCGACTGCCGGTCAGTCTCTTGCCAGGCGCGCACGCCGTGCACGGTGCAAGCGAGGGCCAGGAACAGCGCTTGCAGCCATTCCAGCAAATGGTTTTCGTCGTCGATATTCGGAAACACCGTCCACAGGGCGATGGAGGCGAGCATGCTGAGCAGCACAGCGCTGGCGACGCCGACATTGCTGCGGCTGAGCGAAGTCAGGGCTTCGCGCATGGAGGTGAAATTCATGTGTGATCGTAAGGCTAAAGTTGCGCGGCGCGGTATTGCAGCCTGCGGGCGCAGCTTTTTTCGGGGAGGGTCAGCCGAGAGACCGCATGGCAAGCGCTATGGCGGGGCGAAGCGTGAATTTATTGCTATCACGCAACAACTTCTCGAGAAAAGATGCGTGAGCATCGTATCATGTTTTTTCTGAAGACGTCGGTTACTGACTTTAAAGTCGGTAAAATACGCTGTGTTTATTCAAGCATGGCGCGCCAGAATGGCAACCGGTTCTGCGATGGCTTGGTGCGTGCGCGCGGCCATGGCGTCGCCCAGCATCACCAGCACGGGGCCTTGGGTGTCGCCCAGTCCATGCGCCAGGGCGCTCAGCGGCAGGCGCACGATGCGCTGGTCCGGGCGGCTGCAGTTTTCGATGACCACCACCGGGGTGTCGGCACGGCGGCCCTGCGCCAGCAGGCGCTGCGCCGTGGCGATGGCTTCGCGGCCGCCCATGTATTGCACCAGGGTATCGCAGTCGGGAATGCGCGTCTGGTCAGGTTCTCCCGGCGCCGTGCTGGAAGTAAAGAAGGCGACGCTGCGCGACACGCCCCGCTTGGTCAGCGGCTGCTGCGTGGCGGCCGCGGCTGCCAGGGCCGTGGTAATGCCTGGCACCACTTCCACGTCGATGCCCGCTTCTTCCAGCGCGCGCAGTTCCTCGTCGGCGCGGCCAAACAGCATGGGGTCGCCCCCTTTCAGGCGCACGACGATGGCGTGCTTGTGCGCGTTGTCGACCAGTTGCTTGTTGATGAAGGCCTGCGCCGTCGACAGCTGGCCGCAGCGCTTGCCGACCAGAATCTTCTGCGCCTGCGGGCACAACTCCAGCATCTCTTCGGTGACCAGCGCGTCGTGCAGCACGACGTCCGCTTGCGCCAGCAGGCGCGCGCCGCGCAAGGTCATCAGGTCTTGCGCGCCGGGGCCGGCGCCGACCAGGTAGACCTTGCCGGGGAGAGATGGGGAGCTGTTCATATGGCTGCCTTTCCTGGACTATGCGGGGTTAGAGTCGAACCATGCCGGCCGCGACCGTTTGGTGGGTGACTTCATCGATCAGGATGAAGGCACCGGTGGCGCGGATATCGGCATACGCGTCGGCCGCCAGCGCCTGTTGCACGTTCAGGCTGATGCGGGCGATATCGTTCAGCTTGAGGCCTTCGGCCGGATGGCGCTGCTGCGTATTGATGTCGAGGATCGATTCGATCGCCGTCACCTTGGCCGCCGTCTGCTTCGTGCCATGCTTGATCCAATATTTGCGGCGCAGGTCCAGCGCGTCTTCCGACAGCCAGCACACGTCGGCCACAACCTGTTTCAGCAGGGTGGCAGGGCGCTCGCTGCTGGCCAGCAAGTCGCCGCGCGAGATATCGAGGTATTCATTGAGCAGCAGGGTCACGGACTGGCCCACCACGGCCGTTGGCAGCGAGCCGTCCAGGGTGACGATATCCTTGACGGTGGCCGTCTGGCCCGACGGTTGCACCACGAGGGTGTCGCCGATGCTGACCTTGCCCGCCTCGATGCGGCCCATGTAGCCGCGGAAGTCGTTCGCTTCGTGGCCGTTGTGGCGCGCCACCAGTTGCACCGGAAAGCGGAAGGGCGTGTCGTGCGATTCGTCGTAGACGGACAAGGACTCAAGCAGCTCGATCAAAGTCGGACCCGTGTACCAGCCCAGCTTGTCGCCGCGTTCGACGACGTTGTCGCCGGTGAGTGCCGACAGGGGGATCGGCGTGATGTCCTTCAGTCCCAGCGACTGGGCGAATTCGCGGTAGGCGGCGACGATGCGGTTATACACGGTTTCATCGTAGTCGACGAGGTCCATCTTGTTGACGGCCACAACCACGTGCTCGATCTGCAGCAAGTGGGCAATCGTCGAATGGCGCTTGGTCTGGATCAACAGTTCCACGCTGCCATCGTCGCCGAGTTTGACTTTCGACACGTCGATCAGGATGATGACGGCGTCGGCGGTGGAGGCGCCCGTGACCATATTGCGCGTGTATTGCTCGTGGCCCGGCGTATCGGCGATGATGAATTTGCGTTTCGGCGTGGCGAAGTAGCGGTAGGCAACGTCGATGGTGATGCCTTGCTCGCGTTCCGCTTCCAGGCCGTCCGTCAGCAGCGACAGGTCGACCGTGTCGCCCACCGTGCGCTTGTGCTTGGAGCGCGACATGGCGTCGAGCTGGTCGGCAAAGATGCCCTTGCTGTCGAACAGCAAACGGCCGATCAGGGTGCTCTTGCCGTCATCGACGGAACCGGCCGTGATAAAACGCAACATGCCGCGTTCGACGCTGTCGGTGAGGTTGGTGTTCTGGAGTGCTGCGTTCATTAGAAATACCCTGCTTTCTTGCGTTTTTCCATCGAGGCTTCGGAAGTCTGGTCATCCATGCGGGTGGCGCCCCGTTCCGTGATTTGCGTGATTGCCGTCTCGGCGATGATGGCGTCGACCGTGGCCGCATCGGACGATACGGGGCAGGTACACGAAATATCGCCCACCGTGCGGAAGCGCACGACTTGCGTTTCCACCGTTTCACCCTCGCGCGGCGGCGTCAAATCTGTCAGCGGCACCAATAAACCGTTGCGCGGGATCACCTGGCGCTCGTGCGCAAAGTAGATCGGCGGCAATTCCAGTTGCTCGCGGGCGATGTATTGCCACACGTCCAGTTCGGTCCAGTTCGAGATGGGGAAGACGCGCATGTTTTCACCGGGATGCACGCGGGTGTTATACAGGTCCCACAATTCCGGACGCTGGGCTTTCGGGTCCCAGGCGCCGAATTCGTCGCGGAACGAGAAGATGCGTTCCTTGGCGCGGGCTTTTTCTTCATCGCGGCGCGCGCCACCGATGCAGGCGTCAAAGCCATGTTCGGCGATGGTTTCCAGCAAGGTCACGGCTTGGGCCGCATTGCGCGAATCCGTGGCCGGGTTGCGCAGGCGCACGGTGCCGCGCTTGATCGAGTCTTCCACGGAGCCGACGATCAGGCGTTCGCCCAGTTCCGCCACCTTCTTGTCACGGAACGTGATGACTTCCGGGAAGTTGTGGCCCGTGTCGATATGCACGAGGGGGAATGGAAACTTGCCCGGGCGGAAGGCTTTTTCGGCCAGGCGCAGCAGGACGACGGAATCCTTGCCGCCCGAAAACAGCAGCGCGGGGTTGGCCGATTCGGCCGCCACTTCGCGCATGATGTGGATGGCTTCCGATTCAAGGCTGTCGAGGTGACGCTGGTTCAAAATATTGCTCATATGGGGTGCTTTCTTGTTCTGCTGAGTCTGTTATGTCTGTTCAGGCTGCCACGGATTTGATGCGTATCAACTTACCGTCCACCATGTGCAGGCCGCATTCCTTGGAGTCCGGGTTTTCCCACCACCAGCGTCCGGCGCGCACATCTTCGCCTGGCTGGACGGCCCGCGTGCACGGTTCGCAGCCGATCGACGGGTAGCCCTGGTCGTGCAGTGCGTTGTAGGGCACGTCGTTGGCGCGGATGTAGGCCCATACGTCTTCTTCCGACCAGTCGGCCAGCGGATTGAATTTCGTCATCGCATGCGCCGCATCGTCTTCCTGCACGTGCAATTCGGCGCGCGTGGTGGACTGCGCGCGGCGCTGTCCCGTCACCCAGGCCTTGTTGCCGGCCAAGGCGCGGCCCAGCGGTTCGACCTTGCGGATGCGGCAGCATTCGCGGCGCATCTCGACGCTGTTGTAGAACGCATTGAGACCGTTCTGTTCCACGTAGGCGGCGACTGCTTCCGGCTGCGGGCGGTACAAGGTGATGTCGTGGTCGTAACGGGCCTTGACCTTGTCGAGCACGGCCAGGGTTTCCTGGTGCAGCCGGCCTGTTTCCAGGGAAAAGATGCCGATGGGCAGCTTTGCCTTGAGTATCATGTGGGTCAGCACCATGTCTTCGGCTGCCAGGCTGGACGCAAACACGGCCGGCGAAAAATCCGCGGCGATGCGTGTCAGCGTTTGCTCGGTGGCGTCAATCAAAGAAGTCAAATTGCTCATGATCGGTCCTCAGATGCCGGCCGCATTGTCGAGGTCAGGATTCTGGCCTTCGCGCTGGTGGCGGCGGAACAGCGGCGATTTTTGATCCCACGAAGCCTGGTAGGTTTCCGAAAAGACCGACAACCCTTTCAGGGCGTCATGGATGCTGCGGTCCGGCCGAGTGGCATACGCATCGAAACCGACGCGGTGCATCGAAAACAGCTGGTCGCGCAGCACGTCGCCGATGGCGCGCAATTCACCCTGGAAACCCAGGCGGGCGCGCAGGTTGAAGGCGATGGAATAGCCGCGGCCATCCGTGAATTTCGGGAAGTCCACGCCGATGACGGGCAGTTGCGCCACATCAGCCGCCAACTCTTCCGGGCGTTCGTCGCTGGCCAGCCACACGCCGATGTCGGGCAGGCGGGCGGCCAGGGTTTCGCGCTGGGCTTGCCATACGGGCAGGGGCACGATGACCTTGCCTGCAGGCACGACCACCGTTTCCGGCGTGTCGGTTTCATCGAGGCGCAGCAAGCCCCAGGTATTCGGCACCACGGCGGCGTTCTTGATGATTTCTTCGCGTACTTCAAACATATTCGTCTTCTCCCACCAGGTTGCCGACGGTGATCGGCGTTGCATATACGTGTTCCTTGAACGGCGCCAGGCCCAGGCGCTGGGCCGTATCGACGAAGCGCTCGCCTTCATGGCGGTCGCGCACATAGACGTGCAGCAGGCGGCCGATGACTTCAGGCATCTGCAGGGAAGAGAACGATGGTCCGATGATCTTGCCGATGGCCGCGTTGTTACCTTGCGCGCCGCCAATCGACACTTGATACCATTCGCTGCCATCCTTGTCGACGCCGAGGATGCCGATGCTGCCCACGTGATGATGGCCGCAGGCATTGATGCAGCCGGAAATGTTCAGTTCGATCTCGCCGATGTCGTGCTGGAAGTCGATGCTGTCGAAGCGTTCCGCGATGGCGGCCGCGATCGGCAAGGACTTGGCGTTGGCCAGCGAGCAGAAATCGCCGCCGGGGCAGCAGATCATGTCCGTCAGCAAACCGATGTTCGGCGTGGCCAGGCCGTGCGCCTTGGCTTCCTGCCACAGTTTGAACAGTTTCGACTGTTCCACGTCGGCCAGCACCAGGTTTTGCTCGTGCGTCACGCGCAGTTCGCCAAAGCTGTAGCGGTCGGCAAGATCGGCCACGAAGTCGATCTGCTCGGCCGTCGCGTCGCCGGGAGGCACGCCGGTTTTCTTCAGGGACAGCACCACGGCCACGTAGCCGGAGCGCTGGTGTGGCTTGACGTTGCGCGCCAGCCAGTTCACATACGCCTTGTTGTCCGCGTGTTCCGCCTTGTAGTCGAGTTCCGGCAGGGCCAGGTAAGCAGGTGGATTGAAGAAGTCCGCCACGCGCTGCATTTCCTCGGCCGTCAATGTTTCCGGACCATCCTTCAAGTCGACCCATTCCGCTTCCACCTGGCGCGTGAATTCTTCCACGCCGATGGCTTTCAGCAAGATCTTGATGCGCGCCTTGTATTTGTTGTCGCGGCGGCCGTGCAAGTTGTACACGCGCATGATGGCCTGGATGTAGGTCAGCAAATGCTGCCACGGCAAGAAGTCGCGCACGACGCTGCCCAGGATCGGCGTGCGGCCCATGCCGCCGCCCGCCATCACCTTGAAGCCGACTTCGCCAGCGGCGTTGCGCACGGCCGTCAAGCCGATGTCGTGCACGGCGATGGCGGCGCGGTCTTCCTCGGCGCCATTGATGGCGACCTTGAATTTACGCGGCAGGGCGATGAACTCGGGGTGGAAGGTGCTCCACTGGCGCAACACTTCCGCGTACGGGCGCGGATCGATGATTTCATCGGCCGCGACGCCGGCGAACGGGTCCGATGTTGTATTACGGATACAGTTGCCGGACGTCTGGATCGCGTGCATTTCCACGGATGCCAGATCGGTCAGGATATCGGGCGTCTGTTCCAGCTCAATCCAGTTGAACTGGATGTTCTGGCGCGTCGTGAAGTGGCCATAGCCGCGGTCGTACTTGCGCGCGATGTGCGCGAACATGCGCATCTGCGTCGACGACAGCAAGCCGTACGGCACGGCGATACGCAGCATGTAGGCGTGGCGTTGCATGTACAGGCCGTTTTGCAGGCGCAGCGGAATGAATTCCTCTTCCGTCAGTTCATTGGCGATACGGCGCGCAACCTGGTCTCGGTACTGGGCGATGCGTTCTTTGATGATGAGGTGGTCGTACTGATCGTAATGGTACATATCAATTCCTAAAAAAGCCGGGGTGCTGGAAGATTGCCTGGGATTATGTTCTTGATACTGCTCTTGTCACTTGTTCGGTCATTAATAGATTAGCTTCACTGCCACGCCGGTCAAGGTCATCGCCAGCAGGACTCTTAAAAACTTTTCCGGCACGGAGCGGGCGACCCAGGAACCCAGGGTGATGCCGGGCAGGGAGCCGACCAGCAGCGAGGCCAGCAATTCCCAGTGGATGGAACCGAGCCACCAGTGGCCCAGGGCGGCGATGGCCGTCAGGGGCACGGCGTAGGCGATATCGGTGCCCGCCACTTCGGCGGAGCTCATGCGTGGATACAGCATCACCAGCAAGGTTGCGCCGATGGCGCCGGCGCCGATTGACGAGACCGTCACCAGCACGCCCAGCACGGCGCCGGAAATAATGGTTGCGGCGGCAAGCTTGTTGCCTTGTAATTGTTTCTCAGGGTGTGCATTGATCCAGGCCAGCATGCGGCCCTTGAAAATCAGCGCCACGACGGTCAGCAGCACGGAGCCGGCGATGGAGTAACGGATGATCTGGCCGATTTCCGGGGACAGGGTGCCGAACGACTTCAGCGCCAGGGTCGCGATGACGGCGGCGGGCAGGGCGCCGATGCACAGGCGCTTGACGATATCCCAGCGGATGGTGCCGCGCAGGCGGTGCGTCAGGGTGCCGGCGCTCTTGGTGATCGAGGCGAAGGCCAGGTCGGTGCCCACCGCCACGGAAGGCGGCACGCCAAACAGCAGGGTTAACAGCGGCGTCATCAGCGATCCGCCGCCCACGCCGGTCATTCCTACGAGTAATCCTACGGCAAATCCTGAGACTATATAAGACAAAGTCATGCTTGCACCCCCAAAGTACCCGCAATAGTAATAAACTTAAGGTTTAATCCAAACTACTTAGTACGCATTTGCTTATATGCGATATGCGTATATGCATGAACGCAAAATCATGGGTGGGGCGGAAACTCGGCAAATCACGGCAATCTAGGGCAAACCAGCAATGAATCTCCATCAACTGCGCTTCGTGCGCGAAGCGGTCCGGCAGAATTACAACCTGACGGACGCCGCCAAGGCCTTGTTTACGTCGCAACCGGGCGTATCGAAAGCCATCATCGAGCTGGAGGAAGAGCTGGGCGTGGATATTTTTACGCGCCACGGCAAGCGCATCCGCGGCTTGACGGAGCCGGGCCGCCTGGTGCTGGAATCCGTCGAGCTGATCATGCAGGAAATCGACAGCATGAAACGCATCGGCAAGGAATTCGCGGCCCAGGACAGCGGCAGCTTTACCATTGCCACCACGCACACGCAGGCCCGCTACACCTTGCCCAAGGTGGTGCAAGCCTTCATGCTGAAGTTCCCGAAGGTCAGATTGTCTTTGCTGCAAGGAAATCCGCGCCAGATCGCCGAGATGGTGCAGCGTGACCAGGCCGACCTGGCCATTGCCACGGAATCGATCGCCGCCATCGATGGCTTGATCACCTTGCCATGCTATCAATGGGAGCACGTGGTGGTGGTGCCGGTCGACCATCCGCTGCTCAAGTCGAAGTCCGTGACCCTGGAAGAAATCGCCGCTTTCCCCCTGATTACCTATGACAGCGCGTTCGCCGGACGCAACAAGATCGACCACGCTTTCGTGCTGCGCGGACTGAAACCGGACATCTTGCTCGAAGCCATCGATGCGGACGTGATCAAGACTTATGTCGAGTTGGGCATGGGGATTGGTATCATAGCGGGTATGGCCTTCGATGCCGAGCGCGACAAAGGCTTGCGCGCCATCCCTGTCGGCCACCTGTTCGGCATGAATGTGTCGCGTGTGGCCGTCAAGCAAGGCGCGTATTTGCGCAGCTATATTTATACCTTTATCGAGTTGCTGACACCGACCCTGAACCGCAAGCTCATAGAGCAGGCCATGAGCGGCGATAAAGAGCACTACGAACTATAACAATGCAGGAAGTCGGCCGGGCGAGTTGCCTGGCCAAGATTATTTAAGAAGAGAAGAAACAATGATTACCGATCAGCTTGCCAAATATTACGCCACCATCGCGCAGCAGTATGAGCGCGTCTATGACAAGCCAGAACGCCAGGAAGACCTGGAAGTGTTGCGCGACAAGGTCGCCGATGTGCTGGAAGGCCACACCGTGCTGGAACTGGCTTGCGGCACGGGTTACTGGACGGAAGTGGTCGCCGAATCGGCCGAGTCCGTGCTGGCCACCGATATCAACGATGAAATGCTGGCGCTGGCCCAGGCCCGCGGCTTGCCCGACAACGTCACATTCGCCAAGCTCGACGCATTCAACTTGCCCGATGATCTGCTGGGCAAGTTTACGGCCGTGTTCGCAGGTTTCTGGTGGTCGCACGTCAAGCGCGAAGACCAGGATAAATACCTGAAGCAATTGCGCAGCAAGCTGGGCAAGGACATCATGCTGGTGCTGATCGACAATTCCTATGTCGACGGCAGCAGCACTGTTATCGCGCGCACCGACCTGGAAGGCAATACGCACCAGTTCCGCACGACGGACGCGGGCGAGCGCTATGAAGTGCTGAAGAATTTCCCATCGGATAGCCACCTGCGCAAGAAGTTTGCCCACTCTGCCCGTGAAATCCGCATGAAGCGCCTGGAATACTACTGGCTGCTGAGTTGCCGCCTGAAATAAGGCCGGCACGGCAAGATAAACCGCCCTTGGGCGGTTTTTTTTCGCCTGTTGTTTTTATCTGACACGATGTTGTGCAAAAAAACAACATCTTGTCGATGTCATATTGTTGAAGTATTTCGTTGGCATGATTCGGTTCAGCAGCTAAGCAGCTCAGCAGCAGCTCAACTTGTCCAACCTAATGTAGAGAATCTCAAGTGAAAAAAATTACTCTGGCAGCATTGATCATCGGCACCTTCGCAGCAGCTACGGCACAAGCACAATCGAACGTCACCGTGTATGGCCTGGTTGACCTCGGTATTGCCAAGACCACTGGCCAGCCGACGGTACAACGCGAAAACAACGCGTCGCGCCTCGGTTTCAAGGGTACGGAAGATCTGGGTGGCGGCCTGTCCGCAATTTTCAACCTGGAAAGTGAATTCCTGGCTGACACCGGCGCGCAAAAAGGCGTGTTGTTCGACCGTCAAGCTTACGTGGGCTTGAAAGGCGCGTTTGGTACCGCCATCCTGGGCCGCACCAAGAACCTGGTCGATGGCACCATCGCCCGCGTCGATCCCTTCAACACCTACGGCGTGGTCGGCAAGAACAATGAAACCCTGCTGCGTTCGGGCGTCGGCTCGTCGCGCGTCAACAATGCCGTGACCTACAACAGCCCAAGCTTTGAAGGTTTCGTGGGCAGCCTGCAATACGTGCTGAGCGAAGTCAACAGCGCTGACGCAGGCGTGATCGGCCTGGCAACTTACGACAACGGCCCGATCAGCTTGCACGCCGGCTACGAAAAAGCCGTGCAAGCAACGGCAACGGCCGCCAAGCCGGACCTGTGGTCCATCGGTGGCGGCTATAAATTCGGCCCGGCCAAGATCACGGCCGCCTACTCGAAAGGCGACACCAAGGTTGCCACGACTGGCGAATTCAAGTCCTACCTGATCGGCCTGAACTACACGGTTGGCGGCGGCGATGCCAAAGTGTCGTATGGCAAGCAAGAGCAAAGCAACAACAAGTTCAAGGATCAGGACACCATCAAGGAGTTCGGCGTTGGTTACGACTACCACCTGTCGAAGCGTACCGACGTGTACGCTTACGCTGGCCGCGAGCGCGTCAAGTCGCTGACCTCGTACCAGATCGGTCTGGCACACAAGTTCTAAGCAGTATTCGATGTGACGAAGTAGAAGGCGCCTGCGGGCGCCTTTTTTATTGCATCGCCGCTGCTGCCGCTTCCGCATGCATGGGCAGCGAGATTTCGATGCGTGTGCCGCCCAGTTCGCTATCGGCGCCGATATGGATGCTGCCATTCAAGCCCCACACCCGCTCGCGCATGCCCAGCAAGCCCAGGGCCGTGGCTTTTTCCAGATCGTGCTCGGCAATCCCGCGACCATCATCCTGGATGGTGATGGCCAGCGAGGAATCGATGCGGTGCAGGGCGATGGTGATGTGGCTGGCCTCGGCATGGCGCGCGATGTTCGTCAGCGCTTCCTGCACGATGCGGTAGATGGCCGTGCTGCGCGCATCGTCGAGCACGAGGTCGGCTTCGTCGGCCAGCAAGTCGAAATGGATGGCGCGGCGCAGCAGGAAGTCGTGGCGCAGTTTTTGCAGCGCAAAATACAAGCCCCCTTCATCGAGCGCGCGCGGACGCAGGTTGCTGGCGATGCGCCGCAATGAGGTGATGGCCGTCACCAGCAAGCCATCCATGTTGTGCAACAACGCTTGCAGGGACGCGGTGGTGTCCGTGTGCTGGCGCACCAGAGTCAGGTCGACGCGCAAGGTGGCCAGCAATTGCCCCAGATCATCATGCAGTTCACGCGCGATATGCTTGCGCTCTTCTTCGCGGATCGATTGCAGCGCGCTCGACAATTCGCGCAGTTGCGAAAAGGAGCGGGCCAGTTGTTCATGCATCTGCTGGCGCGCGCTGATGTCGCGCACGATGATGGTAAACACGCTATGGCCGTCTTCCTGCATGGCCGAAAGCGAGCCTTCGAGGGGGAACATGACGCCATCGCTGCGCCGGCCCGTCAGGGTGTAGTCGGTGGCGCGCCGGCCCGTCAGGCGCAGTTCCTGGCCGATGTCGCCAAACGGCGGATCGCCCTCGTGCGTGCCCAGGCCGCCCAGGGTACGCAAATCGCGCAGGATGTAGTGGCCCAGGCGCATGCCGCGCATGCCGGCCGGCGTGTCGTCGAACAATCTGGCTGCCGCCGCGTTCGCGTGCAGGATGATTTGCCCGCTGTCGATGCTGATGATGGCGTCGCTGGCGCTGTCGATGATGGCCTGGCCACGCGCCTGCCGTTGCCGGCGGGCTTTCAGCGGAGGAAACAAGCACAGCAAAAGCGCTGCCGCCATGCCGAGCGGCAGGATGCGCAGCAGTGTGGAACTGCCTCGGTCAGGCATGGGATTCTCCTTGCGAACGTGAACGAAGGCAGGCAAGACAGGACTTGATGTAGCCTATGCCTGTTGGGATGGCGTGGCTTGATGTGGCGCAGGAAGGGGAAAGAAGAGGGGCAAGCGCCGCGCCGGCCTGGGCCGGGCGGCGGCGGGAGGCTTACATTTGCTTGAACAGGTGCAAGAAACTGCGGCTCACTTCGAGCTTGTCGGACTTGCCCTTGATGAGCACCAGGTGGCGGCCGCGGATATCGCGCGTCACGCCTTCGATGGCATTCACGTTGACCAGGGTGGCGCGGTGGATTTGCCAGAACAGCGAAGGATCGAGCTCTTCTGCCAGGTCGCGCACGGGCTTGCGGATCAGCGCCTCATACTTGGCCGTCTGCACGCAGGTGTATTTCTCGTCGGAACGGAAGAACAGGATCTCTTCCACGGGGATCATGCGCAAGTCCTGGCCGATGCTGGCCTGTATCCATTGCAAATAGGTGGGCTTGGCCGTGATTTTTTCCGCCAGTTGCGACAGCATGGCCGTGACGCTGCTGTTGACGTCCAGGGCCGGCTTGTTCAAATGCGTTTTCAGGCGCTCCACGGTGACCAGCAAGCGCTCATGCTCGGGTGGCTTGAGCACATAGTCGACGGCGCCCCGCTCGAAGGCTTCGACGGCGTGGCTATCGTAGGCCGTGACGAAGACGATATGCGTCTTGCCACCGATCACTTGCGCCGCTTCCATGCCCGTCTTGCCCGGCATGCGGATATCGAGGAAGGCAAAGTCCGGCTTGAGTTGCTCCACCAGTTCGATCGCTTCGTCGCCATTCTTGGCTTCGCCGATGATTTCCAGTTCAGGCCAGGCTTGGCCCAGGCGCAGGCGCAGCTGGTCGCGCATCAGTCTTTCGTCGTCGGCAATAATAGCGGTAGGCATAGGTCTCAAGTGTGAACAGGCGAAGATTGATTATTCAATGATTTAGCGTTTTTATCAACTACTCTGTCTTATTTGGACAATTGATATGGCACTTCGATCACGGCGCACACGCCGGACGGTTGATTTGGCGTAATGGTCAGGCTGCCCTCGTCACCATGCAGCAGCTTCAGGCGCTCACGGATGGTGGGCAAACCGAGGCCCGTGCCATCGCTGGGCACCACGCCAAAGCCGAGGCCATCATCGGTCACCGTGACGCGCAGCTTGCTGTGCGCCACTTCGGCCACGATGCGCAGGGTGCCTCCCTCCGGTTTGACTTCCAGGCCGTGCTTGATGGCATTTTCCACCATCGATTGCAGCATCATGGGCGGGAAGGCGGCGCTGCGCAGGCCGTCGGGAATCTGGAAGTCGACGGTCAGGCGTTCTTCCATGCGCATTTTCAGCAGATTCAAATACGCTTGCACCATGTCCGCTTCACGGCCCAGGTTGGTAATCAGGGCGTTGTCGCGCATTTGCGGCAGTACGGCGCGCAAATACTGGATCAGGCTGCGCTGCATCTTGGCCGCGCGTGGCGGATCGACCTGGATCAGGTGTTCGACGGAGGCAAGCGTGTTGAACAGGAAGTGCGGCTCGACTTGCGCCTGCATCATCTGCATCTTCGCTTCGCTGAGCTGGCGCTGCATGGATTCCCGTTCGGCCGCTTCATTTGCCGTGACGGTTTCCGCCTCCGCCCGTTTCTTGCCGCCGACCAGGGCTTTCATGGCGAACAGGGCCAGTACCAGAAGGGACACAAAGCTCTTGAACCAGGTCGAGGCTTGCTGGTGATAGCGCGACACTTTTTGTTCTGCCGCATCATCGACCGCTTCTTCGATGGCATTCGACAACTCTTCGCCGATTTGCGGCGGCAGTTCGATGTGGACTTCTTCGCCCGAGGCATTCGTCGTTACTGGGTAGCTGGGTTTGGCAGGGGCGGCAGGTGGCTCGGGTGGTTCCGGCGGCACGGTACTGGCCTGTGCGTCCGCCTCGGCGGCATCAGCCGGATCGCTGGCGGCATCGGCCGCGCTGCTACGGCGGTTCTTGCTGCTGCGGGGATTGAAATGGATGCCCGTATCGTCGATCAGGATATTGGTCTCGCCCGAGCCCTTGCTGCTGCGTTTATGCGACTTGATGACCACTTCTTCGTTCGGGCTGGACGAGAAAAGCTCATCTTGCAAAATGGAACCGGCGATCAGGGCCAGTGCAGCGAACAGGAAAAATTTCCACCAGGACAGTTGGGTGACCCAGGTCGTCGTCGCGTCGAATGCCCGTTGCAACCAAGCAAGGATGGTTTTCAACAATTGGGGCAGGCTGGAAATCGGAAGCATGGTGGCACTTTCAAGTACAAGAGTTAATCGACGCAGCGGGCAAGTTTAACCCCTTGTTGAGTAGCGTCAGAGTCTGATGTTGCCACTGTGCCTAAAGACCACGAACTACGCCAGCCGATTGCGACAGGCTGCACAAAAAGGCGCTTGAAGTGAAGACTATGCTTGCTGGGCGGCGAGGGCGGGAAAATAGCCCTTGCGGGGTGGGCGGGGCGGGGCTATAATTCGCCCCCTCGCTGAACGACGCATGCAAATGCAGAGTAAAGCAGGGTGGAAAAAGAAGGTTGACGAAATGCTGCAAAT